>CACYWQ010000003.1 GCA_902778165.1 uncultured Lachnospiraceae bacterium
CTTGTCTAAACAATTCAACAGCCTTTCTTTTGTAGTCATAACTGTAGCGCATAAAAATACCCTCCTTATTGGTTTGTCCAGTAAAGAGGGTACATATCACAGTACATATACTGTCGGTCTTATTATACTCTGTTATGTTCTTACATAATTCTCACAGGCGTACCGCCTGATCATACTTATGCCTGTCCGTTGATCAGATTACCAATCGTTGTTGAATCCGATGCATACTTAGCAGACTTATTATATCCCTTAAGATTATTGGCTGCGCTTGTAGCCGCCGTACCAATCTGACTTACCTTATTACTTATCTGCGCAAGCATTGAATCTCTTCCACCGAATGCTCGCTTAAGCGCGCTAACGTCAGTTTTCTTAACCTTATCCTCATCGATTGAGATCGTACCGTTGTCAGCAAACTTAACACCCACCTTACTAAGGGACTTCATGTATTCCGTCATCTGACCCACGAGATTCTCGGCACGACGCGCCACATTCTTATTGGTGGACTTCGTAGCCTTGCTCATGAATTCATTGTAGCTCTTAGCCATATCCTTAAGCGCGCCCACAATCGAATCCATATCGTATTCCTGTGTGGTTGTCTCAATTCCGTTCTCATCTGTTGTCGTCTTATCCTTAAGTTCAAACAGATCAGATGAAGAATTAAGCAGCTTGCTTACAGATTTATCGAATTTATCCGCAAGCGAAGAAATCTCCGAATACTCAGCGCCCTTAGTCTGAGTCTCCTCCTTAACCTCCTTCGCAGACTTACCCTCATTCTTCTGCTCCTTGTAGTAAGCCTTCATGAGTTTGCCGTATGAACCGTTCTTGATGCTTGCGTAATCATTCAGCGAGAAACCCGAATTGTCATTTGACGAATTCGTGCCGCCGAAAAGAAAAGAATAATCATTATTCGTAGAGAAATTCATTATAGCACCTCCTTGCTCTTAGTCGCCATCCTTGGCTATAATCGCATAGTTCACCTATACTCTTATATTATCATTATCGGACATAAATGCAAGTAACTTAATACCTTCTTATGAAAAAACGGCCGCGATTTACACATTGGTCCTTATAGCATATCTCTCGCCTAAGCGAACACCTATATCTGAATCTTGAATTCCTTCATGCTCTCCTTAAATTTGTTCCATGTCTCATCCGGGACATCAAGCATTGCTCGAAGCATATTACGTGATGATCTGCCGGTCTTCTTGGTCAGTTCAATGGTTGTAGATGCATCCGAAGCGGCAAGGATCTCATAGGCCGTAGCAAATACAACCTCTCTTTTGTCAGGGTCGGTCTGATCCATCCAGCCTGTGATGGAATCCCTAAATACCCTCGATGCCGTGCTTACATTCTCTATATAATCAAATCTCCCTTCGTATACCAACCATGTATAAGGGTTATGCTGCGCACCGCCCCTGGCATCCGAAGTAACTGTCTTATAATTATCATCTCTTTCAAGTATTACACCGACTATGGATGATTCAGGGACCACTTTAAATATCCTTGATGCAATCGAAGGATAATCATACTGTTCCATTATCTCTCTGTTAAATCCGGGACCGTCGAAATTATACATCATTACAGCCCTGTCCTTAATCTCCTTAGGAGCCGTAAGAATAGAATAAACCGCCAGGTTACCGCCCTTGGAATGGCCTGCTGTCATGAATTCTCCGTTAATTCTAAGTCCCACCTGTTTAATATATGTGGATGAGTGAGACTGTCCCGGAACCGGTGCCCTGTAAGCCATGTTGAAATCTTCTTTCCAGCCAAGCAAAGTCTCATCTGTTCCTCGAAACACAACTATAGGAAGCGTATCGGGAATAAATACGGTCATGGCGAAAAACTGCGTCTCTGCTTCCTCATCGATCGTATCATAGCGATAATTACAACTTAATTCACCGAAACGCTTACTTGCAAGCATCGCATTAAATAAAGCCTTATTATCCTTCTCATATCTCTCATCCATAAATACTTCGCCGAGAAGATGCTTCTTGTGCATCTTCTTATCCATATCCTTAATGGAGATGGCGTCGCATCCGTCTGATAGTCCCGGGATAATATGCTCCCATTTAAGATAAATAAACTGTGATAGCACAAGGGCATCCACTTCGTTAAATGGATGCTCCTTCATGCTTCTGTTACCGTACTCTTCTACGTAACTGATTATATTGCCCATATTATGCCTCTGTATTATGCCTTCTTAAGTCCCGCTATTCCGTAGTCTGCATTGTCCTTAGGATATACCCAACGGCAGTTGTCATCTTCGCTTGTAGTGTATCCTTCGCCGGCTTTCCAAATAGCTCTCTTACCATTATACCCCTTCTTATCGGAAATGTATTCAAATACTCCCTTAGAAGCCGATCCGTACCAATCTATGGTAGAATCTCCGTCACGGGTCATAATGTACATATTACCCACATAGAAGCCGTCTGCAAAACACCCTATGGCATTCTGGATTACAAACGATTCATACTCTGTATTCTCGGCATTATCTTCATATTGGATATTCTCCTGACCTTCGCCGTTAGGGTAGTCATTAGACCATACTCCCGAGTATTGATGCCATGTGACTCCGCTTATACCGTTAACGACACCGGGTTGATCTGGGAATATTCTGATCCACATGCCTTGACCTTCTCTTAATCCGTGTTTAAAATCCCCGTAGTAATATGTATTATCGGCATAGATTGCAAGGCCTTTACCTTCAGGATTGCCGTCTGCATCCCTTCCGCCGTAATAGTAATAATCATTGCTTCCCTTAAGGGAATCGGTTATCTTACGCACTCTTTCAAGTCTTATAAGATCTGATACTGCTTCTAATTCATAATTATCCCAACAAGTGGCAATCTCTGCCATCTGATAATTATCCGCTGTCCAGTTAAGGGGATTACCGGGTGTATATACCTGTGGCAGTTCTCCCGTAGCCTTAGTCTTCTTCTCTCTTTCCTTGGCCGTAAGATCAATGCCCGTGACAGATGCTTCTTCAGGCTTAGTATTTAAGGCCTCTGCATCTTCAGTGATGTTATTATTCGCCTGATCGGTTACTTCCTGCTGTTCATAAGAAGCAACCTCTCTGTCGACATTGACACCTTTATTGTTATTCCTTACTATAAGCCATACAGCAAATATAATAAGGGTGATTAATACAATAAGTCCCACTACGGCTTCTATTATAAATTGTTTGTTTTTATCAAGTTTGTCCATTACATTCTCCTTAGAGACAATACGTCAGGTTCATATTCTATTATATTCCGTAGGGGAGATGATTCAAGGAAGTATTGATATATATTCTCTTAAGATATTATTAATGTATATAAAAAGAGCCATCCTATCTTCTTGGATGGCTCTTAGCATATACATCTCTTAAATGATTGTGATTAAGTCCCACATACACTTGTGTGGTAGATATGTCAGAGTGGCCAAGCATTTCCTGAACACTCTTAAGATCCGCACCGTTTTCTACCAGATGTGCCGCAAAGGAATGTCTTAATGTATGCGGTGTTATATCTGCCTGAATTCCTGCTTTCTTGGTGTAGTACTTAATCAGTTTCCAGAATCCTTGTCTGCTCATCTCTACACCCGAGCAGTTAACAAATAACGTATCTATATTACCCTCGCCGATTAATTTATCACGGCTTTCGCTTAAATATCTTACTATTGCGTTCTTAGCTGTTGCAGAGAAAGGAACCACTCTTTCTTTGTGAAGATCTCTGCACGTGATCATACAACTCTGAAGATTAAGATCGTTAAGTTTAAGGCCTATAAGCTCCGATACTCTGATGCCTGTTGCATACAGAAGTTCAAGCATCGCCTTATCTCTTATCTCCTTGGGAGAATCACCCTTAGGCTGATCAAGCAATGAATTAACTTCATTAAGTGTCATTACTTCAGGTATCTTCTTCTCAATCTTGGGAGCTTTTAATGTAAATGAGATGTCTTTTGTTATCATCCCGTTGCTCATCATGTAGTGGAACCACGCCTTGATTGAAGCAATGTTACGGGATACCGTAGCAGGCTTAAATCCTTCAGAAGCCATGCTCTGAACATAATCCTTCAAAGCTTCTTCCGTTATATCCGATACAGTTCGTATTCCGCGTCCTTCAAGATATACACGAAGCTTCTTTAAATCTCTCTGATATGACAATTCTGTGTTGGATGAAGTCTTCTTAACGTTATGTAAATAAGATATGAAAGAATCAATCTCTTTCTGCATTGCCTATAAAACCCCTATTCGCCCCTCTTATATGGGGAAGTCGTACTATGTCATTATACCCATGAAGATATCAAAAAGCAATGGTGAATTTTGGCTCAAATGCGCTTATTTACTGGCTTTATTGGCATTTTCCACAACATGTCGTTGACCTATGTAGTTATGTACACTAGATATTGTTTAAAAAATTTTTATATTTTTTTTAAAAAAAGAGAGCTGAAATACAGCTCTCCGTTAATGGTTAACATAATTTGATACGTATGTTCTGTTTTATGCCAGAAGTTTGTCTATCGTAACAAGCTTAACACAGAGCACAAATATCTCTGCAGCCTTATCCATCTCATCTACTGTAGGGAACGAAGGAGCGATTCTAATATTTGAATCTTCAGGGTCCTTACCGTAGGGATAGGTCGCACCGGCTCCTGTAAGAGTAACTCCGGCTTCCTTACACTTAAACACAATCTCTTTTGCTGTACCGGGCATAGCATTAAACGATATGAAATATCCGCCCTTAGGTCTTGTGTAACTAACCATTCCTTCAAGTTCAGATAACTCATTATCAAAATGCTTAAGTACTGTCTCGAATTTGGGACGCATAACATCAGCATGTCTTCTCATATGAGCCCTGATTCCGTTAATGTCCTTAAAATACAACACGTGTCTGTACTGATTCATCTTATCGTATCCGATCGTCTGAACAGACATTGTGGATTTAACCCAGTCAAGATTCTCCTTGGATGCAGCCATTGCGGCAATACCTGCTCCGGAGAAACTGATCTTGGATGTTGAACAGAACTCAAATATCATATTGGGCTTGCCCGCCTTGTTACATTCACCAATGATATCAAGAAGCTCATCCTTATCATCATCATACAGATCATGTACCGCATAAGCGTTATCCCAGTATATTCTGAAATCTTCGGCTGCGGGATTAAGAGCTGCAAAAGCCTTGACCACATCATCCGAATATGTAAGTCCTGTAGGATTGGCATACTTAGGCACACACCAAATACCCTTAACAGATGCATCTGACTCAACATACTTCTTAACAAGTTCCATATCAGGGCCTTCGGAATTCATAGGTATGTTGATCATCTCTATTCCGAACTGTTCCGTAATCTTAAAGTGTCTGTCATAGCCGGGAACCGGGCATAAGAACTTCACCTTATCAAGCTTACACCAAGGTGTTGAACCAAGCACACCGAAGGCGTAAGAACGGGCTACAGTATCATACATGATGGGCAGTGATGCATTACCGAATACGAATACATTATCATAAGGAGCACCCATCATATCAGCCATAAGTCTCTGTGCTTCGGGGATACCTACTAATTCGCCGTAGTTACGCGTATCAACTCCTGAAGGAGTCACGGGATCCACATGTGATGTAAATACATCAAGTATTCCCATACTCATATTAAGCTGAGTAGGTGACGGCTTACCTCTTGCCATATTAAGGCTTAATCCCTTACCCTTGGCATCTATGTACTGCTTCTCAAGTTCTGCCTTAAGAGCCTGTAATTCTTCTTTGGTCATCTCTTTGTAAGATTTCATGCTGCAATTCCCTCTCTGTATAATTGTATACAATTATATTACTTCAATATTCTACAGTATATACTAAGGTTTTGCAAGCGATTCATTTACAATAGTTTTTTCGCCTGCGAAACGCCTGCCGCTAATTGCCGCATACATAGAATCACATAATTAAAAGGAGTCGCATTTCTGCGACTCCTTAAGACTACTTAGCATAATCCGTTACTCTTGATTCACGTATTACATTGACTTTAATCTGTCCCGGGTATTCCATCTCTTCCTCGATCTTCTTGGATATGTCTCTTGCGAGTAATACCATATCCGCATCGGTGATCTGCTCCGGAACTACCATTATACGAACCTCTCTACCGGCCTGAATGGCAAATGACTTATCTACACCCTTGAAACTGTTGGATATTTCTTCTAACTGGCGAAGACGACTTGTATATGTCTCAAGCGTCTCTCTTCTTGCACCCGGTCTTGCCGCAGATATAGCATCCGCTGCCTGTACCAGACATGCAATAAGTGAGGTGGGTTCCACATCTCCGTGGTGTGACTCAACCGCATTAATCACAAGTGCAGACTCCTTGTACTTCCTACAGAGTTCTACACCAAGCTGTACATGTGAGCCTTCCATCTCATGGTCTACGGACTTACCTATATCATGCAGAAGACCTGCACGCTTAGCTGCTCTTACATCAAGTCCAAGCTCTGCAGCAAGAAGACCTGATAACTGTGCAACCTCTATAGAATGCTTAAGGGCATTCTGTCCGTAACTTGTTCTGAACTTCATCTTACCGAGCAACTTAACAAGTTCGGGATGAATTCCATGAACACCAACCTCTAATAATGCAGCCTCACCCTCTTCTTTGATCATGGTCTCGACTTCCTTCTGAGCCTTCTCAACCATCTCTTCGATTCTGGCCGGATGAATACGTCCGTCCACAATCAACTTCTCAAGGGCGATTCTTGCAACTTCCCTTCTGATAGGATCAAATCCTGATAAGATAACTGCCTCCGGTGTATCGTCTATAATAAGATCGACTCCCGTAAGTGTCTCGATAGTACGAATATTTCTACCCTCTCTACCGATTATCCTACCCTTCATCTCATCATTGGGAAGGTTGACTACTGATATCGTAGTCTCGGATACATGATCTGCAGCACATCTCTGGATGGCTCCGATCACGTATTCCTTGGCCTTCTTGTCGGCCTCTTCTTTCGCACGGCTCTCAAGTTCTTTGACCATGACAGCCGTCTCGTGTTTCACTTCTTCTTCAACAATTTTAAGTAGATAATCTTTTGCCTGGTCGGAGGTGAGACCAGAGATTCTTTCGAGTTCCTTAACACGTTCCTCGTTGAGCTTGGCAATCTGTTCCTTCTGCTTATTAAGAGACTCCTCTTTGGCAGATAAGCTTGCCTCCTTCTTCTCGATGGACTCTGTCTTGCGGTCTATGTTCTCTTCCTTCTGCTGAATACGACGCTCATTGCGCTGTATCTCAGCACGACGCTCCTTGATCTCCTTATCGAGTTCATTCTTAGTCCTGATTGACTCTTCCTTGACCTCGAGTAAGCCTTCACGCTTCTTCTCTTCAGCAACCTTCAAAGCTTCGTCGATAATTTCTCTAGCCTGTTCTTCAGCACTTCCTACCTTAGACTTAGCAGCCTTCTTCTGGTAGTTTGATGTAATAACTGCTGTAACAGGTGCCGCTACGATCAGAGTTACCACCGCTGCAATAATGTATCCTAACATATGCAGCAGTACCTCCTTATTTGATTTTCATTGTACTAATGACTATATATGAAGAGCCATGTAGAGTGGCTCCACAATAGCAATACAACATATCCAATATTACACGTTATGTTAAGTTATGTCAATAGGACGTTCCCCTATAAGGCACATACACATTACCATATAAAGCACATAGGACATTGCCTTTACAGGCAATGTCCTATTGTATCTGAGTCAAAACCCTTACCATAGAGGTACGCGCGCATCTTCTGCGTCTCTTCATATGTGGCTGTAGTCGCATCATAATGCCTCTTAGCCATAAACTTACGTATCAACTGTTCTTCATCTGCATAATCTCCGTCTTCAATGACTCTGTCAAGAGCACTGCTTATGACATCCTTAGGCACTCCCTTCTGATAGAGATCATACATAATACGCTTGCGGCTCTTCCTAGTGCTGTTATAGGCTATATAATCCTCGGCATACTTATGATCATCTATGAGATTAAGACTAACAATATATTCTATGGTAGCTGATATAATCTCATCTTCATATCCCGAATCCGATAACTTGGTCCTAAGTTCGTATTCTGTGTAGGGACGTCTCTTCAAGAGATTAAGCACTCTCATCTTCGCCCTCTTAAGCTTATCTTCAGGGGATAATTCGGATATGTCCTTAGCCTTACGCCTACCGCCTCTGTCAGTTGACATTATTCTGCCTTCTTATCTGCCTTGGCAGCCTTAGCTGATGTTGCTTCCTCTGCCTTATTAACTGCAGGTGCTCCGTCTAAACAAAACAGATCTCTTACCTTAGCTTCAACCTCTGCACATACGGCAGGATTCTCTTCTAAGTACTGCTTGGCATTCTCACGTCCCTGACCTATCTTATTGCCTTCGTATGCATACCAAGCGCCGGACTTAACTATGATGTCATTATCCGCTGCAAGGTCTAAGATATCGCCTATGCGGGATATTCCCTTACCGAACATGATATCAAATTCAGCTTCCTTAAACGGAGGAGCGACCTTATTCTTAACTACCTTAACCTTGGTTCTGTTACCGATTACTTCACCGCCTTGCTTGATAGCTTCTATTCTTCTGACATCAAGTCTTACGGATGAGTAGAACTTAAGAGCTCTACCGCCTGTTGTAGTCTCTGGATTACCGAACATTACACCAAGCTTCTCTCTTAACTGGTTGATAAATACCACAGTACAGTTGGACTTACTGATAACTGCAGTAAGCTTCCTCATGGCCTGGCTCATAAGTCTGGCCTGTGCACCCATAACGGCATCACCCATATCACCGTCTATCTCCTGCTTGGGTACAAGGGCTGCAACCGAATCGACAACAACTATATCGATGGCTCCCGAACGAACCATGGTCTCTGCTATCTCAAGGGCCTGCTCACCGCAATCCGGCTGTGATATATACAGATTATCAATATCAACACCTATATTCTTGGCGTACACAGGATCCAGTGCATGCTCAGCATCTATAAAGCCTGCAATGCCGCCGCGCTTCTGTACTTCGGCAATCATATGAAGTGTAACGGTAGTCTTACCTGAAGACTCAGGACCGTATATCTCAACGATACGTCCCTTAGGTATACCGCCTATGCCGAGCGCAAGATCAAGACTTAACGAACCGGTGGGAATCGCTTCCACGTTCATTCCGGAGTCCTGATCGCCGAGCTTCATAACGGCACCCTTGCCGTACTGTCTCTCAATCTGCGCTATCGCCGCGTCCAATGCCTTAAGCTTCTCTGTCTTATCCATGATATATAATCTCCTTCCTTCTCGGAACAGATGTTCACCTCACGTTATCAGAATAAAACATCTGTTCGTATTTGTCAACAACTATTTTGAACAAAATTTCTTAACGCAAAGATGTCCTCACATCTGCGTTAATACAAGGATAGCACGCCTTAGTGTACCATAATCCTCCCTTATTAAATTGTATCCTGAAAACCACCCGCATCGGGAAGAACAGACCTGCAGGCTGTATAATAATCCTGCAACGAACTGTTAAGATATATAGTGAATGTTTATGGATAATATATCCGATTGCGTGCCTGATTGCAAGCAAAGAAACTATGTAAATATATACAAATCAGACACGACGGATTTGTTAAATATGCACAAGAAGCCTATGGCTTATTCCTTACCGAAGGTCTTCTCGCTATAGTATTTAAGGATACACTGCCTCATAAGATTAAGGGCCGCTGTTACGGAATTATCTCTTATCTTCTGTCTGTTACCGGTGAAATGACATTCCTTGACCGTAACATTACCGCAGACACTGCAGGCAATATACACAAGACCAACAGGCTTATCGGCCGTTCCGCCGCCCGGGCCTGCTATTCCCGTCGTTGCCACGGTTATATCCGACTTGGTAAGAGCTGCCAAGCCCTTCACCATCTCAGTTGCCGTCTGTTTGCTGACCGCACCGTATTTATCAAGAGTGCTCTTCTTAACTCCGGCAAGCTTACGCTTAGACTTGTTGGAATATGTAATAAGACCTGATTTAAAGGCATCAGATACTCCGGGTACACTGACAAGCCTTCCGGCAAGCAGACCGCCTGTGCATGACTCAACGGTACTTACCGTAAGTTCATTACCGATTATAAGATCCACAACCGCTTTCTCAAGCGTCACATCATCAGATGTAGAATAGATTGCCTCTCCGAAACGCTCTTTAAGTTCCTTGACTATGGGCTTAACAAGTTTACGTGCCGCCTGCTCATCATCTGCCGATGCCGATACTCTTATATGCACTTCGCCTGTCTTGGCGTATGTCGCTATCGTGGGATTACTCTGTGACTTAATAAGGTCTGAGATTATGGTCTCGGCCTTACTCTCTCCTATGCCGCACACTTTGACTGTCTTAGAGACGATTGCTCCGGGTGTAAGTGAACTTAAATATGGCTCAACCGATTCCTCAAACATAAGCTTAAGTTCTTCCGGAGGGCCGGGTAATAATATCACATGTTTATTCTTATCTTTATCCGCTATGATGCATCCGGGCGCTGTTCCGTTGTGATTAGGAAGTATGATGGAATCCTTAGGCATCATGGCCTGCTTCCAGTTATTGTCGGTCGGAACCCTTCCTATACGTGCAAAGTAATCAGAAATCGCAGCCTTGGATTCTTCATCAAGATACAGTTCTCTGCCCATACATGCAGCCGCCGTCTCCTTGGTAAGATCATCATCCGTGGGGCCTAAACCTCCGCACAGAATAACGATATCGGCACGACCAAGTGCTGTATCTATCGTTGACTTAAGCCTTCCCGCATTATCTCCCACAACGTCCTGATAATAGCAGTTAAGTCCGAGCCTTACACATCTCTCGGCTAAATACGCCGCATTGGTATTGATTATATTACCCATCAATATCTCAGTACCTACAGATATAAGTTCAACCGTTAGCTTACTCATAATTTATACTCCAATCAACCTTCTGACCGCTTAATGATTCACGGTTCGCCCCGACTTAGGTAAGCTGATACTACCTGTCAGCTAAGACGCCCCTGTTTTTCCATATGTAATCAACAAGTGAGATAACAGTGAGTACCACTGCAATCCACATAACTACCGTAATGATAATGTCCATATAGGGAACGTCAAGATTCGCAAGCATAAGGATCACCATCGCCATCTGCGATACCGTCTTGCACTTGCCCCACCAGCTGGCAGCTATCACGATGCCGGCATCAGATGCAACAAGCCTGAAGCCACTTATGATAAATTCGCGGGCAATTATGATGATCACGGCCCAAGCGGGCAACATCTCGGGGTTAAGCTCTACAAGACAGATCATTGCCGAGCAGACCAACACCTTATCCGCTAGGGGATCCATGAATTTACCGAAGTTGGTGATCAGGTTGTATTTGCGGGCGATCTTGCCGTCCAACATATCCGTAAGGGATGCTATGATGAAGATCGCAAGTGCAATAAGTCGCGAATAAGGGCCTGCACAACCTGTCAGTAATATAATTACGAATGGTACAATGAGCACCATTCGCAGTATTGTAAGTTTATTGGGAAGATTCATGATTATTGCCTCTCTTCATTATCACAGGCGGGCACTGCAACAAGGTCGTAGTCCCTAAATCCCGTAATCTTCACTTTGATCACTGTGCCGCTTATATAATCGACATCTGTCTCAACATATATATTGCCGTCAACATCCGGAGCATCTCTGTATGATCTTGCAACAGCCACGTCATCTTCCGGAATCCTGCCCTGGATGATGACATCCATGAGACGACCTACCATTGCACGGTTAGTCTCAAACACGATATTCTGCTGCAACTTCATTATCCTATCCTTACGGATCTTCTTAATAAATCCGGGCAACTGACCCTTCATCGATGCTGCAACGGTACCCTCTTCGGGCGAATATGTAAATACGCCTAACCGATCAAATCTAAGATCACGGACGAATTCATACATGGTCTTATAATCGGAATGCTTCTCACCAGGGAAGCCGGTCATAAGCGTAGTTCGTATGCAAATATCCGGAATCTCGGTCCTTAATTTGGCTATAAGACCTCTTATCTCTGCCTCATTCGTACGTCTGCCCATACGCTTAAGAACTCTGTCCGAAGCATGCTGTATAGGCATATCGATGTAATGGCATAACTTAGGCTCATTCTTCATAAGGTCTATCAGTTCATCCGTTATTTCTTCCGGATAACAATACATAAGCCTTATATATTCAATACCTTCTATGGCAGCCAGATTCTTAATAAGTTCGGTTATACTCTTCTTGCCGTATAGATCGACGCCGTATACCGTTGTCTCCTGAGCAACTAAGATAAGTTCCTTAACGCCTCTGTCCGCAAGGTCTGTAGCTTCCGTGATAAGCGTCTGCATATCAACCGAACGGTATTTACCTCTCATGCTTGGGATGATGCAATAAGTACAACCCTTAGAACATCCTTCAGCAATCTTAAGATATGCGTAATGAGTAGGCGTTGTAAGCAATCTCTTATGACCTGATATGGGGGCTTCTGATAAAGGTGCCAAATCTGCAATGATCTCATCGCCCTTACTGTCCGCCCCGTCCGGAACGGGCTCTTCGCTTACAGAAGACTTAGTCGCCTTCATATTTCCCGCACTTAACTCAAGCTTATTAAGCACCTCGGCAATCTTATCAAATGACTGGACACCAATTATGGCATCCACCTCGGGGATATCCTTAATGATCTCCTGCTCATAGCGCTGCGCAAGGCAACCCGTGATGATTATATACTTGGGGCCGCCTGAGCCTGTACTTAATCTATCAGACTTAAGGCGCGCACATTCTAAGATATTATCAATGCTCTCCTGCTTGGCATCCAAGATAAATGCGCAGGTATTGATAATCACGGCATCCGATTCAGCCTCATCATACACAAGTTCATGCCCGGCAGCATTCAGTATGCCAAGCATCATCTCGGTATCGACTGTATTCTTATCACACCCCAGAGATATTACGGCTACCTTCATCTATACTCTCCGAGAATTACTCTTCGTCAGCGTCAGCCTCTTGCTCTTCTTCAGCAGCTGCCTTGGACTTTCTTGTCTTCTTGGCAGGAGCAGCCTCGGCTACTTCCTGTTCAGCTTCAGCTGCAGCCTTAGCCTCAGCTCTCTGCTGCATGATCTCCTCAGCCTTCTCTGCTGCCTGCTGCTTGATGTCATTCTCGAATTCCTCAAGCTCATCATCAGCTATGATCTTGATCTTACCCTGATTAAGCTCCTCAACAGCGATTGAAAGAGGCTTAGCCTCATCGTTGTCTACAAGGGGCTCATCACCGTCTACTATCTGACGTGCTCTCTTGGCTGTAGCCATAACGATAGAATAGCGGCTGTTAACCACCTTAGTCTCGCCGGGCTCAACGTCAGCGTTGACGACCTTCATAAGATCTGAATATGACGGATGTAACATATTATTCCTCCTTAAGATCCTTTAATTCTCTCTTAATCTCATCTATAAATGCAGCGTTACGTGATACGCTGTACTTAGCGTTCTGTATGATCTCGTGTGTCTCTCTGACACATGTGTCAAGATCATCGTTAAGCAGTATAAATTCGTATTTATCAACTATATCTGCTTCTTCAATGGCACGTTTCATTCGACCGCGAATCTGCTCCTCGGTCTCCGTATGACGACCTCTTAAGCGACGAAGCAGTTCATCTGCCGACGGAGGTGTTACGAATAACAACAGTGCCTCAGGCAACATCTTCTTGACCTGGAAAGCTCCGAGATACTCTATCTCAAGTATTACGTCATTGCCCGCTGATAACTGCTGTTCGACGTATTCCTTGGGGGTGCCGTAGTAATTACCCTGATATTCGGCATATTCAAGCATCTTGCCGGATCTGATATTCTCTTCAAATGTCGGCTTATCGATGAAGAAATAATGGACACCGTTCTGCTCACCCTCTCTGGGCGCTCTGGTAGTCATGGATATCGATAATGAGTAGTTGTCATACTCATCAATGAGTTTCCTTACAAGTGTGCCTTTACCTGCTCCGGAGAATCCGGATATGACTGTCAATACTCCTCGTTCCTTCATCTGCGCTTCCCTCTATTCGATGTTCTGAATCTGCTGTGCTGTCTTGGCTGCGGCTTGCT
The DNA here is from genome assembly GCA_902778165.1 of uncultured Lachnospiraceae bacterium. Classification (GTDB taxonomy): domain Bacteria; phylum Bacillota; class Clostridia; order Lachnospirales; family Lachnospiraceae; genus Colinaster. The sequence continues at coordinate 14,096 of CACYWQ010000003.1, forward strand.
GCACCTGCTTATGCAGGTTGCCTCGCATCCTATTCTATGTTCTGAATCTGCTCTCTGACTTTCTCGATTCCCGTCTTAAGCTCGATACCACGATTAGATATCTCAAGGTCACTTGACTTACTTAAGATCGTATTGGCTTCTCTGTTCATCTCCTGAGCTAAGAAATCAAGCTTACGTCCAATCGAGCCGCCCTCAAGCAATGTATCTCTTACAGCCTCTATATGGCTGTGAAGTCTTACAAGTTCTTCATCAACGCATACCTTGTCGGCAAATATCGTAACTTCCGTAAGAAGTCTTCCTTCATCGACATTGGTATCTCCAAGCATCTCCTGAACTCTGGCTACAAGACCTGACTTGTAATTCTCAATAATAACAGGGCTTCTCTCTTCAATAAATGCCGTATGCTTAAGCATCTCATCAAGCTTGGATAAAAGGTCGCTTCTTAAATTCTCACCCTCAGTGATACGAGTCTCAACAAACTTCTCACTCGCACCTCTTATAGCCTTCTCAAGTATTCTCCAGATACCCTCTTCATCAATCTCAACATCATCAAGTGTGAAGATCTCGGGATATCTTGAAAGAGTCGATACTCTTATATCATCCTCAAGTCCGAACTCCTCACCCATCTTCCTAAGATAAGATAAGTATTCGGCTGCCACTTCAGGATGATAGCTTACGCTTACATTATTCTCAGAGGTATCTTCATAGGTGATGAACACATCTACCTTACCCCTCTGAATATATTCCTTAAGAAGATTACGAATAGAAGCGTCGAAGAAATTAAGTTTCTTCGGCATCTTGATGCTGACGTCCAGATATCTGTGATTGACAGACTTCATCTCCACGGTCACCTTACGTGCACCCTCGGTGATCTCACATCTGCCAAAACCCGTCATGCTCTTGATATTCTGCATAACAATGTCCCTCCGATATTAGATTATTATCTCGGGGACTAACATACGTGTGCCAAGCATCCATACGTCCTCTAGACCCCGCCTAGTCAGTATACTATGTGCGCCCCTTACAGTCAAGCAAAATCCGCATAAACGCAGTAAAATAGGGCATCCGCGGCTTGTCGTCGGATGCCCTTATACTACAATATCCAATCTAATCTCTCTCACATTCTTGCATGTAACAGCACATCCTTCATCACTTCTGCTATTAAACAGCACTATTTACGGAAGAAACGGGCATATTTCCCATTTCTTCCGTAGTTTCATGCCCATTCTTCTACTTCACCAACTATAGATTTACGGAAGTAATCAGCATATCTCTCATTTCTTCCGTAAAAATCCACAAAAAGACTCTATCAAATTTAGGCTTAACTACGGAAGAAACATCATAATACGCATTTACTTCCGTAAAAAAGGGGATTCACCCACTTTTTAAAATCAATCTACTACGGAAGTATCGCCAAAAAAGGCTGTTACTTCCGTAATTTGTTATAAATCGCAATGTGATTTACAGATACGAAATCAAATAGCATATGCATCATTAAATCAGATATTTCTGAATCTTAGCACCTATAAGCTTTATATCAAGCGAAGTATGCTCGCCTTCTGTAGTAATTATCAACCCGTCACCCAGGAAAAAGCCGTTATTCTCATATAGGTTTAGTTTATGGCTCATGTTGTCACGATACGAATCATCGTCAGTAAGTCCAAAATGCTCCCAATACCACGTCCTTCGTGTGTTTGTATTAAGAATAGTAAAATCCGGATACATTGCCCGTGCTCCTTTCACAAACAACCTATATTCATAACTGTAAGGTATTCCCATACTATATAACTTGTCAGCAATAATCTTTTCGGATTTGGATCGAACAGTTTCACCCCGTTCCGTTTCATATCCTGTATCAATACTATAGGGATTTGAATTACCGGGGTGTGATTCAATCCAACATTTCAAATATTCAGAATCAGGCATAAAAACCGGCGTAACAATCGCTTTTACCGCGGGCTTAAGGTTCTCGTAAACATCATACAATCTCTTTGTGTTGATTTTTCCGACTCTGCTTTCAAGTTCAAGTTGTCTGTCAATCTCTGAAACAATCAACTCATAATAATCTCGCGTAGCTAATTGTTCTGCATATTCAGCTCGTTCTCTGGGTATATAGACTTTTTGTCCCGGATATGTTCGACAATAATAATAGTATTGCCATACATTGTTGCTTTTAGAAGTGATAAGTCCCTCTTTCGGTAATAATTCTATGCGTTCAGCAATTTTTTTCTTGAGTTGAAGCAATTCGCGAACAGACATATCATTATATCCTTTATCAAATGATTCTTCCTGGATCTTAATGGATAGTAGTGAAGATTGCTTTTCAAAAGATGTGTTCATAATACTCTCCTGACTTGATGTGAATTGTGCATTGTTCAAACGAAAAAACAATGCGAGTTGCAATCACAATGTACGATATACGCAACGACATGTCAACCGGAAAAAAACTGTTTTAAAAGAGAAGTGAATTTCTAAGAGAACAGTATGATTATAAAGATAGTATAGTTCATCAAAGACTGTTTATTTAAGGCAGGTCATCTCCGATGACCTGCCCCGACCTTAATCGGCTTGATTAAATTGCATCTGCCGGGATTCGTTTGTCAACCCTGCGCGGAGCGCACCACATGTGGCTTTGGGGTTGACAAACGAATCCCGGCAGATAAGATTACAGTTAAGCCGATTAAGGATTGGAATATGATTCGTCATCAGTCTTCAATAAGTTCTATTCCTGATATGTCACTGTCTATCGTCATCGAATAATTAGTGTAGTATATGACATATCCGGGCTTGGCGCCATTAGGCTTCTTAACATCCTTGCGCTTAAGATAGTCTATCTCAACCTTGCCTGCCGATGCGCCCTTGGAATAATGCGCTGCAAGCCTTGCAGCTTCTTCAAATGTTGCATCCGTTAGTTCTGCGCCTTCTGTCTTAACTATTACATGTGATCCTGGCATCCCCTTGGCATGAAACCACCAGTCGCCACCGTTAGCCACCTTGAATGTCAGTTCGTCGTTCTGGTAATTATTCTTGCCGACATACATATGGAAGCCGTCACTGCTTATATAATGCATAGGACGACTCTTAAATCTTAACTTCTCAGTCTTGGCTTTACCTCCGCGGTTATTTGGACCCGAACGAACACCTCGACCTCTGACATAACCTGACTCTATAAGTTCCTGCTTAATCTCATTAAGATCTTCTTCTTTGGATGCAAAGTCAAGGGCACTGAGTATGCTTTCAAGATGGTCTATCTCTTCTTTAACGGAAACCGTTAATTCCGTAAGTGCTTCCTTGGTCCTCTTAAGCTTGTTGTATTTATCAAAATACCTGGCCGCATTATCCATTGCAGAGAGTGTCTCATCAAGCGGTATTGTAAGTTTCTCTCCCGTGTAATAATTATCAACCGTGACGTTTTTGTCGCCTTGATTCACTTCATATCCGTACGTGTGGAGCAGTTCTCCGTACACCTTGTATTTGTCCATCTTCTCAGTGTCCTTAAGCTGCTTAAGCTGAAGATCGTATTTCTTGACATCACGCTCAAGGATTGTCTTAACAACGTTTCTTAAATCCGAGGTCTTCTGCTTGGATCTGGAGATTCGTTCCTTCTCGCTGTAGAATACCCTAAGCAGTTCACTTATACTATCAAATGTTCTTATGTTCTCAGGTGCATAAGTGACCGCCGGAACGGCACAATAATCCTTAGGTTCGCCGTTTTCATACAGAATCTGAGGATTAAACTTACCATTCTTAACATCTTCCATCGTGTCAGCAAATACCTTCCACAATGTGCCGACTGAGGGCTGTGCAGACATATCTTTGCCCGCAATACATGCCCCTTCATAGATTTCATGTGCAATCATAGAAGATATTCCGGTGAAACTGCTTGCCATAATCTTTGATGGTTCGCCCTGATCTGACATATGTGTCATAATGTCCGCAAACTCAGTCACATCCACTTTACAAGGATCTAAACGCCCTTCCTGTTTGGGAATAAAATACTTAAGGCCCGGCAGAACCTCACGAACCGAACTTGTCATTGCATTGACATGGCGAATACTGTCTAAGATCATGTCTTTCTCATCAACAAGAATAATATTGCTGTATTTGCCCATAAGCTCTGTAATAAGGCGCTTACGACACAAATCTCCCATTTCATCAAGGTGCTCAACCTCAATGACGATTATGCGTTCAAAATCCGGCTGTGAAATTGAACAGATACGACCACCCTGAATATGTTTGCGCAGAAGCATCGTAAAGCTTGGCGCAGTTGCAGGACTTATCTTATTCTCATCGGTAAGATAGACAAGTGGAAGCGTCGGATTGGCAGAGAGTACAAGTCTATTCTGACCATTAGGAGTCTTGATTGTAAGCATCAGCTCATCTTTCTCAGGCTGAGCAACCTTAGCGATTCGCCCGTCCGCAAGTTTGTTATTCAATTCACTTACAATGGCCGCAACCGTTACTCCGTCAAATGCCATATGTGCTCCTTCCAATAAAAAGCCGGTCGCATGTAATCACGACCGGCCGGGTTGTTAATGCTATATCTGATAATACTACTTAACTCTTAATTCCACAACCGAAGCTGCAGGAAGCTTAAGGACAAACTTATTGCCGGCCACCTTGGTCACGCCGTCATAAGTCTTCTCAACAACCTTATCAGGCTCATCAAATGTATTGTAATCATGAGGATCTGCGCCGCTTACAACAGAAGCTTCAATGACTGAATAGTCCTTATCCTCAGCCAACTGTACATCAAGAGTTGCAGAAGAATCCATAGACAGATTACATACAGTAACAGTGATCACACTGTCCTTAATCGATACCGACTCAGTAATCTCAGGCACTTTCACATCTTCGCCCTTGGCGTCCTTAACGCCGACTTCACCTATGCCTGAAAGCGAACTTTCAACAAGTTCAGCACCCTGGTGATGACGATACATATGGAATATATGATAAGTAGGTGTCTTAATCATCTTCTCGCCGTCAGTTAAGATCACAGACTGAAGCACATTAACAAGCTGTGCGATACAAGCCATCTTAACTCTGTCACAATGCTTATTGAATATGTTAAGCGAGATACCTGCAACCAGCGCATCACGCACGGTGTTCTGCTGATAGAGGAATCCCGGATTAGTGCCGGGCTCAACAAGATACCATGTGCCCCACTCATCAACCGCAAGACCGATCTTCTTATCGGGATCGTACTTATCCATCATAGTCACATGACGTCTGATGAGCTCGTCCGTCTTATATGCGCCACGAAGCGTCTTATACCATAGATCCGCTCCGAAATCAGTCGCACTCACCTTAGGCTCCCAGCCTTCAGGCATCGTATAGTAATGCAGCGAGATCATATCCATGAATCCGTGCTGCTCAGGTTGAGTCTTCTCAAAGCAGACCTTCATTACTTTATCCGTCCAATCATAATCATCGCTGTTGGCTCCGCATGCAACCTTAACAAAAGGCTTATTCGGATCGTACTGGCGAAGATATGTCTGGTAACGTCTGTACTCGTTGCCGTAATACTCAGGCGTCATATTACCGCCACAACCCCAGTTCTCATTGCCTACAGCGAAATAATCAAGTTTCCAAGCCTTCTCGGCGCCGTTAGCCTTACGAAGATTAGACATCGGCGATTCACCGTCAAATGTCATATACTCAACCCACTCGCTCATCTCCTGAACCGTGCCGCTGCCTAAGTTACCATTAACATAGGTCTTACAACCAATCTGCGAACACAACTCCATGAACTCATGTGTTCCGAAACTGTTATCCTCAGTCACACCTCCCCAATGAGTGTTGACCATCTTCTTACGCTTAGATTTCTCCCCGATACCGTCTTTCCAGTGATACTCATCAGCGAAACATCCGCCCGGCCAGCGAAGCACCGGAAGCTGCATCTCCTTAAGTGCCTCAACCACGTCCTTACGCATACCTTTCACATTGGGAATGTCCGAATCTTCTCCTACGTACAATCCCTCATATATGCACCTTCCCAAATGTTCCGAGAAGTGTCCGTATACCTCGGGCTCTATAGTACCGAGCTTCTTGGTCTCATTAATAACAAGTCTTGCCATACAATCCTCACTTTCAACGTTTAGTCATAACACATCTATTGTAGAGTATATTTATAAGCCTGTCACCCCGACAAAATATGGTAAAAACCCCCGTAAATTATGATATACTGAACACATGACTGACACCGACTATACCCGCATCTGCCCCCGTTGCTTACTTCGCGACAGAGCCGAGGCAGACCGCGCCCAACTTCATAAATACTTAGCCAAGATCAAAGAGTCCGACCGCGCAGATAATGATACCTACGAAGCCAGACTCTTAATATGCACTTCCTGTGATAAATTGCACGATGCTACCTGCGATGCCTGCGGCTGTTACGTCGAATACCGCGCTTATGTCGCAGCCTCACATTGCCCTAAGAAAAAATGGTAGCGACTGACATCCCATCACTCCAAGCATAACGAAGGCCCGGGGCGAACTGTCCCGAGCCATAATTATTCTCATCCGATATTATCACCAACCGATAAACTTATTTAAGATCCGATCCGCAATGAGGGCACTTCGTAGCCTTGATACTGATCTTCTCGAAACAGTAAGGACAATCCTTGGTCGTAGGCTCCTCTTCCTGCTTCTTCTTAAACTTATTGATGCTCTTAATAAGACAGAAGATTACTATGGCTATGATAAGGAAATTGATTACTGCGGCAATAAATGCACCGTAATTAAGTGTAGCAGCGCCTTCGCCTTCACCAAGCACAACGCAGAGCGCCGAGAAATCAAATCCGCCTGTAAGCAGCGAGATAAGCGGCATGATCACATCATTTACAAGCGATGTAACGATAGCCGTGAATGCTCCGCCTATGATGATACCGACTGCCATATCCATCACATTGCCCTTAGATATGAACTCCTTAAATTCCTTCATAAATGCTTTCATATTCATCCTCCCATAACAAATCAGTTACTCACTAAATTCTATCACCAATAATTATCTTATACAATGATCACTCAGTCTTAATACCTATCTTAAGCGGTTCGGTAAGATCCGTCCGATACAGCACCTTAAATATCCACACAAATGCCAGTATCACCAGTATCGGTATCAGACACGATGTCACTAACATCACCGCAACAGCATCGATAAAGTCACTTAGAAGTCCCGTCAGATAATCAACGATTGATACTGCCGCGTTCTCTATCCATGATAAGAATCTGTCCACCACGCCCTCATCAACATTATCGTCAATGCTTATCTCATTAACGGTATCAAGAGTAGCCTCAATAGATGTCTCATAGTTAAGATATATAACCTCTGATGCCTTAACGCTTAAAGGGATCATAAGATACAAAGCAACCGCGGTTATAAGTAATTTATAAGAGAAAGCTCTCATCTTATCCCTGCCTGCGGCAATTCCGCATCCAAGCAGCACAAGCGCCAGCGGAAGGATCACGGCAAAAGACACATAACCCATCATGGTCACTAAATACTTCTCAAGATACAATGCACTTAATACGATAAGGAAGTATTTGCCAAGTTCGGCAAATTGTTCCGCAATCGGCGTACATTGATCTCCCGGTAACAATGAGATGACCGCAGATGCACCTGCTGCCCCTGCCGTAAGCTTAAGAACGCTCTCTATCTCATCATCTATTCGCTGCACAGAATGCTTATGCGCATCCGGATCAACCGTTACAGGGGTTAACTTGCTAATCGATAACATCGCCAAAGTAACGGCAATTAAGATAATAACTGCCTTCTTAAGTGTATTAACAATCTTATTCTGTCTGTCGGATACATCCGCATCATTTCTTAACATATTCAATCGTATACTCCTCTGAGTCAACCAGTGAATTAACAAAGGACTCAATCATCTTCTTGGCGCCCTCGTCAGCTTTATCTATAATACCTTTCTCAATCGCCTTGTCTTTGGCCGCATTCTCATATGCAACCAAAGAAGAATTATAATCACTCATATCAAGCTTATTCCACAGCCCGTTCTTCTCTTCAAGGGTCTTGAAACTGTCAAAATCGATGCTCACATCTATGATCTTCGCCGCAGGAATTCTGACCGTGATCTTCTTATTCTCATCATCCTTCGTGATATCCACATCATTGCAATCTATACCTGCATTGACCACTCCGTCGTAGCTGTAAGCAAGGTAGGCCTTGGAATCAAGTAGCCAGAGCTTCTTAGACGAAGAATACTCCTCAACCTGCGTGAAATAGTACTCCTGCGTGATAAGCACGCCCATCTCCTTAAGACCGTCCTCAATGATCTGTGTATTGATGGTCACTATCTCCTCGGGCACAGGCTCATTATCAAACAGTTTCTTACCGGTTTCAGCCGAAGTTTTGCTCTTAGCCGAAACATCCGCATTATCCTTCCTGCCACGTATATAGCCTGTTGCCAACAATATGATAACAACAAGCAGAACAAGACATGTAACCGCATAGATTATCAGTTCTTTATTCTTCTTTCCGTTCATATACAATCTCCCGCCATGCACAGAGTCGTGCCTTATGGCCATGCCCCACGACATTAATCCGACTCCCAAATCCTATCTAATTCTACCACGAGTAGCATTCCATGACCAGTCAAAACCCCACGAACCATAGTCCGTGGGGTATGAATTATCTTATGAAAATGGTGGTGACTGACTTGCAATTGTTCGATGTCTGCATACGTTTAGGGCGAACTATTACTCCAAGTCAAATAGCCTTGTTGCATAGATATCCAAGCCACTCATACTCTCTGTTGCCGGAAGAACGCTAAGTGATGCGCTTGCATCAAGCGGTTCTATTCCGACTCGAACATATACAGCTACATTGTCATTATTAAGCTTACCGGCACTGCTGACAGTTAATTCTCCAAGGTCAAATGTTGCCTGGTATATACGATAATTAAGCAGTTCAGATGAACTTGCAGGTGTCAATGCTCCTGAAGCGTCCACAATATTAAATGATGTAGGCGTTATCTTCTTGAAATATCTGCCGTTATATGCAAATGACGCACCTGCTGAGGACGGTAATTCACAGTAATACTCCGCATACAGCTTATCTTGTGAAGTCTTAAAGTTATTATTCAGCGTCTTAAAGTTTACTGTAAGTTTATCATCCAGGAATCCACCGGTGGTAGCAGATACATCGGTAGCCATTAACTCAGGATCATAGGGTACATAGCTGCTCTTAATCGTTGCTGACTGTTCCCATGGATTCTCTTTAAACACCACCTTCGGGGCATGCAGACCGGAATTATAAGCTGCCACAAGAGTATTAACGAATAATTTGCTCTCTTCTTCCGCAGTAACAGGCGAATGTCCGGCACCTGTATATGTTACATTACCCTTGTTAAAGATATAGTAGTTGTTTCTTGCATCATTATGATATGCACGATAAAATCTGTGGTTTGAGTTATCACTATATGAATCAGGGTCGTTATTACTTATAACATACCATACTACAACATCATCATTGTCATTTTCATCGGTACTGTCCGTATCCAGATTTAACTGGAAATACTGGGAATGTGTTCCTGACACACCAAACGAAGAATTGGCATCAAGTCCACCAGTACCTGTAGTAATCAGATACGGATACTGAGTAATCTGGCCTTCATTAATAGCCGTAACTGTCTCGTTTATCGTATTGCCATTATATGTTCTTGTAGCATCTCTGGTAGTACCGCCAATTCCTTTGGACGGTGAACCGAACCTGAATATATTAGCATCGGTAAATGCCTTGGTTTCAGATATATCTCTGCCTTTTCGCTTGGCATAATCATACTTGGATTCATAATTCGGCAATACATCATCACTGTCGTTATAATATGTTTTATTATTCAGTGTACCCTTAAGTTCTCCAAATCTGTCCATTCCCTGAATATCACGCCAATATATGTTCGCATAATAACCCCAAGCCGGACTGTTTGTATCATGAGTATCTTCTACTTCCGTAAATGAACTCAAGTCATGTGTAAACAGAATACTTCGACCCGACAGTGCATATTGTCTTATAGCCAACGCAGCATCAGTATATACTTCTCTTCTGTTTATCCATTTGCTCTGACCCTTAGCCCACGTAGCCATGGATTGAGAAAGATCATATCCGTTGTCGCTGCTGTTTGAGTTAATTCTGGGATTGACAAAATCGTATACATCTATAAATCCCATTACGACCATATCATAGTTGCATAAGAACTCATAATAACTCTTGAGATTACCGTCATTAGGCAATCTGTATTTAAGCATAAAGTTTTGTACTGTAACTTGTGTCACGTTGATATCAAAATCATCAACCTGATTACACAATTGCTGGATGTATTGTGACTTAAGATCCAGATTATTACCATTATTAGGCACTATCTGAAGGACCTCTATAACCGGCTTATTCCCCTTTACAGGCGGCACAGCAGAGAAGCCACTTATTGCCGACCTAATACTATTGGCATCCGACGAACTATCCGAAGTCTCTTTTTCATTCTGTATAAACGTAAGCTTCCAAGATAAGAATCCCACATAATCATCTGGAACAAGCCTTGTAATCGTATATTCTCTACCTGCCTTAAGATGGAACACTCCATCAGACTCAACCTCACTGCCGTTATTAATATTCAGTCCGCCTAAACTCTCACCCTTCTCGAACTTACCATCTGCATCCGCATCAAGATATAACTTACAGTCGTATGTTGTACTTGATACATCAACAACTGAATCATTTGTAAGCTTAACTTCAAAGTCCATCGAATACGATCCATCGGAATTGGCAGTCAAGTACGTCCTATCCGGATTGTATGATGGCGGCTGCTTAAGAGTCACAATATTGAGCTTAGATATATTAACATAGCGCTTAAACACATCACGATAGATTTCATTAGATTCTACCGTGGATTTTCTCTGCACATTCTTATTCAAATACTTATATGAACCACCGTCATCCTTGGCAAGCACAACCTCATTAATGAGCTTGTACATGTTGGATGAGGTATCCACTTTGGTGGTATTGATGGTATTGTTGTTGTTTAAGAATCCATCAGAGATAACAACTGCATATCCTGCCTTGATATAATCGCTCAGTTCTCGGAGTTTGTCCGGAGTAATATCATTACCCGACAGTGTCATTGTTCTACCATTTTTACCGTCACGGGCATTATCATAATTATCGATATCATCTCCCATGTGATAATAAACAAGCCCATCTAAGCTTGAATTATTATATATAGTATTATCAAGTTTGGTCTTAGGTCTTTGACCGGAATCGGTACTCATGGATGTATTCATCAGCGCCGTATCCATACCTATATATATCAAGTCATAAGAAGCATTAAGATCTTCATTGACACCGATAAACTCTCGCGTACCCATCTGCTTAATGGATATGCTCGATGAATTATCTCCGTCTACATTTGTAGTGATATACTGCTTAACCCAATCCTCAGTAATAATATCCCTGGTGAGATTAATTACAGGATCGTTCCATACCGTGCCCCTTTCATTGATACCGTTTTTAAGCTCATAATCTGAATAATGATCACTCTGCAGCGGCTCTATATCCAAAATACGCAAGTTGGACTTAACGGCTATACGAGAATTATTGGCATTTAATATATATCTTATTGATGTGGCCTTAGATATATTGGCATTGAAATCCTTCCACTTATCTGCCTGCTCTAGAACTGTTTTCTCATTCTCTATCTCAGCCTTGGCTGAAGTAAATCCGTAATCAGTCTTTGCTGATGCATAAGTATCATAGAAATCATCACCGATTATGGGCTCTGCGCCGGATACAATGTCATCATTAACAAATACCGTACCCTTGGCATAACTGATATCTTCATTTGTGGGATCCTTTGTGCCGTACCATAAATTATCAGTACTGGCAAGACCTGCAGTAGTTATATCAAGATTCGTCCATGCTGCCGCATCAGCAACAGATGCTATATTCTTCTGCATAAGACATAATGCCAATTTCTTAAGGTCAGCATTATCTGCTGTTGAATAAGTAGAGTACTCCATCATTACCGGGAGATTATCATCAGCCACCTTATTAACAAGTGACATGGCAACATCCGAAGTAATAGACTGGCCCTGATATCCGTTTCCACCACCTGCCAATACACTGCTTCCTCTAAAGTAAACAAGATCAGCCATATCAAGATAATTACCCAAAGTTTCAAGTGTAACAGGAATGACATCTATACACATTCCCGCCTGATCTTCATCATCATCTATATCAAGTACATACTTCTTAAATAATTCGTGATTAGTAAATCCATTCGTATACTTAAATGACTGATATACTTCTTTTGTATAATCGGCCTTGAAGAAAAAACTACCTGATGTAGTATACGAATAGGGCGAACTAATACCACTCGGCGCATAATAATATGGATCTTTGTCTGTAGGACAGTTACTATCGGTGTATGATCCCGGTTCTCCCGGAATCTGAGAATAAGATTCACTTCTTCCATATATTCCGCCGGATGAAGTTACACTAGTAATTTTATAAAGAGGTGATGACGATGAACTTGCATCTGTGACCGCCTTATAGACATACCTTGACAAATCAACCGTACCTATTCCGGATGCCGAGCTTCCGGAATCTATCGAATCAAACACATCCTCATCCGTATAGTTCAAAATAAGCTGATTACCATCCGTATCCGTTATAGTTCTTTTATGAAGGGTTCCATCGTAATCATTTGAATTAACTCTAGCTACATATGTAAGATCATCCGTACCGCTATAGATAATATCTCCACCTGAGAAAGAATCATACGAATCCCTATCAAATGATGTAAAATACTGCCAGTTCCATATTCCACTGTCCGCTACTATTTCTATGGGAAGTTCATCCGTAGAAATCAAACCAAGCGTAAGTGCATAACTTCCGCTATCTGTCACGCTATAGTTCTCAGTTAAACGATACAAAGCTGTTAAGTCAGTATTAGCCTGTTCACGATCATCATCCTCAAAAGTTGAATCACCATCCGGATCATATACTGCATAATCTCCTGAACCGCCACCCGCATTATAATACTTCCATCTGGTCTCACTTGAATCATTACTGAATTCACCTCTTATTTCCATAGAGGTAAAACTATCGTCATCACCTTCGTCATAACCATCCGTCCAATCATATGCATAGCCTGCAAGGTATTCGGAGCTGAAATCAGAATACGGTGAGCGAAGTTTTGCTAATCTCTCATCTTTGGACGGCATCTCCTTAATAGATCTGCCATCTTCGATAGGTTCCTCACCGCCAACCAGGAATCCAAGTTTGGCATCACCAAGACTGGGAACAACTTCAAGAATAACAAAAGGGGAAAGGCCGGATTCGCTTCCGCCACTGTGAGAGTCTACAATATTCTCAATTCCTGCCAAGGTAGAACGATAGGCATAGGCCTTCGTTCCGTTCATAAATACGGCAGTACCGACAACAGATGCCAACATAGTGACAGCCACTGCCGTTGATACTATTCTTTTCTTAATTCTTGAATCCATCGGTTTTCTCACATCGTCCTCCGACATTCTACCTTTTGACTATCATCCTTATGCTTTATTGATTCTCATATTCCTGAACTGCTGTATAATCGAAATAGTTATGCTTTTCTCCATTTCCACCATAATTTACAGCTCTAACCGAATTACCTTCATTATCTATGGCTATGCACGTATACCTTACTGCAGTTGGGAAAGTGCTATACAACGAAGTATTGACCTTCCAGTTATATGGCCTCATTCTAAGATATACGTATAATTTATTGTCTTTATTCAATTTAAATCCCGTGTCAAACGCAGCTACCGGTTCACTTATATACTCCGTGTAATCGCCCGCAGTAATATAGGGTTCCAGAACACTAACATTATTCTGACCATTTCTTGAATAGGTTTTAGCTATTCCTTCATAATTTACATTCCCGGACCAGCCTATCTTAAATATGCTCGAATAATTAAATGTCGTTACGGTTAAGCCTGTGAACTCCGGTAAATACAACTTATAGTAATCGGACTTCTTAGGCATCTGGGCATTATTCTGTCCATCGTATGACTTATATTCCCAATAAGTGTTTTTATCATAATCCCTAATTGTGCTGTTCCAAGGTCCGGGATATCCGAGTTTAACCGTTGTATCCGTGTTAAAGTACGCATCTGTACGCGGTCCCTTGTTCCTATCATCATCCTTGTAGAATGTAGCACCCGGCGCCGGTTTAAGTACGAATTCAACCGGCTTAATCGTAACGGTTTTCTTCGCAACATAAGCACTATTCTTACTGCTTGTAAGAATATCCGTAGGATTATTCGCATCCGTAGGAAGCTTATAATATTTAGCATTACCCTCATTACTGTCCTTAGAGAGTTTAACTCTTAATCTGACCTCCAGAGTAAATGTTGCATCCCAATCAATGTATGACTCCAAATGCACAAGCGCAATACGGCTGGTCATATAGGTCTTTAGACTGGTTTTCTTTTCTGATGTATTATCCTTATTTACTATATAGACATTCTTATATGAATCCGTATTAAATGCCTTACGCTTGGTGTCACCCCAACCTTTAACAGGAGCCACTTCCCACTCATACCAGTAGAAGTACATATTATCCTGACCGTTCTGTTTGTATGTGGGTACACCGTCACTCCACTGAACAGATACTACATTATCATCGGCTCTGTTATAAGTATCCGCAGTATATAATGCAGGCTTGGTAAATGAATCAACATCAGGGAAATTCATTTCAGCCACTGTAATCATTATGTACTCTTCTACGGATTTACCATCTTTATCTTTCTGCAACACCTCAACCTTTATCGCATAGGTCTTGCCTACCATCGATTCAACCGCAAGGAACTTACCGTCAATATTCTCTGTCTCGATAAAACCGGCTCCCTTAGGTATGTCTGCAAGAGTAGCCTTATCAGCATTGTAAACCGTATATTTTATCCTTGAGAACACATCTGTTCCGGTAAGAGGATTGACCATCTGACCGGCACTGTTCTTAACCTTATCAGTATACCTGATACTATGCTCCAACTTATATGTTCTCTGTCTGTTCTCAATATCATCTTCTGCTGTATAAGTAGATGTAATCCTGGTAGGATATATACCTCCCGTAGTTACACTTATCCTAACACGGGCTATCTTGGTTGGATCTTCATTACTTATAGCCTTAAGAATAAATGACGAACCATTAATGAAATCATTAGGAGTTTTGCCGCTCTTATTCTTAACCGTTATCATTCCGGAAGCCGTATCCAGAATGATATATTCCTCATATCCGTCCTTAACTGTTGATGCATCTATCTCCCAAGTCACCGATTCATCTATTGAGGTATCAACATAACTCTTCTTGTTAACAACCGCATCATAATCCGCACTTGTTGTATTACCTGACATCTTAATAGAATCAGTCTTGGACGTAAGCGCCTTACCGTCTCTGTATACTACAATTCCGGCAATCTTACTTCCGCTCATTGACGAATTCTCTTCATACAATTCGCTGAGTTCGGTATCACTGTCAATCAGTTCAATATTGTTACGTAAGGTAATCTCAGGATGAACATCTATTTCCTTATCACCCACCTTAAATGTAATATCAACAGTCACCTTACCCTTGCCTATATCGGTAAGAATCACACCGAATTCTGTTACACTGTCTGATAGTTCATCACCGTCGGAATCACCCATTGCCGGTATGTCAGACACCTTACTTACAGGCAATGTTCCATCATCGGCATATGCATAACTTATAGTCTTAATTCTAAGAATACCCGACTCACCCGCCGTAGCATTGGGAATAAACCTGATTTGAGTTACTTCTACCGTTTCTTTACCGAAATCATTTATACCATCTCCAAGCACCGTAAGAGTCTTGGTACTGTCATCGAATCCGATACCTTTACTTGTTCCAAGCACAATATCACGCAGACGGTTAACAACCACCTGCTGCTCATACTGCAATTTAACATTCTTGTTGGCAAGGCTGTAACTGCGTGAACTAAAAGACATGAATCCTGCAATTGCAAGACCCACTATCGCAAATATAGCTATTGCAATAATTAATTCAATTAATGAAAGACCTTTGTTATTTCTCTTCATTACAATCCTTATCTTTTGAGGTCACTCATCTGTAACTGTATCACTTCATAACATGTCTGCCTGTTGAAGCAGTTATTTCTATTTCGTATGTCTTAAGTCCACACTTAAACTGCAAATCCACATTATTACTTACATCAACTGCCGTACCGTTCACCATATAATTCTTTAGTTTACCGGTACTCCTGTCGAATTCTATCTCTATACTGTTACCGTTGCTTGAGTCTATTATCGTCTTCTTGGCATCATCACCATCAGGAACAATAGTATACTCCACCTTTCCTGAGGATAATCTGGTATATTCAACATCCGTATAACTTACCTTAATCGTTGATTCATTCTGCACAGTAGCAATTTTCTTAACGGCATAGAAACCATCCTTGTCACATCCTGCCTGGGCTGCTGCACTCTTTGTGCCAAATTCGGATACAATATCTATATATCTAATCTCCATCGATTCGCTGGCTCTTGACATAGCGCCTGTCTTGATATCATTAAGCTGACTTTCAACCTTCTTGGCTGCCTGTCTTGCCTCTGCTCCGAATAACATATTAAGAGAATAACCTACGATACCAATTAGCACCGTCATTATGGCGATAACCACAATTAATTCAACCAACGACATGCCCCTGTTATCTCTGCAAGAATTACGAATATTCAGTTTGGTTACAATTCCCGTATTCTCTCTCACCTAGACTCCGTGACTTATTTATATCAGTCAATACTTACGTTCTTAGACCAGTTCTCATATGTTACAAGGCTTGCTGTTGTTACAGTCTCATTAGTACTGCTCTTAAGTGCCTTCTTATACTCCACATCGTCACTTTCTCTGAATACATCACTTACGGTGTATACTTCATCAGAAGAGACAAGACTGAGTACATTCTCCACATTCTCAGGATCCGAAACTACAGTCATCTCGCCGTTTTCTGCCTCTATTATTCCCTTGGCAATAATCGTACCCTTAAAGTTGGCCTGAACCGTCTCACCACTTTCAAGTTTGAAGTTCTCTTTACCGGAAGTATTTAACTTGACACCACAATTAGCCACTATCAAATAAGTGGTTCCCGCCGATACGCTTACAGACTGAACATGATCAACATCCGAGTTGTAGATAAAAACAGCCTTACATTTACCGTCTGCAGAGGCGAAGTCTTCTCCCGACTCAGCAAGTTCTTTAAGAACATCCTCATTAACAAGATTCTTAAATACCGTATAATAGTTTTCGTTACCGGTCTCCGCAGAATATCCGTCAGAATTCTGCTCCTTAATCTTCATCGAATTGGTCTCAGAGTCATATTCCGGGAATCCGTTACGAACCTTATCACTTGAGGCTTCTGCAGACAGACTGTCATAGTCTGAAGTAAGTTTAGAACAGTATGCCTTGAAATTGTTCGTATAAGTCTTATTGGCAATATCAAATGATTCAGAAATAGTCGACCCCGCCTCAGGTGTACGAACAGCCGTATTGATATTGTATCCCACGATCTTACTTCCTGATACAGACTCTGCCGCCATATCGAGCATAAGGGTGGTCATTCCGCCTTCATTAAGCGTAAGAGCAGATAAATAATTACTCATATATCTGTCTACAGCATCCTGATTAACGCCGTAATATGTTCTAAAATACAGGTTGGCAGCCGCCTCATCTTTAAATGTCATATAATAGTAAACAAGTCTGCTACTTCCATCTGCGGTCTTCATAAAGACCTTCTCAACCTTCGGGCGACCTGTTTCAATATCCGTTGCCACAAAATCATCAAGTGTATAGCTTCCACCGTTGGCATTAAGCTTACTTAATCTCTTATTGCCTGCAACTTCGACATATCTTCCGTCACCGTTACCATTGACGCTGTTCATCATCACATTATACTGCTCAAGAGTAAGCGGATTCCTTCCATACATCGATTCCCCTACTCCGCCTTCATCATCAAGTTCCACACCTATACAATCACCCGGTACAAGATACATTAGCTGATTACTCTTAACGGCTATAGCCTCACCAGTATATACATTACTTGCATTGGCATCTTTCTCAGAATTGGAATTTGCAGATACTCTTCCGACTTTACCCTTTGTATCCGTCGTACCTATATAAGCTCGTCCGGCAAGAGACAACTTGTTGATATATCTAAGATCTAACGTAGTATTAACGCCATTAACAAGGATTGCGCTACTATCATCCGATGAGGTAAGAGAATTACCGTATCCTGTATAATATCCCTTAATTGTGACATTATTATCTCTACCTTTGATATTAAAATCATCATACATATAAGTATATCCGGCCAAAGACGTATTACTGCTCTGTGTCATCAGATCCTTAGCCCATAATACCGAATTGGCATTTGTCTCAAGTCCACCGTTTACAACGTTATAATCTGTGGCAACTATATGCAAATCATCACCGTTATTATACTTACCGTATTTATGCCTATATCCGCTTATATCAACGGCATAAGCATAAGTATCGCCGTATATTGACGTCAAATGAGCATTACCCTTGGATACACCAGGATTCTCCTGAACAAGTGCCGTATCCGTGATAAATGTATATGTAGATATTTGAGGGATATCTGTCGATGAGAATACAAATCCCGGATATCCGAGTCTGATATCCGTCTTAATTGCAGATACGAAGCCGTTGGTATCCTTGTAATATACCGTCAGATTCTCAAGCACGATTCCGTCCTTATCATATGTAGTCATAGTGCCATAGTAATTACCGTCACCATTGATATTATTTACATTACCGCCTATATCTGCACGTAAGAATGCACCGAATGATGTTTTCTCATCTCCGTAATGCCACTTGGTAGTATTCTTTAATAATCCCATCAATCCCACATTGGCATTAGACATTACTCTTCCGTCAGTATCTATTCCTGCACCAGATGAAGCCTGAACAACATATGTTTTATGTTCCGGATCAGCACCAAGTTTCTCCCATAGATACTGATAATACTTTTTCTTAACAAGATCGTTCTTTTCAGCTGGTGTAAGATCTGATGAGGAATAGTTTGTTACAACATCGGTATATGCTGCACTTAATCCATCAGATACAATCTGCTGCAGTCCGACATTAATCTCATCCACAACCTGCTCTGCCGAATAAAAACTGTTCTTGGCATATACGTTGACACTCTTCATTTTGAAGTTAACTACAGATGCCAACATAATGATACTGACTAGTATTGCAACAAAACCAACAGCCACTATGACCGTAACTATCGACATACCTTTGTTGTCATTTAATGTCCTGTGTAATTGTCTGCTAAGTCTCTTATGCCAACTTCTCATTGTCTCACCTGTATGGCATTTGCCTATTCGGTAATCGTTCCGTTTAGTGTAACTGAAACCGGCCACTCATCTGCACCAGTCTTAGTTACGGTCACGCTGACCTTGTATATCTTATCTTCTATTTTTGATGTATCCAGATACTTACCATCAACATCCCGTGTATTAAGCTTCTTTGTTATATCTTCGTTCTCAAATGAGCCCTTCTTATTCTTAAGACGCGTAAATACCGCATGATTAAATTTATCAAGACTTCCTTCAGGATCCTGGAATTTGGTTCCCAGAGTAACGTAACACTGTATCGGAACAACCGCCGTTCCTTTTTTGTAGTAATCTTCAATCTTGGGATCATGAAGATTGGTATACAGAGTAATCGGTTCCTCTCCGTTTGCAAGCGGATCTTCATAAATATGCAGATTAAGACTACCCGTAGAAGCCTTTCTGTAATTCTCCCACTGACCTCCATGAGTACTTACATCCTGTGCCACAACATAGAGATTTGTCTCTATTGAATCTCTATTATGAACTATGATTATATCGCCACTATCCTTAGCATTGACATATCTTGGATTATATAGCACAAATACTGAATTTAGCTTAACTCCACTGGTTGCATTGTTGAAGATCTTACGGCTTACTATCTTCTGTGTTTCTTGTTCTTTATCAATAAGATCGGCACTATTGTCAGGTAATCTGTTATTATCAAGATAATAACTAACCGTTGCCTTGACCTCTACTTGATCTATAACATTACCGTCAGCATCAGTAGTCTCACCCTTCTTTTCAATGTCTATTCTTATTTCTCTCTTAAGTTCGTTCTTAAGCTTCAATTCAGCAGCGGCTACTTCTGAGTCATTTGCAGAAGAATGATACTGCTTATACAAAGTTACATACTTCTTATATGCTTGTCTGTCAATCTCCTCCGTGTTTGTATATATCGCCGCACTCTCACTACTCATTACATCAAAATCCGACATATTTACACTGTTAATGTTCGGATAATACGAAGGATCTATAACTAACTCTGCAGAGTACTTACCGTCCTTTAATGCAGCATTTAAATCTTTACCGTAAGTCGAATCTTCTGCTGTAATCGAATACTTATAAGCCACACCTGTAGGATAAACACCCGTTTCATCGGGACATCCGCCGTTAACCATAGTCGGAGTTCCATATTTATCGGATATCTCATCAATAGTAAGATTTTTTACATCCTCCATAATATTCTCGGCAGCATTTGTTGCCATCATCTTATATTTGGCTTTGGCCGATGTCTGTGCGGTTGATGAGAATGCATGCAGAAGGGGTATTGCCACAATTGCCATAATGACAACCGCAATCAATACCTCTACTAAGGTAAAACCTCTATCGCAAGATAAATGCTTGTATTCAGTTAGAGCTGTATCTCTATTTTCTACTTTCCGCATTTCTTACATTTGGGATAAGTCTTCTTAGCCTCTTCTACAGTGGTCTCTTCAACTTCACTGTCCTTGATGTACTCGCAATTTCTATCCGTATGGTATACGGTTGCATCGCCCTTCTTAAGATAAGCAACCTCTTCCTTCTTATCTGCAGTTGTGGCATTATTACCTGCTGCTTCTTCGGCTGCTTCCACAATATCTTGAATTGCATCGCCGTATGTATAACCTGCTGTACGGAATACGTCTTCAACACCTGTAGGAACCGAAGGAATGAACTGAGGCTGATACTCCTTACCCGTACCGTCAAGATAGAATAAACGAAGTCCAAGGGCACCTACTAAGAAGCCGGATTCCTCGTCATAGTACACATTGATAGTCTCTATTGAACTTCTGTCATTCTGACTCTGGATATACTTAAGCATATCCTTGATACCTTCATATGTAGAGCCGAAATCCATAGCCATTGTGGCTGAGTATAACTTATAATCCGCTGCCATATCAGGTACATCCTCATCATTGATTATCGGATTACCTTCTTCATCCTCTGTAACAACATCACTTGATGATTCATCTATTCCGGCTACGGCAACAGCATCCCACTCTCCCAACTCAATATCTTCAAATACCAGGTTAAGCGGATGTGATGCAGCTATATTAGCCCAGTACATGAGCTGGTCTTCTCTCTGCACATCAGAAGGAAAATGTCTTACTATCTCTTCAGAATCTGCATCAAGCGTAACAATACTTGACTTGTACTCATCAACTCTTGCATGTACCGCTTGATATTCTTCTACCTTGGGTCTTAGTGTCTCATTCTCAGCCTCAAGAGAATCTTTCTTCTCTATTGACGGAGTTGCAACCAAGAACCAACACAAAACTGCTATAAGTACACCTGCAAGACCTATAAGTAAATCTCTCTGTGATTTGGTAATTGTCATATCCATATTCTTATACCCCCTCTGAATCCGTTTCTTCTATCTCATAAGGAGCATAGAAACACTCAACTAAGAATCCGTATGTGATGCCAACACCACCCTCTTCATCATCTATCTGTTCTACAGATGTAATCTCAACATCCGTGAATAACGGATTATCCTTAAGCTTATCTACAACATATGCAACTTCCGCCTTACTGCTTACAGTAGCATCAAGTTTAATTGACTCTGTATCTGATTCAATACTGTCAAGAATAAATGATGCAGGCATGTCATCTTCAAGATTTGCAATAAACTCCAGAAGTTGCTCATTTCTGTTCTTGGTCTCATTGTCTATAAACTTAAGTTTCTCATATGTTGCTTTCCTACCGAGAAATTCCTGATAAATATCATAAGATGGCTGAAGCTCATCTATAGTCTTCTTATAACCCTCATTAATCTTCTCAGCTCTCTTATACGGCAGGAATGTCATAATCACCATCACTACAGAGCCTATAAGGCATAATCCAAGCACGCATACAGCTATAAGTGTGGTATTCACATTAGACATTGCTCCACTGCCTGACTTACCACCTTTACCCTTGGTCTCTTCTTTATCTGGATACCACTTAAGCGGGCTGATGGCAGCACCGATACAAGCCACATATTCACCATATGTAACGTCCTTAAACGTCTTCTCTATATCTATACCTGCAAGATGTGTCAGATTCTTAATCTTAAGCCCTGACTCATTCGTAAGAAGATTCGATAAGCCGGAGAAATCTGCACCTATTCCTGTTACAAACATCTTCTCAATAGGGCGCGTCGAATGATTGGAATTATAGAAATCTATAACTCTTATGATACCACCTACAAGAGTTCTTAATGACTCTGTAACGGCCTTCTTATCAGCTTTGATCTTGGTATCCTTAGTCTCATTGTCAAGATCTATAACGTCATTCTTATCATCAAACGAACTTAGGATTACTGTCTTACGACGAGCCACCTCAAGGGCCTTCTCATACGACCCCGTATCTCCGAGTTCTGTAGTCTGCATCAGAGACTCGATGGCTTCATCAATACCATATGAAATCGTACGGTTAAGAGCTATTATGCCATCTTCAAGCACCATAAGAAGCGAACTTCTCTCATCGACCTTGATGATAAGCTGCACACCATCCTTGCATTCTTCCTTTGCTGCCTGGTATATTGAATTACCGTTATAATCAATAGTATCTAATTCAAGGTTACATGATTTAGCAAGTCTCTCATAACTCTGTACAAGTTGCTTGGGAGCTGCAAGTATTAAGAACTTAAGTCCGGTTGGCTTACCCTTAACAGCCTTAGGCGCTACCTTACCTTTCTTATCTATGGGTTTACCATTATCATCAAGTTCTACATCCGGCTCAGGCGCTGCGTCCGTCTTATCATATACAGTTTCAAGCAGAGAATGAGCAAATACATACTGAGTAACATCCACCGGGAAATACTCACTTAAGTTCGCTCTAATAGCAGGTTGAATCTGCTTATCTTTAAGATAGGGCAATACAGCCTCTCTTGACGCAATCTTGTTACTTGATACGGTAAATATCGCCTTCCTTGTTTTAATCTTCTTGACGGTCATCATTCTTAAGAACTGATTGACGAACTCATCATTAACATCCACAGCTCCGTCACGAACCATTCCTTCAGGTGTAGGAATAACGAAACTATTGAATATCTTAGGTGCCTTACCAGCTGCCTCGACCTCGCAGACCTTAGTCAACGAGTATCCGACTTCGATACTTAATACTTTCTCTGCCATGTTCTCTCCTTAAACTCCCTTGCTCATTTTGCTTTTTTTGCTTACGCCTTGGGCAAAAACGTAATACCTCGTAATGCAAGAGATTACGTTTTTGTCCATGGCAGTTAATTAAAGTCCCAACAAACCCAAATACCAACTTAGTATCGGCTGTCCAAACAATACAGTTATCAAGATTCCAAGCGATAAATATGGGCCGAACGCAAGCGTATGTTCTGCTTTAGACACCTTCATACGTATCACATGAATAATAGAACCAAGTATACATCCTAAGATGAAAGCCAATATTATCTCTTTCCATCCAAGCAGTAATCCTGCAGCAGCCATGAGTTTCATATCGCCTCCGCCCATACCTCTACCCTTGGTGGCTAAGATGATAATATAGATAAATACACTGACAGCGAGGAAGCCGATTACGTGATTAAGCCAATCAGTATAATGAATGGCAGTCGCAATCAGCCCCAGTGCCAGTATAAATATGTTGATTCCAATGGGGATCTCATAGGTCCTCCAATCGATCACGCTAAGCGTGATAAGTGCTGATATTAACAGGCAGTAGAGTAGGGAATCTACATTTACCCCGTTAATAACTGCTATAAGTACATACAGCACTCCGTTCAGACCCTCTATAAGAGGGTACTGAACCGAGAGCTTAGTGCCGCATTTGCGGCACTTGCCTCTTAATATTTGGTAACTCAGTATCGGAATAAGATCATACCACTTAAGAACATAACCGCATTCCATACAATGAGACCTTTCCACTACTATATCTTCATGTTTCGGTAATCTGTATATGACCACATTTAAGAACGAGCCTATTACTATACCAAATGCAAATATAACAATGAGTTCTAGAACATTAAGAAACATATACTTTAATTCAAATCCTCTTACTTAAATGCATCTGCAAGATTCTTCTTGGGATTATTAGAATTTTCGTTAGATGTTGAAGTCCACTTATAATCGGTAGTAGAGTACTTACCAACAGCACCATCAGACCATCCATCAGACTTTAATTCAGTTGCACCTGTAGAAGAATCTTTTGCTAAACCAAGATCCGAAAGATCTACGCTTGCATAAACAGTTCCAGAAGCTACAGTAACCGTAATCTCAGCAGGAATGGTAACTCCAGACTTTGTACCTTCGTCAGCTACCCAAGATTCGACTGCTGTCTTGTACTCTGCAACAGCATCAATATCTGTTGACTGTCTTGATGATTCAACATACTTGATGAACTGAGGTGCAAGTACACCTACAAGAACTGCCATGATAGCAATTACAATGATAAGTTCAACAAGCGAGAAACCATTGTTGTTTGTCTTCTTCATAATTAGTTCTCCTTTGTATGAAAGTATTTAATATATCTTAACCCTTACGTCCCTACACGTGGGGCTAATTCATATTTATTACAGGTTATCAAGTGCCTGATACATCTTAAGCATCGGAGCCATAACAGCGCCAATAAGTACACCAACAATCGCTGCCAATACAATAATAATCATAGGCTCCATGGCGGCCATCATTGACTGAACTGCCATTTCCACCTCTTCATCATAATAATCAGCCATCTTCACAAGCATTTCCTCCGTATTACCGGCTTCCTCACCTATTCGTACCATATGATACATCATTGGAGGAAACAGTCCGGATTCTTCAAGGGGTTGAGATAGAGGTACTCCCTTAATCACTTCTTCCTTGGCATATTTAACCGCATCGTAAAAAAGCACATTCTGCATTGTGTCACCAACTATATCCACAGCCTCTACCAATGGCACTCCTGCTGATAAAAGTGTCGCCAATGTTCTTGCAAACTGTGAACATGCGCTTTTAGTAGTAAGATTCTTTGTTATTTTCGATTTAAGAGCCAAAGTACTTGTAAGTCTCTTCCCAGTCGGGGTAAGCAAATACGCCCTAATAGCTATTACTATTGCTGCGATTGCCGGAATCAGAATAAACCAATACCCCATTATAAAATCAGACATAGCCACAACAACCTTTGTTATTTGAGGTAGGTCCGTGCCTAAATCATCAAACATATCCGTATATGCGGGTATAACCTTGACAAGCATCACAATAACAACCGCCACTGCGACCACAGCCACAACAATAGGATAAATCATGGCCTTCTTGATAAGAGCCGCCGTTTTGGCACTCTTCTCATACTGTTCAGCCATTCTTTCAAGAGATACTTCAAGTGATCCAGACTGTTCTCCAGCACTAACTGTTGTAACCATAAGATCAGAAAATACCTTAGGATGTTCCTTAAGTCCGTTGGCAAGGGTTTCACCCTTCTCAACCTCAGCCTGTGTCTCCCTTATAGCCTTCGCAAGGATTTTATTTTCAGTTTGTTCTCTAAGTAGATTAAGGCACTCTAGTATTGAAACACCAGCCCTTGACATCGCAACAAACTGATTACAGAATACCGCGAGATCTCTCGGTGTAGGCTTGGGATCAAAACTAATATTAATATCCTTATTTAAAAGTGACTGTTCTTGAATATCCGTCACTATGTAGCCCTTAGCCTTAAGCAACGCCTGTGCCGCATCTGCGTTTTCTGCCTCAATGCTTCCCTTTAGCGTCTTACCATCTTTTGTAATGGCCTCGTATCCGAAATCTGCCATTGTATCATTCTTCCCTTCCTAGTGTATTATATACTCTCGATTATTCTACCTTCGAATATTACGTATCGAAGGACACCTTCTTCATCTCAGTTACAGATGTAATACCTTCCATAACATATCTAGTCGCACTCATACGAAGTGTATTCATACCTTCCTTAAGCGCCTGTTCTTTAATCTCATCTGCATTACCACCTCGGGCAATAACATTCTTAAGGTCATGTGTAACCTCCATTATCTCATACACACCGATTCGGCCTTTATATCCTGTCTCATCACAGAATTTGCAGCCCTTAGGGCGGAATATCTTGGTATGATCATCGGGTGCAAGACCCAGAATTTCTTTCTCTTCCTCATCAGGCTCATACTCTTCTTTACATGTAGGACAGAGGCGCCTTACAAGTCTCTGTGCGATGATACCAACGGTAGAATCAGCTATTAGATATGGTTCAATGCCCATGTCAGCAAGTCTTGTTATTGTACTTGCCGCAGAGTTCGTATGAAGCGTAGATACAACCAAGTGACCGGTAATAGAAGCCTGAACCGCTATACCTGCGGTCTCACCGTCTCGGATCTCACCTATCATGATAATATCCGGGTCCTGACGTAGAATAGATCTTAAGGCTGATGCGAATGTAAGATTAGCCTTATTATTGGTCTGTACCTGATTAATACCATCGATATTAGCCTCGACGGGGTCCTCAACCGTGATAATATTTACTTCAGAACTGTTAAGTTCTGATAATGCCGTATATAGGGTAGTTGATTTACCGGAACCCGTAGGGCCCGTAACAAGCAATATTCCATGCGGATTAGAAATGATATGATCAAATACCTTAAGTTCTTCTGGGTTTAGTCCGAGGTCTTTCTTATCCTTGGTAAGAGCAGTCTTGGATGTAAGACGCATAACTATCTTCTCACCATATACAGTAGGTAGAACAGATACACGGATATCATATTCCATTCTGTCTACTATCTGAGTAATACGACCATCCTGAGGCTTACGCTTCTCGGCGATATCCATTCCACCTATAATCTTGATACGTGCTACAAGAGCCGGTAGAATTCTTGGACTATATGTCTTCTGCTCATATAATGTACCGTCGATACGATATCTGATACGAACCTGTCTCTCCATGGGCTCTATATGAATATCTGATGAACGCTTACGAACAGCAGATTCAATCATAGTCTTAACAAGCTGAACAATAGGAGAATTGTTGACATCCTCACTGTACATATCGTCAGTCTCATCAAGTTCATCCTGCTCCTTGCCTCTGGTATATTCATCCAGCTGGCTCTCAAGTTCATTCTGACCATAGTATCTGTCAAGAGCCATAGATATGGCCTTGGGCGTTGATACATATGGTTCTACCGTAAGGTTCGTGATAATAGATAAGTCATCTATAGCTGCAAGATCCATAGGGTCTGACATTGCAACCTTAAGTATATTCGGATTATCGGCAGGTATTTCGAAGGGAAGCACTCCGTATTTCATGAGAATCTTCTCATCTACTATATGCTTAATCTGCTCGTCTAATTCAATATCATTAAGGTTAATGATCTCATAGCCGAGCTGATTAGACAGAGCATTCGCTATAGCTTCTTCTGTGGTAATACCCGTCTCCACAAGAGTCACACCAAGCTTATGTCCGGTCTCTTTCTGCTTCGCCAGACCTTGGCTTAGCTGTTCCGGAGTAATTGCCCCGCCGTCTATTAAGATATCTCCTAATCTTTTCTTACGCTTTAATTCCATCTCTTAACCTAATGTCTCCCCAAAAAATCTTTTTGCTATCTTTTACGGATTAACCCTATACATATTGGAAGGGTGGTTAGTATAACTCCTAATCGTTCCAACGTTGATACTCACACTTGTTCCCTGTTCATGCCAGTAGACATACAGGAACGAACTATTCCCGTCAACGAATTCAACCAAATCGCCATTGGTCAGAAGTCTTACCGTTACACTTCGATCATTGCTGTAACTGCTAATATCTATCGTTGTCTTATTCCCCGTCAGATGTATGAGCCACTGCGGCTTAAGTGCTGAATAATACTCGGGCGTGAGTGCATTTTGTAAATAAATCTTCTGATCGGAATTCTCCGCAACATATACAAACTGTGAACCAAGTCTTGATGTAAATATGCCCGAAGGTGCTTTAAGCACAATGTACTTGTTATTGTATGTACCATTAATATCATAATTAGTTACTTCACCCTGGTGGTTGAACAGATCAGGGTCCCACCAAGTCGGATCATCGGCATACGGCCAAACATGTCCCGAATTAATACCTGTCCACTTGGCGTATAACTTGATGTTTGCAGTTACCGGCGTTGAGAATATATACTTATTGTTACATTCAGCCTCTGTGTACCAACCGCCAAATATGAATGTCGGTGCACTCTTATCTACAGTATCAAAATCAGGTTCCGGCGCGTATTCGCCTTCCTTAACTTTCTGTGGATTATCAAATCCGCCAGGAAGGCTTCCGTGTCCCTGCATATCAAATGATACCTTGAATTCCTCAGGTTCTGTAGAAGTTGGTTCTTCGGTTGGAGGAACTTCTCTTGTCGGGTCTACGGCCGGACTTACTACAGTACTCGCCCAGCCAACCATATCAGATGAAATCTCCGGTGTAGCAAAATCTTTACCAGCAGCTGCCAGAGCTGCACATTCTGCACAACAAATATATGCTGTACCGGTATCATCATGAATAAGGCCTGTATACGGTGATGCATTATTTGTATTAAGAGGGCAAACCATATATCCATCAATCTCGCTTCTGATGCCATACATATTATCAGATGGATTTGTATAATATCCATCTACTACCCTCTTTATTCCATCACTGGCACCTTCGCCAAGATATATTGGCACACTGTCATCATATACGGCACGCTCGTATATACGAAGAACCGTTTCTCTGTTATGAGCACAAGTCTCGCAGCGTTTCTTCTGGACATATTTCATATATTGGGGGGCAATAAGACCTACAAGAGTAGCCATGATGGCTATAACCACAACTAGCTCAATGAGAGAGAATCCGCATTGAGCATTCTTATGTTTCATATTATTGGCGCTTAAGAATCCGTTCTTAAGTCCATGGTCGTCACTAAAATACGAGATCTCCATGTCACCAACTTTCTAATGTAACCTACCAATAACCCCACTCGCTCCTAACATAGTACCACTTACTACGTCTCAACAAGTCTGCGACTATTTTACCACATTTGAACCTATTTTTTCAATTATTTATTAAATTTCTGTAAAATTATGTAAATCTATAATGCATGCGTCAAATTAGTATCAACGCAGATCTAATCCGCGGGTTATTTAACCCTATATTCTTCTCCACTATAAGCATAATTATCGGGATTATCACAATTACCATCAACATATATTCTTTTAAATGCGGATATATTGCAATTTGTGTATGTTTGCTGATCCGACCATTCAATATCATATATATATCTTAATTCTTCAGCATTTAACACTGTAGTATCATAATATTTATCCTTAAGAATCTTTGCATAAATCCTATTGAGTTCTTCAAATGAATACTGGTAATTATCTATTATCATTGTATGGTTTTCTCCACTGTACTTACATAAGAAGATTGGTAAGTGATTTAAATCTCCTTCTTTATACACTCCATCTCCATGGTCTGACATAACTATTATGTTGGCATTATCATATATTCCTGCTTTTTTTAACGCATTAAAATAATTAGACAGCATATCTATTAGCGATAACGCTGTCTCTTCATTTGACACATTGTAATCCACAGAGTGAAATTTCCTATCCCAATTTAGAATCGGATGCATTCCCTTTAGATGATACAAATGAAAACTGCCAAATATATCTTTCACTGCAAATCCACCATTTACTGCTTCAGTATTGAAATCAGAATTATACCAATCATATACCTGTATCAATTCATCATCAGACATAACTACTCTGCCAGAATCATCAACCGGATATACTGTCTTAATCCCATCTACTTCATCTGGATAAAACCAGAATGGTTCCTTAAGAAACTGAGGCATATACCTAAAAGCAACTAGTTTATATATAAATACCAACAACACCTTGCCCGATGTGGGGCTATAGACTACCTGCTGCCAATTATCAACCTTATCATATCCAACCGGAAGGGGTTGTGGAGTATATATGTCTACAGAATAGTCCAATTCATGTAACCTATTAATTAAGTATGAATCATCAAAGGCATGCTCCAGGTAATCGAAATACGGCTCTTCGCATAAATATCTACTATCGGCCACAATTTGCGGAAATGAATAGTCCGTCCTCTGATATAGAGAAACTGTATCCGGATAGTATGTGAAATTCTCAAATGTTTTCCTTATGTAGTCTCCCTCATCACCTGCCAACAGATCATTAAGAAGCCTATGATCAAACTTATCAAGTATAATAATTATAAAGTTTTCATTGGATGAATACGTAAATTCATCATCGGTCAAAGCCACTCGGGAAATCTTCTTATCCATTAGATTAACCTTCGCGCCGGCAACGAATAATGTCACTATCTCCACAAGAAGAATGCATATGGCAACATATCCTGACATTTTTCCTGCTTTCTTATTACCGATTCTGCGATATAGAAGAATGCCTACGATTATCACTCCCACAAATGTGACAAAAGAAATGAATCCCTGCATTCTGTATCTTGACCAATCAATACTCGTGCCATCTAACAGACCGTAGTGGAATTGAACGAAATTACCCTGAATATACAGAGACAGCAACAATAAGGAAGCTACATATGTTACTAATTCATACATACCGTATGGTTTTGTTTTGTTGATAAGAAGAAAACTGATTAGTGAATCTATGATTAAAAGAGAAATTGTAGATATCACAAATAGAAGGATAATATATGGGCCAAAATCATATATGCTGTACCACACATATTTAGTCTTGGTAATATACATCTCTAGTGGAGCAAATATGAATATTGTGAATGTCGCGAAAAGGATTGTCCATATGTGCGGAATCAACGCATGCTTTTCTGGCTTAATTTCCTTCATAGGTTTGTTCAATCAAATCTGATATACTATGCCACGAAATTCATTATACCACTCATAGTGTATGACGTCTTGGTTTTTGGACAGTTCGCACCGAGGGTGGAAGCGGTGTGAGGGAGAAAGAGTCAGAGGCGGCTGTCTTTTCTTTCACGTAACCACTGCATAGTTTTTACAGATGCAATTGTCAGAATCAAAAATGCTAAAGTTATGCACGACACAATCCTATGCTCCATCACTATATAATATAACCATATTATGCCATAAATCGCAGCCCAGATTCCTATGAACAAAAGCGTTCTTATGAGCCAATGAAGTATCGAACCGGATTCTTTTCCATAAATATAATGGCCGGAGTATAGTCTTCCAACAAGTTCATACGTTTTTTCATACGCCAAAACTTCAATGACAGCGAGTATAATCCACTCTTTGCCGGTTTCAATTGGCAAGCCTAATGGGCTAACTATTATTTCATAAAGGAATTTGAGCATATCATTCTATACCGTTATACTATCATGTGAATTATCATCACAATAACTAAAGTCTAATTTTATGCCTATATTATGCAGTATGGTTGCAGCTTCATTTTTACCGCGTTTTCTTTCATTTTCCATAATCTATATCAGTCGAATTACTCGTTTTTTTACATACGAACTCTTTCAATCAAAGCTTCTTGAAGAGTTTGAGAGAAATTTATCTTTTTCTCCCTTGCAGCGCGATCAAGCCATTCAGGAATGGTTAGTGTCTTTCTCACAGATTTCTCAAAATACTTCTTTGCATATTCTTCTACATCCACAGAGACCATATTTACAAATGAGCCTTCCGTATCAGTTTCCAGTTCTTGGGCAACCGAATTAAGAGATACATCACCAATGCGAGATGCTTTCGGGGCGTTCTCACCGTCCAGTTTAAGCATATACAGATAACCGGCCAGGCATTCAACTGCTTTACTCATAGCTTCATTCTCATTCTTTCCGGATGTTGCAAGCCAGTTTAAATCCGGAAATACAACCGAGTATCCCTTCTTTTCCTTGAAAAAACATGCAGGGTATATTGATAACATCATGAATCCTCCTTTTCGGGCGGTATTATTCCAATCCCGCTTGTTTCCTAATTGATTTCTCGACCACTTTACTTAGTTCTCTGGGACGCTTTGGCATTAAATATCCTTTCTTTGATTCTACTATTTGATGCATATAGTGTCAATGCATATTATCATAATACGTATACACGGACGTGTTCTGAGTTATTGTTCGGTTTGCGGCATTTATTCTGCCTACAATACTATTTGTTTGTTGTTGTGGGTATTACATACAGATGTATAGAGTACGGTGCCGGTTGATCATTCCTTACACCGGTTCAGATATCTCTATGTTGTACGTGTCTTGAATATAGCACATTTGCGTGCATGGCGCAATGCGTGAATTTTCACAAGAATGTGATGGTGGAATTGTGGAGATGTGACAAGACTGGCAGGCGTGACGGTTCGCACCGAGTGTGGAGGCGGTAAGCGGGATAGCGAGTCAGAGGCGGCTGTCTTTTCTTTCACGTAACCAATGTATAGTTTTTACAGAAGCAATAGCGAGTCAGAGGCGGTCGGTTTTCCATAAAAAGGAGTGTGCTTGTGATATATCACTTGCACACTCCCTGTTGTGATTTTAACTGGTATTCTTGCAGAATTATGCCTTAACCAGACCGTTATTCTTTAGCGTATCCTTCACAAAATCCACCGTCTGCCCAGTCTTGATTGCGATATCGTCTATCGCCATACCATCTTCATAGCGAGCGAGAATCTTGCCTTCTATCTTGCCCTCATTTATTGAATCAGTTCTCATATCTTCCCATGCTTTACACATATCGTATTCTCCTTTCTCATCCGGTTCTATATCCACATCCGTTAGATTTGCATATTCTTTGGCCAAATTATACGCCACTTCATTAAGTACTATCAGCCGATTCTGTCCGGACAATAGCCTGTTTAAACCATCCTTATCTTCAGAACAACGTATTATCTCCAATACATCTCTAACATCTGTCTTAAGTTTGTTAATCACATCAGGATTATGTCGTACATCAACCACATTAATTTTATAGTCTGACATAAAGCCTAGTAGTTTCTCCGGTATTTCTGTTGTATTAACTAGTCCCTTAATACTCGTTGCCGCATCCCACGGCTCTTTACCACAGTATATCACAAATGTGATTACCGGGTGGAGTTTATCGGTCTTTTGAAATTTGTACATATACTCGCCACCATTAAGGCCGTTGGAATTCCTCTTGTTATAGGCACATATTCTCTTTCTATCCTCATCATAGCGAATTGATTCATAGCGCATTATTCTCTCAACCATTGAATAATCAATCTTATCCTGATTCTCTATTCCTATAACAGCAAAACTGACTCCAAAGACAACTTTACGCACTTCATCTCTTAGTCGTGTTCTAGCCTTGCTGTCTGCTTCAATAATGTCATTTGCCGTTACTACCTGTTCTCCTTCCAATCCAAATGCATTGATTATATCTGCATATCTGCCATTATCCTGCAGAAAATCATGCCATACTGTGTCTCTTTTGCCCATTGGCAATACCTCTCTTCCCTCGGCACGAGATAGATAGGCACAAAAATTGATATGCAGCATCTACTCTGCCGAAAATACTATTTATTTGTTATTGTGGGTATTACGTACTGATGTATAGAGGTCGGTGGCGGATGATCGGGCCGTACACCGGTTCAGATATCTCTATGTTGTACGTGGTCTGAATATAGCACATATGCGTGCATGGTGCAATGCGTGAATTTATACAAAAATGTGGTAGTCGAATTGTGCAGAAGTGACAGTACTTCGTGGCGCGACAGTTCGCCCCGAGGGTAAAGACAGTGCGAGGGATGGCGAGTCAGAGGCGGCCAGGTTTTCCATAAGAAAAGGAGCGTGCAGGCACACTCCTTAATAGCTATAAGCATTTTTCAATCATATCCGGATCGTTAAGCGCCATTTCCAACAACCTGCTTAAGATTCCGGTGTATCCTTTACCAAGAGATTTGGCTTTGCGCATAGTCTCTGCAGAAACGCGGAGTGTGAGTACTTGTTTCTGTCTCTCTTTGCGCCTCTCAATCGCAGCTAGTCGAAAACGTTCCATATCTTCATATGAAAGTTCAGGATTCTCTTCATCCGGATTCGGTTCGATATTCTTAAGTGCTTCTATTTCCTTTATTTGCCTTTTCGTGGGTTTCTGCCCTTCTTTAACTATTGCATATCTTGTCATAAAAATTCCTCTCCGCCTTTGTTGCTTTTCTTGCAGATATAATTCTGTAAGTATCCTTCCGCATTTTATAAACGACAACTACCAAATTCGCTATCATTCCTATCAATATCTTTCGCCTCCTATTATACATTTTGTATTACAAAATTCAATACATTATAATACATAATTTGAGTATTGCTTGCAGATAATACATAAGAAAAGGAGTGTGCTGGCACACTCCTTGTAGTGATTTGAATATGAATCATGAAATAGCTATACATTAAGCACGCCGTTGGCTTTGAGCGTATCTTTGACAAAATCAACGGTAAGCTGAGTCTTTGTGGCAATATCCTCTATCTGCATTCCATCCTCGTAACGGGCAAGAATCTTACCTTCTATCTTACCCTCTATCTTACCTTCTATCCTTGCATCAGTCTTCATATCTTCAATCGCTTGACACATATCGTATTCTCCTTTCTCATTCGACTCTATATATTAAAGTATTGTAATGCACTGTATTTTAGAATATTGTCATTACGAACAGAGTCTCTATTCTTTAGCGCATGCTTGTATTTCCTTAAGTAGCTGCTAAAGCCAACATAGATTGCCCCCTCATTCATCTGTATCTTTCGCCACTCAATTGTATCAATAATCGGCGAATCTCCGGACAAGAAGGATTCATCTTCTATCAAAACAGCCTTCGTATAATCCAATCCACTATCTCCAATAGTATAAAACGCATACTTATGTGATATATGATGTCGAACAGGAATTGCATACTTACGTCCATCGACTTCTATTGTTATGCACACATACGGACGATCTTTTTTCTGTAGAATCTCCTTACAATCCATATATTTATCATAAAATGCATCTGTTAAATAGTGTAATTTCAAAGTATTACCTCAAAAAACTCCCTGCACTTAAAGCACAGGGAGTTCATCAATTGAGCTTTCTTTTGTTTCACCTCATTGCGCTCTACAATGAAGATCATCAATTGAGCTTTCTTTATTTTCGACTCCTCGCGCTCTACGAGGAGATTCATCTCTGTACTAAAAGTATAACCTATTATATTAAAACTATCAACGTGCAATGCGTATCGAACAAATTATTAATCTGTTAGTTCCGATAATCGTTTTATTCTTTACATCTGTGGTCTGAATATAGCACATTTGCGTGCATAGTGCAATGCGTGAATATGCACAAGTATGTGGTGGTAGAATTGTGCATATGTGACAAGGCTGGCTGAAGGGACAGTTCGCCCCGAGAGTGAAGACGGTTAGACAGATATCAAGTCAGAGGCGGGCTGTTTTCCATAAGAAAAGGAGTGTGTCGCCACACTCCTTATTTGCATCACTTATATACATCATCCGGCACAGGCCAGACACGGTATACAGGCCAACCGCCCATTGCTCCGTCATCGGCAGCCCATATCTCCATCGCACCGTTATCCTTACGCTTAAGAATACGCCAGCAGCACGGGGTCTTGTAATTCCTCACATCGCCCGATCTCGGAGTATATGTTCCTTCCTTCTTGACGTTGGCCTTGGGATTAATAAACGTATTGTCGCCGTTGGGCTTAAGACCAAGTTCCTTGTTAAGCTTGGAATACAGACCTTCCTTACCGTTCTTGTCCTTAAATTCACTCATACCGCCGCCGAAGCAGAAGTTGTTATTCTTCTCATTGACCATTACAAGGTAGGCCTCGTAAGTCTCGACCTCACCGTCAACCGTAACTGAGAAAGTCCTCTTAACGTTATTTGGTGCATATACAGCATACGCCTCATATGCCTCTTCATCAGATGCAAAAGCTAGTTGTATCGCTGTTGCGATCCTGTCTGCATTTGTCACATCCTTGGCTTTCTTTGATTTATTCACATACTTCACAAACTGCGGCGCCACAATACCGATTAACACTGCCATTATAGCTATTACAATAATCAATTCAATTAATGAAAAACCTCTGTCATTTCTTTTCATGTCTTTACCTGTCTTTCAATGAACCCATTATATTTCACTATATATATCGACAATCACAGTCTTATGATTAACGCTTAATCCGTTTCAGATACTGTATATCACTATTCCGGCGATTATGACCGCCAGACCAAGCATCTTAGTCTTTGTAACCTTCTCTTTAAGAATCAAGAAGCTAAGCAGAGCCACCCATATATATCCCGTTGCCTCTAGGATCGGGCCCATCGATAACGGTAATCCCTTATAGGCATACAACGATATGAACGTCGTCCCGAAGAAAAGTGAATATGCGATTATCACCCGCGGATTAAGGTATTCCTTAATAATATTATCGTACTTCTTGCCGGAACTTGTCTTAAGTATTATCTGCGATACCGACGCTACGAACACGGAGCATATATATACGAGGATGTATTTAATCATAAATCCACCTCTTCTTTATCCTTATCCGCCATCACCACGATGCACACACCGCTGATTACGATGATTGCACCGATTACCTTACGCGGGGTCACTGCCTCACCGAAGAACACGCGCCCCCAGATGATGCCCCACACAACCGTCACCGCCTTATTGGCATACGCCGTCACAAGGGGCAGGCGCTTAAGCATCTGTTGCCACACGATTGCATAGATGAATAGTCCCACCAGTACTATTCCGTAAAAAAACAGGAATCTAGGGGAGAGGAACTCACTGTTTGCCGCCGTCTTTGAGGCGACCGCCCCAAGCGAAAACAGCATGAACATTATATGTAATATTATAAGGTTGCCTGCTTTCTTCATATATCCTATCCTATGGCGCTACATCAACGCCTTCTATGGCTTCGCCCCACATCTCTTCTGTAAGCGCCGCGCAATATCCGTATGAGAATTCGGGATCCTGCTTAATTATCTCGCTTTGCTGCCCGAGCTGCTCATTATAATCGTCCAGTTTATATACCCTCACATTCTCTCTGCCGCTTTCTACATGGCATACAATCGGTTCAATAGCATAATGAGAGATATATACTCTGCCATCGTCCGCCTTCTTAAGGCTTACTTTGGCCATTCCGCCTATCATACGGTTAACAACTCCCTTGCCGGTGCCTGAGGTCCAGTTAACGAAGTTACCAACTGAATAATAGCACAAAGCGCCATTATTTGCATCCTGTGTGGCGTCTGTAGCTTGTGATTCACCACTGGCTGTGCCGGTAGCGCTGTCATCACCTACCCACTCTATGGGCTCTATAACATGAGGGTGCGCACCTAAGATTAAGTCAGCTCCGTTACCTGCAAATATCTTGGCCCACTTACGCTGCTCTGCAGACACACCCATGGAATATTCCGTGCCCCAATGGGGAATAACTATTGTAAAATCTGCCTCCTGCTCAGCCCTTATAAGGTCCTCTGTCACCTTATCCTCTTTAAGAAGGCTGACAGCGTAGGGCTTATCTGCGGGAAGAGGAATTCCGTTAGTTCCGTATGTATAATTAAGTATTGCCACTGTTATACCGGTCTGCTTATCTTCATACAGAGCAATCGAATCATCTTCCTTATCTCTGATTCCCACCATCAGGATCTCTGGATGCTGCTCCTGCCAGTAATTAACACAGTTTGTTATACCCTTTGCACCCTTATCCATCGCATGGTTTGTGGCCTGACATACTACGTCAAACCCTGCATCTACAAGCGCATCTCCTATCTCATTAGGAGCGTTAAATGACGGATAGCCCGATACACCGAGTTCTTTTCCGCCTATTATGACCTCTTGGTTTACTATCGCGATGTCTGCCTGCTCTATATCGCTTCTGGTGTCTTCAAAAATAAAATCGTAATTATATTTATCAGCATCAGGATCATACGCCGCTTCTTCAACAGGAGTATGAAGCAGGATGTCACCTACCATAATTATCTCTGTTGAATCAGGATCATTTACGGCTGTCTCCCCGGCCTTATCACCCGATGGCTGAGCGCCTGTATCACCCATATCTTCAGCATTCTGACCGTCTGTAGTAGCGACTGCATTATCCTGCGCTTCCATAAGATCATACTCAGCCATAAGACTTGCTTGCTCTTCACCTACAGCTTCCATAATATCCGCTTCGGGTTTAGGTGTTGTTGCCGGCTTGGCACCGCATCCTGTTAATGTGGCTGCGATGAGCACACCCATTATACATTTTATAACATATGTTTTCTTATTCATTCTCATCAATAAGGATTGTACCACATAATCATTCATTCGAACATAACAAAACAACCCCGATCAGATTACACCTGATTCAGGGCTGTCTACATTGTGTCTTTAGTTGTCATGCTCTCATCTCGAAGAAGCAACCTACCTGGCCTAACTCCTTCTCTGTCTCCTTTTCTAATATTGTCTGGAATTGGTTCTTGGTCTTTTTCTTTCTGTCCTCTTTTTCCTTTTCCCTGTCACGATCCCATTTTCGGTACTGAGTCGCGCCATCGACAATTTTCACTTCCTGTGTGTATGTATCTAACATACTTGGTATTGCATACATCGTCATAACGCTCACCTCCTTACCTGATACGTCTTATCTTATAGACTCCTACGCACTACCCGGACATCCGTGTCCAACTATTCACTTGTCTTCATTATATATATCGGTTACATAACTTAAATAATTTATATTTTCACCAAATTATTATTGATATACACGTTGCGACATGCTATCCTATACACGCTGTGAAACCTTCCGCAGGAAGGAGGTGATGGTTATAGATCCAATATACTCTTTTATTCTATCTGTTATGGCAAGTGTAGTAGCCTACTATATTTGCAAATGGCTGGACAGATAACGCATCACAGCTCAGCCGAGACGAGCGGTCGATAAACGCAAGAAAGCTCAGGTAGCCTACACCTGAGCTTTCGTCTTGTTATAAATCCTTTATATACTCTTTCGCTTTCGCGTATATTATTATAGCACACAATCACTATAATAATCAAATAGCGAGAGAGAGACTTGAACTCTCAACCTCCCGGGTATGAACCGGACGCTCTAGCCAGTTGAGCCATCTCGCCATATTATTCGCGGAAATCTGGGGCCTATAGGGCTCGAACCTATGACCCTCTGCTTGTAAGGCAGATGCTCTCCCAGCTGAGCTAAGACCCCGTGTCATTTTCGCGACTATGTTAGTATATTAAATAGTTATGTACTTGTCAATATCTTTTTCAGTCCCACAACCCCACGGGGTTAAATGAGCGCTGATTCCGATATAATTATGCTATCTTAGACTTAGCGATCTCAGCTAATGCTGCAAATCCTTCTGCATCGTTAACAGCCATCTCTGCAAGCATCTTACGGTTGATATCAACCTCTGCAAGCTTAAGACCATACATGAACTTGCTGTATGATAAACCGTTAAGTCTTGCTGCTGCATTGATACGTGCGATCCAGAGCTGTCTCATCTGACGCTTACGCTGCTTACGACCTGCATATGCAGTTGCAAGTGCTCTCATTACAGACTGCTTAGCTACTCTGTACTGATTAGATCTGGCTCCTCTGTATCCCTTAGCCAGCTTAAGTACTCTATTATGCTTCTTCTTGGCATTCATGCCACCTTTAATTCTTGCCATATTATCCTCCTAATCACTCCAAATCTCTGCAAAACCAATCTTAGAGATAAGGAAGAATCTTCTTCATGTTCTTAACGTTCGTAGAATCGGTCATCGCCGGCTTACGGAGATTTCTCTTATTCTTAGTCGTC
Organism: uncultured Lachnospiraceae bacterium; assembly: GCA_902778165.1. Lineage (GTDB taxonomy): Bacteria > Bacillota > Clostridia > Lachnospirales > Lachnospiraceae > Colinaster. The sequence goes on from CACYWQ010000003.1 coordinate 54,222, forward strand.
TTCTTGGTAAGGATATGGCGCTTATAAGCCTTGTTTCTCTTAAGCTTTCCATTACCCGTCAGCTTAAATCTCTTAGCTGCGGCTCTTTTAGTTTTCATCTTAGGCATAATTAAATCCTCCTATAATTTTTATCATTTCAACCGTCGTTATTTGCCAATCAACAATTTTTACTTCTTACCGGTCAAAAACATCGTCATGCTCCTGCCTTCTACCTTAGGAGCTTTCTCAACGGTAGCTATCTCATCAAGGGCCTCGGCAAAATCATCTAAGATATGCTTGCTGCTAGCCATATGAGCCATCTCACGACCTCTGAATCTGAGTGTAACCTTGACTCTGTCACCCTTGGTTAAGAACTTCTTGGCCGCATTGATCTTGGTATTAAGGTCATTGGAATCAATATTGGGCGAGAGTCTAATCTCCTTAATCTCGACTACATGCTGCTTCTTCTTGGATTCCTGCTCCTTGCGCATCTGGTCGTACTTATACTTACCGTAATCTACAATCTTGCACACGGGCGGCTTCGCTGTAGGCGCAATCTTCACAAGGTCAAGTTCTGCCTCATCCGCAAGCTTTAATGCTTCTGCAGCGGACATGATACCCAACTGTTCTCCGTCAGCACCTATAACACGTACTTCCTTGTCCCTAATCTGTTCATTGATGAATAAATCGCTAATCTTTCTACCCTCCTTATAAGAGATACCATCGAAAAAGGTGGACAACTCATAGTCATCCACCTTAGATTCACAATATATCATCCGAACTGTCGCAAATACGACCATCGTCACATATATTCTTATAATCTGTACCTGTTCACAGTCCTTATAAGACGCTGCAGGCGAGAGTGGATACTCTGCTTGTTGTCGGTCGTTTTAACGACCTTGCATAATATAACACAGTGATTACACTGATGTCAACACTATTTTTAGCGTTTTTTCTGATCCTCGGGAAGTTCGACTCTTATTTCCTTGGTAGCGATCTCCTTAAGTATCTGAGTCTTGAACTCCTCAAGGCTCTTCTGGCCTTCGTTACCTTCGAATCTCGACCTTACGGATACAAGGCCTGCTGCCTCCTCCTGCTCACCGACGATCAGCATGTAAGGAAGCTTATCCATTCTTGCTTCTCTTATCTTATATCCGATCTTCTCGGAACGATTATCAACAGTCACATCGATTCCTGCAGCATTAAGTTCTGCCCTTACCTTCTCGGCATAGCTTTCAAACTTATCAGAGATAGGCAATACTCTTACCTGCTCTGCACACATCCATGTCGGGAACTTGCCGGCATAGTGCTCGATAAGCCATGCGAGCGTTCTCTCATAGCAACCCATTGAAGTACGATGAATGATGTAAGGACGCTTCTTATCGCCGTTCTCATCGATATAGTACATGTCATATCTCTCAGCTAAGAACATATCAAGCTGGATCGTGATCATCGTATCTTCCTTGCCGTATACGTTCTTGGCCTGGATATCAAGCTTAGGTCCGTAGAATGCAGCCTCACCGTCAGCCTCCGTATAGTCAAGTCCGATGTCGTTAAGGATCTCACGCATCTTATCCTGAACTATATCCCAGTCTGCTGCGGTACCCATGTATTTGCCGGGATCGTTGGGATCCCACTTGCTCATTCGATATGTCACCTCGTCTTCAAGACCGAGTGTTGTCAGACAGTATTTAGCCAGTTTCACGCAGTTTTTAAATTCATCCGCGATCTGCTCGGGCGTACAGATTAAGTGTCCCTCAGAGATCGTGAACTGCCTTACTCTCGTAAGACCGTGCATCTCACCGGAATCCTCGTTTCTAAACAGTGTCGAAGTCTCACCCATCCTGTAGGGAAGATCCCTGTAACTGTGCTGCTTAGCCTTATATACGAAATACTGGAAAGGACATGTCATGGGACGAAGCGCCATGACTTCTCTGCCCTTATCATCGGTATATACATGCTCCTGCGCATTCTTCATCGCAAAGTTCGGATCACTGTAAAGCTTCTGATCCTCCAGCGCCTCTTCTTCGCTCATCAGATCGTCATTTAAGACGAACATGCCGTCCTTATAATGGAACCAGTGATCAGAGAGCTTATAGAGATTAGACTTGGCCATATAAGGGGTCCTGGTACGAACATAACCCCACTCTCTGTCCTCGAGATCCTCTATCCATCTCTGAAGTTTCTGGATCATCTTGGTACCCTTGGGCATGATAAGAGGAAGTCCCTGGCCGATGACATCCACAGTGGTGAATAACTCCATCTCTCGGCCGAGTCTGTTATGGTCACGCATCTTGATATCCTCAAGACGTGCCATATGGGCATTGAGATCTTCCTTATTGGTATAGGCTGTTCCGTATATACGCTGAAGCCTTGCCTTATTCGAATCACCTCTCCAATAAGCCATTGAAGAAGATATAAGCTTAAATGCCTTGATAGCCTTGGTGCTTGATAAATGCGGGCCCGCACAGAGATCAGTGAATCCCTCGCCCTGTGAATAGAAGCTTATAACCGCATCTTCAGGAAGGTCACGTATAAGCTCCACCTTATAGGGCTCATTACGCTCCTCCATAAACTTGATAGCTTCTTCTCTGGGAAGTTCGAATCTCTCAAGCTTATTGCCTTCTTTGATGATCTTCTTCATTTCAGCCTCAAGGGCATCCAGATCCTCTCTTGAGAAGGGAGCATCCACATCAAAATCATAATAGAATCCGTCATCTATTGCCGGTCCTATCGCAAGCTTAGCATTGGGATACAGCCTCTTGACTGCCTCTGCAAGCACATGCGAACATGTATGTCTTATGACCTTTAAGCCTTCAGCCGATTCGCCTTCGATTATCTGTCCGTCTGTTAACATTATCGTACTCATAATTTGCCTCCTTTATTATTCCGGAAATAAAAAATCCCATACACAAATGACTGTGTATGGGACGATACTGTACTATATCGCGGTTCCACCCATATTGCCCTCGTAATATACAAGGACCTCTTAATTTGCCTGTAACGCCGGCATACGTACCTGATTGGGGTCACTCCGAGGTGGTCTTCACTCAAGGTTCCTACCGGGATGCTCTCAGCCGTGACATCCTTCTCTGTGGTATTTCCCAAGGCTACTGTCCTCATCAACGCTTTAATATTGATTTGAATGTATTATCGGACTATATGTGTAAAAAGTCAAGGGCTTTAACTCTTTTTCTCTCCGCATGCTCCCACGCTCGGGGCGAACTGTCGAGAACTGTCCGTAGGCATATCCTCAGTAACAGGTCTTATAGCACGCTGCTGCCTGTCCTTTACGTGCGTTTAGAGCATTTCCTCATCATATACGGCTCTGACACCGCCGATGAACTTAGGTCTTACTCTTGCTGCAAGCACATGCGCTTCACCCACATGCTTATGCTCGGGTCTTAGCGGAACTGCCACCTTCTTAAGATGCATTCCAACCAGCGTATCTCCTATATCTATGCCCGCATCGGCTCTGATCTCTTCGAGTGCCACGGGATGCTTAAATGTCTTATATGCCGCTGTTGCAAATGAACCGCCCGCCTTGGGCTGTGGAACAACGTTGACATATTCAGCACCGGGAACAGCCTCTTTTTCAATAATAAGCGCCCTGTTAAGATGCTCGCAGCACTGAGCCGCAAGATATACACCGCGCTCGTTAACGGCCTTATAGATTCCGTTAAATACGGCTGCCGCCACCTCAGGCTTAGAATCCGTGCCTATTCTCTTACCGCACACCTCTGATGAAGAACAGCCTACGACAAGAATCTGTCCCTTAGTAAGTTTGGCCTTCTCGCATACTTCTGTAGCAACATCATATGCTTCCTTCTCTATCTCTTTGTATTCACTGCTCATATATGTCACCTCGATTTCTGTCCATACATTCTAGCACACTTTCTCCGTATAAAAAAGTCGGAATGCCGCACAAACCGACATTCCAATAGAAAGCTTAGCAGGGGAATTGTTATGTGTTAGACAAATCTTTAAATAATTTTCGGAAAAACACTTGCAGGGACAGGCTTCGAATAATAATATCCCTGAAGAAGATCACATCCGATGCTCTTCATGGTGTTTATCATGTTTTCATCCTCAATCCCTTCAGCAGTAATGGAAAATCCCATATTTTTAAAGGCCAGTATCATGTTCGGAAGAATGTCATCGGGTTCCCTGCAATAGTCCCAGACAATGCTCATATCAAGCTTAACGTTGATAAAAGGACATTTCTTAAGCCTTGATAAGTTGGAATACCCGGTGCCGTAATCATCAAGTACGAATAAAAATCCCTTCTCTCCCATGGCCTTTATCTGCTTTTGCAGGAACCGGTCATCGATCATGGATTCCTCAGTGATCTCAAGATGCACTGAGTTTGGATCTATACCGTATTTATTTATAATTGATAAAAAACGCTCATCCAGATCGGTACATAAGAACTGCAATGGTGATAAGTTGACATTGATCCATTCTATCCCCATTTTTTCAATAGGATTTTCTTTTATAAATTTGCAGGTTCTGTCAAAAACAAGCTCACCAAGCCTGTTGATTCGTCCGCTGTTCTCGGCCACCGGAATGAAGAGTCCGGGAGGAATTATGTTCCCTTCGGTATCCCTTATCCTTGATAGGGCCTCAGCTCCTATGATCCTTCCCGTTTTTGCATCGACGATAGGCTGAAGATAAAGTTCAAAACCATCATTTCCAAGGGCATTTTCGATGCATTGTCTTACACCTCTCTCGGTTTCGGTACGTTTAATATCCTCTTCCGTAACAGTGAGAGGCTCTTCTGTCTCCGCCCGTCCGATAGATTCAAGTGCCTTTAACATGGTGCTTAGAAGGATCTCCGAAGAATAATTCCCGGTAATATTGTCAAATGTAGCACAGCCGGCTGAAAGATACAGTTCAGTCGAGTGGGATTTCCAGGGATGATCGAACCTTTCCGTAATTGTTTTTGCTTCTTCCCGGAAATCTCTTCCCGGTTGATCAAGAACGATAAATCTACCCTTTCTGCAATAAAACAGAATTCCTTTAGGGGAAATCCGTTTCAGATATTTCGCTATCATGACAAGCCCCTCTTCCATCTGCGACGATTCGTAGAGATCCCGCATTTCATGATAGTTGCGGATAACAACTCCAAAAGGCGTAAGCTTAAGCCTGCCTGTGTTTTCCTCAAGATATTTACTTAAGGCCGGCCTGTTAAATGCAGTTCCCCTAAGGTCAAGGTGGAAATCAGGATTGCCAAACGCAAGGAATACGATTAGGATTGCGATCAGGATAAGAGTATCCATGATCAGATATTTAGGCAGGGTAAGTCTTATGATCAGAGCCGCAAATATGAGCAGATTATAGATGAGTATCCCGTATCTCTCACGTCTTCTTCCAAGTGTCCGGCCATACATAACCACAGCAATAAAAGCCAATAACACATAGAAGAATCCGCACACATACAGGAAATTATATAAATTTCCGGAATGATATCCTGTTTCGTTTATGTAAAATATTACGTAAGGAAAATCAGCCGAACCTATGAATATTGAAATGACAGAAATAAACACTCCGGCAAATAAGGGCAGTCTTATAAGTTTTTTAAAAAGCTTTCCTTCCTGCAGAGAATCCCTCAATACGATGATCGAAAACAGATACATAATATACGCCCGATCGAAAAAGGCGACAAAATAAAGCATATTGAGTACTTTTATATAGATAATACTGTATGCGGCACAGTCATTATCCACCATTGTGGCCAATATATCGAGGATTATGATCAGTGCCTCTATGACGATCATATGTATAAAGACAATACTTCTTCTGACCGGCAGTCTGGGTCTCGAAAAGTAAAATACCAGGATTATCGCCAATATGGATAAGGTTGGAAATTCGAAACTATAGTTCCACATAATCGGCCCTCATATAATGCTCACTGTTTTCCTGCTATAGAAGCTGTGTTATCCCATTATACCATTTATATATCTTATTAACCATCAAACACTTGTTTTAGGGAAAACACAGGCTGTTTTTGACGCATTATAACCACCCAAAAGTGGAACATGTGGAACATTTGGGGAACTTCGATTTTCTCAAAAGTAAAAAAGCCCGGAAAACCGCGTAAAATCGGTATTCCGAACTTTGCCAAAGCAGGGGATGAGAGAATCGAACTCCCACCAAAGGTTTTGGAGACCCCTATCATACCATTTGACCAATCCCCTATTTATTGGGCTTCTCGCCAACGTTTAAGATTATAACAAAAGTATTTGGTTTAAGCAATAGTATTTTTACTTTCGGCCTCTTTTTGTCTGTCTATATAAGTTCAAGGGCATCTACGATACTCTTAACACCCAGTAACTCTATGCCTTTAATCTCCCTTGCAGATTCAAGACTGGCCGCAGGAAGAATGCACTTAGAGAAGCCGAGTTTCTTGGCTTCCGCCACTCTGATCGCAGCATTGCTAACAGCCCTTACTTCACCGCTTAAGCCTATCTCTCCGAATGCGATTACACTATCATCAACAGCCTTATTACGAAAACTTGATACTACGGCAAGTACTACAGCCAGATCTATTGCAGGTTCTGATATCTTAAGTCCGCCTGCTATATTGACATATGCATCGAAGTCACCGATCTTCATATCCAGTCGTTTCTCAAGGACTGCCATCAGAAGATTGAGTCTGTTCGTATCACTTCCCGCACTCTGTCTTCTGGGGAATCCGAAGTTTGTTCTTGAAACAAGCGCCTGTATCTCTATAAGTATCGGCCTTGTACCTTCAATAGCACATGACACGACAGCTCCGCTGGCTCCGACAGGTCGCCCTGAGAGCATGTATTCTGACGGGTTCGGAACTTCTATGAGTCCCTCGTTTTTCATTTCAAAGACACCCATCTCGTTGGTCGAACCGAATCTGTTCTTAACACCCCGAAGGATTCTGTAAGAAGCATGTCTGTCACCTTCGAAATAAAGCACGGTATCCACCATGTGTTCAAGCACTCTCGGGCCTGCAACCGTGCCCTCCTTGGTGACATGGCCCACGATGAATACAGATACGTTCCGCTCCTTAGCCATCTTCATAAGCATGGCTGTGGCTTCTCTTACCTGCGATACACTGCCTGCTGCCGCATCCAGAGCATCACTGTACATTGTCTGAATCGAATCGATCACGACCACCTTGGCGCCGCTTCGCTTAACCTGATCAACGATATTCTCAAGGTTGGTCTCACAGAGTAACTTAAGGTGCTCATTCATCTGTCCAATCCTGACAGCGCGCAACTTAATCTGTCTTAGGCTTTCCTCACCTGAGATGTATAATACCTCTATTCCTTTGTCCGAGAGATTCTTGCAGACCTGCAGAAGCAGGGTAGATTTGCCTATTCCGGGATCTCCGCCCACAAGTGTAAGCGACCCCGATACAATACCGCCGCCTAACACTCTGTCAAGTTCCCCTATGCCTATGCATATCCTGTTATCATCGTCTAAGGATATCTCTGATACCGTTACGGGAGCAGAATCGCCCTCGGATCTGCGAATGCCCGATGGACGGCTGTTCCTCTTAGTATCAACCTTCTCCTCGACCATAGTATTCCACGCTTTGCATGCGGGACACTGACCCACCCACTTGGATGACTCATAGCCGCATTCATTGCAGAAGAATACGCTTCTTATATTGCTTTTTGCCATTGTTATCCGCGCTTAATGCTTACTTCAACGGGTGCATTTCCAAGCTCCACATTGAAGCTTAACTTACCACCCATACCTGTCTTCATCTTGCCGGCGCTGACACCTCCGACTATCACTTCATAGTCGACTTCTTCCTCAAGACCTACAGTGATCTGAGCATCCTCGCTGCCTTCAGCCTTGAAGTTGACACCCTGATCAGACTCAGCAAAATGATATACACTTGTGCCCGGCACAGACTCATATACGAGCATACCGTTCTTCTCAAGCTTGGTCATGGGCTTGTAGGTCTTAACCTTCATTAAGTCCCCGCCGTACTTAAAATCCTCAAGCTTAGCCTTCTCACTAAGTTCATGGTTGCCGAAGCTTAAGCTTCCGTCCTGTTCCACACGCAATAATTCACTTACTGCCATCTTGGTAATCCTCCATGTGATATCTATTTAGTCTTATTTACCTTAAATACAATCTTCTTATCCTTAACGCCTACCGTTACCTTATCGCCGGGTATTACCCGCTTGCATAGTATCTCTTCTGCAAGTTTATCTTCGATCTCCGTCTGAATGGCTCTCTTAAGAGGACGCGCACCCATCTTAAGATTAGAGAAATTATCAACTAAATACTTCTTAACCGAAGCACTAAGCGTAAGAGATATATCCATCTGTTCCTTGCATCTTGCGCTTAAGTTGGCTGCAAGCAGGGTAACAATGGACATCATATCTTCCTTGGTAAGGGCATGGAACACCATTATCTCATCGATACGGTTAAGGAATTCAGGCTTAAACATCCTCTTGACCTCGTCCATTACGCCGTTTTTCATGCGATCATAATCTTTGTTGTTATCCTTGGATGTCTCAAATCCTAAGTTTTTAGGTTCCACTATCCTCATGGCACCTGCATTGGATGTCATGATAATAACCGTATTCTTAAAGCTTACCTTGCGTCCCTTGGCATCCGTAATATGTCCGTCATCAAGTACCTGTAACAGTACATTGAATACATCCGGATGTGCCTTCTCTATCTCGTCAAACAGTACAACGCTGTATGGATTGCGCCTTACCTTCTCGGATAACTGACCACCGTCTTCAAATCCCACATATCCCGGAGGTGAACCAATCATCTTGGATACGGTATGACTCTCCATGTATTCGGACATGTCGACTCTTATAAGTGCATTCTCAGAGCCGAACATCGCCTCTGCCAATGCCTTACTAAGCTCGGTCTTACCTACGCCTGTAGGTCCTAAGAATAAGAAAGAACCTATCGGGCGCTTGGGGTCCTGAAGTCCCACTCTGCCTCTTCTCATGGCCTTAGAGAGAGCTTCAACCGCCTCATTCTGGCCTATTACACGCTTATGTAAGATGCTTTCAAGCTTCATAAGCCTTGCGGACTCCTTCTCATTAAGCTTGGATACCGGAATCTTGGTCCACATAGCTACAACCGAAGCAATAGCATCTTCATTAACTATATACTGCTTCTTTGATGCGCTCTTAGCTTCCCTGGTACGCATCTTATTAAGCTTCTCAATAAGCTTATCTTCCTGTCTCTTAAGCTCACCCGCCTGAGTGAATGCCTCTATCTTAATAGAGCGTTCTATCTGCTTATCAAGCTTGCTTATCTCGGCTTCAAGTTCACCTATCTTAGACTGCTTAACAGGCGCATTAAGTCGTATGGCACTTGCAGCCTCATCAATAAGGTCTATTGCCTTATCAGGAAGATTTCTGTCATTGATATATCTTGATGATAATCTTACGGCAGCATCTATGGCTTCATCCGTAATTGTTACCTTATGATGCTCTTCGTATTTATGCGCGATACCCTTAAGGATTCTGATAGCCTCTTCTTCTGTAGGCTCAGCCACATCTACGGGCTGGAATCTTCTCTCAAGAGCCGCATCCTTCTCAACATACTTACGGTACTCACCTATGGTGGTAGCACCTATAAGCTGTATCTCTCCTCTTGCAAGGGAAGGTTTGAGTATATTGGATGCATCTATTGCACCCTCAGCTCCGCCGGCACCGATAAGAGTATGAATCTCATCTAAGAATAAAATGATATTGCCCGCTTCAATGACTTCTTTCATCACCTTCTTGATGCGCTCTTCGAATTCACCTCTGTACTTACTTCCGGCTACCATTCCCGATAAATCAAGCGTAAGTAATCTCTTATTCTTAACCGTATCGGGTACTTCATCCGCAACAATCCTCTGGGCTAATCCCTCAACAATTGCAGTCTTACCTACACCGGGTTCACCAACAAGACAGGGATTGTTCTTGGTTCTTCGGCTTAATATCTGTACTACTCTTCTTATCTCATTGTCTCTTCCGACTACGGGATCAAGCTTACCTTCTGAAGCTAAAGCCGTTAAATCTCTGCTGTACTGCTCAAGCATAGAGTGGCCGGCCTTCTTTGAATTACTCTTATTCTTAAGTTCCTCGGCACCTATCTTGCCGTCTTCACCCATTGCCACAAGCACATCCACATAGAGTTTGCCCGTGTTGATTCCGACGGTTGTAAGTAACCTTGCACCGACATTCTCTCCCTCTCTTATGATACCAAGAAGTATATGTTCGGTACCGATAAGTTCGCTTCTGTATTTGATTGCAATACTCTCGGCTTCTTCCAAAACAGCCACAGCTCTTGGAGAATATCCTCCTCTTTCTGCAATAGCCGTCGTAGAATCAGGTGCAACGAAATCTTTGATAAGTTCTATTATCTCTTTTTCGCCAGCACCGTTTTCAATCAAAACCCTTGCAGCCACACCGGTATTCTCCTGTATAAGACCAAGCAAAATATGCTCTGTCCCTACATAACTCTGGTGTAGTTTCTTAGCTGCCTTCTCTGCCAAATGTAATGCAGTTCTTGCTTTGTCGGTATAACCTAATCTCACTGTCAATCCTCCGGTATATCCGGTAATTAATTATCAAGATCTAAGAATTCAAATTCCATGTCATCATCGATATCGCTTAAGCTTCTTGATGACCAAGCGCCGTCATCACCTCTTGATGCGCTTCTGCGCTCGCTTCTTTCGGGAGTACGGGTTCTTCTTACGGGACGTGTATATACTTCTTCCTCTTCCTCGTCCTCATCGTCCTCTTCTTCATCCTCATACTCATCGTAATCTCTGTTACGACCTCTGCCTAAGAAGCCTTTCTTCTGTCTGGGAGCACGTCTCCTTCTGTCGTAGTCGTCCTCCTCTTCATCCATCTCTTCTATCTCTTCTTCGTCTTCCTCGTCCTCATCATAATCATCATCGATGTCGCCGAAGTCTTCGTAAGAATCTCTTAATCTGAACAGAAGAATTGCAACAGCCGCAATAAGAAGAAGCATTATAACCGCCATAACGATTATTATTATCTTCATTGTCTTAACCTCACCCCTGTCATCAACTACAGGGTTAAGGCTCTGCTGCATAACATCATGGATGTTGTTGATACTCTGCTTGGTTCCGTTGATATGATCGTATAAGAACCATTCTTCGATTCCTTCGCTGTTGGCCTCATACTTAACTTCGTAGTCATTACTAACTGCAGGAGTCTCGGGTACTTCGGGAACTTCCTCTTCAACAGGCTCTTCTTCTGCTTCTTGATCAGCCTTGGTGGCCGTAACTGTAAGAAAATCTGATCTTATGAATCCTTCGATACTCTTGCCGTTATCCTCATAGCTTACCTGATACCATGTCTTGCCGTCAGACCCTGTTGCTTCACCTGTGATTGTGACTTCCTGGCCGTTGCCTGCGCTTGCTTTCTTATCAGACTTGGTTGAAGCATTGCTTCTGACAGTTACCGAATCAGCTGATACGCTACCTGTTACTGCATCTGACTCAACTACTTCTGCAGCGGGTTCGGGTTCTGACTTGGTCTCTGTCTTGGTCTCTTCCTTCTTAGTCTCTGTCTTAGTTTCTTCTTTCTTGGTCTCTGTCTTGGTCTCTTCTTTCTTAGTCTCTGTCTTTGATGAAGAATCCGAACTTGAAACGCTTCCGTCCGGTGTAGACACAAGATCAGCTCTTATATATCCGGTCGTATCTCCTTCAACCTTGACTTTGTACCATGTATATCCGTCGGAAGCCGTTACTTCTCCCAACACATCAAGTTTCTTACCGTTATCTACGCTTGATATTGCCTCAGATGTTGTACTTGCATCACTTCTGATTCTGCAAGGACCGTCCGTAACCGTAATCGTGGCAGCCAATGCCTGATTAAGGTCGCCTCCGAACATTCCGAATGCTGCAACAAGCGCAACAAGCGTTAATACGTACCTAATACCTTTTCTCATTTAAAACTCCTCTCCTTAGATTTCGTCTATTGCCTTTCCAATGTCATTTCTCATGTATTTACCGTCAAAATCCACCCACGCCGTAGCTTCATAAGCCTTGGCTCTGGCTTCCTTAAGCGTATTTCCTTTGGCAGTTATTCCAAGTACTCTTCCGCCGTTAGTCACTACATTGTTATTATCAAGCTTAGTGCCTGCGTGGAAACAATAATATCCTTCTTTATTATCGAATGCCTCTAATCCTGTTATAGTCTTGCCCTTCTCATACTTAACAGGATAACCTGCCGATGCAAGTACCACGCATACTGCCGCATTGTCTTCAAATCTAAGATCTATATCGGATAATGTGCCGTCCACACATGCTTCCATTACATCTATAATATCATTAGTCATTCTGGGAAGCACTACCTGAGCTTCGGGATCTCCGAATCTTGCATTGTACTCAAGCACCTTGGGACCGTCCTTGGTTAACATAAGTCCGAAGAATATAACTCCTTTAAATGTTCTTCCCTCTGATGCCATGGCATCAACTGTTGCCTGATATATATGCTCCTTACAGAACTTATCAACTTCATCCGTATAGAAGGGGCTGGGTGAGAATGTGCCCATTCCTCCTGTATTAAGACCTATATCGTTATCTCCTGCTCTCTTATGATCCTGAGCAGAGGTCATGATCTTAATTGTCTTACCATCAGTAAATGACAGAACTGATACTTCTCTTCCGGTCATAAATTCCTCTATGACCATCTTTGAGCCTGCATCACCGAATTTCTTATCAAGCATTATCTCCTTAGCACCGGCTAAGGCCTCATCAAGTGTATTGCAGATAAGTACGCCCTTACCAAGAGCAAGTCCGTCCGCCTTAAGTACTATCGGCATCTTTGCACTTTTAAGATAGGTTACGGCGTCATCATAATTATCAAAATTCTCATAAGCAGCTGTGGGAATACCGTATTTCTTCATTAACTCCTTAGAAAAAGCCTTGCTGCCTTCAAGTATTGCCGCATTCTTCTTAGGTCCGAATGTACGGATTCCGGCTTCTTCCATCCTATCCGTAAGTCCGCCCACAAGGGGATCGTCCATTCCTACGATACAGAAATCTATGCCTTCGCTTACGGCAAACTCCACAAGCTTGTCAAATTCCATGGGACCTATATTAACGCAGGTTGCAATCTTGGCTATTCCGGCATTGCCCGGTGCACAATAAAGCTTATCTACCTTAGGACTCTTGGCCGCACATGTACATATGGCATGCTCTCTTCCGCCGCCGCCTACTACCAATACTTTCATATATCCTCCTAACAATCTATGAGATCTTATATCCCTTGGCTATCATATCTATAGCCTTAGGTAAGATTATCCACTCAGCCTGCTCCATCACTCTTCTCTGAAGTACTTCCGGTGTATCACCTTCCATAACTTCTACTGCTTTCTGAAGTATTATAGGACCGGTATCTGTTCCTTCATCAACGAAATGTACCGTAGCTCCGGTTACTTTAACTCCGCGTTCAAGAGCCTTCTCATGGACTTTAAGCCCGTAACAACCCTTGCCGCAGAATGACGGTATCAAAGAAGGATGGATATTGATTATCTTATTCCTGTATTTGGCTACCATCGTCGCAGGAATATTAACAAGGAATCCCGCAAGTACTACAAGATCAGGATCATATTTATCAACCGTATTAAGCAATGCCTCATTGAATGCTTCTCTGTCATCATAATTCTTAGGGCTTACACATACGGCATCAATTCCCGCCAGCTTAGCTCTTGTTAATGCATAAGCATCCGCATTATTGCTTATAACTCCGACAATCCTAGTATCGGATATTGTTCCGTCAGCAACCTTATCTATTATGGCCTGAAGATTGGTTCCGCCTCCGGATACACATACCACAATGTCCAATTTGATCCTCCCGCTTACTTATATCTTATAAGTCAGTACTATATAAGTTCTACTTCCTTATTACCCTTAACTACCTCACCGACAACATATGCCTTGTCTCCGGCTTTCTCAATTGCCTTAATCGCGGCATCCGAATCAGCTTTATTAACAGCGACGACCATTCCAAGGCCCATGTTATAGGTATTGTACATCATCTTATCATCTATACCGCCCTTTGATTGTAACAATGCAAATATGGGAGGTATGGGATAACTGTCTTTACTTATCTTAACAGCCACTCCGTCAGGAAGCATACGAGGAATATTCTCATAGAATCCGCCGCCTGTAATATGCGAGCAGCCCTTAACCTTGATTCCGGCTTCCTTAACATTCTTAAGAGCATTTACGTATATTCTGGTGGGTCTTATAAGGGCTTCTCCCAGAGTCTCACCAAGCTCATCATAATATGTATTAAGGCTTTCCTTGGTCATCTCGAATACCTTACGAACCAATGAAAAACCATTACTATGCACACCTGTGGATGCTATGCCTATCAAAGCATCTCCTTCGGATATGTCTTCGCCCGTGATCATATCCTTCCTGTCTACTACACCTACGGTGAATCCGGCAAGATCGTATTCATCCTCAGGCATAAGTCCCGGATGCTCAGCTGTCTCACCGCCTACAAGCGCCGCACCGGACTGCTTGCAACCTTCGGCAACACCCTTAACAATTGCCGCTATTTTCTCGGGGATGTTCTTGCCACATGCTATATAATCTAAGAAGAACAACGGCTCACCGCCCGAACATACCACATCATTAACACACATTGCAACCGCATCGATTCCGATGGTATCATGCTTATCCATTAAGAAAGCAAGCTTAACCTTGGTTCCGCAACCGTCTGTGCCGGACAGAAGCACGGGGTCTTCCATATTCTTGATATTCTTAAGAGAGAACGCTCCCGCGAATCCTCCTATTCCGCCTAATACTTCGGGTCTTACCGTAGACTTAACATAGTCTTTCATAAGCTCAACCGACTTATAACCTGCTTCGATATCCACTCCGGATGATTTGTAATCCAGTGCCATGCTTCCTCCTTACTACTTGGTGTAATTCTTATATCCTACTTCTTTAAGTTTCTTATCCTTGGCTACGACCTGGTCCTTAAGACCTTCCTTATATGCAACCAGCTTATCTCTTAATTTATCATCGCTTATTGCAAGCATTCTGGCCGCAAGCAATGCCGCGTTGGCACCTCCGCCTATAGCTACTGTTGCTACCGGAATTCCCGAAGGCATCTGTACTATCGAGTATAAGGCGTCTTCTCCGCCTAATGCTCCGCCTCCCATCGGTATTCCGATAACGGGAAGAGGGAAAATAGCAGCGCACATACCGGGTAAGTGAGCCGCCATGCCTGCGCCCGCGATAATAACCTTAATGCCCCTGCCTTCGGCCTCCTTGGCATATGTAAAGAACTCTTCGGGCTCTCTGTGAGCTGAGATAATATTCATCTCATATCCGATACCCAACTCTTCAAGTATATCGGCTGCCTTACTCATTACGGGCATATCCGAATCGCTGCCCATAACAATGCTTACCTTAATATCATTTGCTGCCATATTAATCCTCCGTCTTTATAATGATGCATCTAAGGGCTTATTGAGTTCTTCGCATCCCTTAAGTACAAATCTTCCGTCTCTTATTATATCAGTCTTCTCGCCATCTGCACTAATTGCCGTAATTGATTTAAGTTCATCATAAGGAATCGTTATATCCGTATGACAACCGAAATATGCCTTAAGCGGGTCAGTATTGCGAAGAGCCGATATCGAATTCTCTCTTGCAACAATTGCCTTACCGTCGGGATTATAGGTCACCATATCCTCTTCATGAGAATAACACGTATCTCCCACGGCGAAATGCGGTCCCGTCTTCTCGGCTATAAGAATCGGCATTATGCTCTCAAGATTATAACGCTTGGTCATCATATAGGCCGTCGTATTGGTACCTATGGCGAACTCTCCCATGGGAAGAGTCCCATGGAAGAAGAGCAGATACTTCATTATATATTCTTTGTTATCTTCTTCCTTATCATAATTGCCGCATGTATATGAAGCAATCTTGCCATCCTTAAATCCAAGCCTAAGGTCCTTAAAGGGCATTTCGTTAAGATATACGTTCTTAACGTGCAGAATTCCCTCCGTGCCCTCAAGCCTCGGTGATGTAAATACCTCACCTACGGGAATATTGACATCCGCAACACAGTTCTCAAATATGGTCTCATGTTCGGGGTCTGCCAGTCTGTGTAAGTTAACCTTAATGTCTGTCTTATTGTCTCCCGCGCCCAGAATATGCACATATTCCGCTTTATCAAGGGCATCTATAATCTTCTGCTGTATATCTCTGTATAACGTATAGTCAAGGGTATTAAGCTTAACGGTCTCATCAAATATCTTCTCAAAATCCTTACCGATATCCGGTATGGGGAAAGCGATTATCGTAAAGCTTCTCTCATCGCCCTTAACATATTCATTAAGAATATCAACGGATCTGGCCGTGTATTCCGCATACAGCGTATTGTACTCATCATTCGTCTTATATACGCTGTCCTTGGCAATTATGGGCTTATTGTGCGCACCGAATGATTCTATTACGGCAGGTCCACCGAATCCCGAAGTGTTAATCTTAAGTTTCTCCAATGAATTCTTATAGCACATCAAACGATGTTCCATAAGCTTACGGGTAAAATACATTACCCTGTCATTCTCATGGTCGGCTTCAAACTGTCTGTTAGCAAGAGTTGAACTGTACCCTACCTTATTAAGCCTTCTGCCTGCCATGAAGCTTAACTCTGCGCGTCTGAATGAGGTCTTAATGCCTATATCTTCTAGGATAGCGACAGCCTTCCTTACCACACGCTCAAATCCAATGAAGTATCTTATCTCCGCAAGATTCTTGATCTTAATATCCTTGCCTGTAGCCTCAAATCCTTTGACATATCCGCCTATAAATACGGAAGCCATAAGGTCTATGTCATCTTCAGACATACCTGCCAGATATTCAGACATCTTCACTTCATTATCGGTTATATATTCACCGTACTCATACAGATATGAAGGATCGCTTAGATCCGCTTCCTCTATAATCCTGCCGGCTACGCCGTTATTATCCGCTCTGTATAATATGCCGGCTGCATGATCGGTTATATCCTGGGAATGATCAAATACATGGTCTGCAAATACGGTGGTGATCAACTCTACCGTAAACTCTTCGTTATCATCAGTTGCAGCCCTGTATGCTCCGTATATCTCAAGGAATAATTCAAGCTTAAGAACTATTGCCTCTGTGTCTGCTTCATATGCATAACCAATTAAGGATGTGAGCTCGGCATACACGGCACTTAACGCTCTTCCGATATCGGCACCGAGGCGTTCAACCGCAACATCCGGATTAAGGAAACTTCCCTCATATCCGTCCGTTAAACGAACATACAGTCCGTCAAGGAGCGTTCTCTTATCTTCAAGGGACATATCCTTAAGTGCGCCGGTTTTTACAAGGTCAGCCGCTTTAATAACATCTGTTATAAAACTGCAGACTTCCGTGAAGTACTCACTGAATCCGTCATTTACCTTAAGTTCGTCCGCTATAAGAGCTATTCTGTCCTTATATATATCATACAGCTCTGTGGCCATGCTATCCGTCTTATCTGACATATAATCTATCTTCCTTAAATCGGATCAACCGCAATATTACATATAGGCACCTGCATATAGTATCGCACTTATACCCATAATGGCAAGTATATTAAGTATCATTCCTATATATGCGAATATGTGGAAACGTTCCGATTCCTGTCTTCCGATAAGCCCGAGTATGATTCCGATGAATGCGAACACCAGAACAAGTACACAGGCTGAGGCGAAACGAAGCGGTGCCGAGCCGCCCCTGGCATAGGTATTATAGACCACATAGGTGATAGACACCAGATTAATTACTCCTAAGGCCGAAGACATTATACCTTTGCCCGTATGCTGTTTGTCAGTATATATGTATTTACGACTAAGCATTCGCACCGTACTCCGCATAATATGCATCTATGCGTGATTTGATATCATCATCTATAACGACTCTTCCGCCGACTTCTCTGCCGTAGAGGTATTCTGTTACCTCTGCCATATTGACTATAGCACCTGTAGGGAAACCGTATAACTTGCTTACTTCCTTAAGTGCGCTCTCATCGCCCTTGCCCTTCTCCATACGATCCAGGGATACCATAAGACCGAGTATGTTGACATCACCGACGGCCTTGATGATAGGCACGGTCTCTTCCATGGACTTACCTGATGTAGTCACGTCCTCTATGATCACAACCTTATCTCCCGGTTTGATTACGCTGCCTAAGAATATGCCGACATCGCCGTGGTCCTTAATCTCCTTGCGGTTAGAGGAATATCTGATGTTCTTGCCGTAGAGATTGTTAAATGCCATAACCGTTGCAACGCTTAAGGGAATGCCCTTATATGCGGGGCCGAACAGCACATCGAAATCCTCTCCGTATGCATCATGTATGGCCTTGGCATAGTATTCGCCGAGTTTAATAAGCGCTTCGCCGGTAACGTATGCTCCCGCGTTCATGAAGAAAGGCGACTTTCTTCCGCTCTTTAATGTAAAATCTCCGAACTTAAGCACATCCTGTGCCACCATAAACTCTATAAATTCCTGTTTATACTGGGTCATATCTTACTCCTTAATTCAGTGCCGACTTAATGTCAGCAATCATATCCTTAACCGCTTCAAGCGCAGCATCTGCATATCCGTGCTCTGTTAAATGTGCATATTTCTCATTCTGGTATGCGCCGATAATTCCTCTTGAAGAATTGATGATGGCGCCAAGGCCGTCTTTGTCAAAGAAATGTACAAGGTCGGCCCCCTTACCGCCCTGTGCACCGTATCCCGGTACAAGTATATAACTCTTGGGCATGATCTCTCTTAATATCTTGCCCTGCTCAGGATATGTAGCTCCGACAACAGCGCCGATATAACTGTATTTACTTCCCATGCAGTCATTGGCATAAGCAGCTATGTTCTCACCCACATGCTCATATAAGGGTTTGCCGTCTATAAGCTTATCCTGATACTCGCCGCTGCTTGGATTCGAAGTCTTAACAAGTACGAATATTCCCTTCTTATGTTCTTTACATACATCGATAAACGGCTTAATTCCGTCAGTGCCAAGATAAGGATTGACAGTTGCGAAGTCTTCATCAAAAGGCTTATGTGTCTTGCTTCCCACCTTAACGGTTCCAAGGTGTGCATCCGCATAAGCAGCAGATGTTGAACCGATATCACCTCTCTTAACATCGCCTATAACTACAAGACCCTTATCCTTGCAATAATCAACCGTACGCTTAAATGCTATAAGTCCCGGAATTCCATATCTCTCATACATGGCTATCTGAGGCTTAACAGCAGGGATATACTCATATACCGCGTCGATTATTCCCTTGTTGTACTCCCAGATGGCTTCACCCATTGCTTCCAATGTCTCGCCGAATTCACTGACCTTATTCTGAATAATATAATCAGGAATTAATTTCTCTGTAGGGTCAAGTCCTACGACTATAGGGGCCTGCTTCTTCTGAATCTGCTCTACCAGTTTGTCTATCATTTTACTCCTCCGTATGGGATTATTTTATCTGTCCTATAAGCGCAACAAAGGGGCCACAGGTCTTATTGACCCTAGCCCTATTGTCTCTTGGTATTAAATCATAAGCGCCTTCGCGTTGTATTTCTCATCTTACTTAACCAACATATTGCGCTCTGTGGCAAATCTCTTGATATTGCTTGCGTTCACATACTTGGTGTAATTATCTCCGTTAACCACTACAAGCGTGGGTGCCTGCATTATACCGTATCTGCTGGCCAGTTCCATGTTCTCCTCTGCATCTATCGGTATGTATGTCTCGTTCTTAAGATACTCCTTGGCAAGCTTGCAGTTCGGACAGGTCTTGGTCGTGAATAAATACATCACATCCTGAGGTGTCTCCACATCTACCTGTACGTCCTTATCATAATCCGACAATGTCACAACTGTGCTCACCGGACGCTTAAGAGATGAATGCTCTATATCGTACTCTGTTCTGTTAGCGTATTCCTGAAGTTTACCGTCGTTCCAGTTCTGTACCGGTCTGTAGTAACCTGTGATACGGCTGTATACCTCTGTAGGTGCGCCACAGTGAGGACATACATTCTTCTCACCGTTAAGATATCCGTGCTCCTTACATATTGAATATGTAGGAGATAATGTGAAGTACGGAAGTCTGTAATTCTCGGCTATCGTACGAACAAGTCCTGCGGCTGCATTCCAATCGGGTAACTTCTCACCTAAGAATGCATGGAACACTGTACCTGATGTATAGAGCGTCTGTAATTCATCCTGAATATCAAGCGCATCAAATATATCTGTTGTATAGTCAACCGGAAGATGCGATGAATTCGTATAATAAGGTGTATCTCCCGGCTTACCTGCCGTCTTGATCGCAGGCCATTGCTTCCTGTCATGCTTAGCTAATCTGTATGAAGTACTCTCGGCCGGAGTTGCCTCAAGGTTGTATAAATCACCGTACTGCTCCTGATAATCAGATAAGCGGTTACGCATGTGATTAAGTACTTCCTTGGTAAATTCCTGAGTTCTGGGATCCGTCATATCGGCTCTTAACCAATTGGCGTTAAGTCCCACTTCATTCATTCCCACAAGACCGATCGTAGAGAAATGATTGTCAAATGTTCCGAGGTATCTTCTTGTATAAGGATATAATCCTTCATCAAGCAACTTGGTGATGACACCTCTCTTAATCTTAAGAGATCTTGCTGCGATATCCATCATCTTATCAAGTCTCTTATAGAAGTCGCCTCTGTCTGTTGCAAGATATGCTATACGAGGCATATTGATAGTAACAACGCCCACAGAACCCGTGCTCTCGCCGGAACCGAAGAATCCGCCGGATTTCTTACGAAGTTCTCTAAGGTCAAGTCTTAATCTGCAGCACATTGAACGTACATCCGAAGGCTCCATGTCTGAATTGATGTAGTTAGAGAAATACGGTGTTCCGTACTTAGACGTCATCTCGAATAAGAGCCTGTTATTCTCTGTATCCGACCAATCAAAATCTCTTGTAATAGAGTATGTAGGAATGGGATACTGGAATCCGCGTCCGTTGGCATCACCCTCGATCATGGTCTCGATGAATGCCTTATTGACCATGTCCATCTCTTCCTTACAATCCTTGTAGCAGAAATTCTGCTCTACTCCGCCTACTATAGCCGGAAGTTCCGCAAGGTCGGCAGGAACCGTCCAGTCAAGAGTAATATTGGAGAAAGGTGCCTGTGTGCCCCAACGGCTGGGAGTATTGACTCCGTATACGAAGGCCTCTATGCACTTCTTAACTTCCTTATAACTTAAGTTATCTATCTTAACAAACGGAGCGAGGTATGTATCGAATGAAGAAAAAGCCTGTGCTCCTGCCCATTCGTTCTGCATTATACCCAGGAAATTAACCATCTGGTTGCACAGAACCGATAAATGAGCCGCGGGAGCTGAGGTAATCTTACCTGTGATACCGCCAAGTCCTTCCTTAATAAGCTGCTTAAGTGACCAACCTGCACAGTATCCTGTAAGCATTGATAAGTCATGGATATGAATGTCGGCGTTACGATGTGCCTTGGCGATTTCCTCGTCATAGATCTCAGAGAGCCAATAATTGGCTGTAACCGCACCTGAATTACTTAAGATAAGTCCACCGACTGAATATGTAACCGTAGAGTTCTCCTTAACTCTCCAGTCTTCTACCTTAACGTAGTTATTAACAACATCCTTATAATCAAGGATTGTAGATTTCATGGTACGCAGCTTCTCACGCTGCTTACGATACAGAATATATGCCTTGGCAGCTTCGGTATATCCTGCCTGTTCAAGTGTCTTCTCAACACTGTCCTGGATATCCTCCACCTGTATCTTGTCATCCTTTACTTTACTCTGGAAATCAGCAGTTACTCTAAGCGAAAGTAAGTCGATTACATCATTGGTATACTGTACTTCCGTAGCGTTAAATGCCTTGATGATCGCATCGCTTATCTTAGATAACGCGAAATCCGTCTCTTCTCCATCCCTCTTAATTACCTGAAACATGAAACTCTCCAATTCGTATACTACTATACCTACTTGTTGCTAAATTGGCGCCAAATTTACCCACCAGACATATAATATCATTGCCGGGTACATAAGTCAACATAAAACACAAGATATTGTACCCGCATTTATCCGATGACATAACATATTGTGTTTTTATGTTTCACGAAACAAGCATCAAAAAAGCCTGTTTATCACGCTATTTGGGTGATAAACAGACTTAAATTTAGTCGACATAAATTTTGTACTAATTTTCATACAATCCATATATAGTGTGTAATTGGTACTTAGTTCCTACACACTATCTTGTGGATAAGAAAACGTTCTCTCTTATAGCATCCGGATCGTCCGGATACTTGCGTAAATACTCGCTCATAAGCGCTTTGGCCTGATCAAAATCTCCGAGATATTCATTAGCCACTATCTCGTTAAAGCTAAGCATCTGATCAAGACCTGTATTACCAAGATTCTTGGCCGTATAGAAAGCCTCTCTTGCACCGGAATAGTCGCCTGATTTGATCCTGCTTAAGCCAAGCTGATTATATATCACTGCGGACTCCGGATGTCTTGTAAGATAGTTCTGATAAGTACTGGTCGCGTAGTTATAATCGCCTAACATCTCATATGTCTTGCCAAGGAATAGGATTGTGTTCTGATCGTCATCATCCCTTGCATCCTCGAAATATATCTTGGCATTCTCATAATCTTCCATATAGAAGTATATGCGTCCCTTATCGAATTTGGATAATTTCTTCTCTTTCTCTATAAGGAACTGTTCAAGGTAGCTTCTTCCCTCTTCGTCATATCCTGCCTCGGATAATCTGCCCGCTATCTCTATTCTCAAGTCATAGTTATCGGGATCAAGACTTAATGCCTTGTCAAAATCCGCCGATGCCAGTTCATGCTTATCAAGGATAAGATAGTCGCAACCTCTTCTGTATAATGCGGTAACTTCCTTACCCTTAAGGCTTAAGATGTCCGTATATGTCTTAACGGCTTCATCATAATTCTTCATCTTCTCATAAGTGTCCGCCAGATAGTAATTGACATCATAGTCAAGATCATCCACCTGCCAGTCACTGTATGATAACGCAGTCATGAATTCGCTCTCCGCTTCTTCATACTGTGCAAGCCCAAGATGTGCTATGCCTCTTGCTCTTGCAATTAATGCAGGGTTCTCGCCCTCTTCTTCTGCAGAGGCAAGAGTATTAAGTGCATTCTCATACTCAAGCGCTTCTATCTCACCCATCGCAGTCTCGGTAAATCCCTTGGTACGCGGGACACCGCAACCTGAAATAAGCAATCCGGCCATGACCAATACGGCACTTATATATGTAATTCTTCTTATATAAATGGTCCTGTTCATATACTGCCTTATAAGAATCAACCTCTGTTCTGCTTGGCAACAACACTCTCTCCGCAATACTTCTGTCTTAACTTCGGTTTCTCAATCTTACCTGTGGGATTGCGGGGTATATCTTCAAATACAATGTGATGAGGTCTCTTGTATCTGGGAAGCTTAAGGCAGAATTCATTGATCTCATCCTCAGTGCATTCCATTCCTTCCTTAACCTCTATTATAGCCATTGTTGCCTCACCGAGTCTTGAATCCGGCACACCTATAACAGCTACATCCTTAACCTTATTATTACCTCTTATGAAGTTCTCGATCTGAACGGGATAAATATTCTCACCGCCCGAGATAACTACATCCTTCTTACGGTCTACCAAGAAGATGAATCCGTCCTCATCTTCCATGGCCATATCACCGGTAAGCAACCACTCGCCCTTAAGTACTTCATCGGTTGCAGCCTTATCATTGTAATAACAGGTCATAACACCGGGGCCCGATACGCACAATTCACCTACTTCGCCCTGTTTAACCTCATTGCCGTTCTCATCTATTATCTTGGTCTTCCATCCGTATCCGGCCTTACCTATTGCGCCGACCTTATGGATATTCTCAACGCCCAAATGTACGGCACCGGGTCCTATGGACTCACTCAATCCGTAGTTGGTATCATACTGGTGGTTCGGGAAATGTTCCTTCCATCTTGCAATTAATGACGGAGGAACGGGCTGTGCACCTATATGCATGAGTCTCCACTGTGAGAGTTCATACTTGCTTAGATCGATATCGCCTCTGTCTATTGCATCCAATATATCCTGAGCCCAGGGAACGAGCAACCATACTATGGTACACTTCTCTGCGGACACCGCTTCTATTATGGTCTTAGGCTTGGTACCCTTTAAGAGTACTGCCTTGCCTCCTACAAGGAAACTTCCGAACCAATGCATCTTGGCTCCCGTATGATACAGGGGCGGAATACATAAGAACACATCATCCTTGGTCTGTCCGTGATGAGCCTGTTCCACCTTACAAGAATGCATAAGGCTTGTATGATTGTGAAGTATAGCCTTAGGGAATCCCGTTGTACCTGATGAGAAATATATAGCCGCATCGTCGTCATCGCTTAACTTAATCTCAGGGGAACGGCTTAAGCTGTTGGCCGTAAGCTCCGAATAATCCTCTGCAAACGAAGGACAGTTGGCACCCACGTAGAATAACAGTCTGTTCTTGCTTATTGAATCGGCGATCTCTTCTATACGACCGATAAACTCTGGTCCGAATACCAATATATCGACCTCTGCCAGATTAAGACAGTACTCTATCTCATCCGATGCATATCTGAAATTAAGAGGAACTGCAATAGCGCCCGTCTTAAGAATACCGAAATAAACCGGCAACCACTCAAGACAGTTCATAAGAAGGATCGCTACTTTATCACCTTTCTTGACTCCTCTTGATAATAAGAGATTGGCAAATCTGTTGGCCTTCTCGTTAAATACGTTCCATGTGATCTCCCTGCGGTAATGTGCTGCCGGTGCAGGCTCAGTCAGTTCGTATTCCTTCCATGTTACACGTCTGACTTCCTGGATCTCGGGATTGATCTCCACAAGGCATATGTCATCGCCGAATTTGCGACAATTCTCTTCAAGTATCTCTGTTATTGGCATATTATTTCTCTCCTAATTATATATTTAAGTCACGCTTAATCTGATGCTTGCCTGGACAATTTTACCATTTAAAGTGCTAAAATTCAAGTTTTCTTAAGTATATCAACGGTATGAGCCGCCGCACCTATTAGTTCACTTCTTTCGGCTATGGACTCAACATAATCAACGAATGTATCAAATTCTTCA
Source organism: uncultured Lachnospiraceae bacterium (assembly GCA_902778165.1). Classification (GTDB taxonomy): domain Bacteria; phylum Bacillota; class Clostridia; order Lachnospirales; family Lachnospiraceae; genus Colinaster. The sequence goes on from CACYWQ010000003.1 coordinate 79,403, forward strand.
TCCGTAAGTTTCTTAAGCGTCTGCCTGATATAGTTCGTCGGGCCGTCCGGACTTATGAGTTTAAGGCGTGTCAGTCCGCTCTCATTTGCAAGTCTGTCAATATCTTCAACTCTTACATAATCATATATGTCTTCAGGCTCCGATACGGTGTGATAGTCCGCAGTAAGCCTTCCTGCCTTCATAACTTCGCTTAAATGCCCCTCATTAAGAGCATAAGTAACAAATGCATATTCATTCATGCAATATCCCACAAATATCACGCCGCCCTGTTTGGTCACCCTCCTGGCTTCGTTAAGAGCCTTAAGCTTATCTTCATGACTAAACAGATGATACATGGGACCAAGCATTATGGTAATGTCGTACTGATCATCATCAATACCTTTAAGATGCCTGGCATCTCTTTTAAGACAGATAAGCTTATCCGACTTATTCTGCATGCGCTTAAGGTTGTGATTGACCGGTTCAACTGCACAGACGTTATAGCCTTCATTAACTAACGGAACGGCATATCTGCCGGTACCTGCGCCTATATCAATTATGCTTATCTGTTCTGCAGCTTTACCTGTAGCCTTAATGAATTCTTTAATGTATTTCATGGTCACGCGGTACTCCACCTGACCGTGTCGCGAATCAAATCGCTTCTCTTCATTAAACTTGCCGTAGTATTCTTCTATTGGATTCATAAACTTGATTATAACATTAAAAAATGTGTTATAATACATAACATGAGTAAAAAACAAGAACAAATTAATAAGGTCGGAGAGGACGATATGCTGCATTCAGTTGAATACTTAAGTCCCATCCAACCACTTCCCGAATACTCGGATTATCCCTTAAGTCTGCTGACTCCTATCCTCGCAAGACAGATTTCTCTGTCGGATGCGGATTATATGGAGAATACCCCCCATAAGCATTCCGAATTTGAGCTTATATATGTACGTCGAGGCATGATCAATATCCAATTTGACAACATGTCCGTTAATGTCTGCCCAGGAGATGCTGTATGCATTATAAGAGGTGTTACGCATTCCATCGAAGGAGATAAGGATACGGAACTTGAGATGGTTCATTTCCATCATTCGGTACTCTTCGGATCCGTAATAAGTACATTAACCAGTCGCAACCTTATGAGTCTTCTTGACAATGACCGTCATACACACTTCTCGTTTGACCATAACAGCGAGGATGACGAAGCATTAATTAAGCGTATACACGATATATACGAATATATGCGCTCGGAAGTGGCAGGAAGCGAACTTCGTGCGATAGGTGCACTGTTTGATATATGGGGATTAGGCATTTCCCACAGAACTCAGGTAAATGATGTGCCCCTTACCAAGCAACAGGCCCTTGATAAATGGCGCATAGAGAGAGCCACCGAATATATTGCGGCCCATTATTCCGAAGATATACTTTTATCCGATATAGCATATTGTTGCGAGGTCAGCGAGAGCGAGTGTTGCAGAACATTTAAGCGTGCGCTTCATTCATCGCCCATTGATTACATCAACAGGTACCGAGTGTACGCTGCAGCCGAGATGTTAACAAATGACGTGCATCAGACACCAATGTCGGATATAGCTTCAAGTGTGGGATTTAACTACGCAAGTTATTTCAACAAGACATTTAAACGATATGTCGGAATGACTCCGATGCAGTATCGCAAGAAATTCAACAAAAGCGACAGCATTCGCAAGAATCAGCAGGAATTCAGGATATAATAACAGCCCGTGGGCACAGTTAAATAAAAGCCAGACAATATGGAGGCGTCGGTACTTAGCCGGCGTCTTTCAGACGGCTTATGTACCGCTACGCCGGAATCTTAGCGCAAGCGTGTCTGGATTATATTTAACTGTGCCCACGGGCTTATATTTATTCTAAATATTCAGTCCCGTCTCTTCCGGGATACCAAGCTTAATGTTCATACATTGGATGGCTGCACCGGAAGCTCCTTTACCTAAGTTGTCAAATCTTGCAGATATAAGGACTCTGTCTTCATTACCCGTTATGATTATCTCCGCATCATCTCTGCCGGCAAATGCATTGGCATGCAAGAAGCCGTTATTCGGCTCTCCCTGTTCGTATCCGAACTCTCTTACCGTTATAAACTGTTCGCCCTCATAATGTAAGGCAAATACATCCGCAATTTGCTCAGGCGTCATCTTGTTTTTCATAAGATGTGTATATAAAGGCACGGATACTATCATTCCGCAGTAATAATCATCCACAACCGGAGTAAAAAGCGGTTCATATGCAAGTCCAGATATGGCCTTCATCTCCTTAAGATGCTTATGGGACTGTGTAAGCGCATATTCTCTCGGTGCATAGAGATCTTCTCTCTTATCATCGGCTTCATATAAAGCAATCGCCTTCTTACCCGCACCCGAATAACCTGACAGCGCAGTAACCGATACGGGATAGTCGCTTCCTATGATACCGTGTGACACAAGGGGGTAAACTATCATGTTAAATCCCGATGCATAACAACCGGGAACCGCGATTCTGTTACCCTTTCTTATCTTCTCTCTGAACTTTGGTGATAACTCAGGCAGACCATATGCCCAATCAGGCAATGTCCTGTGGGCGGTGGATGCATCAATGATAACCGTCTTGTCATTATCAGGATCAACAAGACTAACCGCCTCTATTGCCGCCGCATCCGGGAGGCATAAGAACGTGATATCCGATTCATTGATAAGTCTCTTACGCTCAGTCGCATCCTTACGAAGTTCACTGTCTATCTTAATGATCTCAACGTCATTTCTTGCGGCGAATCTTTCCTGTATACGAAGTCCGGTAGTTCCTTCACCACCGTCTATAAAGACTTTCTTCATGCACTCTCTCCCATCTTAAGCAGCTTGGCCGCCTGGTCAGCCGCTATGCAGGCATCTATTATCTCCTGTATATCCCCGTTCATGATCTTATCTATCTTATATAATGTAAGATTGATCCTGTGGTCCGTAACACGACCCTGAGGAAAATTATAGGTCCTTATCTTCTCAGAGCGGTCTCCCGTTCCTATCTGGCTGCGTCTTGCTTCTGCTTCAGCATCATGTGCATTCTGCATTGCAAGGTCGTATAACTTCGTTCTAAGTAAGGCATAAGCCTTGGCCTTATTCTGAATCTGACTCTTCTCAGTCTGTGAATAGATAACGATTCCTGTCGGCATATGCGTAAGTCTTACGGCCGAATCAGTTGTATTGACACACTGTCCGCCTGCTCCGGATGATCTGCAGACATCAATCCTTATATCCTTCTCATCGATCACCACATCGACCTCTTCAGCCTCAGGCATAACGGCAACCGTAATCGTCGATGTATGAATACGTCCGCCTGACTCTGTCTCGGGTACACGCTGCACTCTGTGAACACCGCTTTCATACTTCATCACAGAATAAGCACCCTGGCCGCTTATCATGAAGGTTACGCTCTTCATACCGCCGATACCGATTTCTTCCATTTCCATCGTCTCGACCTTCCAGCGTCTGTTCTCAGCATAATGCACGTACATACGATAGATCTCAGCCGCAAACAATGCCGCCTCATCTCCGCCTGCACCCGCTCTTATCTCGACAATAACGTTCTTATCATCATTAGGGTCCTTGGGAAGCAACAGAATCTTAAGCTTATTCTCAAGCTCACCGACTCTGCTCTTGGCTTCAGCAAGCTCATCCTTAAGCATCTGACGCATTTCCTCATCAGACTCACCCTCAAGCATGCTAAGTGAATCCTCTATCGTCTCATTGCACTTCTTATATTCCTTGTATGTTTCGATTAGGGGAGTAAGGTCAGACTGCTCCTTCATAAGCGCTCTGAACCTGTTCTGGTCATTGGCCACATTAGGCTCACTTAACTCATTCATTATCTCCTCAAATCTTCTAAGCAGATCCTCTAATTTATCAAACATGGGTATCCTCCGTCAATTCTCCCATCTTCCGCGTACCACTCTGTCAAGCCCGCTTAAATCCTTAACCACTTCAACATCCGAGTATCCGGCATCTCTCATAAGCCCGCTTACCGCTTCGCCCTGATCATACCCTATCTCAAACATTAAGTTTCCGCCTTTTGTTATAAATGCGGGCGACTCACTTATTATCCTTCTATAGTAATCAAGCCCATCAGCCGAACCGTCAAGAGCAAGTATGGGCTCATGTTCTTTAACTTCTTCCATTAAAGTAGGAATTACATCCGTGGGAATGTATGGCGGGTTGGAAATAATTAAATCATAAGTTAATTTATTATCCTTTAATCCGTCAAACAGATCACTTAATACGAACTCGGCATCTATTCCCAGCCTGTCTGCATTCATACGGGCCACCTCTAAGGCTTCGGGTGAGATATCAACGCCCACTCCCTCACAGTCATGTGAATAATGCAGAAGGCTTAACAGTATACAACCGCTTCCCGTGCACATATCCAAGATTCTTAAATGCGACAGTTCAATGCGCATTGCCTCTTCGACCAGCACCTCTGTATCAAATCTTGGTATTAACACATGCTCATTAACCGCAAATTCAAGTCCCATGAACTCCTGTCTGCCGGTTATGTGCTGGACCGGTATATGGTCTATCCGTTTATTAACGGCTTCCATACACTTATTCACAGACTCATTGCTTAATTCCTTATCAGGATTTAAGTAGAGTTCACTTGTGGTAACACCTGTTATATATTCAAATAATATCTTGGAATCACTCTGTGAATCTTCAATTCCTGCAGATGCAAGCTTATCTGCCATGGCCTTGCAGACTTCCATTACTGTCACAGTTCATCTTCCTCGTATTCGAAGTTCTCCCTAAGGAAAGCTTTCCAATCAAATACAGCTTCCACGGATTTGATTGCCACTTCTATCATCTCTTCGTCGGGTTCCTTAGTCGTAAGTCTCTGAAGCATCAGACCCGGAGCTGACAGAATACGAATCACTATATTGTTGCTTCTTCCGGCAAGTTTGATTATCTCATACGATATACCCGCTATTACCGGAAGCAGAAGAATCCTTATTACCACCTTAAGTACAGGATTGGATACCGTAATGAACATGAACAATATGATACTTATTACCATTACGAACAACAAGAAACTTGTTCCGCATCTTCTGTGGAATCTTGACGATCTCTTAACATTATGAACATTAAGATTATGTCCTTTCTCTATACAGTTGATGCACTTGTGTTCCGCACCGTGGTACTGATACAGCCTCTTGATATCCTTCATGGCCGTAATAGCCACTATATATGCAAGGAATATCAACAGCCTTATAATTCCTTCGAATATGGCAAGAAGTGATGCATTTCTTACATACTTCTCAAGCAGAGTCGAAAGATAATAAGGCAATATCATAAACAATGCTATAGCCAAAGCAAATGATATAAGCACAGTAAGGACAGAGAAAGTCTTCTCTGACTTATCGCCTAAGGCCTTGTCAAACACTGTCTCCTTAGCATTCTCATCCTCATAGAAAGATGCCGAATGATCAAGGGTGCGCATTCCGAGTATCAAAGAATCAAGGAAATTAAATACTCCTCTTATAAAAGGAATCTTAGTTAACTTGCTTCCGTGAAGTACACCGTGGTATTCGGCGGTCTCAACATCTATCTCTCCGTCGGGTTTACGAACCGCTACGGCATAGAAATCCTTATTCTTCATCATTACGCCTTCCAATACGGCCTGTCCGCCGATGCCGGAATTGCATATCTTCTTCTTTCTTGCCATATAACTCCTTAATTAACGAAATAAGGCTGAGATCCCACCGACCTCAACCTTATCAAATCACATAAATTAAGACAACTACGCGTTAACGCCGTATTTCTTATTGAACTTATCTATACGTCCGTCAGCCCTTGCAGACTTCTGCTGACCTGTATAGAAAGAATGACACTTACTGCACACCTCGACATGAATCTCAGGCTTGGTAGAGCCTGTTACGAATGTGTTACCGCAGTTACATGTAACTGTTGCCTGATAATACTCAGGATGAATTCCTTCTCTCATACTTTCACCTCTCTATAATCAATAGTTATGTTCTCATCCGCTACTGTCCGCAATCCAATCCACAGACAGCTATATGATTGTAACACAGCCTGTCCTGACACGCAATACCAAAAATCAGAAAATCTTCATCTTCTTCATCATCTGAACAAACTCAACATTGTTCCTTGTACGTGCAAACAGATCGATGACCTTATCAGCCGCTTCCTCGGCCTTCATTCCGTTAAATGCTCTTCTCATTGTGGCTACAGCATCCTGTTCATCGGGAGTAAGTAACAGATCATCTCTTCTTGTACCTGACTTAAGGATATCAATGGCAGGGAAGACTCTTCTTTCGGATAACTTTCTGTCAAGAACCATCTCCATGTTACCTGTGCCCTTGAATTCCTCGTATACCACATCATCCATCTTACTTCCAGTCTCAACAAGTGCCGTTGCAAGAATCGTAAGGCTGCCGCCTTCTCTAATATTACGGGCTGCACCAAAGAATTTCTTGGGCATATGCAGAGCTGCCGGATCAAGACCTCCGGATAATGTACGTCCTGAAGGCGGAACCGTAAGGTTATAAGCTCTTGTAAGTCTTGTAATACTGTCTATAAGTATCATTACATCCTTACCGTGCTCCACAAGTCTTCTGGCTCTTTCTATTACCATCTCTGATACTCTCTTATGATGCTCCGGGAGCTCATCGAAAGTAGAATATATTACCTCAACATTGGGTCCCTCTATCGCTTCCCTGATATCAGTTACTTCCTCAGGACGCTCATCTATAAGAAGCACGATAAGATGAATCTCGGGATTATTGGCTTTGACCGACTTGGCGACATCCTTAAGAAGCGTTGTCTTACCGGCTTTAGGAGGTGATACTATCATACCTCTCTGTCCCTTACCGACGGGACTCATTATATCCATGATCCTCATGGCAACCGATCCGCCGGGATGCTCAAGTTTAAGCTTCTCATCCGGGAAGATGGGCGTCATGTCTTCAAAATTAGGACGTCTTGCTATCTCTTCAAGTGTACATCCGTTGACGGTCTTAACAAATAACAGAGCCGAGAACTTCTCGTTCTGTGACTTAATACGGGTATTACCCGTAACTATATCACCGGTCTTAAGTCTGAATCTCTTGATCTGGCTGGGTGCCACATATACATCATTATCACCGGGCAGGTAGTTGGCCGATCTTATAAATCCGAATCCGTCAGGCATTACTTCTAAGATTCCGGATACCTGAATACCGCTGTCAAGCTCCTTAAGGCTCTCTTCTTTCTCTTTCTCCGAACCGTCGGCAGCCACATCGGCATCAGTCATCTTACTGACCTTGGCCTGAGACTTATCTGTAGCCTGTGCCTTGGCAGAGACTCCTATCTCATCTGCTTCCTTGGCACCGCCGCTTTCTAAGCTCTCCTTCTTATCTAGCTCCATCATGGCATCGATAAGATCGCCCTTGGTCATCTTGGATGTGCCCTTAATTCCTCTTGTTTTTGCGATTTCCTTAAGGTCGGCTATCGCAAGTGATTCATACCTTTCTCTTGTCATTTAATACCTCTCCGATAATAAGATCATATGTTGCAAATAAACCATTACTTATGCATATAATTAATACACTGTAAATGTTCGCTATTAATCCTCAATGTTGGAAAATGTATCGATTCGATACTCCAAGACTTGAATCAATGTTCACCTTCATTATACATAAAATCCCGAAAAAATAAAGAACTTTTTCGGGATTTTTGATATTTTGGTTATAAATATTAGCAAATACCGGTTATAAAGCCACTAGATAAGTGCCTTAACGGCTGCCGCTACCTTATCGGCAACTCTGGGATCGAAAGCCTCGGGCATGATCATATCTTCGCATAACTCATCATCTGATACAAGAGAAGCAATTGCCTCTGCGGCTGCAAGCTTCATCTCTTCTGTGATCTGTCTTGCTCTGCCTTCAAGCGCTCCTTTAAAGATTCCGGGGAATGCAACCACGTTATTGATCTGATTCGGGAAGTCACTTCTTCCTGTTCCGACTATACGTGCACCTGCAGCCTTCGCTACATCAGGCATGATCTCCGGGATGGGATTGCTCATTGCGAATATGATAGGGTCAGTTGCCATTGATTTAACCATATCGGCAGTCATCGTGTCGGGAGCAGACACACCTACGAAGATATCGGCATTCTTAACAACATCCGCAAGTCCGCCCTTCTCATCGTCAGGATTGGTAAGTGTAAGCATCTCCTTCTTGGATGAGTTAAGGTCCGTTCTGTCTGATGCTATTGCACCCGTTCTGTCTACCATGATAATGTTCTTAAATCCGTATCTTAACAACAACTTAGTAATAGCCACGCCGGCACTACCCGCACCGTTAACAACTATCTTACAGCTCTCCTTAGGCTTGTCCACTATCTTAAGCGCATTGATCGTTGCCGCAAGCACGACGATGGCTGTTCCGTGCTGATCGTCATGGAATACGGGAATATCAAGAGTCGCCTTAAGTCTTTCCTCTATTTCGAAACATCTCGGAGCAGAGATATCTTCAAGATTGATACCGCCGAATCCCGGTGCAAGATAAGTTACGGCCTTGATTATCTCCTCCGTATCCTGTGTATCAAGACAGATGGGTACGGCATTGACTCCGCCGAATTCCTTGAATAACACAGCCTTACCTTCCATAACGGGCATAGCTGCCTTGGCACCGATATTACCGAGTCCAAGCACAGCACTTCCGTCAGAAACAACAGCTATCGTATTGGCCTTCATCGTATACTTATAAGCAAGTTCGGGATCTTTGGCTATCACCTTACAAGGCTCCGCAACACCGGGCGTATAAGCAATCGCTAAGTCCTCTCTTGTCTTAACCTTGCTCTTGGCAATGGTCTCGATCTTACCGTTCCACTCTTCATGCATCTGCATGGCTTTCTCTGCTGTAGTCATTGTTCTCTCCTTCTTATCTTTATATAGTCGGTCTCCTTATATCTTAAGACCGTCATCATCACTCTTCAGCTTCTTCTTTGATCTTCTTCATATGCTCGCGTATCTTGGCTTCGTAACCGTTACCCGACGGCTTATAGAACTCCTTGCCGTCAAGTTCATATGGAAGATACTGCTGTTTCACATAGTGATTCTTATAATCATGCGCGTATTTATATCCTGTTCCGTGTCCCAACTTGGCTGCTCCCTTATAATGTGCATCCTGTAAATGCGGCGGAACGGGAAGTGAACCCGTCTCCCTAACCGTATCCATAGCTTCAAATATTCCGCAAGCGGCATTGGACTTGGGTGCCGTTGCTATATATGTGGCAGCCTGAGCAAGTATTAACTGACTCTCAGGCATTCCGACTCTCTCAACAGCCTGTGCCGCTGCTACCGCTACCTGCAAGGCCTGAGGATCTGCATTACCCACATCTTCGGATGCGCATATCATGATCCTTCTTGCAATAAACTTCACATCCTCGCCGGCATATAACATCTTGGCAAGGTAATACAATACCGCATCGGGATCCGAGCCTCTCATGCTCTTAATAAATGCCGATATCGTATCATAGTGATTATCGCCTGTCTTATCGAATCTTACGACACGCTTCTGAATACACTCCTCTATTATGGGAAGAGTTATATGAATCGTGCCATCTTCAGACTTATCCGTTGTAAGTACCGCAAGTTCTATGGCATTAAGCGCATGTCTTGCATCACCGCCTGATATATCCGAAAGCGCTTCCAAGGCATCCTCATCTATCTTGGCATTATATGCTCCGAGTCCTCTCTCAGAATCGCTCAAAGCTCTGTTAATAAGGGTCTTGATATCATCCGTCGTAAGCGGCTTAAGTTCAAATATCATTGAACGGGAAATCAAAGCCCCGTTGACCTCAAAGAAAGGATTCTCCGTGGTCGCTCCGATAAGTATAAGGGTTCCGTCTTCCACGAAAGGTAACAGATAATCCTGCTGCCCTTTATTAAATCTGTGTATCTCGTCTATAAACAGTATGGTCTTCTTACCATACATTCCCGCAGTCTGCTTAGCCTGCTCCACGACTTCTTCCATATCTTTCTTGCCGGAAGTCGTAGCATTGATCTGCTTAAATTCACTGCTCGTGGTACCAGCTATTACCTTGGCAAGCGTAGTCTTACCCGTCCCCGGAGGGCCGTAGAATATAAGACTGCTTAACTTATCCGCCTTAATTGCGCGATATAACAGCTTATCCTTGCCTACGATATGCTGTTGTCCCACTATTTCATCAAGAGTACGCGGACGAAGTCTTGCCGCAAGCGGCGATTCTTTCTCCTTATTACTCTCTCTCATATAATCAAAAAGATCCATATCTACTTAAATTGATTATTATCCTTATTGTATCTGTAACCGACAGCGTTTAGCTTGCTTATTATCTCATCTTTACTGACATCAAGATTATCACAAAGCGCATCAAGACTGTCGTATTCATCTCTTAACTTCATATTGATATAGCTTAGAAGCATCATGGGATCGTTTGGTATCATAGCTTTATCCGTATCTTCGCCATCCGCCCGTTGCAGGCGCCTGACCGTTTATCATCAATCTGCAAAACACTTGTATTATAGCCTATGCCTGTATTTATCTCAATAAAAAATTAGGGCGACTGACTATAATTCTGCCCCGGAGTATCTATGCCCGGGGCGAACCGTCAATCGCCCGTTTCTTAGTCACATATTACAGTATTTACTTAACCGAAGCCGTAAGGGCATCCCCTGATCTGTCTATATAGATTGTTCGCCCTGCATCGATATCACCCTCTAGGATAAGCCTAGCAGATAAAGTCTCCACATTTTTCTGCATATAGCGCTTAAGGGGTCTTGCTCCGTATATGGGATCATATGCATTATCCGCTATGAATCTCTTGGCATCATCGCTTATATCTATCTTAATGTCACGGTCTGCTAATCGCTTATTAAGATCAGCAAGAATAAGATCCACGATTCCGCCTATATTGTCCTTGGTAAGAGGCTTAAACAGGATGGTCTCATCCAATCTGTTAAGGAATTCGGGCCTGAAATGTGCCCTGAGTTCATCCATAACCGCTTTCTCAGCATCAGGCTTTATATTGCCTTCGGGGTCTATTCCGTCAATAAGGTACTGCGCTCCGATATTGGATGTCATTATAAGAATGGTGTTCTTAAAGTCCACTGTTCTTCCCTGGCTGTCCGTTATGCGACCGTCATCAAGCACCTGTAACAGTACATTGAATACATCAGGATGAGCCTTCTCTACTTCATCAAACAATACAACGGAGTATGGCTTACGGCGAACGGCCTCTGTAAGCTGACCGCCTTCATCATATCCCACATATCCGGGAGGCGCTCCGATAAGTCTTGATACGGAGTATTTCTCCATATACTCGGACATATCGATACGTACCATGTTATTCTCATCATCAAATAAGCTTTCGGCAAGGCTCTTGGCAAGCTCGGTCTTACCCACACCGGTAGGACCTAAGAATAAGAAGGAACCTATGGGCTTGCTGGGATCTTTGATACCTGCCTTGGATCTTATGATCGCCTCAGTAACCTTGGTCACACCTTCATCCTGACCTATAACTCTCTTATGGAGTTCTTCATCAAGATGCAGGGTCTTATTGCGCTCGGATTCTCCGAGTTTGCTTACAGGGATTCCGGTCCAACGAGATACGATCCTTGCTATCTCCTCATCGGTTACGGCCTCATGGACAAGTTTCATCTGACCGCCCACTGCGGCTTCCTCTGATTCTAGCTTTCTTAATACTTCGGGAAGGATGCCGTATTCAAGCTCTCCCGCCTTCTCATAATCGCCTTCACGTTTGGCGATCTCTATGTCATTCTTAAGCTGTTCGCGCTGTTCTCTTAACTTGGAGAGTTTATCAACGGCAGCTTTCTCATTATCAAGTTCGGCTTTCTTGACATTATACTCATCCTGAAGTTCCGCCAGTTCTTTCTGTAATGCCTCAAGACGCTCCTTGGATAACTTATCCTCTTCTTTCTTAAGCGCAGCTTCTTCTATCTGAAGCTGTGTGATCTTACGACTCATCTCATCCATCTCTGCAGGCATGGAATCCATCTCTGTCTTAATCAATGCACAGGCCTCATCAACAAGGTCTATGGCCTTATCAGGCAAGAATCTGTCGCTTATATATCTGTGAGATAAGGTCGCCGCTGACACAAGCGCATTATCCAAGATCTTAACATGGTGGTAATTCTCATATCTCTCCTTAAGACCTCTTAAGATAGAAATAGTATCTTCAACCGTAGGTTCATCTACCATAACCGGCTGGAATCTTCTCTCAAGGGCCGCATCCTTCTCGATATACTGTCTGTATTCGTTAAGAGTGGTCGCACCTATACAATGCAGCTCGCCTCTTGCAAGCATGGGCTTAAGCATATTGCCGGCGTCAAGTGCACCGTCAGTCTTGCCGGCACCGACTATGGTATGAAGTTCATCTATAAATAAGATGATCTCACCGTCGCTGTTCTTGACATCTTCAAGCACGGCCTTAAGTCTTTCTTCGAATTCACCTCTGTATTTGGCGCCTGCTACAAGTGCGCCCATATCAAGAGCAAATATCTTCTTATCCGCCAGAGCCTGAGGCACATCACCTCTTGCGATTCGTTGTGCAAGTCCTTCGGCCACGGCTGTCTTGCCGACACCGGGCTCACCTATAAGCACGGGATTGTTCTTGGTCTTTCTTGAAAGGATACGGATCACGTTCCTTATCTCTTCATCACGTCCGATGACGGGATCAAGCTTCTGATCCTTGGCCTTGGCCACAAGTTCCTGGCCATACTTCTCCAGAGTGTCGTATGTAGCCTCGGGATTATCGCTTGTCACGGTATGATTACCCCTGACTGCCGCAAGCGCCTGAAGGAAACGGTCTCTTGTGATACCATATTCCTTAAATATAGATTTAATTTCTGTGTTGGGATTCTTGAGTATGCATAAGAAGATATGCTCAACCGATACATATTCATCCCCCATCTGCTTAGCCTCATCCTCAGCTGTCACCAGGACTTTGTTAAGCGCCTGACTGACATAGGGCTGTCCGCCCTGTACTTTGACTCTCTTATCAAGTGCCTGCTCAACACGCCTCTTAAATTCCGAGAATCTGATATCCATCTTCTCAATCAGCTTAGCTATAAGGCTGTCATCTATTGTGATCAAAGAATACAGCAGATGCTCTTGATCAATCTCCTGGTTACCGTATTCCATGGCAACCTTATCCATGTTCTGTACCGCTTCTATAGATTTCTGTGTAAATTTGCTTATGTTCATATTTCCCTCCTTCCGAGCATTTATGCGAGGTCCGCGAGGCGAATGTCAGATTCGCCGATGCGATCAAGCGATTTGGGCTCGGCTCAAATCGCAGGTGTGATAAATGCTGTATCAGCAGCGTTTATCACACTGTTCCTCCCTTCCGAGTTCGCTCTCCCTTTTGATTATTATTATATCCCATAATTAGCACTCGTCAATGCCGAGTGCTAATAAAAATAGTTAAATATTTATAAACAGCGAAACTTCCTATTTTCATGACAAGCGAAAGCCCCGTGGCATAACCACGGGGCTTTCTTAAGTATGACAACACTATTTATTGTGAATACCGATATTATAGGGACGACTTACCTTGAAAATGTGTCGTAATACTCTTCCATTGCCTTCTCAATAAGTTCAAATAATCTCTTCATAACCGTACCTCCTTTGCACTGTATCAACCTTTAAACTATACCTTTGTGTTCTGTATCTTAGAGGTTCTTCCCTCTTTCTGATTAAATCATATCAGATTGACTTGTTAGTGTAAAATACATATAATGTAATAGTGGTCATACCTTATTGGTATATCTGTTATTTGTATATAAAGAGGGATTAGACTATGGAATTACGACATATAAGATACTTTCTTACGGTTGCAGAAGAAGGAAGCTTTACCAAGGCTGCAGACAAACTGCTTATTGCGCAGCCGCCGTTAAGTCGTCAGATCAGAGATCTTGAAGAAGAACTGGATGCCAAATTATTCGAACGTAAGAATCACGGCGTGACACTTACGGAAGCAGGTGTACGTTTCAGGCAGTATGCAAGTCAGATTGCGGCATTATCAGATCGTTCTATAGAAGATATTAGAGATATGAGCGAAGGTTTGCAGGGAATACTCTATCTGGCTACCGTTGAAGCCAAGGCACCTCAGATACTCTCAGGCTGGATAGCGGGATTTGCCCAGGAATACCCTCATGTAGAATTCAACCTCTGGAACGGCAATACGGATGATATCGTCCAGAGGATCCACAACGGTCTGTGTGAGATCGGCTTAATCACCGCGCCTTTTGATGAAGAATCTCTTGAAGGTGTCGAAGTCTATAAAGAGCCATGGGTAGCCATTATGCCAAGCGACCACCCTCTTGCACTTATTCCCGGAGATACTGTGGAATTATCCAAACTTGCTCCCTACGGACTCTTAATTCCCTCAAGAGCTTCAAGACTTAAGGAGATTGAGGATTGGTTTGCTCCTCTTGATATAGTACCGAGGATTGTATGTCGACTGGCGCATATGCAGAATGCAATAGAGCTAACAAGAAAGGGTGTAGGTATATCGATATTCCCCGGTGCAGTAGCCGACTATATAGGCGAGGATATCGCCGTTAAGCGCATTACCTCGCCTGATGTGTTCGCTACTTATATATGTGTCCGAGACAAGGAACGTAAATTATCCATGGTCGCGGAGAAATTCTGGGAGACTTACTGCTTAGAATAATCTAGAATGCCTCTGTTGCGGCGACTGCCTTCTTCCATCCCGCATACTTGCTCATACGCTTATCCTCATCGTATTCGGGCGTGAATGTGTGATCTACCATGTAATTATCTATAAGTGCCTGTGAACTCTCATAGAACCCAACCGCAAGGCCCGCAAGATATGCGGCCCCAAGCGCTGTTGTCTCGTTGATGACAGGTCGCTCTACCGGCACACCTAAGATATCCGACTGGAATTGCATAAGCAGGTCGTTTTTGACCGCGCCTCCGTCTACCTTAAGTTTCTTAAGCGATATTCCGCTGTCAAGTTCCATTGCCTCTATAAGATCTCTGCTCTGATATGCCAATGATTCAAGGGTTGCCCTGACAAAGTGTGCCCTTGTCGTACCTCTGGTAAGTCCGAATATGGCTCCTCTGCACTTATCATTCCAATAGGGAGCACCAAGTCCCACGAAAGCAGGAACCACGTATACCCCTTCGCTGTCCTCACAGCCACATGCCACTTCTTCGCTCTCGGGAGCCGTAGCTATAAGCCCCAATCCGTCTCTAAGCCATTGTATGGCAGAGCCTGCCACAAATACACTGCCCTCTAAGGCATACTCAACACGTCCGTCTATTCCCCATGCAATCGTGGTAACCAGTCCGTGGGAAGAACGAATCGGCTTATCTCCCGTATTCATAAGCAGGAAACAACCGGTTCCGTACGTATTCTTGGCCATCCCCGGCACAAAACATGTCTGTCCGAACAATGCGGCCTGCTGATCTCCTGCAATGCCTGCTATCGGAACTTCTATATTATAGAAATGATAGGGAGCCGTGTGGGCATATACGCAAGAAGAGGGCTTAACCTCAGGAAGCATCGATGCAGGTATATCCAGTTCCCGTAGAATATCCTCATCCCACTTAAGTTCAAAGATATTATATAGCATGGTGCGGGCAGCATTGGAATAATCAGTCACATGAACCGCACCGCCTGATAACTTATAGGTAAGCCATGAATCTATGGTACCGAACATAAGCTGACCCTTGGCAGCTTTATCTCTGGCGCCTTCAACATTATCAAGTATCCATCTTATCTTGGTTGCCGAGAAATACGGATCTATAAGCAGTCCCGTCTTATCACGGATTGTCTGTTCAAGGCCCTTAGACCTTAATTCTTCGCATATATCCGCTGTCTGTCTTGACTGCCAGCATATGGCATTATATATAGGCTTGCCTGTTACTCTATCCCATACAACCGTTGTCTCACGCTGATTGGTAATACCTATTGCCACTACCTCAGACGGGCTTATTCCTGATTTAACGATAGCTTCCATATATACCGATACTACCGACAGCCATATCTCATTGGCATCATGTTCAACCCAGCCGGGCTTCGGGAAATACTGTGTAAACTCCTTCTGCGCCGTCTGAATTACCTTACCGTTTCGGTCAAATATAATGGCCCTGCTGCTCGTAGTGCCCTGGTCTATTGCCAATACGTAACCTGCCATATTACATACCCTGTATTTTATTAATCTTAAGAGAAATTCTGACAAAAAGTGGTGAAACCAAGAAAATTATGATATAAGCCACTATGAAACTTACTAAAAGTGAACTTAAAAACATCGGGACAAAGGGCATGGACGCGCCGTGCGCCGTCGCATTCCTGTATGCTAAGTACACCATAATAAAAGTAAGAAGCGGTGTATAGATAAGATCCGAAACCAAAGAATCTATTAATCTTCCCTTAACCGAACCGATACCCCCGTTCTTACTCTGAACAGCATCCGATATCTTCTTCATAGGTATGATAAATCCTAATATAATGCTTATCACGGCACTTATAACGAAACTTATCAGCCATCCGGGTACGTTAAAAGAACCCGACTGACGACTGCCCATCAGATTGCCGATAAGGGAAAGGCAGAAGCTCAAAGTCACTCCCATCAATATGCTCATGGTCATGCCGACATTTCTAAGTTTCTTCTCCATATATCCTCCATTACATCTTGGACATTGGCATTCGCAGTCCGTCACTTTCTATTAACTTAAGCATACATCCCACAACCTCCGGATCAAACTGGGTTCCGGAATTCTTCTTAAGTTCGGCAATAATCTCTTCTTTGCTAAGCCTTGGCCTGTAGCAACGATCTGAACTCATGGCATCATATGAATCTGCCACACAGATAATACGGGCAAAGAACGGAATATTCTCTCCGGATAAACCGGTAGGGTATCCTGTACCGTCATAATGCTCATGGTGATATCTTGCACCGTCTGCAATACCGTCTATCTCAGTGAAATCCTTAAGAATCTCAGCTCCTTTGGCTGCATGAGTCTCTATAATGGCTCTTTCATCGGGATCAAGTCTGCCGGGCTTATTAAGTATCTCATCGGGAATATAGACCTTACCTATATCATGCAGAAGCGCAATGTAATATATTAGTTCTATATCCTTGGGCGGAAGCTTAAGCTTCTTGGCAAGTTCCCTTGAATAATGTGCCACACGTGTCGAATGACCCTTGGTTGAAGGGTCTTTGGTATCGATGAAATTAGAGAAGGTCTGCATCGTCTGAACTATAATGCTCTTATCCTTCTCGCGCTCCCTTCTCATGGGACCGAGTCTTGTATCAACAATGACGGTAGTAATTATACCGATTATGATGCCTATCGTGAACAGAAGATTGATCCAGAATACAGGATAATCCGTCATATGAAAAACAGGTTCAACCGAGAGCACTAACTCATTAAGATCTTCTATTTCATCATTAATTATAATGAATCCGAAGCTCTGAATATCTCTTGCTTCTACCAGTCTGCTATGTTCCTTGCCGACCACCTTAAGCAGTCTTCCGTCCAGTTCATACTCCACATTCCATGAATCGGTCATTCTTGCACTCTTGGGCAATCTTATGACCATACTCCAGTTGGTCAGATTCTGTGAAGTATTATTATGAATAACACAGTCATATTGTATTCCGTATTCGGTCGGGCCTTCCACCCAATCCTTGGAATGATCAAGTGTTACGAATATATCATCTTCTGAGTCCTCGGACATATGCGTCTTCTGATCTATTGTCATGGTAACCGGCACAGAAACCTTATACTCAAGCACACTGTAAAAGAACATATTAAGAAGCGCCAATGCTCCGAATACAAATATCTTTAATCCGTTCTTCTTAAACATCAATACACATGTTTAGTCCTTTCGATACATAATTAAATTTACTATTTCCTTATATAAATGTCAATAAAACCAAGATTATAAGCAATCCATAACACATCAAAAAATTATAAAACATACTTGACATTATGAATTTATGTGATAATATGAACATATGAGCAGTCGTTCATATGTTATTTGTAACAGACAAAGGAGAATCCAATGGGTAAGATGCCAAATGACGAAACATTGTATGACTTATCAGAATTCTACAAAGTGTTCGGAGATTATACGAGGGTTAAGATCCTCTGCGTCTTAAGAGACGGAGAACTGTGCGTACAGGACATAGCGTCAAAGCTTAACATGACACAGTCGGCTATATCTCACCAGTTAAGAGTTCTTAAGGCTAACAGTCTGGTTCTTGGCAGACGTGACGGCAAGGCAATACTATACAGTCTGGCCGACGATCACATTGCAGGCATCCTTGATATGGGTCTTGAACATATCCTTGAATAGCTGCCAAAGATTCTATCAATTAATTACTACATAATCGGAGGTTTGATATGAACAAATTATTTATCTTGGAAGATTTGGATTGCGCACACTGCGCAGAGAAGATTCAGAACGATGTCGCAGAGATTGCCGGCGTAATAAGCAGCAAGTGCACTCTTCTTACACAGAAGCTTAAGCTTGAACTTGCAGATGATGCCGATGTTGCGGCAATAGTTAAGGAAGTTAAATCTATAGTTAACAAATATGAGCCCGATGTGACTGTGATTGAGAAATAGGACTTATCATATATTATAGATAATAATCAGAGAGAAGCGCCATGAGTAAGAAACTTAAGAAGAGACTGACAAGAATAATTATATGCCTTGCGGCATTCATATTAATCAAGATACTTGAAGAAGGGTTACATGTATTTGATACAGGCTACGGTCCGTACTGCATGCTTGCTTCTTATCTCATAGTGTATATCGCAATAAGTTACGATATTATTAAGAATGCGGCACTTAATACAATACGCGGAAGCATGCTTGATGAGAATTTCTTAATGGTCATTGCTTCTGTGGGTGCATTCTTCATAGGCAGTTATTCCGAAGGTGTCGCTGTTATGCTCTTCTATCAAATCGGCGAATGGTTCCAGTCATATGCAGTGGGTAAATCCCGTGCATCCATCAAGGAACTTATGGATATCCGTCCCGATTATGCCGTTGTACTTCGTGACGGTACCGAATCGGAAGTGGATCCGGATGAGGTATCGGTCGGCGAGATAATAGTAGTTAAGCCCGGCGAGAAGATTCCGTTAGACGGAATAATTACGGAAGGCATATCTTCTCTTGATACTAAGGCACTTACCGGTGAGAGCCTTCCCCGTGATGTAGTTGCGGGCAATGAAGTTATAAGCGGATGCATCAACTCAAACGGCCTTCTTCACATAGAAGTAACCAAGGAATTCAGCGAATCAACCGTAACCAAGATTCTTGAACTTGTAGAATCGGCAACAGATAAGAAGGCAGAATCCGAGAACTTTATCTCAAGATTCGCAAGATACTATACTCCTGCAGTGGTGGGCGCAGCAGTATTATTAGCTGTTATCCCTTCGCTTATTACAGGCAATTGGCTGACATGGATATATAGAGCTCTGTCCTTCTTAGTAATATCCTGCCCTTGTGCACTGGTAATAAGTATCCCTCTTAGTTTCTTCGGAGGAATAGGCGGAGCAGGCAGACAGGGAATTCTTGTCAAAGGAAGCAGTTATCTTGAACAGCTTGATAAAGCCGAGATAATTGCAATGGATAAGACAGGCACTCTTACCAAAGGTGTATTCGGTGTTGATTCAATTCACTGTATCGCACAGGATATATCCAAAGATCAGCTCCTTAAGATTGCAGCTACGGCAGAGAGTTACTCTTCCCACCCCATTGCAACTTCTCTTGTAAATGAATATCTTAGCAGAACGGGGCAGAATGCAGAGGAACTTAAGTCGCATATAGATAATATCTCTGAACTTGCCGGACACGGCATAGAGGCAGTAATAGACGGAATCGGTTACTATATAGGCAATGATGACCTTATGTCCGATAAGGGAATCGTTGTTAATAATCTGCCTGATGATGCGACATCCGTTGAAGTTGGAACCATCGTATATATCGCAGATCATAACAGAATCTTAGGCTGTATTTTATTATCTGACATAGTCAAAGAAGATGCCGCCGATGCTATCAAGGGTATCAAAGCGGCAGGTGTTAAGCGTATCGTCATGCTTACAGGTGACAGAAAAGCGACTGCCGAAGCAGTCGCCGCAAGAATCGGTATTAATGAATATCATTCAGATCTGTTACCTGCCGATAAGGTCGATATAGTAGAGCAGCTCATAGCCGACAGGTCTGCAGATGGTAAACTTATATTTGTAGGTGACGGCATCAATGACGCCCCGGTACTTGCCAGAGCGGATATCGGAATCGCCATGGGAGGACTTGGAAGCGATGCGGCAATCGAGGCCGCCGATATCGTGATCATGACGGATGAACCCGCCAAGATTGCCAAGGCAATTCAAATATCGCGAAGAACTCTTCGCATAGTCAAAGAAAATATCGTATTTGCCATAGGCGTTAAGCTGCTTATCCTCTTACTTGCAGCTGTAGGATTCGCCTCAATGTGGGCAGCCGTATTCGCCGATGTGGGTGTGGCATTCATAGCAATACTAAATGCCATGAGAGCACTCAAAACCGACTGATTATTATAATATCTGATTAAATAATAAATGAGGGTCTGTTATTTCAGACCCTCAAGATATTTACTCACTTTCTCATCAATGGCTTTGGCCGCGGTTTCGGCATCATATGCACCCATATAGTATGCATCCGTCTCCTGCGTGATAATGTCACTTATAGTCAAATCATCAAATGACAGTCTGTTGATTCCGTATATACTCTT
The DNA here is from genome assembly GCA_902778165.1 of uncultured Lachnospiraceae bacterium. Lineage (GTDB taxonomy): Bacteria > Bacillota > Clostridia > Lachnospirales > Lachnospiraceae > Colinaster. Next base: position 100,207 of record CACYWQ010000003.1, read on the forward strand.
AAGCAGTTTATCCGTTTCCTTCTTATCAAGAGGATGAAGATTCACATATTCCGATCCCACAAGATATGTGGGATCCTCCCAAGTATATTCATTTTCAGATGCGTAATTCTTATACTTTCCGCCAGCGTCTTTGATGGCCTTTCGCAGTCTTTTATCGGACGTTGGAAGGCCTAAATTTAACATATCAGCAACGTCTTTATCATAGAATTCCCTGACAAACTGCCATGCACCGTCCTTACCTATACTGTCTTCATATATAGCAAATGCATAATCAAACGCTATACTGCTTCCCACATCTGATGTGGTAGGAAATCCGACCATTGTCACATCTTCGCCGAATACACCGTCAAGCGCTTCAATATATCCGTCTATATCGTATAACGTCCTGATCTCACACAGAGCTTTACCTTCTCTGTACGGCAGCGCATACGAATTATACGGATCTTCATGCTCCTGCCCGTCATATGAATAATCATATTCACTGGGATATTTGCCGGTATAAGACAACAACTTCACAAAATCCGTGGAATCAAAGTCACAGCTTAGATTCTCCCAATCAATATAATCATTACCGGTAGCATGAATTACACTATACATGAGACTTTCATCGGTCACATCACTATACATATCTGCCCCGGTCCATCCGCATGTTGATAAGAAATCCGTTAGGCTGTAACCGAGTTTTTCTCCTACATATGTACTCTTGGCAAATGCAGTATTAATCGTAAATCCGGGAGTGAACATCATAAGCTTGTCATTAACTGACATCGCTTCTATAACATTGGGTGCATAATCATCGATGTTTACCGAAGGATCAGCCTCAATAAACATCTTCTGATCGGCAAATACTCCGTTATGCATATAGGCCATATACGGTACGGCATTAGTCACTACCATAATATCGTGGGGTTTGCCGGATGCAATATCGGCATTCAGCATTTCAGCGCCCTTTCTGTAATCATACTCCAAACCTAAAGAAGCATAATCATGGACGAGAATCCTGTAATCATCATTGGTATTGTTAAAATCAATTACACGACCCATTACATCAGGAGACAGTCCGATACAGTCAAGGATAAGTTTCTGCCTTGTATCAGTCGAAATATCATAGGGCTTAAATCTTGCTATTATATACGATTCAAGCACATCATCATAATAGAATCCGAGGATATTCTTATCAGGCAGCATCTTGATACAATACAGGCCGTAGAATAATCTGTCCGTAACCGGAGTCTTCATGACAGTCTCATATGTAAGATCCTCAAAGTTAAATGAATATACTCCGTTGTCGGAACTTATCAGGGCGTCCGTACCGTATCCCTGGTTGATCGAATACTGACTGCATAATGCCAAGGGAGCAACACCAAGATCCTTACGACTTCTTGAATCTATATTTATAACAGATATCTCATAGTCTTCATATCCGTACGAAAGCACCGCGACATCACCGTCTTCCATGGGATAAAAACTTCCGAAGGAATCTGCATCATCATAATTGATCTTATTCTTGGTCTGTCCGTCTCCGCATTCCATGATGCCTTCATTCGTAAGTACCAACAGTCTGTCCTTAGCATCGATCGCGATATCCTTGACCATGAAATCAAAGTCCGCATCCTCAAAAATCACGGAGTCAACAAGCTTACCCGTCTTATCGTATGCAACAAGCTCATATGCCGTGAAATATCCGTAGGAATCATCATAATTCTGAATGGCATGTATGAAATACACATTACCCTTAGAATCAAGATTAAAGTCATAATAGCTGTCGCTGCTGTCATTATATGTAAGGAATCCGTCAACGGGATTGCCTTCATAGTCATAGTACTTAACCTCAAGCATCGTCGCATTGTCAGGATAACCCTCTGAATAGGTATCCGAATTGTATTCGGTATGACCGTATACAATATAATCATCATTATATGCGACGGTTCCGTAATTAAGGCCCTCTACCAGTGCCTTGTCGAAACTGTATGTGTATTCATCATCATGGAAATCCACTGGAGGAGTGTCAGCATGATCGGATTCAGGTTCCGCATCGGTTCCTGCCGCAGGGTTATCAGTTGTCTGCTCATCGGTTATCTCTTCGGATTCCGTTCCCTGCTTATTCTTACCGCAGCCCACAAGTAAAGACATAAGCATCATAAATGCCAATATTAATGCCATAAACATCCGAAACGAGTGCTTGTTGTTCTTCCCGTATTCGGCACGACTAAACATTCCCTTCATATTATCTCCCTTTTACACATGTATAAAAATCAAATTATGATTATATATATCACTCGTTATTCCCGGCAGTCTCTTCAAGCATCTCGTCTATAAGAGCGTATACCTCTTCTCTTCCGGCCTTGGTCTGTGATGAGAACGGTATAAGTATATCTTCGGGATTAAGCTTAAGAGTCTTCTTAATCACATCAACACAGCCTTTGACCTCACTTCTTTTGAGTTTATCAAGCTTGGTGGCAATGATTATCGGTCTGAAACCACTTGATACGATCCAATCATACATCTCTATATCATTAGCCCCCGGCTTATGTCTTATATCTATAAGCAGAAATACCAACTTAAGCTGTTTGGACTTATTAAGGTATCTCTCTATCATCTTGCCCCATTTGGCCTTAACCTCGACACTTGCCGTGGCGTAGCCGTAACCCGGAAGATCCACAAGATAGAGCGCATCATTGATATTATAGAAGTTAATCGTCTGGGTCTTACCCGGACTTGAACTGATTCTGGCATAAGACTTGCGATTCATTATGGCATTAATAAGTGAGGACTTACCCACATTACTCTTGCCTGCAAATGCTATCTCCGGATACTTATTATCCGGTAGTTTGCTTGTTATTCCGCATACTGTCTCAAGATTGACCGATTTAATAACCATATATCCTCACATATCCGTAATCTAGATATCCATAGCCTGGTATATCACTTCATCCATATCGGACACGAATATAATATCCATACCACCTAATATCTCTTCCGAGAGTTCGGTAACATCCTTCTCATTCTCCGATGGCACTAATACCTTGCGTATTCCCGCAGTCTTGGCAGCAAGTAACTTCTCCTTAAGTCCGCCTATGGCAAGCACCTTACCTCTTAGGGTAATCTCTCCCGTCATTGCGACTTTGCAGAATACTTTCTTATTAAGAACCGCCGATAATATGGCTGTAGCCATTGTGATTCCGGCGCTGGGACCGTCCTTGGGAACCGCTCCTTCCGGAATATGTATATGGAAGTCATTATCCTTAAATATCGCCTGGTCAATATGGTATTTATCGCCCACCGAACGCACATAACTCATAGCAATCTCGGCTGACTCCTTCATTACGTCTCCCATTTGGCCCGTTAGCTTAATCTCTCCCTTACCGGGCATTATACCCACTTCAATCTGAAGGGTATCTCCTCCTACGGCAGTCCATGCAAGACCTCTTACTATTCCTACCTCATCCTTCTTATTAGCCATATAGAGGCTGTATTTACGTTTGCCTAAGAATTCATCAAGATTACGTGTTCCTACACTTATCTTACCATCCTTAACAGTTCGCCCCGCTTGCTTAGTGCCTTTGCTTAAAGATGACTTAGTCGCAGTCTTTTTATCTTTAGACTGTATCTGCTCAAGCCTTATTCTTGCGCATTTGCGGCATATTTCTCCAAGTTTACGCTCAAGTTCTCTGACTCCGGCTTCTCTGGTGTAATAGCGGATTATGTCCTTAACAGCGCCGTCCGTTATCACAAGTTCCTTCTTAGTCATTCCGTTGGCCTCATACTGCTTGGCCATAAGATGTTCTTTGGCTATGTGGAATTTCTCATTCTGGGTATAGCCGGACACTTCGATAAGTTCCATTCTGTCAAGCAGAGGGCGCGGAATATTGCTCGTATCGTTGGCCGTTGCTATAAACAGCACATCCGATAAATCTATGGGCAATTCAACATAATGATCCCTGAAAGCCTTATTCTGATCGGGGTCAAGCACCTCTAAAAGTGCCGAGAAAGTATCGCCCTTATAGTCATTGCTGACCTTGTCTATCTCATCAAGTAACATAAGCGGATTCTTAACCCCCGCATGCCTTAGACCAGTGGCTATACGGCCCGGCATGGCGCCGACATATGTACGTCTGTGACCTCTTATCTCAGCCTCATCTCTGACACCGCCCAAACTTACTCTGATATATTCTTTGTTAAGGGCGCGCGCAATGCTCTTGGCAACCGATGTCTTACCGGTTCCGGGAGGTCCCACAAGGCACATGATGGGGCTGCGGCCCTTATCTGTCATGGCACGTACGGCTAAGAATTCAAGGACCCTTTCCTTGACCTTATCAAGACCGTAGTGGTCCGCATCAAGTATCTCTGCCGCATGCTTAAGATTCTTATCATCCTCTGATACATGGTCCCAGGGAAGTTCAAGCAGGGTCTCTATGTATGCCCTCTGCACATATCCCTCCTGGCTTGATTCCGATATATTGTCAAATCGGCGGATCTCCTTGCGGATCTTGTTCTTAATATCATCCGAAGCCTCTAACTCATCGACTTTCTTAAGGAAGAGTTCGCTGTCGGTGTATTCCTCACCTTTGGACAATTCCTTGCGTATAAATGCCATCTGCTCACGCAGAATATATTCTCGCTGATTCTTATTGACTCTGCTCTGGATATCCTGATTAAGCTTATAGTGTATTCCCGCTATATTGGTCTCCTGGCAGAGAATCGTAGAGAGTAACTCGTATCTCTCAGCTGTTGACTCGGCTTCAAGGATGGCCTGCTTCTTATCAAAAGATAAGGGGATATTCATGGCGATCCTGTTAACGATCTCACCCAAGTTCATCGCAGGATCTATCTGTGAATTAAGAGTCTGGCTGATCTTGGGATGATACTCAAGATATCCGCCCAACATCTCTACCATCGTACGGAATGCCGCTTCCTCATATTCCGTATCGGAACTTATGTGTCCGTCATCCTCAACTATGGGAGTTATATCACCTTCGGCATATATTCCCTGCGCCTTGACACTTACCATGGAATTGAGTCTGGCACGGCTTATACCCTCAGCCAGTACCCGCATGGTATTATTGGGAAGCTTGGTGATCTGTCTGACCTGTATGATGGTTCCGACCTCATACAATCCTTCTATACCCGGTGTCTCTTCGGTCATGACACGCTGAGTAACGGCGAATAATCTTCCGCCGCTTTTCATTGCCACTCTCACAGCCGCGATTGACGGCTTACGGTTTAAGTCAAAATGAATGACCATTCCCGGGAATATTGTAAGACCCTTTAGTGCAACAACAGGTATGTTCACTGATAACCTCCGTATTAATTTACAGCCGCCATAAAGGCGGCTGATTGTTAGTTCCTATGTACTTCGGGCTTCTGTCCGTCCGTAACCGATGCTTTGGTGATCACGCATTTATTAATGCTTTCATCCGATGGAATCTCGTACATCACATCCATCATTATCTTCTCCATGATGGTACGTAATCCTCTCGCTCCGGTCTTCTGTTCAAACGCCTCATCCGCTATGGCCTCAATGGCGTCATCCGTAAATTCAAGCTTAACACCGTCGAATCCGAACAGTTTCTTGTATTGCTTGATAAGCGCGTTCTTGGGCTCTTTGAGTATCTTAACAAGGGAATCCTTATCAAGGCCCTCAAGCGATACCCTGATAGGCACACGACCTACAAATTCAGGTATAAGACCGAACTTGATAAGATCCGGAGTGGATACATGACTTAATACCTCTCCGATATCGCTGCCCGACTTCTTGCCAAGCTCCGCATTAAATCCGATGGACTTGCGGTTAAGTCTCTCCTCTATTATCTTATCTAATCCGTCAAATGCTCCGCCGCAGATGAATAAGATATTGGAAGTATCTATCTGTATCAGTTCCTGATGAGGATGCTTACGTCCGCCTTGAGGAGGAACCGAAGCCTGCGTACCCTCAACTATCTTAAGAAGCGCCTGCTGTACGCCTTCTCCCGATACATCTCTGGTGATTGATACATTCTCACTCTTCTTCGTAATCTTATCTATCTCATCTATATAGATAATACCGTATTCAGCTCTGTCCACATCATAATCGGCCGCCTGAATAAGCTTAAGCAGGATATTCTCAACATCCTCGCCGACATAACCGGCTTCCGTAAGTGTTGTGGCATCCGCTATAGCAAAAGGCACATTGATTATACGTGCAAGGGTCTGTGCAAGATATGTCTTACCGCTTCCGGTAGGACCCATCATGATAATATTGCTCTTCTGAAGCTCTACATCATCATCATCGTCCTTGCCTACGCTTAATACTCTCTTGTAATGGTTGTATACAGCCACCGAAAGAATCTTCTTGGCCTCTTCCTGACCGATTACGTACTCATCTAAGAACTCTTTGATCTGTACAGGCTTAAGCAAATTAATATCCTTGGATATATCGCTGTTCTGCTCTTCCTTCGTATCTCCGAATTCTTCTTCCAATATATCACTGCATATGCCGATACACTCGTCACATATGTATATATTGTTGGGGCCGGCTATTAACTTAAGTACCTCATTCTGACTCTTACCGCAGAAGGAGCAACATATTTCGCCTGATCCCTGATTATTTCTCATCTTTACCAACCTCGGCCCTGCTTGATACAACCGAATCGATAAGACCGTATTCCTTGGCCTCTTCGGCGTTCTTCCAGTTATCTCTCTCAGTATCTGCAGCTACAGTCTCATAATCCTGACCGGTATTGGCAGCGAGTATTCTGTTAAGTTTCTCCTTGGTTCTTAAGATATGCTCTGCAGTAATCTGAATCTCCGTAGCCTGTCCCTGAGCACCGCCGCTGGGCTGGTGTATCATTATCTCGGCATTGGGAAGTGCAAATCTCTTGCCCTTGGCACCGCCGGCAAGTAAGAATGCACCCATGCTGGCTGCCATACCTATGCATATTGTGGATACGTCACACTTGATATACTGCATCGTATCATATATAGCCATTCCGGCAGTCACTGAACCTCCGGGACTGTTGATGTAGAGATTGATATCCTTATCCGGATCCTCTGCCTCAAGAAAAAGAAGCTGGGCAACTATGGTTGCGGCATTATCCTCTCTTACATCCTCTCCCAAGAAGATTATTCTGTCCTTAAGTAATCTTGAATAAATATCATATGAGCGCTCACCTCTGGAAGTCTGCTCTATGACGTAAGGTATCAGACTCATTAATTATTTTCCTTCCTTAGCATTCTCTGTTACAAATTCAACAGCCTTGGATACGGCGATATCCTCAAGCAGCTGCTTCTTACCTTCTTCGCCGATCATCTCTACGACCTTATCCTTCTCCATCTTATAGCTCTCTGCAAGCTTATCGACTTCCTTATCAAAGTCCTCATCAGTAGCTGTAAGATTCTCAGCCTTGGCAACAGCCTCAAGTACAAGTCTTGACTGGATACGATCCATAGCCTGAGGAGCAACCTGCTCCATCATCTGCTCAGCCGTCATACCTGTAAACTGCATATACTGACTGAAGTTAAGACCCTGTGACTGGATTCTCTCAGCGAACTCTTCAAGCATCTGTCTCTTCTGAGTCTCGATCATTGCCTCAGGGATATCCATCTTGGCGTCTTCTATAATAGCCTTAATAACAGCATCTTCCTTGGCATTCTTAGCCTCAGCCTGCTTCTTATCTTCAAGGTTCTTACGTACGTCAGCCTTGTACTCATCAAGTGTATCGAATTCAGATACTTCTGAAGCAAACTCATCATCAAGATCGGGTAACTGCTTCTCCTTGATCTCCTTAACAGTACACTTAAATACGGCTGCCTTACCCTTAAGCTCTTCAGCCTGATAATCCTCGGGGAATGTAACATTAACTTCACACTCTGTACCGATCTCCTTACCGATAAGCTGATCTTCAAATCCGGGAATGAACTGACCTGAACCGATTGTAAGGGGGTAATTCTCACCCTTGCCGCCGTTAAATGCAACACCGTCTACGAAACCTTCGAAATCAAGAATGATATCATCCTTATCCTTAACAGGTCTGTCTGTAACGGCGATGCTTCTTGCATTACGCTCTCTCTCTTCTTCTACTGCCTTATCTACATCTTCATCGGATACGGCAGTATCGATCTTCTCAACCTTAACACCCTTATACTTGCCAAGTGTAACTTCCGGCTTAAGAGCAACCTCAGCCGAGAATATGAAAGGCTTACCTGCCTCTAACTGAACAACATCGATCTTGGGTGTTGAAACGATATCCTCACCACACTCCTCGTAGGCCTTATCATATGCATCGGGAATAACTTCATTAGCTGCATCCTCGAAGAATATTTCCTTGCCGTACATCTTCTCTATCATGGCCTTGGGAGCCTTACCCTTACGGAATCCGGGTATTGTTATCTTATTCTTCTGCTTCTGATATGCTTTCTCACAAGCTGCTGCAAAATCGGCCTCCGCTACCTCTATAATAAGCTTGGCCATGCCACCGTCTAATTTCTCTACCTTAACACTCATTAATTCTACTCCTTATATGTGTATTTATATCACTTACGATACGTTATCTGTTGCGGAATCCGTGCTTTTCGCCATTTTTCCACAGTCAATTTGGTATTATAGCATAAAAGCCCTTAGAATGCCATAGTTTTCGCTATTTTTTGGCATTTTTACGGAAGCATTGCCGTTTTTTGTTGTTACTTCCGTAAAAATGTCCATTGTGGAAACTGCACAAAAATAGTTTAGTAAATTTTAGTATAATGACGAAATTCGGTCAAATGCCCCGGAACCACTTGCATATAGCGCTTTGCGGGACTATCATCATATACAGATAACTATTAATATACAGATAACTATTATCCGTATCATGGGAGATAAACATATGAAAAGAAGAGCAGGAGTATTGCTGGCGATATCGAGCATTCCGTCCAAATACGGTATAGGCGGCTTCACTAAGGAGGCATATGATTTCGTAGATTTCCTGGAAAGCGCAGAGCAAAGCTTGTGGCAGATACTGCCGCTTGGTCCTACCGGATACGGAGACAGTCCATATCAGTCATTCTCAACATTTGCCGGTAATCCTTATTACATAGATCTTAAGGAATTCATTGACAAGGGATGGTTGACGGCAGCCGAGTGTGCCAAGTATAAGGTTTCTCATCCCGAGTACGTTGATTACGAAGCTATATATAATTCCAGATTCGCATTACTCCGTAAGGCATACAACAAAAGCGGCATTGCCAATGACAAGGACTTTAAAGTTTTTGTCAAAGACAACGCATACTGGCTTGACGGATATGCCCTCTATATGGCCATTAAGGATTCCAAGAAGGGAATCTCATGGCTTGAATGGGAAGATGATATCAAGCTTCGTAGGCCTTCAGCCGTTAAGAAGTACAAGGATAAGTTAAATGATGATTATATTTTCTACCAGTTTCAACAATACTTCTTCTTCAAACAATGGTACGCTTTAAAGTCTTATGCCAATGAGAAGGGTATAGAGATAATAGGTGACATTCCGATATATGTGGCGCTTGACAGCGCCGATACATGGTGCAATCCCGAACTGTTTAAGCTGGATAAGGATTGCAATCCTACTCATGTTGCAGGTTGTCCTCCCGATGTATTCACGGCGGATGGCCAGTTATGGGGCAACCCCCTTTATAAGTGGGATTACCATAAAAAAACCGGGTATAAGTGGTGGATCGACAGACTGGCTGCCTGCTATAATCTCTATGACATAGTCCGCATCGATCATTTCAGAGGCTTTGACGAGTACTATTCGATAGAATATGGCAGAAAGAACGCTATCATCGGTGAATGGCTGCCAGGACCCGGATATGAACTCTTTGATGTTCTTAAGAAGAAGCTTGGTAACAAGCAGGTCATAGCTGAAGATCTTGGCTTTATGACAGACTCCGTAAGGCGCCTCGTTAAAAAGACCAAGTATCCAAATATGAAGATCATCATGTTCGCATTCGATCCTGAAGGGGACAGCGAGCATATGCCGCACAATTATGAGCATAATTGTGTGGTATATACCGGCACTCATGACAATGATACCCTTGTACACTGGTATCAGACACTTAAGCGCAAGGAGAAGAGATTCGTCAAGGAGTATCTGGGACTTAGCAGAGCATCTTCGACGATTATTTGTGAAGCGATCATTCGTGCAGCTTATGCATCCGTCGCCGATACTGCAGTCATACCTATGCAGGATATCTTAGCCTTAGGCGGTGAGGCCAGGATGAATGTGCCTTCAACCCTCGGAACTAACTGGAAATGGCGTCTTAAGAAGGATGCTCTGACACCAGAACTTGCAGAGAAGATGGCCTTGTGGACGAGAACCTACAGGAGATAGAATGAAGAAGCGGGTAGCTGTTGCTACCCGCTTCTTCATTTGAGTTATTCACATCGGTTATTTGCGGATAAAGAATCCGATAGCAAGGGCGATCACGCCTAATACTATCAGGAAACCGCCGCTTACGGTAAGCTGATTGGTACCCTGTGTCTCAGGATGGGCGATGAACTCACCGTCTTTTACCGCATATAAAAGCTTGTTAAGCATACTTCAGACTACTTAAGGAATGTTCCGAATATACCGCGGCCTAAAGCTGCGCCTAAATTGCCGCCCAAGGTCTTGCCGAACTTACCGCCGACAGAACCGCCGACAGTCTTGCCGACTTCACGACCTACGGTACCGACTACCGAATTACCGACACTCTTAACCGCACGCTTCTTAGCTGCTGCCTTGGCAGCTTCTTCCTTGGCTGCCGCCTTAGCCTTAGCCTCAATCTCTTTCTGAGCCGCTTTCTCCGCAGCTGCCTTGGCTCTGGCTTCATCTCTTTCTGCCTGCGCCTTGGCCTTCTCTGCCGCCTTGGCAGCTTCTGCCTCTGCCTTGGCAGCTTCCTTGGCTGCAAGTTCATCGGCCTTATTCTGCTCTGCCCTTTCAGCTATTTTAACGCCCTGACGGACGAGGAATTCGTATGCTGAATCTCTGTCAATCGACTCCTGATACTTGATGTAAAGATTACCGGACTTGATCATGGTATCACGTGAGTAGTCATCAATGGGCTTCATCGAACTGTGAGGGAGCATAACCTTGGTACGCTCTGCTATTGTAGGTATACCGCTTTCATCAAGTACGGATACTATAGCCTCGCCTATCTGCATCTCCTGCAATACATCATAAGTCTTAAACTGCGGGTTCTCCCTGAATGATTCGGCTGCAGCCTTAACTCTCTTCTGCTCTGCCGGAGTATATGCTCTGAGAGCATGCTGTATCTTATTACCAAGCTGAGCCAATACACCGTTAGGTATATCCTGAGGCGCCTGAGTAATAAAGAATATGCCTACTCCCTTAGATCTTATAAGTTTAACCACCTGCTCGATCTTATCAAGCAGAGGCTTGCTTGCATTATCAAAAAGAAGGTGTGCCTCATCAAAGAAGAATACCATCTTAGGCTTGGGAAGATCTCCGACTTCGGGCAAGGTCTCATATATCTCCGATAACATCCATAATAAGAATGTTGAATACATTGTAGGATTCTGTATCAGTCTCTGACAATCAAGTACCTGAATCACACCGTTACCGGTCGAGTTCTCCACAACAAACCAATCTCTTATATCAAGTGCGGGCTCACCGAAGAAATACTCTCCCCCTTCGCCCTCTAATGTAATGATCGAACGGATAATGGCAGATAAAGATGCCTTGGCCATATTACCGTACATGGGCGAGAACTTATCGGTATAGTCGCTTATATGAGATATCATGGCACGAAGGTCCTTGGTATCGATTAATAAAAGCGGATCTCCCTGTGCAAGCTCACCGTCTTCATCTATGAACATTCCGTCATCCGCAATCTTAAATATTATGGTAAGAATATCTGACTGTGTCTGATTAAGACCTAAGATACGCGCTAAGAGCATGGGACCCATCTCGGATATAGTGGTTCTTAAAGGCATACCCTTCTCTCCGTATACATCCCAGAAATTAACAGGATGCGCACAGGCTCCTTCTGTATCACCTGCTGCCGCTATACCGGATAAATCTCCCTTGACATCAGCTATAAATACAGGAACGCCTGCTTCAGAGAATGATTCTGCAATAGTCTTAACAGTCGTAGTCTTACCCGTACCTGTAGCTCCGGCGATCATACCGTGGCGATTGGCCATCTTGGGAATTATGCTTATTTCCTTATCACCTGCATTACCGAAATAAATCAGTTCATCCTTATACATACTTATCCTCCGTCATAATGCTGCCTATAAACGCCTATTCCTTACGTATGGAAGTACGTCTCTTAGCCTTATCTTCATACATAGCCTCATCGGCCTGTTTGATTATACTCTCAAGATCCACATCTTCGTTGCAGACAAATCCCGAAGAGCCCATAGAGCACTCGATATAATACGGCTTGCCTGAAGTCTTATTGATCCGCTCAAGGGTAGTCTTAACATTGCTTATAAGTTTCAACGCTTCATTATCCTTGCACGCCAGAATCGCCACAAATTCATCGCCGCCTATCCTTGCAAGGCAACCCTTCTTACCGAATATTTCCTGAGTGACATTGGCCAATGTCTTAATCGCATAGTCTCCGTCCGCATGACCGAACTCATCGTTGATCTGTTTAAGATGATCAAGATCACAGAAGAATAATCTAGCTTCTCTTCCATCATTGGCAGCCACAAGTTCAAGGGCTTTCTCCATGAATCCTCTTCTGTTATATACACCGGTCATGGGATCGTTACTTGATACTGATGCCAGGATCTTATTCCTGTCGCTAAGCTGTCTCATGGCTTTCGTAAGCTCATTCTTAGCTGCATCTTCCTTATTCGTAAGGCTCATTATTGATAATCCGTTACTAAGCTGCATGCTCACTCCGTGCATTCCGCTTAACTGACTCGGCGTAATCTCCGCAATTAACAGCCCGTACTGCTCAGTCTCTGAGAATAACAGGAATGTCATATACAGATGCCCCTTATCCTTGGAATAGAAACGAGTGAATCCGGACTTCTTATTTACCTTCTCTTCTTGCTTTCTTCCGTATACCTTAATCTCATCCCCACGTGTATATGCCACTAGTCTCATGGATTCGGGGCATGAAGTATCCTTGCCTTTCTCGTGGATGATAGGCTTGGTGTTAAGCAGAAGATATGAGCTTACGGCACCCTGTGCTATAACCTGCTGCATGGCTGTCCGTAAGAAAGCCTCATTGTCTCTGACGCGCTCTTTAAGTCTCTGAATTACAAGAGCCGCATCCCATGTAGACTGTTGCAATCTGTCTCTTTGCTCAAGGCCTGTCTGAATAATCATTGCCTCTATATGGTCATGAGTTCGTTGCATAAGTTTAATTATGCAACGCCTCTTATCATTATCCACTGCCACGCCAAGTGACCTGTCAATTATCCTGTGGAAATACTTGGTTAAGCGATTAAGATTGATATAGTCTCTTGCTCTGAACTCAAGCTTGGCTCTTAACAGTTCCCTGTAAGTGCTCATCAGTTCGCCGCGTTCGCCGTTGATGTCTCTGGTGTCGATTATCTGACGCATTATATAGATAAACTGCTTAAAGAACTCCTCACAGTCAACCCGCGCCTTCACATCCTTGGAATATCCCATTACATCATCGGCAATGGCAGATGCGCACATCGCTATATCCGGTCTGTCTTCATCAAATAGAGTATCAATAAGCTTATTGACCGTCTCCAGTGAATCCACCGCATTATAATCACAGCCGCAGGAACCTCGTATCACAAGGGGTACATCTATCCTGTGAAGCTTCTTATCCTCTTCCGTGATACCTTTGGTAACAAGTTCAATGGCCATACGTCCCATCGCATAACCATCCTGTCTGCAGGTAGTAAGAGGCGGATTAAGTGTTGATGCGAATTCAACGTCGTCAAATCCCGTGATGGAAATATCTCTGCCTATTGCAAGACCTCTGGCCTTACATACCCTGTATGCACAAATGGTCATCTCATCATTGGCACAGGCTATGGCATCCGTATCCGGATACTTATCAAGCAGTTCTTCCACCAGATAATCAACAGAATCCGAGTAATCACCGTAGGCGAGCATATCACTCTCTACTGTAAGCCCGTGGCTTAACATTGCATCGTAATAGCCTCTTAATCTCTCGGAAGCATCCGTATTCATCTTCGGACCGCCCAAGTATACGATACGCTTTCTGTTATGAACTTCTATAAGGTGGGATACAACATTGAACAATCCCTTATAGTTATCAGCAATAAGATAGCAATAATGCTCATTCTCATTGAATTCCTGAAGGACAACCATGGGAATGCCTTTGAATCTGTCGAAGAAATGCGCTTTCTCATCGGCACTTAAATACATCATAAGAGTACCGTATGTGATGATCAGAGCGTCAAAGCCCGCTATCTGCGCATAATCATAGAGTGCATTATACTGATAATTGTATTCGGAGAAATTCAGATCATCCGACTCCCCGTCATTATTCTCCCAATAATTGTAGATAGAGCCCTGTGCACCCGGAATAACCGTCAATGTAACATTGTGTTCTTCCGCGCCTACACCCAGGCCCTTAAGCACCTCGTGCGGATGCTTAGTGAAGACGTTGCCCATCAGCACGCCTACCTGAAGTACTCTGTCTTCCATAAAAAATATAACCCCACAGATTTATAATTAAATCTAAATTAAATATACTCCCAACAACACCTTACTGATCAGAAGAACCCGAACAACCTCTTCTTAAAGCCCGCATACAAATCTTCGTATGTGGTGTATGAGATATTGCACCCCAATATCTCATTCCATTTATCCTTAAGTATAGGTGCAAGTTCATCGGCTGCCTTACCCTGCTTCTTAAGAAGATAAGGGAACACATAATATATCATTATGAAATTAAGATCCATCAAAAGTGTCGGTGTGATCTTACCCTTCTTGGAATATGCATCAAATACTCCCTGTGCCAGTTGCACCGAAAACTCTGCGCATTCTTTAGCCGAATCTTCACTGCCTGAAATCACTTCTATCGCTTCATCTATAACAGGCCCGTATTCAGTCGCAAATTCCGCCGTATTGGCCTCGTATGTCACTTGTTTAAGTTTCTTAAGATACTTATATCGTTCTTCGAATACGTCAAGTAATCGATCTGTATTATACGCCATTATTCTCTCCTGATATTTTATTCAAATACTAGATTTACTCTAACATAAAGCCCCTCAAATATCAATTGAATTTAAGGGGCTTAAGCCTATATCGTTATAATAAATGCCTTGGTATATTCAGGCGGTAAATTATATCTTGCTATGTCCGGTCTCTGCCGTAATTTAAGCTTATATCCGTGAAGGTTCGCAACCTTGGATGCTATGGATAATCCAAGCCCCGTGCCGCCCTTGCTGCTTCTTGATGCATCTCCCGTATAGAAGGGTTCAAACAGATGCTCTGATATCTCTTTATCTATCATCTTACCCGTATCTGCAACCATAACACGTATCCTGGTTCCGTCCCGCTTAACAAACACGCCTATCTTAGTTCCTGCATCATTATGTCTTACGGCATTGATGATCAGATTGGTAATCACACGTGATAATTGCGCCTTATCGGCCCGAATCTCATAATACTCCTCCGGAATATTGATATCGACTTCCATACCGGCATCCTCTATGTCCGTATATGCGCCGGCCGCACACTCTCTTACAAGTTCGCAGATATCAGCCTTTCTAAGATCAAGCTTATAGTCTTCATTCTCAAGCTTGGTATAGTCAAATAAAAGCCCTATAAGTTCATCCATTCTGGCCGTCTTATTACGTATTGCTTCTAAGTATTCCTCTTTCTTATCCTCGGGCACAATACCGTCGGATAAAGCCTTTGCATACCCGGAAACGGTGGTCATGGGAGTTCTAAGGTCATGTGCAATATCCGTAAGCATCAGGTTCCTCATGCGAATGCGTTCATGCTCTTTATTTCGTTCCGCTTCTTCAACCGCACCGAATTCCTTCATTATGACTCTTGTAAAATACAGAGCGCCTATGATAAACGGCAGTATTACGATCAAGAAGAAACCCGCGGCGAACACCGAAAGCATAATCTTCTCTTTAAGTCCCATACCGGATAATCCGACTTGTGATTTACCTCTGTATAATACTTCCTGGATGGTTGAATATATACGTGCATAGGCGGCATCGGCAAGAAAATGTATCTGGCTTGGAAGCACATACTCGATAAGGCGAATGATTAACGCAATCAATATACCCAAGAATATAACTATAACGCCGCCTACCTTAAGATCTGCTATGTCCATTCCGGCAAAGAAAACGGAACGAATAAAGGGCATAATAAGTGCATTGATAAACGTCATAACGAAATACTCTGCGATGCTTACCAATATCATTATCTTTATAAACCTTAAGATTATACGGCCCTTTAACCTGCTTCTGTCGCCCATATCATCTTCCCGTTAATTATCCATCCTGTATCCTAAGCCGCGAAGGGTCTTAATATACCCGTTCTGATCGTCGGATAACTTGGTACGAAGTTTACTGATGCATACCATAATATTATTATCCGATACTATATAATCATCTTCCCAACCGTACTCATATATCTGCTGTTTGGTAAATACCTTGCCCGGGTGAGTCATGAACAGTTCCATTATTCTGTATTCTACGGAGGTAAGGTCAATCAGTTGCCCTCCTTTTTTTAAGGAGCAGGACTGCCTGTCAAGTTCAAGATCCCTGACTTTAACCACATCCGCTGCGGTATCGCCCGATCCAAGCGAATAGAACCTGCGCATTGCGGAATTGACCCTTGCAACAAGTTCAAGGGGATTAAAGGGCTTGGCTATATAGTCATCGGCACCCAGATTAAGTCCCAGTATCTTCTCTGAATCCGCATCCTTGGCTGAGAGAATTATTACGGGGATATTGGAATCCGTCCTTAACTGTTTAAGCACCTGATATCCATCGATTCCCGGCATCATAATATCTAATATGCACAGATCAGGTGTCATAGAATGAAGTTTAAGGATGGCTTCATTGCCATCCTTAGCTTCAGTTACTTCATAGCCTTCATTTTCAAGATATAACTTGATAAGCTGTCTTATCTCCGCTTCATCATCCGCTATAAGTATCTTCTTATCATTCATCAGAATTCTCCCGATACAACCGTATCTGCTGTATCTTCAATCACTTCCGTTATATCGATACCGTCATTTTTAAGTGTATCATACAATGCGGCACGTGTCGCCCTCTTATAAGGTCCCACATAGAATATTCCAAGTAATCCTACTGTAAACAATGAAAGGATATTCCAGCCGATGAATGAAAGGTCAAGTACGAATGTCTTCCATTTCTGTCCCATCATCATTTCTTTGGATCTTGTAAATACCTCATCCTTATCCATATCCGGATTCTCTGCAAGGATATAAGGGATCATGCGATATTCATATGCCTTCACGATACCCGGAATGATGAATAAGAGCGACCATAATACCGTATAAATATCTCTGGCAAACATTACCTTAACCACATTCTTATATCCGTGATCAAATCCGTATGCAATCTCGGATACCTCTGCCTGCTCATCTAAGTTCTTATAGAAGAATCTGTCACATCCAAGTTCAAGGGGATTAAATATAAACGCATCTATTAAAAGAACGATGGCAAATATCACAAGGAACACTAACATAAATGCTATTCCAAGCAATGCTGCTGCTATGGCTCTTCCTGCACCGCCAATCTTTTTATCGCCAATGTGATCTATATTGATCACTATGCTGTCATCATCTTTATCCGCACTGTCAATCTCTTCGGCAATCTCATCAAGATCTTCACTAAGTTCATCCATATCATCGGATAATTCGCTTATGGCAACCGAAGAATCCTCTGTTGAACTTCCTACAAGTGCACTTGGTGATGCCGCGCCCGATCCGGTATATCCGCTACTGCCTCCGGAAACGAGACCGATTATCAGTGCTACCAATACGCACTTCCAATAATTCTTGTTAAAGGTCTGCTGACCTTTCTTCTTAACTTCTGCTCTGCTCCACATAATTAATCTCCTCCGTTATAACACTTCTCCCGTTATATGACCCACAAGAGACGGATGATTAATCTCATCCGTGTCTATCATCTTGTTTATGATGCCATGATAACAGTCCTACCTTACTTACAGAATCGATGAATCTTAACTTAACCTTAACGATATGTATCCTATTCTCACACGAATAGGGCAATCATCAAAACGATGACTGCCCTATTATAAAGGAGAGTGTATGTATTACTCGGTATTCCCACTATTTGCCCGTATGACATGCACCTGACATTGCGCATGATTCACATCCGCAACCACAGGATGATTTCCCGCTTTTCTTATTCTTAACGATGCTTGCTATGCAGCATCCCACTACCAACAGTATTATGACTATTGCGATAACATTGCCCATACCGGCTCCTTTCCATGCTGTTATGCATCATAACTTGTGACTGTATCCGTGCTTTCCTTACTGGGTCTTACTAACATATAGATCGCAAATGCTATGACAGCAACCGCCACGATCACTCCTAATATATTTCCGGCACCGGCAAACGCAGAGCCGAGCTGATTCACAACAAGCGCTGCAAGATAGGCAAATCCGCACTGATATCCTATTGCAAACCATGTCCACTTAGCTGAGTTCATCTCTCTCTTAATTGCACCGATAGCTGCAAAACAAGGTGCGCAGAGGAGGTTAAATACAAGGAATGACATACCCTGTGCCGATGTAAATGCCGCTCCGATCGCATCATAAGCATTACCTGCTGCACCATAGAGAATTCCCATCGTACCCACGATATTCTCCTTTGCAACAAGACCTGTAATAGAAGCAACGGTCGCTTCCCAGTTGCCCCAGCCAAGAGGAATGAATATCCATGCTATGGCGTTACCTACTGTAGCCAATATACTCATATCTATCTCATCTTCTTCAAGCATTCTGAATCCGTCGGGAGTGTTGCCGAAGAATGATAAGAACCATATTACGATGGTTGATAAAAGGATGATAGTACCGGCCTTCTTGATAAATGACCAGCCTCTTTCCCACATGCTTCTTAATACGTTCTTAAGCGTGGGCATATGGTATGCCGGAAGCTCCATAACAAAGGGAGCCGGCTCGCCGTAGAATCTCTTGGTCTTCTTAAGAATGATACCGGATATTATGATGGCTGCTATACCGATAAAGTAAGCACTCGTTGCAACCCATGCCGATCCACCGAAGATTGCACCCGCAACCATTGCTATAAAGGGCACCTTGGCACCACAGGGAATGAATGTCGTAGTCATTATGGTCATACGACGGTCACGTTCGTTTTCTATTGTTCTTGAAGCCATTACACCCGGAATACCGCAGCCGGTACCCACAAGCATAGGTATGAATGACTTACCTGATAAACCGAATCTTCTGAATACCCTGTCAAGCACGAATGCGATACGTGCCATATATCCGCATGCTTCCACGAATGCAAGTAAGAAGAAAAGTACAAGCATCTGAGGTACGAATCCAAGTACAGCGCCGACACCGGCGATAATACCGTCTAAGATAAGACCCTTAAGCCAATCCGCACAATCTGCAGCATCAAGCCAACCTTCAACAACAGCCGGAACACCTCTTACCCATGTTCCGTAATCAGCGGGATCGGGCTCTGCACCGTCATACTTGGCAAATGTATCTACTGCAGATGCAAGGTCTTCACCCGTGTATGTTACAGTTTCTGTGGCAAGTGTCTCATCATCAACAAGTTCATAATCTGCCGTGGCATCTGCCGCTATATCCGCAGCAGCCTTGATTGCCGCAACATCAGCCTCCTCGTCAAGACCGATAAATGCATCTATTACATTTGAAGCATCTCCGAATTCCTCTGCAGCTTCTTCATATTCAGCTGTTCCGTTACCGAACATATGCCATCCGTCTCCGAACAGACCGTCATTTGCCCAATCGGTTGCCGAAGCACCTACAGTTACCATTGAAATATAGTAAATAAGGAACATCACAATTGCAAAGATAGGAAGACCAAGCCATCTGTTGGTAACAACCTTATCTATCTTATCCGATGTTGTTAGTTCTCCTGCCTTTCTCTTCTTATAGCAACCCTTTAATATCTCTGCTATATATACATATCTTTCATTGGTAATAATAGATTCCGCATCATCATCAAGTTCATTCTCTGCGGCCTGAATATCCTGCTCAACGTGATTGAGTTTGTCTTCGGGAATGTTTAATTTCTCAAGCACCTTCTCATCACGTTCGAATATCTTGATCGCATACCATCTCTGCTGCTCTTCGGGAAGGTCGTGTACGATTGCCTCCTCTATATGAGCAATTGCATGTTCAACAGGACCGGAGAAACTGTGCTGAGGAATGGTCTTACCGCTCTTAGCCGCTTCTATTGCCGCCTCTGCAGCTTCAATTGTCTTATCGCCCTTTAAAGCGGATATCTCAATTATCTTACATCCTAACTGCCTTGAGAGCTCTTCTATATTGATCTTATCGCCGTTTTTCTCAACGACGTCCATCATGTTGATGGCTACAACCACGGGAATTCCAAGTTCCGTAAGCTGAGTCGTAAGATATAAATTTCTCTCAAGATTTGTTCCGTCAACGATATTTAAGATCGCATCCGGACGCTCATTTACAAGATAATTTCTTGCAACTACTTCCTCCAATGTGTAAGGCGAAAGTGAATAGATGCCCGGAAGGTCCATGATAGTTACATCATCATGCTTTTTAAGCTTTCCTTCCTTCTTCTCAACCGTTACTCCGGGCCAGTTACCTACGAACTGGTTGGAACCGGTCAGTGAATTGAATAGTGTGGTCTTACCACTGTTCGGATTACCCGCTAATGCGATTTTTAGTTCCATGATCTCCTCCATGACAGGGGTTGTTACCCTGCGCTAACTTATAGTCAAAAATATTTGTCTTTTATTCCACTTCAATCAACTCAGCATCCGCCTTACGTATGCTCAATTCGTATCCTCTTACCGTGATCTCGATCGGATCTCCGAGCGGTGCTACCTTGCGGACATATATATCGGTACCCTTGGTGATACCCATGTCCATGATTCTGCGCTTAAGTGCGCCTTCGCCATGAAGCTTGACAACCTTGGCGGTGTCGCCGATCTTCACATCTCTTAATGTGTTCATCTGTTCTCTCCTCCGTTATGATGTATTTATACAAATATCTTCATAGCCATCTCTTTACTGATGGCTATTCTCGATTCTTTGACATTGACGATCACGTTACCGTCTAATTCCGAAATTAACTGAATATTTGATCCCACCACGAATCCGAGATTCTCAAGATGTTGTCTTACTTCCGGCTTACCTCCGACTTTGCGAACTATCAGATCGTCACCTTGATCTGCCATATTAAGCGGTATCATATATCTCCTCCTCATATGACTGTTAGTCTGTGCTAACCACCATTGACATTATAGTTATCACACGCTAACCTGTCAATAGTTTTAAATAAAAAACAGTCATCTTGTGATGACTGTCATTTATACTCAATTCATTATTTGCATTAGCATTAGATTCTTAGTCTCAGCCAAGTGCGGTATCCAGTGCAAGCATGACACAGAAGCCTATCATAAATAAAACCGTTGCGGTATTGGAGTGTTCTCCCTCACTCATTTCAGGAACAAGTTCTTCTATTACCACGTATATCATCGCACCTGCGGCAAATCCCAGAAAATACGGAAGAACAGGTACAACTATACCTGTCAGCAAGATCGTTATAAACCCTGCTACCGGCTCGACTATACCTGACATTATTCCAAGCAAACAGGCCTTAACCTTACCCATTCCGTGCGCCTTAAGGGGCATTGAAATTATGGCTCCCTCAGGGAAGTTCTGTAATGCTATGCCTATCGCAAGAGCAGTTGCTCCTGCCGCAGTTATATGTGCATTACCCGTTGCCCAGCCGGCAAATACGACACCCGCTGCCATTCCCTCCGGAATATTATGAAGGGTTACGGCAAGAACCATCATCGTCGTCTGCTGCAATCTGCTTCTCGGTCCCTCAACCGTGTTGTTCATATGCATATGCGGAATGACAATATCAAGAAATAACAGGAAAAGCATTCCGAAGCAAAAACCGACAACGGACGGGACAAAAGCAAATCTTCCCATATCCCTGCACTGCTCTATGGCGGGTATCATAAGGCTCCATATTGATGCCGCCACCATCACTCCCGCAGCAAACCCCGTAAGCGCTCGCTGAACCCTGACGTTAAGTTCCTTCTTCATAAAGAACACGCAAGCTGCTCCGAGTGATGTTCCCATAAGGGGAATCAGCAGTCCGATAGCTATTATCCCGTTCATATTAGTCTCCTTAGACATCTCATTAACAAACGGCCGAATCATTCTGACCCGACCGTCTGTTATTTATCTTACTTAGAATATATTCTATTAACCAAGCTGAGCTGCAACCTCTGCTGCGAAATCTTCGTTCTTCTTCTCAAGACCTTCACCTGTCTCGAAACGAACGAACTTAGTAATCTTAAGGTTAGCGTTTACGCTCTTAAGGTAAGCACCTACTGTCTGCTTGCCGTCCTCAGCCTTAACATATACCTGATCCATAAGGCAGATTTCCTTAAGCTGCTTAGAGATACGGCCGTCTACAAGGCCTGAGAAGATCTTATCTGCGATGTAAGCGCCTCTGCCTTCCATAGCAAGCGCAGCAAGCTTAGCCTTAGCTTCATCTGATAAGAAGTTGAATAAGAACTTGTTGTTCTTCTCCTTCTCATATGCCTCTATATCAGGCTCTCCCCAGAGCTTATCACATACAGCTCTGTCTATAAGCTTCTGTAAGATGGGCTTAGGAAGTGAAGGTGCATCGTTAAGTGCGCTGTCTATTGTGATCTCTCTAAGCTTATCAAGCTCAGCCTCAGAGATATCATCTCTGCTTATGTACTGAGGATTCATGGCTGCTATCTGCATAGCAATGTTCTTAAGTGCCTCTGTAGCTTCAGCACCTACGCCCTCAGCGCCTAAGATAACGCCGATTCTTCCGCCGCCATGGATGTAATCTACAACAACAGGAGCTTCAACCTTTTCAAATCTTCTGATATTAAGGTTCTCACCGATAGTTGCAACCTTCTCAACAAGTGCATCCTTAACAGTCTTAGAACCATCCTCAATCCAATTCTCTGCAAGAAGTCCGTCAACATCAGCTGCTGATGAAGCAAGCGCCTGCTTAGCTACATTCTCAACAAATGTCTGGAATACTTCATTCTTGGCAACGAAGTCAGTCTCTGAGTTAACCTCAACAACTGCTGCCTTACCGTCAGCTACTGCTGTACGGCAAATGCCCTCTGCAGCGATACGGCTTGCCTTCTTCTCAGCCTTCATTGCACCGCTCTTACGAAGGAATTCGATAGCTTCTTCCATGTTACCGTTACATTCTGTAAGTGCCTTCTTACAATCCATCATGCCTGCGCCTGATATCTCACGCAGTTCTTTAACCATTGACGCTGATATATCTGCCATTCTTATTCCTCCTCTTTTGCTGCTACTTCCTCGATATCCGATGCCTCGGCATCTGCCTGCTGTACATATACAGACTCACCCTGGTTAGCCTCGATAACGGCATCTGCCATCTTGCCTACGATAAGCTTAACGGCTCTGATTGCATCATCGTTGCCGGGTATGATATAGTCGAGATCCTCGGGATCACAGTTGGTATCGCCGATACCTATAAGTGTTACGCCAAGAGTCTTGGCCTCCTTAACGCAAATTGCTTCCTTCTTAGGGTCAACTACGAAGATTGCATCGGGAATTCTTGTCATATCCTTGATACCGCCGATGTTCTTCTCAAGCTTCTCCCATTCCTTCTTAATCTTAATAACTTCCTTCTTGGGAAGTACTTCAAATGTACCGTCCTCGCTCATTCTCTCGATAGCCTTAAGTCTGTCGATACGGCTCTGGATGGTCTTGAAGTTGGTAAGCATACCACCAAGCCATCTCTCATTAACGTAGTACATACCGCAACGCTCTGCCTCAGTCTTAACTGCGTCCTGAGCCTGCTTCTTGGTTCCTACAAACAGAATTGTTCCACCTGCATTGGCAATATCAAATACTGCCTTGTAAGCATCATCAACCAGACCTACTGTCTGCTGTAAGTCGATGATATGTATTCCGTTACGCTCAGTGAAAATGTATGGAGCCATCTTAGGGTTCCATCTTCTTGTCTGGTGACCGAAGTGCACACCTGCCTCAAGCAGCTGCTTCATAGAAATAACGCTCATTTAATTTACCTCCATTTGGTTTACCTTCCGCATCGGTGAAAACATCGAGCATCTAATGCTTCCTTAAGCCTATTTCACGGGATAATCCCGCAAACACCCGGGCTTAAACAACCGATACGTGATTTATAGTCAACGGGCACATTATAACACGGCATTTGCTCATATACAAGAGGTTTTTACCTTTCTTTTATTTAATTTATTAACAGTTCGCCGCATAAATAAAGGACCGGAATTGCTCCGGTCCCTATATCACGTGTCTTTTTATTTCTACAGATGCTTACCGATCACTTCAAGCATCTCATCCTTCTCAAACGGCTTACGGATGAAATCAAGTGCTCCGTCCTTAAGTGCCTGTAAAACCTTATTCTTCTGTCCGGCTGCCGAGATCATTATAACCTTAAGATCAGGATAACTCTCCTTAATTCGATTAAGTGTCTCAAGGCCGTCCATAACAGGCATCGTAATATCAAGCGTCACAAGATCGGGAGTTACTGTCTCCAATATCTTAAGCGCCTCCTCGCCGTTAGCAGCTTCACCTGCTATCTCATGACCTGCTTCCTTCAATGTATTAGTTAGTACTCTTCTTATTATTCTTGAATCATCTACAATCAGTATATTTGCCATAAATAATCTCCTTCTCCCTTACTTCCCGACTACAACTCATAATCCTTATCGTATACCATCAACAATTCAATGTCATTGCCGCATACGACCATGGGAACAACCAGTATTGAATCACTCTTCATGCTACCGGGTTGTTCTTTGGATATTGGAGCTTCCATATCTATGTCAATATCTCTGTTGCTTACATCCGTAGCCATAAGACCGTTAACGCAGTTGATAAGTTCGCACATAGCATCAAGCGAATCTTCTTTCTCTATTATATTGTCATTACCTGCAAAGGATACGGCAGCCTTATACATCGCTACGTCCATATCGCCCGAAAGTGCTGTGGTGATTCTGTAATCACCCTTAAGCTCCTGAAGCGATAATGCCGGGTACGGAACATTCTTCATAACCGAAGGCTTCTTGATATATACGTGATTATCAACAAGTCTTACGATGGTACGTATCATAACGCCACACAAATCCTGCACCATTTCAGGCTGATCATATAAGAAAATAGGGATTACACGATCTATCTCGCAGCTTTTTAATTCCTCCATATTCATAAGAGTCAAGCTGTTGTCTTTCTGATAACTTGCCAAAGCACGGTCAAATTCTTCCGCCGACATAATATCAAGATCTATCACTGCCTGCATGAATGCAAGGAATGCATTACCCTGTAATACAAGAAGTCTGTTAACCTGTTCCGTGGTTAAGAAGCCTTCAGATATGGCTATATCACCAAATCTCTTATCGTAAATAGCCTGAAGTTCATTGACTTCCTCAACCTGCTCAATGGTCATGAGTTTCTCGGATATGGCTATAACACCAAGCCTTACATATCTCTTCTCCTGACCGGAATAGATCCTCATAAGATCATTCTCGTTTAATAATCCCTTATTAACCAGATAATCCGCAAATATTCTGTCAAACATTTAGGCGTCCCTCCAATACCTTTACCTGTTGCACAATATCTTAGCTATCTCTTCGTTGCTTGCCCCCTTTGGAATCTTATGGGAACCGGCAGCAATTATCCTGTCATACCCGTTCTGCATAAGCCACACGTCATATTCATGAGCGTTGGGCACCAGGCCTGCAGCTGCAAGTTTCTTGGCAACACTGTCAGAGCCGTTACCCTTCTCTACGGTGATGGTAATGTAATCACCTGACTCGGTATCACTCTGTGTCTGCTGCTTCGCAGGTTCCGGCGTCGGCTCGGGTGTGGGCTCCGGAGTTGGTTCCGGAGTTGGTTCCGGCGTCGCTTCCGGTGTCACTTCCGGTGTCGGCTCTTCCGTTACTTCCGGAGTAACCTCCTCTGTATCGGATACTTCTTCGCTTGATACCTCTTCCGGTGTCTGAGTATCGTTGATTATCTCTACAACCGCAACCGTAGGTTCAGCATTTAAATCCGCCAAGACTGTCTCTTCGGTCATTCCCAGTTCTTTGGCCCTTGCTATAATCTCTTCGTCAGTCATTGTCTTATTGCCGCCGCTTCTTAAGCTTGCACATATACATATTCCGGCAGCGATAAGTATGCCTATTCCTATACCTCTAAGGTAACTTCTAAGTTTCATACTACCCTCTGATTCTTAATTTATTAACTCTTAAATAGGTCTATAACGAGTTTGACCTCACCTACTCCGAGTCCTAATTCTTTGGCTATTGCCATATTTGACTTGCCTTCTTTGTGAAGAGCAAGAATCTTATCGTTATTATTCATGCTGCCCATATCCGAATCAAACATAAGCTCAACATTCTCATTGCCTATAGGGCCGTCCAAAGTCGTCTCCTCAGACTTACTCTTACTGTTCGACTTAGCCTCTTTCTTAGGCTTATCCTTATGCGGTACGGAAGCTTGTACATCGGCAACTTCCACTACATCTGCCGCTAAGCTTACAAAATCATCAGCAGGAGTTTCATTAACATCCGCTGTATTGGTTGCAGGTTCTGTTATCGTTTCCTTAACCGATACTTCAGGCACATTCTCTGCCTG
This sequence comes from uncultured Lachnospiraceae bacterium, assembly GCA_902778165.1. Classification (GTDB taxonomy): domain Bacteria; phylum Bacillota; class Clostridia; order Lachnospirales; family Lachnospiraceae; genus Colinaster. The sequence goes on from CACYWQ010000003.1 coordinate 127,033, forward strand.
CGCCGGCTGTTCATATGATACGGTCGATACCGGCTTAGTCTCTATGCTCTCTGATAATCTCTTAACATCTTTCTGAAGCTGAGTAAGCTCTGCTGCCGTATTCTTGACCTGTGTATGCTTATTGTCGATCATGTCATACAAAAAAACTGCTTCTTCATGATCTTTGTGTATCTGCTGGATAACCGTATCCGAATATTCATTGACAGCCATCATCTTCTCATTGGTGAGTCTGTCCATGTATCGCTCAAGCTTATCCTTGCTGTCACTTACACTTAACTTGGCTGCCTCATCGATACTCTCTTTGGCCTTCTTAACCTGCTCATCCACGATTCCTTTGATGGTCTCATCATCAATCGTAAGATCTGCTCCCTCCAATATATTGTTGCTCTTATCCGGAGCAAAGAAGCTGACCGTAATAAGTATCGCTCCGGCTATCAATATAATAATCTCAGCTACTGTAATCATCTTGCTTTTACTCTTCCTTTACTTTCTTATATCTTCATATCGAATCCCGAGTATTTAGGCACCACCCTGCCGTCAGGATTCTCTTCTTTCTTCTTCCGGTTACGT
>CACYWQ010000004.1 GCA_902778165.1 uncultured Lachnospiraceae bacterium
AAGTTATATGTCGAGGATCTTACTGACGAATTCTGCGACGATTTCATCATGCCCTGTGTTAAGGCACATGCAGTATATGAGAATAAATATCTTCTCGGTACATCAATGGCAAGACCTGTTATTGCCAAGAAGCTTGTTGAGATAGCTCGTAAGGAAGGTGCTACGGCAATCTGTCACGGTGCTACAGGTAAGGGTAATGACCAGATCAGATTCGAACTCGGTATCAAGGCACTTGCTCCCGATCTTAAGATAATCGCCGCTTGGAGAGATCCCAAGTGGAATATGAATTCGCGTGAAGAAGAGATTGAATACTGCAGAGCTCATGGAATCAACCTTCCTTTCTCGGCAGATTCAAGCTACAGCCGTGACCGTAACTTATGGCATATATCTCATGAGGGTCTTGAACTTGAAGATCCGGCTAATGAACCTAACTACGAGCATCTTCTCGTGCTCGGTGTAACACCCGAGAAGGCTCCCGATGAAGGTGAGTATATTACGATGACGTTTGAGAAGGGTATTCCTACTTCATTAAACGGTAAGAAGATGAAGGTGTCAGAGATCATTACAGAGCTTAATAAGCTTGGCGGTAAGCACGGAATAGGAATTGTTGACATAGTTGAGAACAGAGTTGTAGGAATGAAGAGCCGTGGCGTATATGAGACACCCGGCGGAACAATCCTCTATGAAGCTCACCAGCAGTTAGAGGAACTTATCCTTGACAGAGATACATATGCTCTTAAGGCTGATCTTGGTGCCAAGTTTGCACAGGTTGTATATGAAGGTAAGTGGTTTACACCTCTTCGCGAAGCCATCCAGGCATTTATTGACAGCACACAGCAGTATGTAACCGGTGAGGTTAAAATGAAGTTATATAAGGGTAATATCATCAAGGCCGGTACAACATCACCGTATTCGCTTTATAATGAGAGCATTGCTTCATTTACTACAGGTGATATGTACGATCATCATGACGCAGAAGGATTCATTAATCTCTTCGGTCTTTCAACCAAAGTCAGAGCGCTTAAGATGCAGGAAGCCGGAGAACTTAAGTAAGCTTCCCACAAACCGATTGCAATTTACGGTCCGCGGTATTTCCGCGGACCTTTTTGTTGAAAAACCAGCGCTTTTCAGTTATGATATTACTTTGGAGATGTATGAATATGATTGTACGAACAATGAATATAGAGGACTATGAACAGGTTAAGGTCTTATGGCACAAGATCAAAGGATTTGCCATAAGAAGTGTTGATGATTCCTATGAAGGAATAGACAGATTCCTTAAGCGCAACCCCGGATGCAGTGTAGTCGCACTGGAGGATGAGCACATTGTCGGTGCTATTCTGTGCGGGCATGACGGAAGAAGAGGATGCCTGTATCATGTATGTGTTGATCCTGAGTACAGACTTCGCGGAATTGGCAAATCGATGGTGGTTCATTGTATGCAGGCACTTCAGTCTGAGGGCATCAATAAGGTGAGCCTTATAGCATTTACCAAGAATGATATCGGTAATGCTTTCTGGAAAGAGATAGGCTGGACGAAGCGAGAGGATCTTAATTACTACGATTTCACACTTAATACCGAGAATATAGTTAATTTTATTGAATGATCATTTCGGAGGAAACATGGAGACGATTAAAGGCGGAGTGACAGCTGCCAAGGGATTTGAGGCAGCATCGTTGGCAGCAGGAATCAAATATAAGGGCAGAGAAGATATGGCGATGATTTTCTCAAGAACACCTTGTGTGTGCGCCGGAACCTTTACGACCAATGTTGTTAAGGCTGCATGTGTACTCTGGGATAGGGATATTGTGCAATCCGGCAATCCCATGCATGCCGTGGTGATCAATTCCGGAATAGCCAACGCCTGCACGGGCAATGAGGGATTTGAAGCCTGTATTCTTACTGCGGAAGCAGTGGAAGAATCACTGGGTGTTCCGCATGATACCGTAGCCGTAGCATCAACCGGCGTTATCGGTATGCAATTACCTATTGATAAGATTGTCGACGGAGTCGGCGCAATGAGTAAGGTGTTATCCGATTCCATAGAGGCGGGAGAGTTCGCCTCGAAGGCTATAATGACCACGGATACCGTCAATAAGGAAGTCGCTGTCAGTTTTACCATAGGCGGTAAGGAAGTAACCATGGGCGCAATGAGCAAGGGTTCGGGAATGATTCATCCTAATATGTGTACGATGCTTGGATTTATCACAACGGATCTTGCTATAGACAAGAAACTGTTACAGAAGGCATTAAGCGAGGTCGTTAAGGATACATTCAATATGATTACGGTTGACGGCGATACGTCCACTAATGATACTCTGCTTATAATGGCCAACGGACTTGCAGGCAATCCCAAAATTGACAAAGAAAGTGATGATTATGTGACATTTAAGTCGGCGCTTTATTATGTGTGCGAATTCCTTGCGCGCAAAATGGCTGCCGACGGAGAAGGCGCAAGTAAGTTATTTACGGCCAAGGTGGTGAATGCAAGATCCAAGGAAGATGCGAGAATCTTAGCGCGTGCCGTTGTCGGATCGAACTTATCCAAGGCTGCGATATACGGCTGTGATGCCAACTTCGGAAGATTCTTGTGCGCCATGGGATATTCGGGTGCGGATTTCGATCAGGAGAAGGTCGAACTGTATTTTGAAAGTGAAGTGGGCAAACTTAAAGTGTTTGACAGGGGTTCGCTTCCTGCGTTTGCTGAAGATACGGCAACGGAGATTATGAAAGCGCCTGAAGTGACGGTGCTTATTGATATGAATGATGGCAATGCCACGGCCACGGCTTGGGGTTGCGATTTGACTGAGAAATATGTGGAGATTAATGCCGATTACAGATCTTAGGTAAAAGGCATAAAGTAAGCGAAAGGTGAAGTGAGAAATGCAACAGACAGAGATGGACGAATTGCTTAAGAAAGCGGAAGTACTTATAGAGGCACTTCCTTATATCCAGCAGTTTAACAGAAAGATTATAGTGGTTAAATACGGCGGTTCGGCCATGAGCAATGAGGAATTGCAGAAGAACGTGATTAAAGACGTGACACTGCTTAAACTTGTCGGATTCAAACCCATAATCGTACACGGCGGCGGTAAGGCCATAAGTAAATGGGTAGAGAAGTCGGGTAAAGAGCCTAAGTTTATAAACGGACTCAGAGTAACCGATGAGGATACCATGGAGATAGCCGAGATGGTACTTGGCAGAGTGGGTAAGAATCTTGTCCGCATGGTAGAGGAACTCGGCGTCAGAGCTGTCAGTATCTCGGGCAAGGACGGCGGATTGCTTAAGTGTGATAAGAAGTTATCAGACGGTCAGGATATAGGATTTGTCGGCGATGTTAAGTCGGTTGATCCTAAGATCATATACGATCTGTTGGAGACGGATTTCCTTCCCATTGTTGCTCCGATAGGACTTGATGATGATTTTAATACATACAATATCAATGCCGATGATGCCGCATGTGCTATAGCCAAGGCGGTGGGTGCCAATAAGCTTGTATTCCTTACGGATACCGAGGGACTGTACAGAGACTTTAATGATAAGTCCAGCTTTATATCAAGAATAACCGCATCGGATGCGGATAAGCTTATATCAGACGGTATGATAGGCGGAGGAATGTTACCTAAGCTTGCGGGTTGTACGGAAGCTGTCAAGAACGGTGTAAGTAACGTGCATATATTGGACGGCAGAATACCTCACAGTATGTTGCTTGAGATATTTACAAGCAAAGGTATCGGTACGATGATCATCCCTGATAATAAACAGAATTAATGAGGAAGAGAATGAATAAGATTATTGAACTTGCAGAAGAGAATATACTTCATACATATAACAGATATCAGATAGTGCTTGATCACGGCAAGGGAACAAGACTCTATGACAGTGAAGGTAAGGAATACCTTGATTTCTTCTCAGGCATAGGTGTGTACGCCCTTGGTTACGGAGATAAGGAACTTAATGATGCGATCAAGGCGCAGGTTGATAAGCTTGTTCATTGTTCCAATCTATATTACAACGAGCCTGCAGCCAAGGCAGCTAAGAAGTTATGCGACCTTACGGGAATGGATAAAGTGTTCTTTACCAATTCAGGTGCTGAAGCTGTAGAAGGTGCGCTTAAGGCGGCCATTAAATATGCTTATCTTAAGGACGGAAGACATGATCATGAAATAATAGCTCTTGACCATTCTTTCCACGGAAGAACGATAGGTGCGCTTGCCGTTACGGGTAAGGCTGCATACAGGGAGGACTTTGCACCTTTTGTGGCTGATGTTAAGTTCGGAAATATGAACGATCTTGATTCGGTTAAGAATCTTATTAATGACAGAACCTGTGCGATTATAATGGAGACAGTACAAGGTGAAGGCGGTATATATCCTGCGAATAAGGAATTCATAGAAGGCATATATAAGATATGTAATGAGAAGGATATTCTTCTTATTCTTGATGAGATACAGTGCGGATTATACAGAACAGGCAGTGTATATGCATGGCAGCAGTATGATATCAAGCCCGATATAATGACAACTGCCAAGGCACTTGGTAACGGTGTGCCCATCGGTGCTTTTATCTTAAATAAAAAGGTAGCCGATTCTTCGCTTAAGGCAGGAGATCATGGTACGACATACGGAGGCAATCCGTTAGCGACCGCAACGGCGGGTAAGGTGCTTGAATTGCTTGAAAGCAGAAAGATACTTGATAATGTACGTAATCTTACACCTTATCTTGAACAGAAGCTTGATGCGCTTGTTGATAAGTATGATTGTATCAAGGAACGCAGAGGAAGAGGCTTCATGCAGGGTCTTGAACTTACGGATGTTGCGCCGGGAGAGATCGTCAATAAGGGAATTGACAGAGGAATTCTTATGCTGACAGCGGGAACCAATGTATTAAGATTGCTTCCTCCGCTTGTTATCACTAAGGATGATATAAATAAGATGTATGAGATACTTGATGAGGTATTTGCTTCATGAAGGAGAATAAGAGACTGATAGCCGTACTGATATGTGCGGCTATGATTATAGGTGTGATCAGGGTAGGCCTTAAGCCTGCACCGGCAGTGGCGGAAGTCACGGATCACGAATATAATGATTCGCTTATAGTATGGTATACGGATGAATCAATGACGGATTATCTTAATGCCATGGCTGTTGAGTATCATGAAAAGGGCGGAATGAGAGTCCTTCCAAGATTACAGGCAAGCGGTGAATATATAGAATCGGTGTATAAGAATTCCGTATCTAAGGAAGATGCACCCGATGTGTATATACTAAGCAACGACGCGCTTGAGAAGGCATATCTGTCGGGATGTGCCGCAATAGTTGATAAAAAGGGTGATTGTCTTAATACTTCGAATTTCCCGGAAGCTGCACTTGATGCCGTGACTTATAAGGGTAATAAAGTCGGATATCCGTATTATTTCGAGACATGCGCACTTGTATACAACAGGACATACCTTAGGGAGATGATTACCAATAAGGTCCTTGCAGAGACTGCCAAGGAACCTGAGGAAAGTAATGAGGGTGAAGAGACGCCTTCGGAAGAGGAACCGGTTGAAGTTATTCCGACAGAGGGGACGCCTGAATTTGATGAATATATAGAGAATAAGATAGATGAAGCCATCCCTTCAACATTTGATGAACTCTTGGCTTTTGCCGACAGTTATGATGCACCCGAGAAGGTTGAGGGTATGTTTAAATGGGATGTAAGAGATGTGTTTTTTAACTATTTCTTCATCGGCAATTATATTAACGTCGGCGGTAAATGCGGAGATGATGCAGGTACGATGGATGTGTACAACATCGATGCGATACGAGCGATGACATTATTCCAGAGTCTTAACAGTTTCTTTGCGTTTGAGTCAAGCGATGTAACATACAATCAGGTCGTGGATGAATTCAAAGAGGGTAAGCTTGTATTCGCCACTGCAACATCCGATATAGTCGGAAGACTTGCCGAAGCGGCAGAGGCCGGAGAATTTGAATATGAATACGGTCTGGCAATGATACCTGATATAAGCGAAGATATGGTGAGCAGAAGCTTATCCGTTACCGAGGCGATAGTTGTAAACGCATATTCCGATAAAGGTGATGAGGCAGAGAAATTTGCGAGATTCTTAACCTGTCAGAATGCGGGCGGACTGTATGAACGAACAGGTAAACTCCCGTCAGCACTTAATGCAATAGATTATGGTGCGGATGCAAGATATGCTTATCTTAAGGCTTTTGCAGATGAGTATTCCTATTCCGTTCCTATGCCCAAACTAATGACAACATCCAATTATTGGCTGTTGCTTGAGGATGCATTTGCGGGTGTTTGGTCCGGCAAGGATGCATCGGGAACGCTCAAAAAACTTGCAGAGCAGTTATCGGCACAGATTAGCGGTGAGAATGTACTGCTTGAATACATAATGCTTCCTAAGGAAGTTGAGGAAGTTGAATACTTAGACGAAGATGCGTTGTCTAAACAGGCCAAAGATGAGGACGGGAATCAGAGTCAGTAGCTGTGATTTTTCATAAAAATACGGTTGCACATGATACGCATATCGGATATAATTGTCATGTCATAGGGAAGACCCGCTTCCGATGATCGGGAAGCGAGGTATCAATGATTAACATATATAACAGAATACCGATTAAGTGTCGAATAAGAATAAGAAGCCTTGTGCAATACACAGGGCTCTTAGTGTCCCTATGGATATCTTTGATGTCACTTGTATTTACGGGCTGCGGAGAAAAGGCTGTATTATATGAGATAGCAGATGAGACAGCGGAAGCGGAAGTATCAGATAGTGAATCTGTTTCTGAGGGGGAAGAATTCGTTGTGCCGCAAGATGAACCTGTAACTGAAGATGAGGGTCAGATGCTTGTAGTCTTCTTATGCGGCGCTGTAAATAATCCGGGAGTATATGAACTTGGGACTGACAGCCGCATTATAGACGGAATCAATCAAGCCGGCGGATTCAGAGAAGATGCGAGCATAGATGCGCTTAATCTTGCTATGGAGGTAACGGACGGCAGCAGAATATATGTACCTACGGTAGATGAGGTTGAATCCGTTACAGAGGATCACGACAAAGATAATGTGAGACCGGACTTATCGAATACGTATATATCGAATGCAGGGAGCATAAGCGGCGGCACAGGACAAGATTTAAGTGAAGGCAAGATAAATATCAATACGGCTGATGAGACGCTTCTTACGTCGTTATCAGGAATAGGGCCAAACAGAGCCAAGGCAATTATCGCATACAGAGAAGAACATGGAGGATTTAACACCATTGAGGATCTTATGAATGTAAGCGGGATAGGTCAGGCAAGTTTTGATAAACTTAAGGATGATATCACAGTATAAGTGTGTTAAATGAGGGAAATATGAGCAGGATTTTGGTTGTTGATGACGAGAAACTTATAGTTAAGGGACTTAAGTTTGCATTGGAACAGGACGGCATGGAGGTCGACTGTGCTTATGACGGAGCAGAAGCGGTAGAGTTCGTGAGGGCCAATACTTACGATTTGGTATTGCTTGATGTTATGCTTCCCAAACTTACGGGATTTGAGGCTTGTAAAGAAATAAGAGAGTTTTCGGATGTCCCAATTATTATGTTAACCGCAAAGGGTGAAGATGAGGATAAGATATCCGGACTTGAATTCGGTGCGGATGACTATATGACCAAGCCTTTTAACGTACTTGAAGTTAAAGCCAGAATCAAAGCAATAATGAGGCGTGTGTCGAATAAGAATTCGGGAGGCAGAGCGCCTGAAGTCATTAATTGCGGTAAGCTTAATATGATGACGGATTCAAGAAGAGTAACCGTTGACGGAGTCGAAATAAGATTAACATCCAAGGAATTCGATATTCTTAAGTTGCTTCTGTGCAATCCGGGGAAGATATACAACAGGGATGATCTGCTTAAGGCCATATGGGGCAGCGGTACTCCGGCTGATGCACGTACCGTGGATGTGCATGTAAGAAGGCTTAGAGAGAAGATAGAAGAAGATCCCGGTAATCCTGAGTATGTGTTCACGAAATGGGGTTGCGGATACTATAACAAGAGATAAGACAAGTGAGCATAGGCAAGAGAGTAGAATCCATATACAGAGGCTCTGTATCCAAGATAAGCGGATTAAGAATAATGCGAAGTTTCAGATTCAGAATATTCTTAATGCTGCTTGTGGTGGGTATTATTCCGGCTGTCATCGTCAGGACGGCGATTCTGTCAAGTTATGAAGACAGAGCCATAAGTGTTCGTGAATCTGAGGTAATGAACCAACTCTCAATCATTGCCAACCACCTTATTACATATAACTATATGGGTGATCCGTCCAATGAAGCCGTTAATGCCGAGTTGGAACAGATGTCCAATCTATACGACGGTCGTATCCTCATAATCGGAGGGAATTTCAAGGCAATCAAAGATACCAACGGAGTCAGTATGGGTAAGACTATCATATCCGAAGAAGTAATTAAATGCTTCAAAGGACAGAAGGTAGTTAATTACGATGCCAAGAACGGTTATATAGAGATGACTACTCCCATCAATGAGACGATTACCGATGAGGAGACGGGTCGTGATATAGATGTAGTGCGTGGTGTTATGTTAACCAGCGTATCTACGGATACCTTGGCTACGACACTTAAGATACTAAGCCGTGTTGCATGGACTATCGATATAGTCATGATGGTTATTATATTTGCACTTGCCATGCTGTTTTCAAGGATATTAACCAAGCCGTTTAATAAGGTTACCGAGGCTATAAGCGAGGTTAAGGAAGGCTTCTCTACAGAGGCACTCTCTGTTCCGGATTATGCAGAGACAGAGCATATCGTAGAGGCATTTAATATGGTGCTTAAGCGAATGAGAGCTCTTGATGAATCCAGACAGGAATTCGTATCTAATGTTTCGCATGAACTTAAGACTCCCATTACATCCATGAAGATATTGGCAGAGTCTTTGATGGGAAGCGAAGACGTTCCCAACGAACTGTATCGTGAATTCATGGAAGATATCGTGGGTGAGATTGACAGGGAGGATAAGATAATATCGGACCTTCTGACATTGGTTAAGCTTGATAAAACCAATACAAGCATTAATCCCTCACAGACCAATATCAATGAAATGATGGAGCAGATACTCAAAAGGCTTAAGCCGATTGCTTCACTTAACAATGTTGAGCTTATACTTGAAAGTGAAAGAGAAGTTGTGGCAAATGTCGATGAAGTCAAACTGAATCTGGCATTTACCAACCTTATAGAGAATGCGATTAAGTATAACAAACAGGACGGAAGCGTACATGTCGCGCTTGATTGCGATCATCAATTCTTCACGGTTACAGTTAAGGATACGGGAATAGGAATTCCGGAAGAAGAGATTGAGCATATATTTGAACGATTCTACAGAGTGGATAAGTCCCATTCAAGAGAGATAGGCGGAACGGGACTGGGATTGTCCATTGCAAGAAATATTATCATTATGCACAGGGGTACGATTAGTGTTGAGAGTACTCCGGGAGAGTATTCCGTATTTACCGTAAAGGTACCGATGTTATGATTAAGAAGGCAATGATATACAACAGAATAATCATGATATGTATGTGCGTGCTGTTATCCGTAATTACAGTCGGTTGTGCCTTAAGTACGGACACAGATTCCGATTCGGATGAGGGAACATACTATATCTATTGCCTTGACAGGGATGAGAATACTCTGCCTTATTATGAATACAAGACCGATACAACCGATAAGTATCGACTTATAGATGAACTGATCAAAGAGATGTCTACAGTTAAAGAGGATGTTGGCTATAAAGAGGCCATAAGAGATTTTAAAATAGTATCTGAAGTACTTGAAGATAAACAGTTAATATTATCAGTCGATGAGAAGTACAGTATGTTAAGCCCTACTTCGGAAGTACTCACCAGAGCTGCGATAGTAAGGACGTTGGGACAGATAGACGGCGTGGATTATATATCGATAAGATATATGGGAGAGGAACTTAAAGATGCGCTCGGACAACCCGTTGGACCGATGAATGTTGCTATGTTTATAGACAATCCGGGTGATGAGATCAACGCATATGAGAATAAGGAACTTAAGTTATTCTTTGCCAATATGGACGGAACCGGACTAACAGAAGTAACAAGAGACGTGGAATATAACACGAGTATCTCTGTTGAGAAACTTATTGTAGAGCAGTTGATTAAGGGAACCGAGGCTGAACAGTTAAGGTCGACAATCAATCCGCAGACAGAGATAATAAACGTAACGGTTAAGGATGGAATATGTTATGTCAACCTAACCAGCGCATTTTTGACCGTGCCCGACGGAATATCGCCTGATGTGATGCTGTATTCCGTTGTAGATTCACTCATGCAGGTACCGGGAATACAGAAAGTACAATTCTTAATAGACGGTGAAAGTAATATCAATCTGACTGATAATATCAGTCTGTCTGCTCTGTACGAGCGAAATCTCGACATCATCAGATAACTCCCTACATCTAAACGGAGATAACGGCATGATTAATATAATAACGGATAAAATCCTGCGTATGTGCAGGATCAGACCGTTGTGCATATTATGCCCGTCTTTAATCATAATTATTCATCTCATATCCGCAATTATTCCGGCAGAAAATAAATGTTTATCCGAGGTTAAGGATAAAGAATATATAACGGCGGAGGGCAATGTGTGTTCATTGTCAGTTGTAAGCGGATATAACGGGGATGAATCGGAGATATACTTAAATAACGTTACAATAACCGAACCGAATGGCAAAGATGTAAGCCGGTGGGAAGACAAGCATAAGAAGATAAGAGTATATCTGCCTGTTAAAGAGAGTATATATATAGGACAACGGATCAAGGTGTGCGGAAGAGTTTCATTTTATGAACATGCAACCAATCCCGGACAATTTGACGCATATAGATTCTATATGGCCAAAGGAGTAATGTTTGATATATATGATTGCAGCCTTAAGGGCGCTACTAAGGAGTATGACAGGTTACGTGACGGTTTATACAGGATTAGACTTAACGGTGAAGGAATTCTTGCAAAATACTTGGATACCGAAGATGCAGCCATAATAAAGGCTATGATGTTCGGGAATAAGAATGAGATCCCTGATAAGACCAGGGAACTGTTTACTAAAAACGGAATTGCCCATATTCTTGCTATTTCCGGCCTGCACATCTCATTCTTAGCCATGCTTCTGTACAGATTATTAGGATATGCAGGCATATCTGTTAAGATAAGGTCTGCAATAAGCGGTATTGTCATCTTTATGTACGGATTAATGGTGGGATTCAGCCCCTCGGCCTTCAGAGCAATCTGCATGTTTGCGATATTTCTCTTAAGTAAGGCAATTAAGCGGACATACGACATGTTGACAGCAATGTCATTTGCATTGACATTTGTGTCATTAACTGAGCCAAACATGCTTGCAGACACGGGTTTGCGACTTTCTTACATGGCAGTACTTGGTGTCGGAATCTTAAATATCCGCAACGGAAGAAGCAAGAATAAGAAAGAATATCGTATTATAGCGGCTCTTAAGCTGTCCGGATTTGTTTTCCTGTTTACGTTGCCGGTTGTGCTAAGTACATATTACGAAGTTGCTTTTTATTCCATATTATTAAATATAGTAGTTATTCCGCTTATGTCGGTTCTGTTGTCATCATCGATATTGCTCATATTAACCGGCGGGTGCGGATTTGTGCATATTCCCACACTCTTCGCCGGTATAGATAAAATTATATTAGGATTATATAAATTATCATGCAAACTTATGTCTGCGCATGGATTTGGAAGGACAAATGTGGGATGTCCAGCGGTGTGGCAGATAGTTTTGTACTACATCCTGCTTATAATCGCCATATTATATGTGGGTAAGAAGAAAGCGATAATCATGACAGGAGCGGTTTTCTCTGCAGTTATGCTTATGTTTGTTCATCCGATGTCCGGATTGGATATATGGATGCTTGATATTGGGCAGGGGGATTGCATGGTCCTGTTTAAATCTGATTCAATCTTAGGTCCTCGTTCTGCATATATCATAGATTGCGGAAGCAGCTCGGATAAAAAGGTCGGTAACAGAAGACTTGTGCCGATGCTTAAATACTTCGGAACTGACAGGATAGACGGTATTTTTATTACACATCCCGATGCCGATCATATAAACGGAATTGAGGAACTGTTATCGGATTCGGATATGGAGAACATAACAATCGGAAGCATATATACATATGAGGGATTCACAGGTTGTAATGAACTGTCTAATATATCAGATATGCATGATATCACGGGATTGCACAAGAATTGCTGTATTCAGGACGGTAAACTAACATTTAAAGTGTTATATCCCTATTCCGGTTATCCCACCTACGATCCCAATGCTGCTTCCCTTGTTATGGAAGTGTCTTATGAGGACTTTTGTATGTTAACAATGGGAGATGCCGGAATTGAGGCAGAAAACTATGCGGTATACAACGAATCAGACATTATACCTCACTCGTATTCGGTTTTAAAAGTAGGTCACCACGGATCATCCACATCATCAAGCGAGAAGTTTCTTAATACCTACAGACCCACAATTGCGCTTATATCATGCGGATATAATAATTCATACGGGCATCCGCATAAACAAACGCTTAAAAGGCTTAGTGACGTGGGGGCCGACATGTATCGAACGGATTGCTTAGGAGCAATAAAGGTACATTCCGACGGATATAAAATATCTGTAAAAGCATATCTTGATTAGTAAAAACTCTTAAAAAACGTCGATAAGTATGCTAAAATCATATCCGTACAAATTGCGAATCAGGACTTCAGTCCGTAATTTAAGGAGGAGACATAAGATGCAGGATATTAAACCTATCAAAGAGGGTAAGGTAAGAGAGATATACGATAACAACGACAGCCTTATCATGGTTGCCACAGACAGAATAAGTTGTTTTGATGTGATACTTAACAACAGTGTAACGGATAAGGGTAAGGTACTTACGCAGATGAGTAAGTTCTGGTTTGACTTAACCAAGGATATAATACCCAATCATATGATTTCCACCAATACGGCTGATATGCCGGAGTTTTTCAGAACTCCTGAATTTGAAGGAAGAAGTATGTTATGTAAGAAGCTTACAATGCTTCCGGTTGAGTGCATAGTAAGAGGATATATCACAGGTTCGGGCTGGGCAAGCTATGTTAAGGAAGGCACAGTGTGCGGAATTAAGCTCCCGGAGGGCCTTAAGGAGTCGGATAAGTTGCCAGAGCCCATTTACACTCCTTCAACCAAGGCTGAAATCGGCGATCATGATGAGAATATTTCATATGAGCAGAGCATAGAGTATCTTGAGAAAAGATTCCCGGGCAAGGGAGAGCAGTACGCATCGGCACTTAAGGAATATACTCTTGCATTATATAAGAAATGCGCTGACTATGCCCTTACCAAAGGTATAATCATAGCAGATACCAAGTTTGAGTTCGGTCTTAATGAGAATGGCGAGATAGTACTCGGAGATGAAATGCTTACTCCGGACAGTTCAAGATTCTGGCCCGCGGATGATTATAAACCCGGTCGTTCTCAGAGAAGTTTCGACAAGCAGTTTGCAAGAGACTGGCTTAAGTCAAATGAAGGTCATAACTGGACATTACCTGAAGAGGTTGTTAATAAGACAATAGATATCTATCATAAGGGATATGAGTTACTTACCGGAAAGAAGCTTGAGGACTAATAATAGCATATGTTATCATACGCCGGTTCTTGTTGCCGTTCTTCTTCTGTGCGCTGCTTTAATTGCAGGGTGCGGTAAGAATGAAGAAGATGCCACAAAGGTTGTGCTTACGGCGGGATTTGATAAGGGAGAAGTGTTCAGACTTGAGAATAAATCCTGTTCTGAAGCAGAGATGCGTGTATATCTGACCAATATTCAGAATCAGTATGAGAATGTATACGGAAGCAGAATATGGGAGGCCAAGGTAGACGGAGAGACGCTTGAGGATAATGTCAAAGACATGGCTTTATCCAAGATGGCACAGATTAAGGCAATCAATCTTTTGGCGGAAGAGAAGGGAATAGACTTAAACGAGCAGGAACTTGCCAAAGTCAAAACAGCTGCAGACGAATACTACGGATCGCTTAATGACAGCGAGAAAGAGGCTATGGGTATTGATGAAGACGTAATAGTCGGGTTGTACAGGGAGTACGCATTATCCGAGAAATTATATCAGGATATAATTAAAGATATCAATCCCGAGATCAGCGATGATGAAGCAAGGACCATAACCGTAGAGCACATACTTATTAAGACGTATAACTTAGATGAGAACGGGCAGATGCATGAATATACTGAGAATGCCCGTGCAGAAGCATATGCTCTGGCGCAGGATATATGTGAAAGAGCCCGAAACGGAGAAGATTTTGAGAATCTTGCCTCACAATATAACGAAGATTCACAGATGACATATTCATTCGGTAAGGGTGAGATTGACGCCGTATTTGAGAATGCGGCATTTAACTTAGGTGAGAATGAGATATCTGACGTTATAGAGACTGAGTACGGATATCATGTTATCAAATGTATCAGTACGTTTAACAGAGAAGTAACGGACGCCAATAAGATAAGGATAGTCGAAGAGAGAAGAGGTAAGGCTTTCTCGGAAGTATATGACAATTATGTGGCAGGACTCACCAAGAACATCAACACCGAATTATGGGGTGATATGACGTTTATTCATGATGAAAATGTTACCACCTGTGATTTCTTTGAAGTATTTGACAGAATATGGAACAGTTGAGTATACTTATATATTAAGGGGAACAGAAAGGATTCTTGTATGGCAAGGATAATGCTCTGTGATGATGCGTTGTTTATGCGCTCAGCTATCAGAAAGATGGTAGAAGATGCCAAACATACCGTGGTTGCCGAGGTCGGAAACGGTATAGAGGCTATCGAGACATACAATATGGTTAAACCGGATATTGTGCTTATGGATATCACAATGCCGGATATGGACGGAATAGAAGCTACCAAGAGAATCATTGATGCAGATCCGGATGCCAAGATTATCATTGTTTCGGCAATGGGACAGATGGAGATGGTTATCAAGGCCATAACCGCGGGAGCCAAGGACTTCGTCGTTAAGCCGATAGAAGGTGATAAGCTTCAGTTCTGTATTCGTAAATATATGTAGCTTGTTGAAACGCAAGCGTTTCAACAGCCGATTCGAGCGGAGCACGAATCGAAACTGCAATGAGGTTTAAACGGACGGAAAATAATAAAGAAAGTATAAATAATTAGCACTCGCTCTTGACGAGTGCTAATTTTCGTTATATAACAATTTATGTAATTTGAGAACAAAGGAGGTTATGACCTATGGCTGAAAAACATGGAAGTCTGTCCATTAACAGCGATAATATTTTTCCAATAATTAAGAAGTGGTTATATTCTGACCACGACATATTCTACAGAGAGCTGATATCTAACGGATGTGATGCCATCACCAAACTCAAGAAACTTGACATGATGGGTGAATACTCTCTGCCTTCGGACTATAAGGCAAGGATTGACGTTATTTGTAATCCTGAGGACAAGACCCTTAAGTTTATTGATAACGGTCTTGGAATGACAGCCGATGAGGTTGAAGAATATATCAATCAGATCGCTTTTTCCGGTGCTGCGGATTTTATTGAGAAGTATAAGGATAAAGCCAATGATGACCAGATAATCGGTCACTTCGGACTCGGATTCTATTCCGCATTTATGGTTGCGGATGAGGTACATATAGATTCGCTTTCTTATAAGGACGGTGCGGCCCCGGTACATTGGGAATGTGATGGTGGAACCGAGTTTTCGATGAAAGACGGAGATAAGGCTACGGTCGGTACCGAGATTACGCTGTTCCTTAATGAGGACGTTCTTGAATTCTGCAATATCTATAAGGCGAGAGAGGTAATTAAGAAATATTGCTCGTTCATGCCTACGGAGATATATTTAAGCAAAGCAAATACAGATGAGACAGAGACTATCGATAAGGGAGAGGAAAGACCTGATGATGAGATAGTTGAGACTATTGCTCCCAAGGATGATGATAAGGATAAGAAGATAAGGCTTAAGATCCGCAAGAGACCGGAACTGCTTAATGAGACCAATCCTCTGTGGACCAGACATCCCAATGATTGTACCAAGGAAGAGTACATAGACTTCTACCGTAAGGTCTTTAACGACTATAAGGAGCCTTTGTTCTGGATACACCTTAATATGGATTATCCCTTTAATCTTAAGGGAATACTCTATTTCCCCAAGATTAATCTTGAGTATGAGTCTATCGAAGGCGTGATTAAGTTATACAATAACCAGGTATTTATAGCCGATAATATCAAGGAAGTTATTCCTGAGTTTTTGATGCTCCTAAAGGGTGTACTTGATTGCCCGGATCTTCCGCTTAATGTATCGCGTTCTGCGCTTCAGAACGACGGATTTGTTAATAAGATAAGCGAGTATATTACCAAGAAAGTGGCAGATAAGCTCTCCGGCATGTGCAAAACCGAGAAAGAAGAGTATGAGAAATACTGGGATGATATATCACCCTTTATCAAATTCGGCTGCTTAAAAGATGATAAGTTCTGTGAGAAGATGACAGATTACATCTTGTTTAAGAACCTTGACGGTAAGTATATGACTCTTCCGGAATGCTTGGAAGTCAAGCCCATAGATGTTGATGATGAGGATGCGGAAAATGCGAAAAATAAGGCAAATGAACCTGCAGATACAACATCGACTGATGAAGTCAATGAAGGTGACACGACTGTCGGAGAAGGTAGTGAAGAAGAAAAGAAGGAGAAGGTAATATACTATGTCACGGATGAACAGCAGCAGAGTCAGTATATTGCCATGTTTAAGAAGGCTAAAAAAGATGCGGTTATCCTTACGCATAATATAGATCAGCCCTTTATTTCTCAGCTTGAGAGCAAAAACGAGGGCATCAAGTTTATGAGAATAGATGCCGATCTTACCGATGAATTTACATCAAAGGCCAATAAGAAAGAACAGGAAGAGATGGATGCGGCGCTTGAAGATATTAACAAACTCTACAAGAAAGCCCTTAAGAAGGAGAAGGTTAACGTACAGCTCTCTAAACTTAAGAATAAAAAGATAGCATCTGTTATCACTCTGTCCGAAGAGTCAAGACGTATGCAGGATATGATGAAGATGTACGGAATGTCCGGCATGGGTATGGGTGACATGGGTAAAGAAGGCGAGACGCTTGTTCTTAATTACGGCCATCCCCTTGTAAAGGCTTTGATAGAGAATAAGGATAAGGCATCAAATGAACTGATATGCGAACAGCTCTATGATCTTGCAAGACTTCAGCACGCACCACTTGAACCTGAAGAGATGAGTCGCTTTATTGAAAGAAGCAATGATTTGATGAGCAAACTTATGGAGCAGTAAAAGCGACGATAATAATCATATAAACAACTAAGCCGACGTAAGATAATAAAGGCAATTTTACGTCGGCTTTTTCTTTATTTTTTGCCCCTTTCGTTGTATACTTGTATGTGGCTTATTATGCATATCGGATGCATAATATGTTAGTTCCCCGTAAGGATAATCTGATGAGTGAGCATACTTCGAAAAGGGGAAGGGCGCAGGGCAATCTGACCTTCTCGGAATCCAAAATCGAATTGACACTTAAACAGGGTGAGTTGCATGAGGGATATTTCACCATAGAATGTCCCGAGAGCAATACCATGGAAGGATATGTATATTCTTCCTCTGTTCGTATGCAGACCGAAGTCAGGTTTATAAGCGGAGCAAGTGTAGCCGTGCCTTATGAGTTTGATAGCGCCGGAATGGAACAGGGCGATGTCTTAAAAGGCAGTTTCATGATAGTGAGCAATATGGGCGAGTATATTCTTCCCTTTGTTGTTCAGATCAGTCATGATACCATTGAATCTTCTCTGGGAAGTATTCGTAATCTGTTTCACTTCACCAACCTGGCCAAAAGTGACTGGGAAGAAGCGGTGAGAGTATTCTATAATCCCGGATTTATAGATATAATGACGGGCTCGGATGCGTCATATCGTAATCTTTATATGGGCCTGACGGCCTGTGGCAACAAAAACCACAATCTTGAAGAATTCTTAATAGGAATCAATAAAAAGAAGATAATAGAGTATTCGCTGTCAGATGAAAACATAAGGATAAGCGACATATACGAGGATGTTACGCAGACGCTTAAGATAGTGAAAGACGGTTGGGGATACGTACTGCTTGGAGCCAAAGCGGAAGGTGATTTCATTAATCTGCCCGGAAACAGGATTAAGTCCGATGATTTTGCAGGTAATGAATGTGTATTTGAATTCAGAATAGATGCGTCCAAACTTCACGAAGGAAACAATTTCGGAAGAATAGTATTTAAGCATCTATACGGGCAATTTGCCGTGGATATTACGGTAAGCAATACAACAAGAAGCAGAAGGACCGGAGCGCTTCACAGGTTAAAGACTGCTAAGTGCTCGCTTGTCAGATACTATCTTGATTACAGAATGGATCTGATAAGCAAGAATAAATGGGTTCAACTTACGGAAGAGATAGTTTCACACAGAGTAAGTATAGACAGTGATGATATAGAGAATGCTTTATATGAGACATATCTTCTGTTAAAGCAAGAGCGATTCAATGAGGCAAAGTGGATCCTTGACAGACAGATATCACCTGTTATTGAAGATGAAGAAGATGAACTATATTGCTTCTATCTCTATCTGATGGCTTTGTACAATGTTGATAATTTCTATACTGCGGAAATCGGGGCCAGAGTAGGCTCTATATATGATAAGAATCCCGAGAACTGGCGTGTGGGTTGGGTGTTGCTTAAGACGCTGGATGAATTTAAGCGCAATCCGACCAGGAAGTATGCGTTTGCAATCAAGATGCTTGCCCTGGGATGCAACAGTCCGCTTATTTATATCGAGATAGTTAAGATGCTGCATAAGATGCCGTCTTTGTTAATGCATTTTGACAGAGAGGAATTAAGGGTATTAAGTTTTGCAGCCAAGAATCGACTGATAAGCGTGGAGCTAAGAGAACAGATCGCTTATCAGGCATTAAAGACCAAGGAATATGATCCTGAGATTGTAAGAATACTCAAAGCCCTCTATGACAGTAACCCGACTGACGATGTGCTACAGGCCATGTGTGCTCAGCTTATAAGAGGCGACAAGACGGGTGAGAAATATTATGACATATATGCGCAGGGAGTAAAGAGAGGGTTCGGAATCACAAGGTTATACGAGAGCTATCTTATGAGTGTCGGAGACAGAACCGATATAGAGATTCCTCGCGAAGCCTTGATGTATTTTACATACGACAATGACTTGTCATATAAACAGAAGGCATATCTCTATGCATATATATTTAAGCATAAAGAGGCCAATCCGGACATTTATATTGAATACAGGGCGGACATAGAAAGATTTGTGCTTAAGCAGTTATATGCCGGCAGGCTTAACAGAGATCTTGCTTATCTTTATCTTGAACTTGTATTAAAGGAGATGCCCACAGAGGATAATATATGCCAGTTTGCGAGTCTTATGCTTACGCATCTTATACGTGTGGAAGATCCGCAGATAGTATCGGTTGTCGTGATGGATGAAAGGCTTAAGCAGGAGAGTATATACCAGGTCTCTTCGGGCAAGGCCCTGGTGATTCTTCCAAGCAGTGACTATACGGTGCTTTTGGAGGATTCGTTAGGCAACAGATATTACGGCACCAAGGAATATATTACCGAGAGATTCTTCCTTCCAAGGAAGTTAATGCCCATAATAGAACCATATGCCAAGGACAGCTTGTTTCTTGATCTGTTCATCTGTGAAGGAAATAAAGAATTCATAGTTATTACCGAGAGAAATCACGAGAGGTATCAGTATCTTGAATTAAGCGAGGAAGTGGATGAGAGATTTAAGGCAGCCATAAGACTTCCGCTTATTCAGTATTACAGAGATGCGGATGATACGGCTATGCTTGACGGCCTGCTTGAAAGAATAGACAGAGATGATGTTCCGTACAAGGACAGAGATGAATTAATAAGGCTATTAATAGCAAGAGGATTTACAGACAGAGCATATGAATATGTCTTGTATTACGGCCCTGAGAGCATTGATCCGCAGGTGTTGGTAAGATTGTCAACAATGATAATAGACAAAGACGGCCTTATTGAGGATGATAACTTAACGGCCATAATAGTCAGTGCTTTTGACAGAGGTAAATACAACGAGACAGGACTGTTGTATTTAACGAAGTTTTACAAGGGCCCGGCCAAGAACCTTCGAAATATCTGGAAAGCGGCTTCGGGATTCTATGTGGATACATACAGTATCTGCGAGAGAATGATCGAACAGATGCTTATTACCGGTGCATATATCGGACAGGAAGCACAAGTTCTTAAGGAATACGTTGAAGGCGGAGCCAAGACGGGACTTGAACTTGAATATCTTACATATTTTGCCGACGAATACCTGTTAGGGGACCGGATTATGGATGAATACTTCTTTAAGGAGATGGCAAGGATATACGAGAATGAGCACGATCTCCCCAAGGTATGTATGTTGGCGTTTCTTAAATACTATGCGCAGAATGCCAAGCCTTCGGATATAAAGGATAATATGGCTGAGCACATAAGAAGATATATTAAGACGTTATATATTGATGACGGAGTCGTAATGCCGTTTATGCAGGCATTTGCCTCTATTTCGGTTGAGGCTGAACAGATAAGCAAATTGACAATTGTAGAGTACAGGGGACAACCGGATTCAAGAGTTACGATCAATTACTTCATAAGCAGTGAGAACAGTGAGAATTACGGATATACAAGAGATGAACTGCATGAGGTATACGGCGGAATATATACGGGAAGTTATCTGTTGTTCTTCGGAGATGCCCTGCAGTATTACGTGACCGAATCCAAAGACGGAATGGAGGAACTTACACAGAGCGGTACCGCAACCAGAAATGATGTGGACTCGCTTGGAGGAAATGATAAGTTTACTCTGATTAACGATATATCCATGGCATCGACACTTAAAGATTATGATACTGCTTACAGGCTTATTGAAGAATATAAGCAGAAGGAATACATGACAGATCGCCTGTTTGTTGCACAATAACAATTAGGATAAGCATACACGGGAACAGAAAGAAATGTTTGAATTTAACAAATCCGTTATAGTTGGTTATGACTTATCAAATGAATATTCTCAGATCAGTTACTATACTGCCGGAGATGAGCTTGCCAAGACAATAAGCTTAAAAGACGGAGAGGAGCAGTATTGCAATCCTTTATGCCTGTTTAAGCGAAGTGAGGTTAACCAATGGTATGTCG
This sequence comes from uncultured Lachnospiraceae bacterium, assembly GCA_902778165.1. GTDB lineage: Bacteria > Bacillota > Clostridia > Lachnospirales > Lachnospiraceae > Colinaster. The sequence continues at coordinate 21,377 of CACYWQ010000004.1, forward strand.
GTACGGACGCACTGGCATACAAAGAGGTTGAAGAGGGAGAACTTGTATGGCAGTTATGGGACAGGGCTCTTATCGGTGAACCGGTAACGGTAGTGGGTGAGCAGTTTGATCCCCTTGCGTTATTGACATTGTATATCAGGCGCACGTTAAATTCACTGACCAATTTGGTCAACAAGAATGACATAGTCGGAATAATGTTCACAATACCCGAACTAACGGTAAGGGCAATTGAGGTGTTAGAAGTTGTTACTTCTTCGATTGATTTTAAATCTGCCAAGATAAGCTTCATGGGCAGGGAAGAAAGTATATTTAATTATATGATCAATCAGCCGGAAGAGTTATGGAAGCATGATGTTGTTGTTTATGATTATAACGACGGAAAGATCAACTGCTATAATTTCAGGCTTAACAGAATAACCAGGCCTGTGGTCAGCTTCGTTGATAAGCAGGAATATAAGCTTAATAAAGAATATACGGATGATGAAAAAGACAATAAATTCTTAGATATAGTTCATGAGACGGTGGACGGCCATATCGTCAGTTGCGCTTATCTTTTGGGCGACGGATTTACCGGAGACTGGTGCAGGGATTCCCTTAAGGAACTGTGTCGAAACAGAAGATCGTTCAGAGGTAATAACCTATACAGCAGAGGTGCCTGCTATGCAATGCAGGATAGGGTTAAGGGCGTTAAAAACGAGAACAGAAAGATAGTGTTCTTAGGAAGTGATAAGCTTAAGGCCAATGTGGGAATGAGTGTTATAAGAGGCAGGGAAGAGTCTTATTTTGCCCTTTTGGACGGCGGAGAGAATTGGTTTGATTCCAAGAAAAGCGTCGATGTAATACTTGATAAGGGCAACAGTTTCACGGTAACAATAACGCCTCTTGACGGCAGAGGAGTAAGGCATATAGAGATTGTCTTAGACGGACTTAAGGAACATGAACCTAAGACGGTCAGGTTAAGGATAGAAGTTTTGATGGAATCCGAAGATGTTATGAGACTGAATGTAACCGACCTCGGATTCGGGGATTTCTTCCCGGCATCCAATCAGTTGTTCACACGAACAATCTCACTTACGGTAACGGGAGGTGAGTCGGAATGAGCAATGTGATTCTGTGCAAGGGCGAGTATTCAAAGACTCCGTATCTGCTTAAAGGTGACTGTAAGAATGTGTATTGTATAGAGGAATTATGCTATTACCTGTATCACAATGCTTATTTGCTAAGCGATGATTTCGTTGATTTTGCTTTAGCTGATTGGATAGGTGACAGCCTAGGACTCACAGATTTGGGAAGAGAGATCAACAAGATATGTAAGAAGACCAATGCCCTTGCCAAACTGATTGAACTTTTGGCAGAACATATCGGATTCTACAGTGACAAAGAATGGAAAGAATTGCTTGACTGTATAGTCAAGAACAATGAATTGTCGGTGAATGAAAGACGTAAGATCCGTGCGGACGGATTCCTAAATGCGGGCAAATACGGTCTTGCAATGGATGAATACGAAGTGGTGATATCCAAAGCCATGGCCGGAGAAGACAAATTAAGGGCTAAGGCATTCCATAACCTGGGTGTATGCGCGGCCAAACTGTTTATGTACGAGAAGGCGGCACAGTATTTTGCCAAGGCGTATGAGGCATTTGCCAATACGGAGAGCTATATCTCCATGCTAAGTGCCATGAAATTATATATGCCTTCAAATGAGTATCTTGAATATTTGTCTTCACACAAAGAGTCTTATGAGGATTCGCTTGAAGTGGAGCGTAGATTTGAGAGTTATAAGGACGGATTTGCATCACAGCCTGTCGGAAGATATCTTAAAGAACTGGCTGATAAGAAATCTACCGACAGTGATTATTATGACGGAATAGAATCATTGACCGAAGAGGTCAAAGAAGAGTACAGAAACCAGATATACAGAGGAAGAACCGGAGGATATTAATGGGCTTTGGAGGAAAGATATTATCCAGACTCTTCGGAACGGAAGATGATGATTTCTCGGCACTTGAATTGGATGAAGGGCTTGAGGAAGAATTCGAATGGGACTGGGACCACATAGTGGAAGAACGCCATCTGTTTAAGATGAGCGATGAAGTCCAGAGAGATAAGTATATCAGAAGCCTTGTTGAGCAGATTAAGGATGCATCCGTAGAACTTGAGAAACTATCGGCTGAGTATAATCTCGTAACTGCGATGCTTAAGGACATGGATGAGATAGATGCACTTCCTGCCAGTGAGAAACTCTCACTTCAGGATGCGGCCAGAAATATCTTATATTATGAGGATGAGGCAAGAGATTACGAGGCAAAGAGAAGCGCCATGACTGAAGCTCAGTTTCGAAGTATGGAGCGCTTCGAAGACAGTATGCCTAAAGCTTATGAAGATATGGAAGAGGCTGAGAGGTATAAGGGCCTTATTAAGGATGATCTTCGTAAATTAGAGGGTGAGAAGCATGCATATTTATACAGACAGGATGAATTAAAAACAGAGATCGGCAACCTTCGGGGGATGACGATAATATGCGTATTTGCGGCTGTTCTGTGTGTAATAATGCTTTTGGTGTTGCAGTTCGGATTCAATATGGATACGGGAATCGGATATATATTTACCTGCTTAACTGCAGCGGTTGTGATTACTCTGTTATATGTCAGATATCTTGATTCAACCAAGGAACTTAAGAGGATCGAGAAGGGAATCAACAGGCTGATTCTGCTGCAGAACACGGTTAAGATAAGGTATGTTAATAATACCAATCTTTTGGACTATCTCTATACCAAGTACAATACAAAGAATGCCAAGGAACTTAAGAAAGTGTGGGAGATGTATGAACTTGAAAGAGATGAAAGAGAACGAGCCAAGTTAAATGAGAAGGAACTGACCTTCTACCAGGCAGAACTGTTACATAAACTTCGCAAATATCAACTTAACGATGTATATGCATGGCTTCATAATCCCCTTGCAATCATAGAACATAATGAGATGGTCGAGCTCAGACATGCGCATATTTTACAGCGTCAGAAGCTGCGAGCCAGAATGGATTATAACAAAAGAATCGCCAAGGACGGACAGAACGAACTTAAAGAATTTGTACGTCAGTATCCCGAATATGCGGGGGAAGCTCTGAATATGGTGGAGAGATATTCGTAAGATTGTTGACAGAATGGGGCCCGTAGGGTACTATATCCTAGTCGCTTTAATATGATAATGTAATGCAGAGAAGCACAAAAGGGAGGAAATGAGGATATTATGAAAAAGATAGTTGCGGTATTAATGATAATGACTATGACACTCGGCCTTATGGCCTGTGGCAATAAGGCTGCTGACAGCGCCGATACTTCGGACAGAAAGACTCTGACCGTAGGATTTGATGCTGAATTCCCGCCTTACGGATTCTTGGATGAGAGCACCGGTGAGTATGTCGGATTTGACCTTGACCTTGCGGCTGAGGTATGTAAGCGTAAAGGCTGGGAACTTGTTAAGCAGCCGATTGACTGGGATGCCAAGGATATGGAACTTGATTCTGGTGCCATTGATTGTATTTGGAACGGATTTACCATTAACGGAAGAGAAGATCAGTATACATGGTCTGTTCCTTATGTAGATAACAGCCAGGTATTTGTTGTTTCTGCAGAGTCGGGTATTAAGACCAAGGCCGATCTTGCAGGTAAGGTAGTTGGTGTACAGAAGGATTCTTCGGCTCTTGCAGCGCTTGAGGATGAAGAAACACCTGAGAATATCGAACTTAAGGATTCATTTGCAGAACTTGTTCAGTATGCGGATTACAATACGGGATTTATGGATCTTGAAGCTGGTGCAATTGATTGCCTTGCACTTGATATAGGAGTTGCAGCTTTCCAGATCTCCGAAAGAGAAGATGGCGCTTATGTGATCCTTGATGATAAGTTATCTGTTGAGCAGTACGGTATAGGATTCAAACTCGGTAACGAGGAACTTAAGAATGAAGTAGAGAAGACTCTGCTTGAGATGGTTGATGACGGAACTTTCCTTAAGATTGCACAGAACTATTCTGATTTCGGTCTTACGGACAGCGTGTGCTTAGGCAAATAATCAGGGTATATGACTACGACTTTTTCACAACTGTTATCGGGAATGGTGGTGTCGGTGGAGATATTTCTGCTGACACTGTTGTTCTCGCTTCCTTTGGGACTTTTGGTTGCCTTTGGAAGGATGTCCAAAAACAGAATATTGCAGGGCTTTGTTAAGGTATATATAGCAATTATGAGAGGTACACCACTTATGCTTCAGCTTATAGTGGTGTATTTTGCGCCGTTTTATGTTTTCGGTGTCAAAATATCCCAGAGTTACAGATTTGTTGCGGTGATAATAGCATTTTCCATCAATTATGCCGCATATTTTGCTGAGATATACAGAGCGGGTATTGAATCGATACCCATCGGGCAATATGAGGCCGCTGCGGTTTTGGGATACAGTAAGTCGCAGACATTTTTTAAAATAATATTTCCGCAGGTCATCAAGCGTATCCTGCCGCCGGTCACTAATGAAACGATTACGCTTGTTAAGGATACTTCACTTGCGTTCGTAATAGCAGTTGCGGAGATGTTTACGATAGCGAAGCAAATATCGGCCAAGCAGGCATCGGTAAGTGCGCTTATGGTAGCCGGACTGTTTTATTTCGTATTTAACTATGTTGTTGCATATATAATGGAGATGTTTGAGAAGAAACTCTCTTACTACAGATAATAAGCCTTAAGAATAGGTTATCGGGACAGAGATTATATGGAAGAGAATAATCTACTTAGAATTGAACATATGAAGAAGCATTTCGGCGAGACCGCAGTGCTTCACGATATATCGCTTAAGGTTGATAAGGGTGAGGTTGTGTCGGTTATCGGCCCGTCAGGTTCGGGTAAGTCCACATTACTTCGATGTGCGACTCTGCTTACCGAGATGGATGACGGTAATCTGATATATGAAGGCAGGAAAGCGGCTTACAGCGAAGGCGGAAGAAGCGTCTATGCATGTAAGGATGAGCTTAAGGAGATAAAGAGGTCCTTTGGACTGGTATTCCAGAATTTCAATCTTTTCCCGCATTACAGCGTATTGCAGAATATTACGGATGCGCCCGTAAGTGTTGTGGGAATGGGCAGAGAAGAGGCAACGGCCAAAGCAAGGGAACTTCTTAATATGCTCGGTTTATCCGACAAAGAAGACGCCTACCCGTGCGAACTGTCGGGAGGACAGCAGCAACGTGTGGCTATAGCAAGGGCGCTTGCACTTGAACCTAAGCTTTTGTTTTTTGATGAGCCTACGTCGGCGCTTGATCCCGAACTTACGGGTGAAGTGCTTGCCGTTATAAGAAGACTGGCCAAGGAGCATATGACCATGGTTATAGTCACTCATGAAATGGATTTTGCAAGAGAAGTGTCTGATAGGATACTTTTTATTGAGAAGGGATATGTCATAGAAGAAGGAACGCCGGATCAGCTGTTTGCTTCAGAGAATCCCAGAGTCAGAGAATTTATCGGTAGAATAAGGAGGTAGAGATGGGTACGGATAGTTATATCAGTCCGCTGTCGGAGAGATATGCGAGCAAAGAGATGCAGCATCTGTTCTCTCAGGATAAGAAATTCCGCACATGGAGGCGCTTATGGGTTGCGCTGGCTGAGACTGAGAAAGAGCTTGGCCTTGACATAACGGATGAGCAGATTGAGGAACTTAAGAGTCATCTGGATGACATCAATTATGATGTAGCCAAAGCAAGAGAGAAGGAAGTACGTCATGATGTAATGAGTCATGTATATGCATATGGTGTGCAGTGTCCCAAGGCCAAAGGCATAATCCACCTTGGTGCAACAAGCTGCTATGTCGGTGATAATACGGATATTATTATTATGACTGAGGCTCTTAGGCTTGTGAAACGTAAGTTGTTAAATGTCATTAACGAACTTGCGAATTTTGCGGATAAGTATAAATTTCAGCCGACGCTTGCATTTACTCATTTCCAGCCTGCTCAGCCTACTACGGTGGGCAAAAGAGCGAGCCTTTGGCTTAATGAATTTGTCATGGACTATGAGGATGTATGTTACGTACTCTCTACAATGAAGTTGCTTGGAAGCAAGGGTACCACGGGTACACAGGCTTCGTTCCTTGAACTCTTTGACGGAGATGAAGATAAGATAGATAAGATTGATCCCATGATCGCCAAGAAGATGGGATTTGATTCGGTGGTTCCCGTATCAGGACAGACTTATTCACGTAAGATGGATACAAGAGTACTTAATGTGCTTGCGGGTATTGCCGCTTCTGCAACCAAGATGAGTAATGATATCAGACTCTTGCAGCATCTTAAGGAAGTTGAGGAACCGTTTGAGAAGAATCAGATAGGCTCTTCAGCTATGGCGTATAAGCGTAATCCCATGAGAAGCGAGAGAATTGCTTCGCTTAGCAGATATGTGATATGTGATGCGCTTAATCCCGCTATAACATCAGCTACACAGTGGTTTGAGAGAACACTGGATGATTCGGCAAATAAGAGACTTGCAGTTCCCGAGGGCTTCCTTGCCATAGACGGTATACTTGATCTGTGTATCAACGTTGTGGACGGACTTGTGGTATATCCCAAGGTTATTGAGAAGCATATGCTTGCGGAACTTCCCTTCATGGCTACCGAGAACATAATGATGGATGCGGTTAAGGCCGGCGGAGACAGACAGGAATTGCATGAGAAGATCCGTACACTGTCTATGCAGGCAGGTAAAGCCGTCAAAGAAGAGGGTGCAGATAATAATCTGTTAGAGCTTATTGCTGCAGATGATGCGTTCGGATTAAGCATAGAGGAGCTTAAGGAGACCATGAAGCCTGAGAAGTATACAGGAAGAAGTGCAAGGCAGGTTGAGGTATTCTTAAGGGATGTAGTAAGACCAATACTTGATGAGAACAAAGACAGCCTCGGATTAAGTGCCGAGATCAACGTATAGAAATGTATTGTGCCTGTATTAATATGATGCGGGTTGAGTGTAACGGAGGTGTATTAACAAATGGTTAAAGCTGTAGTAGGAGCCAATTGGGGCGACGAAGGTAAGGGTAAGATAACGGATATGTTGGCTGCTAAGGCCGATATTATTGTAAGATTCCAGGGAGGAGCAAATGCAGGGCATACAATAGTCAATGACTACGGTAAGTTTGCGCTTCATACTCTGCCAAGCGGTGTTTTCTATAATCATACAACAAGTATTATAGGTAACGGTGTAGCGCTTAACATTCCTATTCTTATCGGTGAGATTAAGTCCATCGTAGATAAGGGTGTTCCGGCTCCCAAGATTTTAGTATCCGACAGGGCTCAGATTGTTATGCCGTATCACATCCTGCTTGACCAGTATGAAGAAGAGAGGCTTGCCGGTAAGTCATTTGGTTCAACCAAATCAGGTATTGCACCTTTCTATTCTGATAAGTATGCCAAGATCGGTTTCCAGGTAAGCGAATTGTTCGACGAAGAGATTCTTAAGGAGAAGGTAGACAGAGTCTGCGATATTAAGAATGTATTGTTCGAGCATATGTATCATAAGGACAAGATAGATAAGGGTGAGCTTCTTAATACTCTTCATGAGTACAGAGATATGATAGCTCCTTATGTTTGTGATACTGCATTATATATTGATAAGGCTCTTAAAGAAGGCAAGACAGTGCTTCTTGAGGGGCAGCTGGGTACTTTAAAGGATCCCGACCACGGTATATACCCCATGGTTACATCTTCATCAACACTTGCCGCATACGGAGCAATCGGAGCAGGTATAGCGCCTTATGATATTAAGCAGATAATCACCGTATGTAAGGCATACTCTTCAGCTGTAGGTGCTGGAGCATTTGTATCGGAGATATTCGGAGATGAGGCAGATGAACTCAGAAGACGCGGAGGCGACGGCGGTGAATACGGCGCAACAACAGGAAGACCCAGAAGAATGGGGTGGTTTGACTGCGTTGCCAGCAAGTACGGTTGCCGTATGCAGGGAACAACAGATGTAGCTTTCACGGTACTTGATGTATTAGGATATCTGGATGAGATTCCGGTGTGTGTAGGATATGAGATAGACGGAGAAGTCACCAAGGAATTCCCTGTTACAAGACTGCTTGAGAAGGCTAAGCCTGTACTTAAGAAGCTTCCCGGATGGAAGTGCGATATCAGAGGCATCAAAAACTACGAGGAACTTCCCGCAGAGTGTCGTGCATATATAGAGTTTATTGAAGATGAGATCGGCTATCCCATTACCATGGTATCAAACGGCCCCAGCAGAGACGATATAATATACAGAAAGAGTAAATACAGCAAATGATAGATACTGTAGTCTTTGATGTAGGCAATGTGCTTACCAGCTTCGGATGGAAGGATTTCATAAAATCGTTCGGTTATTCGGAAGATGTCACCGAAAGAATCGGCAAAGCCACAATAGAAGGGCGATATTGGAATGAATATGACAGGGGTGTCATGACAAATGACGAGATTGTCAACAATTTCGTAAGCCTTGATAAAGACTTAGAAAATGAGATTCGGACCACTATGAAGTGTTTCACCGGGATACTTAAGCCGGTTGATTATGCCATACCTTGGATAGGCGAACTTAAGAACAGAGGATTACGCGTGTTATTCCTGTCTAATTTCTCCGAAAGAGCTTTTAATGAGTGTCAGGATGCGCTGGGATTTCTTGATTACGTTGATGGGGGTATTTTCTCATACCGGGTAGGGCTTATCAAACCCGATCCTGCCATTTATCGTAAACTAATTGAGACTTATGCACTAACGCCTCAAAATTGTGTATTCATAGACGATCTTAAAGATAATGTGGCAGCTGCATCGGCGATTGGCTTTAATACCATACTTTTTGAAGAATACAATCAGGCACGTGCTGAACTGAAACAGTTGTTAATAATGCACTAACTATATCAAAATAGTATAACACCACAATATTTTGTGGTGTTATTTTTATATTCGCCTGAAATGGCGCAAAATAGGGATTTACAGGCATTCTCATAGTACATTGGTACTATAGCATAAAATAGCAGGTTATGTTAATATCATTGCGGAAGTTATATAAGGTATACGGTGGATTATGAATTTTCATTCCAAAAGATTCATTTTAAAGACGGGATTATCCGAGACAGCCAGGGTGGACAGGGTTGTCCTGCTTTGTTACGCGTTTTGTGCTCTGGTACTATCCTTTTTAGGTGAATCCCATGTATACGGTTTTTCTGATTTAACTGCAGCGAGAAATTTGATTTCGGTTCTATTCTACGTCTTATTGTGGTTACCTATCTTAGTTTGTAAGGTGTTCTTCTACCGGATGCAGAAAGGTTTCCTATCTATAAGACGTGTTTTATTTTCACTGTTCCTTTTGTTCTATGCATTTCTCCTTACTACCAATCCCAATTTTGAATGTGCATATGTAGCAATACCGTTCTCAATCCTTACGATTGCTTACAGCAGTACGAGGCTTACTGTTTCTGTTACATTCTATAGTGTTATGATGTCGGGAGTATATGCGGTTATTCCTTATGTTTCCGGTGATAGCGATTTGGCAAAGCACAGAGCCTATGCATTTATCATAATCTTATCGGTAGCCTTATTCCTTAATCAAATGACATATTTGATTGAACAGAAGCAGTACCGAAAGAGAGTGGAACTTGAAACGGAACGTAACAGACTTAAGTCGTTTGTATCTGTAGGTATTAAGCGCATATTTGAGTATGACGTCAAGGAAGATCTGTTTATGACGGCCGGAAGCAGAGACGGCAATTACGGTGAAGAGAAATATATTGAGAACTTCCGTGAGAACGTCAAGAAATTAAGATATGTATTATATGCCGATTGGGACAGATTCGATGATTTTATCGCAGACTGTGACAGAGGCGAAGATTTAATAAAAAGACAGCTCCGTTTAAGAGACAGAAATGCGGATTATAAGTGGTATTCCATCAAAGCCCGTTCGGTTAAGGATGAAAATGGTAATGTTCTTAAGGTTGTCGGTGTTATGGAGAATATCGATGAACTTAAGCGTATGGAGATAAGACAGGCGGATGAGAATATGAGAGATCCGCTTACCAAATTATATCGCAAAGATTATGCAAGAGAACTTATTGAAGACTTCTTAAGATTCCAGGCAGATAACGATAATCCTGAATTTGCCGGAATCCTGGCTATAGATATTGATAACTTCGACATTCTCTGTGACAGAATGGGTAAGGCATTCGGTGATGAGATTCTTAAGAATATAGCATCGGATCTGGATGAAATATTCTATCCCACTGATGTACTTGGAAGAGTGGGCGGAGACGAGTTCGTTATATTAATGAAGAATATCGTTGACGTTCGTGATATAGATAAGAAGATCAGAGAGATACAGAGAGTTATTAATCATACCTATGTCGGTGAGAATGTCAGCTTCGGATCTACGGTGGGCATAGGAGCTTCGGTATATCCTACGGACGGCGAAGATTTCGATACATTGTTTGACAGAGCGGAGAAAGCACTCTTCCATGCTAAGAGTGCCGGTAAGAATTGCTACGGCTTCTATCTGGCATCCAAGGAAGATGTATATAACGAGTATCCGATTGAAGAAAGAAGAGAAAGAATCGCAAGACTTGATAAGGAGTCAATGGATTCCGGTAATGCATCCGATTCGCTTATAGAACTTGCATTTAAGTTAATAGATGAATCCAAGGATACGGACAGCGCAATCAATCTGCTTATTCGCCAAGTAGCAAGACAGATGGGCCTTGGCGGTATCAGAATTAAGTCGCGCGTCGGTAAGGAATTCAGAACAGCCAATATGTATCAGTGCTGTATGGTTCCGGATATGGGATTTGATGATGCGGATATGTCATATACCTTCGATCAATGGACGGATATGCTCGATGAATACAGATCAAATAACAATCTGATAGTATGCGACAGCGTAATGGATATTGAGAATCCGGTGACAAGGCAGCTTATGTTGGTATCGGGTGCCAGGTCGTATGTTGGTTGTGCGTTCATGGATAAGGGTGAATTTGCGGGAAGTATCGATTTCGTAGACTTCTCAGGCCCAAGAGCATGGACTAAGAATGATCTTACAACAATCAGAGCCGTAACTAATGTGGTATCTTCATATCTGCTTAAGATGAAGGCATATGAGGATGCTTCAGATACAATCGAAAGACTTACCGGATATGACAGCATAACCGGACTTATGACTTATGAGAAGTTCATAACGATGGTAGGAGAGTATATAGAGAATGCTCCTCATGGTGATTACGCCATGGTATATATGGACTTCAGTAATTTCAAGTATGTCAATGAGACATACGGATACGAGACCGGTGATAAGATACTTAGAGAACTTGTTACCGAGGCAGCAGGATACGGAGATTATTACGTTTACGGAAGCCGTGTATTCTCGGATAATATTGTTATGCTTGCCAAGACCGGAAGTAGGAGTGAGGAAGAGATTGTGGCTGCATTCGAAAGAGCCAGCAAGGTATTTTCGGACAGAATGCAGAAGGATTATATAGACAGCAAGTTAATTCTCGATATAGGTGTTTGTACATTCGAGATTTGCGGTCGTCCCGTACCGCTTAAGAGCATTATTTCCAATGCTAATATGGCGCGTAAGAAAGCCAAGCTTCCGGATAGTCCCAGGTGTATCGTTTACGATGAGACAATGGGTGCGGAAGTCAGAGCAGAAGTGGCTTACGCCAATGACATGGAAGATGCCTTCAGAAATCATGAATTTGTCGTATATATGCAGCCTAAGGTTGATTTGCAGACCAATGAAATTGAGGGTGCTGAGGCGCTTATCAGATGGAAGAAGCAGGACGGAACCCTTATATTCCCTAATGACTTTATTCCTGTATTTGAGAAGAACAAGAGTATCACACTGCTTGATTACTATGTATATGATGAGGTTTGCAAGTACTTAAGACGCAGAATGGATGAAGGCAAGAGAATAGTCAGGGTATCTGTCAATGTATCGCGTGTTCATCTGTATTCAATCAATGAACTTGTAAGTTATGTGAGGTCATTGCTTGTTAAATACGAGATTCCGCCGCAGTACCTTGAATTTGAGCTTACAGAGACCGTATTTACCGATAAGGTGGATGATACCATCTTACTTATGAATAAATTAAGGGATATCGGCGTTAAGGTATCCATGGATGATTTCGGATCGGGTTATTCATCGCTTAACGTACTTACTAAACTTCCGCTTGATGTACTTAAGCTTGATAAGGATTTCCTTGATGATTTTGATAACGATCCAGATGAGAAGATTATTATTCCCAGTGTTATCGATATGGCCAAGAAACTTAATCTTCGCGTAGTATGTGAGGGCGTAGAGACTAAGGAACAGGTAGGCTTCTTACGTGAAGTCGGATGCGATTATGCGCAGGGTTACTTCTATTCTAAGCCTATAACACAGGAACAGTTCGATGAATTGCTTGAAGTCGTGTAAGTAGTATTTAAAACCACCAAATATAGTAATGCGAATATATTTTAATTTTGTAGTCAAATTTGCATTACCATTATCAGTGAATATGTGATATATTATTTCTTGGTTAGTAGAATAGATTATAAGCTATTTCCGAAAGAATTCCCCTTTTACACAGGAAAGTGGCGTAGGCTCCCACCTACGCCACTTTCTCTTTGTATTTGTTGATTTACTTATTTGTTCTTACCGCAACACTTCTTATACTTCTTACCTGATCCGCAAGGGCAGGGATCGTTGGGGTATATCTTGGCTTCATTAACTACTGTTGTAGACTTCTTCTGCTCTTTGTACAGTTCTTTCTGACGCTCTTTGGTGAATATTTCATCCCACTGAGGAAGTCCGTATAACCAGTCGGCACCTGCAGCTACCATATTCTTATATAAGAGTTCTTTATCAAACTTAAGGGACACCTTGGTGTCCTCCGTCATCTCTTCGATGGGATTGGGCTTAACAAGACTGTCATTGATTCCGTCTAAGAATCCTGTCATTATCTTAAGTTCTACACCGTATTTCTCAGCCAATTCCTTGACACTTCCCTTTACTTCTGTATCGGGATCTGCAAGAAGTGAAGCGTAGATATCCTTCTCTTTCTCAAAATAATCGGTCCAGAGTCTCTGAAGTGTTCCTTTATCGGTTGTTTCCGAATAGGCTTCGTCTCTCCAGCTTTCAAGTAATGTCTTAGCTTTAGCCATGTGTTACTGACCTTCCTTTCTTCTTTCCATCATTCTGTCATACATATATATATTAATCCACAGAATCACCGGTATTATTATTGTTGCACCCAGGCAGGCGAAGAAATATCTCTGCCAGCCTGCGACATCTATTATAGCAAAAATGAGAAGTAATAGATACATAAGTATCAAAACGATTGCTCCTATAATTGCAAGTATTCTCTTAAACTTATTTCTTTTAACTTCCATATCAAATCACCGATTATATATTACATAGACCTTGAGGCTAATACATCAACACCAAGGTTACACACGTTACTTATGATCACATCACCTCTGTTAACAGGTGAATTAACGCTTACATCTTTGAGGGCATTCATGACATCCGTCATTTTCTCTTTGGGTATTTCAGCTGAGAGAATAACGGGTAATCTGGCATATATACCGCCTTGTATTGCTACGGTTGAAGTTAACTGTCTCATGGGATGTGTCAGCTCGTTTCTGACGTATGTCTCGCCTCTGGGACAGAAATTACCGTCTATGGATACAATACCTCCTGATTCATCAAGCGTTGCAGTAACATCGCAACCTCTGGGGCAAACTATGCAAGTGTAAGTCTTGGTTACGTCTTTGGCCATATTTATTGCTCCTTAACGGATATCGTAAGATTCTGTGTACATCCGCTTAACTCATCACGGCTTATGGGGAATTTCTCCATTTCACTGGGGGCTATTCGCAACTTATTTATTTCCTTGATCTGCCTATCGCCGCAACTAAGGACTATGCGGACGTTTCGTGCATTATATCCGACGCGGAGTTTAAGTTCCGTATTATCTTCCATGGCCTTGGTATCTATATATGTGGGAAGAACATAACTGACGCCTTCACCTGCGGTAATCTCAAGGCTTTTATCATGAGTCAACTCACCTTTGACATATTTTGCCGCCGACAATCCGGCTTCTTCGCCCTCAAGACTTACGAAATCAACGAGGTCGTGAACGTGCAAGCCGTTGCCGCAGGCAAAAATCCCCGGAACTGATGTCATCATATGTTCATCGACAACCGCACCCTTGGTCTTGGGATGCAGTTTGATGCCGGCTTCTGTTGCGAGGGCAGTATCGGGAATAAGCCCTACTGACATAAGAAGAGTGTCTACATCAAAGTCAGTTTCGGTTCCCTGTATCGGATTAAGATTCTCATCTACTTTGCTTATTGTAATGCTGCTTAGACGATCATGCCCTTTGATATCGGTCACGGTATGACTCAAATACAAAGGAATATCAAAGTCATCAAGGCATTGCTTTATATTACGTGGTAATCCATTGGAATACGGCATGATTTCGGCTACACCAAGTACCTTGGCACCCTCAAGTGTCATGCGCCTGGCCATTATCAGACCTATATCGCCGCTTCCCAAGATAAATACACGTCTTCCGACCATATATCCGTGCATATTGATATATTTCTGTGCAGTTCCGGCGGTCCATACTCCGCTTGGCCTAAAGCCCGGAGTAGCAATCGCGCCACGACTTCTTTCTCTGCATCCTGTGGCAAGAATAACAGCTCCTGCCTTGATCGTGACATAGCCTTCACGTGGATTAACGTATGTTATGAGTCGGTCGGCGCTTAAATGAATGACGGTCGTTGATGTCTTAACTTCCACATCGGTTGCATCAAGCATCTCAACCCACTTCTGTGCATATGCCGGACCGGCCAATTCTTCTTTAAATCTGTGTAATCCGAACCCGTTATGAATGCATTGTAACAGAATTCCGCCAAGCTCCGCATCTTTCTCAAGCAGCAGAATATCCTTGCATCCGTTATTATATGCGCATACAGCAGCCGCTATACCGGCACTTCCTCCGCCTATTATGACTATATCCTTAGTAATTACGCCCATGTACCTCTACCTACATCTTGTCAACAAGCATTACGGAATCGGGTGAATCGTACCTAACCTGTGTCTTATCTATACCGAGTTCCTCGGCCAATATATCAACAACAAGAGGTTCGCAGAAACCTCCCTGACATCTTCCCAGACCGGGGCCTACACGTTTCTTGACTCCCTTAACTGTTGTAGCTCCGACCGGACGTCTGATTGCATCCAGGATCTCACCCTTACTTACAAGACAACATCTGCATACGATTTCGCCGTATGAAGGATCTTGCGCAATCATCTCATTCTTGGCTTCATCATCCAGTTCATTCATATATTTGATCGGAGTTCTGTGTATATAATCGGATTTGAGTTCATAATTAAATCTGCCCTGCATCACTTCGTTTATTACGTATTCGGCAATGGCCGGAGCTGATGCAAGTCCGGGTGAATCTATACATGCCACATTGACAAAACCGGAAAGAGACTCAGACTCCTTGATATAGAAGTCTCCGTCATTACCGGACGGACGCAAGCCCGCAAATGTTCTGATAACCTTATCGTAAGGGATGTTTATCACTGTCTTTCCTACGTTTTGCTTAACATAGTTAAGCGCTGAGGCCGTATTATTGTTGTTATCGGGACTGTCTGTGATATCAGAATTGGGACCGAGAAGAATATTATTATGTATTGTGGGAATAACAAGGACACCCTTGCCGGCCGGTCCCGGAACAGGATAGATTATTCTGTTTACAACTGTCTGGGCCATCTCATCAAGAACATAATATTCACCGCGCTTGGGAATAATACTGTAATCAGGCTTGCTCTTAAGGGCCATCTCGTATATTCTGTCGGCATATAATCCGGCAGCGTTAATAACATATTCGGATTCATATACAGATTTATCTGTTGTTACAGTATAACCCGAAGACGTCTTAGTTATGTCAACCACTTTTTCGCATAGTTTAAGTTCAGTTCCGTTTAAGACGGCTTCTTCCATCAATGCAATGGCTACATTCCATGGATATATTATGCCTGTATCGGGGAATTCCAAGGCTCTGATAACAGAAGGTGATAGATTTGGCTCAAGTTTACGGGCATCTTCGCCTGAACGATCAATGCAGGTCACATCACGATCTTCGGCCTGAGATTTGAGAGTATCAAGAATCTTGCTTTCATCCGGATCAACAGCGACCACAAAGGCGGAACATTTTCTGTATGTAACGCCCAATTCTTTGCATATATCAGGATACATACGATTGCCCAACACATTAAGTTTGGCCTTAAGCGTACCGGGCTTGGGATCATATCCTGCATGAATTATCGCACTGTTAGCCATGGAAGTGGCATTTGCAACGTCCGCTTCCTTGTCGATGACTAACACCTTACATTGTCTTTTGGAAAGATTATGAGCTATAAAGCTGCCGGTTATGCCGGCACCTATTATGATTATGTCGTACATAGTTTAAGCCTTTATTATCTCGCAACAAGATCCTGCAGAGTAACAAATTCCTCGGGAAGGTCCTTGCCGGCGTTACGATACTTGGCAATGATACCTTCGAGTCTGTGAGTAACCTGTCCCACTGATATTCTGTGTCTTGACAGACATTCGTCGAAAGTTGCGTTCTTGCTGATTTTCTCTCTTATGTCCTTACCCATGGGACAGAAAGTGAAGATTATACCACGGGAAACTTTGTTAAGACGGCTTGAACCGGCTGATTCATACATCATATAAATCGCATATTCATACAGGAACAGCTCTTTGAAACTGTTCTTACACTTCTTAAGGTTCTCTTTGATCTTCTCTTTGGCATCATATGACAGATCTCTGTTCTTGGCAAAGAACTGTGCATAATCGCAGTATTCACTTGTGAGCGAATGACTGGATACATCGTTCCAACGTGCACCCTGTTCTCTCTTACACATCTCCCAACGGAATTCGCCGGTCATACGTATGAATGCCTTCTCAACATTCTCGACATACAGTGATGAGATGACGAAACGACCGGGAGTCTTGCGGTTCATTCCTTCTATTTCCTGCCACATTGCACCACGGCTTCCGGCGTTGGGCATGAGGATAACATCCGGTCTTATATCCGTCATTACGGTGTCCTTAACTCCGATCTTGGTATCCTCAAATATGAATTCGTGATAGAAAGCCGAATAATCGATGGAACATATCTTGTTAAGAGTCTCGATTATCTTGGCAGGAGTCATAAGAATATCCTCGGGAGTTCTCATGATATTGTCATCAAGAAGTATGGGGCAATATCCGAAGATTCGGCCGAAAGTGATCTTATTAACCGTCGGGAACATATTCTTAAGCTCGAAATTGAGTTTCTCATCCACATTATCGGCCAATGCGGCTTCTTTATCTCTGGTAAGCCTGCCCTCCTTGATAAGAGAACGAAGATACTGAGAGTAATCCTGATCAAACTCATTACGTGAAGGTTGCTTCTCGCCGTTATATATTGCCTGGAACCATTCTAAGGGAGTATAGATACCCTGCTCCTTGTGTCCGTGGAATGTCTCGGCAATATGATAAAGAGCAAGCGAATTGTCTTCGCCGCAGAGCTTGTAATCCACGTAACCGAAATTAAGGAACATCTTAACGATAACCGGAACGTCGTCGTTGTTGATGGCATTCTTAACGGCACATTCATATACTTCGTAGAATAACTTGGTGATCGAACGACGAAGGGTATCAACAGCCTTCTCGGTCGATGATCTGTCGGGAACTTTCTTGAATTCTTCTATAGCCTTACGGAATTCCGAAGCGACCTTGGGATCGGGATCGGCAAAATTAAGTATTACCGTCATTGAATCAGCCAAAGAAGCCTGGATGGCGGTATCGTCACTTGACAGTGTAGCCTTGACAGTACTTCTGGTATTAATCTTGGATTTGAAAGTCTCGACACGGGTGTCGATAAATGGCTTGTCGCATAATCCGAGTCCCCAGACTTTATCTATGATTTCGTCCGTCATACCCATTATGACGGATGTGTCGTCACCGTTAGAAGCAACTCTTAAACATAAGTCACAATATAGGTCGTAGAAGTCGATATAATCCTCGTTGATCATATATGACGAGAATGTCTCCATTGCTGTTTTGAGTCCTGTCTCCAAAGCTAGGATATTGTTTATATCTTGACCACTTCGGTCAAGATATCCGTAAACAAGACCGGTACTCATTGAAGGAGACAGATCTTTGACCAATTTGCGGAGGGAGGCATAGAAATCACCCATCCAGAAAGGCATCTCTTCGTCAAACTTAAACTCCGTAAGTTCATCCACGAAAGGAAGTGTCTTGGGAGTTAAGTGAAAACTTCCCGCTATCTCATGATACTTCTTCTGCAGATCACACAGATAAGCGTGAAGGTCCATACATTTCTTGTAGTCCTCGTTATATGCAGCAATGATTCCGCAGATGTTGCGATTAAGTGAATTGACCATGAGTTTGCGCAAATCTTCCTGCTTATTCATCATGGCAATAAGCCCCTTGGTATCTCCGAAAGGGTAGGGGATTAAAGTCGCATCGCTTGATGCGATATAAGCGCAGGTATGTTCCGGACTGGTAATGTCCAAAATACCGACTATATCACCTTTTTTGAGAGGATAGTTCTGGGAACCGACCCTTGCGTCGACTGTTCCGTCGGCGATTACGTAGAAAGTATCGTTCGGTCGGCCTATCTGAAATATAATCTGATCCTGTTCAAAGGTCTGCATGCTCATAGATTCCCCCTAGAATTTAGTACGATTTATAATCGCGATGTTTGTGATATATATAATAACACATACTGTACAAAATGGGAAAAAATTGGTAAAATAAAAACCGTATCAAAAATTCCGATATCGCATAAAGAGGACGATTCGATGATTACAGATGGGATGACACCCGATCAGGTAATGAACAAATACAAGGATGATGTCAATAAATTGGCCGGATATCTCAATTGGTTAGAGCAGAAGAGCGGCACGCCAATGACAGGTATATACGGTGATGACGGATTAAGCGAGCATTCGGTTGCAGTGCCCGTATATGACAGTAATCTCATGAACTTTATTAAGGCTGCCGATTCGACCTCATTTATGGACAGGAATTATCGGTATGCATATACAAGGAATCATATAAGGACGGCCAAGGATGAGATAGATTTCATCGATAAGGCTACCATCCTTCAGATGGATATACTCGGAGGCATACTGTCAAATTATGTATTGGGTGGTCGTACCAAGGCCAGATTATGGTCAGAGGGAATGAATAACGGAGTCTTTCTGCATTTGGTCAGGAAGATGAAGGAACTTATAGATTTCTGGGCCAACGCGGAGCGGAAAGAATACTAGGAGGAATTTAAAGTGAGCGAGAGAGCTGATGTCAAGAGACAGTTGATTCTGGATAAGGCCGCAGAGGTATTTGCCTCTAAGGGTTATCGCAGCGTGACAATGAAAGATATAGTGGAGGCCAGCGGTATAAGCCGTGGTGGTCTGTATTTATATTATGAGTCAACCGAGCAGGTGTTCTTGGATGTTGTTAAGAGCATGGATGAGGCTGAAGAACAGAACGGTAAGAATATGTCTGAGAGCCTTAAGAATGCAGGAAGTGCAGAGCTTCTGTTGTGGTTTTTAAAGGAGCAGAAGAAGGAGATTCTTAAGGGTAAGAACAGCTTAAGCGTAGCAATGTATGAGTATGCGTTTGAGTGCAAGCTTAACGGCAAGAACAGCGGTGCCAAGCACAGATTCGAGACTGCAACGCAGGTTCTTGAGAAGATCTTGGAACGCGGTAACGAGACAGGCGAATTTGTATGCGATGATGCGAAGGCAATTGCGAGCAATATGATGTATGCCATTGAGGGCATGAAGGTAATTGCCAGAACTGTGGGCATCAGCGAGAAGAAAGTAGATAAAGAACTGGTATATATGATGAGACAGTTCATGGGAGTGGAGGAATAAGATCTGTGAGTGGAGTCAAACGTATATACGTTGAGAAGAAGCCCCCTTATGCAGTTAAGGCAAGGGAACTTAAGGAGGATATAGAAGGATATCTCGGTATATCAAATATTGAGGATGTCAGAGTACTAATAAGATACGACGTGGAGGGACTAAGCGAGGCGACCTTTGACAGGGCCTGCGGATATGTGTTCAGTGAACCTCCGGTTGATACGCTCTATAAGGATAGTATTGATTTATCTCCTTCAGAGCATATGTTCTCGGTGGAGTTCCTTCCGGGACAGTACGATCAGAGAGCCGATTCGGCTGCTCAGTGTGTGAGATTCTTAGATGAGGATTCAGATCCCATCATCAAGACCGCGGTGACATATATTATCGGCGGAAATATCAGCGATGAAGATATCGCCCGTATCAGAGATTATGTCATCAATCCGGTGGATTCAAGAATAGCAGATAATAACATCCCGGATACTCTTGTAACAGAGTATGACGAGCCTGCAGATGTTGCGATCTTCACAGGCTTTACATCTATGTCTGAGGAAGAACTTAAGAATCTGTATGACAGTCTCGGACTTGCGATGACATTTAAGGATTTCCTGCATATTCACAATTATTACTTAAATGAAGAGCACAGAGATCCCACAATGACAGAGATCAGGGTGCTTGATACATATTGGTCGGATCATTGCAGACATACGACGTTCTCTACGGAACTTAAGAATGTCAGTTTTGATGAGGGCTATTATAAAGAGCCTATCGAGACCACATACCAGAGTTACCTGGATACCAAGGAAGAAATATACGCCGGCAGAGATGATAAATATGTCTGCCTTATGGATATAGCCTTAATGGGCATGAAGAAACTTCGTGCCGCAGGTAAACTTGAGGATATGGAAGTATCCGATGAGATCAATGCCTGTTCGGTTATTGTGCCCGTTGAGATGGATTACGGCGAGGGCAAGGTAACGGAGGAGTGGCTTGTGTTCTTCAAGAATGAGACACACAACCATCCCACGGAGATTGAGCCTTTCGGTGGCGCTGCGACATGCTTAGGCGGTGCCATAAGAGATCCTCTCTCAGGCAGAGGCTATGTATATCAGGCAATGAGAGTTACGGGTGCAGCAGACCCTACGGTACCGGTATCGGCTACCCTTAAGGGCAAGTTGCCTCAGAAGAAGCTTACAACGGGTGCGGCAGCAGGTTATTCATCATATGGCAATCAGATAGGTCTTGCTACCGGACTTGTTAAGGAGATATATCATCCGGGCTATGTAGCTAAGAGAATGGAGATAGGTGCCGTTATGGGTGCTGCTCCGAGAAGATGCGTTAAGAGAGAGAACTCCGATCCCGGAGATATTATCATATTACTCGGCGGACGTACGGGCCGTGACGGTTGCGGCGGTGCCACAGGTTCATCCAAGGTACATACCGAGGAGTCAATTGAGACTTGCGGAGCCGAGGTTCAGAAGGGAAATGCTCCTACAGAGCGTAAGATTCAGAGATTATTCAGACGCGAAGAGGTTGCGAGTCTTATTAAGAAATGTAATGACTTCGGTGCCGGCGGTGTATCTGTAGCGATAGGCGAACTGGCAGCAGGACTTACGGTTGATCTTGATAAGGTACCTAAGAAGTATGCGGGACTTGACGGAACCGAACTTGCGATATCCGAGAGCCAGGAGAGAATGGCTGTTGTCGTTGATCCTAAGGATGTAGACACGTTCCTTAAGTATGCGGCTGAAGAGAACCTTGAGGCTACCGTTGTGGCTACGGTTACCAAGGAGCCCAGACTTGTACTTAACTGGCGCGGCAAAGAGATTGTGAACTTAAGCCGTGCATTCTTAGATACAAACGGCGCACATCAGGAGACTGACGTAGAAGTACCGATGCCGTCGGAAGACGCGTGCCCTATTGGTAAAATAGCGGATACTAAGGTATCGGCTGATTTAGAATCAGGCGACATCAGGGCAGCTGTTACAGATACGCTTGCTAATCTCAATGTCTGCTCGCAGAAGGGACTTGTGGAGAGATTCGATGCTTCAATCGGAGCAGCCAGTGTATACATGCCCTACGGCGGTGTGACTCAGCTTACTGAGACTCAGACCATGATAGCTAAGCTTCCGACTCTTAAGGGAAGTACCGATACAGTGACAATGATGAGTTACGGTTTCGATCCCTATATTTCGAGTTGGAGTCCTTACCACGGAGCAATATATGCGATAGTATCATCTATGTCTAAGATTGTTGCATCAGGCGGCGATTACGGCAAGATCAGGTTTACTTTCCAGGAATATTTCAAGAGAATGACAGAGGATGCCAAGAGGTGGGGAGCACCTTTTGCAGCATTGCTTGGTGCTTTCGATGCACAGGTTGGCTTCGGCCTTCCTTCAATAGGCGGTAAAGACAGCATGTCAGGTACGTTCAATGATATAGATGTGCCGCCTACACTTGTGTCATTTGCAGTAGATATAGCTAAGATAACAGATGTTATTACGCCTGAACTTAAGAAGGTCGGCAATAAACTAATTCGTTTCGAAGTAGAGAAGGATGATTTCGGCATTCCCGTATATGAGAAAGTACAGTCAATGTATGATTCGGTAACTTCACTTATAAGGGACGGCATCATCGTATCGGCATATGCGCTTGATTGTTACGGAATAGTGGCTTCAGTGGCTAAGATGGCTTTTGGTAACATGCTTGGTGTCAGATTTGAGAATGATATTGATCCGGAAGAACTCTTCATAGACCGAATGGGAGATATCATTGTCGAAGCGGATGTTTCTAGACTTCATGAGATAGATACAGAATATGAGGTTGTTGCAACGGTTACTGATGATAAGAATATTACCATAGGCGATATTTCGGTAGATCTTGACGAAGCAGTGAAAGTATGGGGAGCACCTCTTGATAAGGTATTCCCGTACAAAGCGACCAGGTCGACCGAATCGGTCAATATGCCTTTGTATGATGCAAAGGGTGATATATATATATGTAAGAATAAGGTTGCTAAGCCTAATGTATTCATTCCGGTATTCCCCGGCACGAACTGTGAATACGATTCAAGGCGTGCATTTGAAAGAGCGGGTGCAACCGTTAATGATGCGGTATTTAAGAATATGACTTCTTCAGATATAAGAGCATCATTTGAAGAGTATGTCAGAAGAATAGATGCGGCACAGATTATCATGTTCCCCGGAGGATTCTCAGCCGGTGATGAACCTGACGGATCAGCCAAGTTCTTTGCGGCAGCATTCCAGAATGAAGCAGTTAAGGAAGCAGTTATGAGACTCCTTAATGAAAGAGACGGTCTTATCTTAGGTATATGTAACGGTTTCCAGGCACTTATCAAGCTCGGACTTGTTCCTAACGGAGAGATAACCGGTCAGAATTCCGATTCACCCACATTGACGTTCAATACCGTTAACCGTCATATCTCTAAGATGGTATATACCAAGGTTGTATCGAATAAGTCGCCTTGGCTTGCGGAAGCAACACTTGGTGATGTATACGTTAATCCGGCTTCTCACGGTGAGGGACGTTTCGTCGCACCGAAGGAATGGCTCGATAAGCTTATACAGGGCGGCCAGGTTGCAACTGTATATTCAGATCCTGACGGTAATGTCTCAATGGATGAGGAATACAATATCAACGGTTCATACATGGCTATTGAGGGTATTACCTCGGCAGACGGAAGAATACTCGGTAAGATGGCGCACTCGGAGAGAAGAGATAAGGGAGTGGCTGTAAATATTTACGGTGAACAGGACCTTAAGATCTTCGAAAGTGGCATTAAGTACTTTATGTAATATGTGAAATAGGTTAACATAATTATTTAAATACGAAAGGATGTATTAAAATGGAAAACAAATGGATTCGCGGTGCGATTCCCGCATTGCTCTTACACTGCAGTATCGGTACCGTATACTGTTGGTCAACTTTCAGCGGAGAGATAGCTGAATATGTCGGCGCTGATAAAAGTGCAGTAGGCTGGGCATTCTCGCTTGCAATATTCTTCCTTGGAATGTCAGCAGCATTCTTGGGAGACGTCGTTGAGAAGGATATTCACAGATCTTCTCTTATAGCTACGATATGCTTCACAGCCGGTATGGTAGGTACGGGATTTGCGATCATGATTCGCTCGCTTCCGCTTATCTTCTTATTCTATGGTTGCATCATGGGTATCGGACTCGGTACGGGTTATCTTTCGCCGGTTAAGACCCTTATGTTATGGTTTAAGGATAAGAAGGGCCTTGCTACAGGACTTGCGGTTGCAGGTTTCGGTGCAGCTAAGGCCATAGCTACTCCCATCATGCAGAGTATTCTTAATAAATTTGATAACAATCCTGCTCCCATGTTCTTCATCATGGGTGGTGTATACTGCGTAATGATGTTTATCGGTCACCTGCTTCTTCGTAAGCCTTCAGATTGGGTTGAGCAGCATGCAGAGGGCGGAATCAAAGAATTCTTCCAGACTTTGGGTAAGAACTTCAAGACATCATTCTCCAATAAGACATTCATCGGAATCTGGTTAATGTTCTACATTAACATCACTTGTGGACTTGCACTTATCTCACAGGAGAAGCAGATATTCAATACCGTGGGATTGTCTGTAGCTACAGCAGCATTACTCGGTACTGTAACAGCCATAGCCAATGCGGCAGGTCGTCTCGGCTTCTCTGCATGGGCAGATACATTTAAGGACAGAAATACAATCTATAAGATTATATTCATCTTATCTATAGTATTTACAGGTGCAACAATCCTTACACAGGGTATCAACAATAAGATTGCATGGTTGTGCATAGGACTTCTCATTGTTGTTAACGCAGGATACGGCGGAGGATTTTCTAATGTACCTACATTGCTCTCAGACCACTTCGGTATGAAGTCTATCTCAGCAGTTCATGGTATGTGCCTCTCGGCTTGGGCTATAGCAGGTCTTACAGGTAATCAGATGGCTACATATATTGTTAACCATGTAGGTGAATTCACTGAGATTACATTATCTAACGGCAAGGCAGCAAGCGTTAATCCTGTAGGTTATCAGACAGTTCTCTATGTAACAGGAGCTCTGTACGTGATAGCACTTATCATAAGCTTTGTGATGATTCCCAAGGCCGGCAAGAATAAGGCTGAGTAACAAGTCTAATATGCTAAAACAATCAATTAAAAGAAGCACCCTTGGGTGCTTCTTTTTGTATATTTAAGAATCTTGTTATAAAAGACTTATTTCGGTTATTACAGATTCGATACTTAAGCGGGTTGACTGCACTCGGCCCTGAATCATATCGGAATTGCCGCCGCCCTTGGCACCAATCTTATTAAGGATTGGGATAAGGGTCGTAGAATCGATGTTACGGCCTCCGGCAAGGTAACGGTAGCCTGAGGTGTCATCTCCTGCGAATATACCGACATAACCGGAATACTTATTCTTAAGCACGTTATATATATTCTTCATGGGACCTGCAGGAAAGTCAGGATCTACGAATACAAGGTGAGTTCGATCTATATCGGGGTCACCTTTTTCTATGCGTGATACAATATCTCCTTCCAATGCACCTGATAATTTGGCCTTAAGATCCTTTATCTCATCCATCTGACCACGGACGCGTTCTATAAGATTATCTTCATTGGTGGTCATAAGGTCAGTTAGTCCCATTATGATATTCTGCCTGTGATTAATGTATTCTAAAGCTCGTCTTCCGCATAATATCCCTATACGTACTCCGCCCTTCCAGTTAACTATCGATATGACCTTAATGATGCCTACCTCTCCAGTATGAGCTACATGAGGTGCACAGCAGGCACATATATCTACGGTAGTTTTATCATCACCTATAGTTATAAGTCTGACCTGACCCTCTATATCTATCTTACTTCTGTACGCTATGTCCTTTAATTCATCTTTCGACGGATATGAGGCCCTTACCGGCAAATTAGCATATATTACGGCATTAGCTCTAGCCTCTTCTTTAATAATCTGGCCATATGTAAGGGGGCCATCTAAGTCTAAAGTGACCAATCCATCGTCACTTAAGTGAAATCCGACGTTGTTGTATCCATAGTCATTGTGGACTGTTCCGGTCAATATATGCTCGCCTGTATGATTCTGCATCCTATCATAACGCTTGTCATAGTCAAGAACACAGTGGATTTCTGAATTTATGACAAGAATGTCAGATAGCGCAGGTAATTCACCGAAAGATTTCTTGCATGAATCAGAGTAGTCAACTCTGTACCGAATGCCGCCATCTGTTACCTGCCCGTCAAGGACATCCAATTCATACGCATTAAGTATAATGCAACCTGTGTCGGCATACTGACCTCCTTCCTCGGGGAAGAATATGCTGTCACGAATATATATGTATGCTCCGTTTTCGGTGAAATCGGCTCCGTTTATCACCGTGTTACATTCCTTCATATAGCTGTCATTTTCATATAATTTGTTCATGAATTGGCTCCTCCGGTCTCTGAACGCTTAGAATAGACGCAACCACAGTAATTCTGACGATACAGATTATATTCTTTGGATAATTCGATGCTCTTTTTGTATCCGTCCTCTTTCTTAAAATCCGACGGAAGCCACATAACTGCTCCGTTTGATTCCTCTGCAAGACTGTAGCCTATTGTATTAAGTCTTTCTGCATCTTTTAGGGGGCTTAATGTAAGGGCTGTTGCGAAGTAATCGTAGCCGCCTGCAACAGCAGCATCGGCTGTTGCCTTAAGCCTAAGCTTATAGCAGAGACTGCAACGATCTCCACGTTCCGGACAATTCTCATAACCCCGTGCCATATCAAAGAAAACCTCCGGATTGTATTCACTCTCCATAATATTGATATGACCTCTGTCAGGCATATCATTGTATATGTCTACAAGGCGTTTTAGCTCGTCCATGCGGTATTGATATTCGCTTTTAATTGTTATATTAGGATTAAAGAAATAGACGGTTGTCTCAAAGTGATCGCGGACTCTGTCCATACATATACTGCTGCACGGCGCACAGCAGGCATGCAAAAGAAGCCTCTTTGGGTGTATGGAAGCATTCTGTGCTGAGATTATTCTGTTGAATTCTTTGTTGTAATCAATCTTATTCATAATTATCTGCAATATTCTATCATATATACGCGCATCTGCGCAAAAACAGGAGTGGTGGAAATAAGAAAAGACCGTCATCTTACGTAGAAAAGCATTCATTGCGTTGACGCGTTGAATCAGCAAATTTTTTTGCGTAAAGTATTGCAGATATGGGGTTTTGCTTGTAAAATCTTATATATAGTCCGACATAAGGATTATATTCAAGGAGGGATTATAGAAATGAGAGGAACTATCAAAAGTAAATTGACGTTTGCCGTAATACTTATCGTGGTTGCCGCGATGTTGGTATCTACGGCCATAATTGTAGGTGCTTCAGGAAAGAACCTTACAAGCAGACTTACGGGTGAACTTCAGACTAATGCCGATAAGTATGCCAATTCAATCAACAGCTGGATTGAGATGGAGAAAGGTCTTAATTCGGCAGGCGCAGCAGCCTTTGCGGCGCTTCCCGAAACTTCTTATGATAGGGAACATATACAGAATATCGTAACGACTGAGGCATCGGGTCATCCCGAATTCCTTAATCTGTATTACGGTATGTCAGATAAGCAACATATTCAGATGGACCCCAATGCAACGGTGCCTGACGGATATGATCCTACGGCAAGAGGTTGGTATAAGGCGGCCGCAGCAGCCGGTACAACGATTGTTACCGATCCGTACATGGATGTATTGATTGGCGGTATGTGTATTACGATAGCAACTCCCGTATACAGAAACGGTGAGCTTGTCGGTGTGTTGGGTGCGGATTTTACTCTTGACTACATATCTGAAGTAGTTAACAGTATTCCTTATGAAAAGGGAGAATACGGGTTCTTAATAGATGCAAGTGCCAATTATATAATGCATGAGAATAAAGATTATCTTCCGGGTGAAGATGTTGCTACTGCAGTTTCATCGGTAATGCCTGCGATTAATTCAATTGTAACGACACCTGGAACGGAAGTTATTCTTACGGCGGATTATGACGGTGAGAAGAATTATTTCGCAACATCAACCATAGAAGGTTGCGGTTGGTCACTCGGTCTTGCAATGCCTAAAGGTAATGTAAGCGGTACGATAACAAGACTTATAGTTACAGCCATTATTATTACACTTGTTGCTATCGCTGCGGTTGTAATCTTTATGACAAGACTTATCGGTTCGCAGCTTGCGCCGATGGAGGATATGAAGACCTTCGTTAAGAATAAGATTATAGGCGAAGCTAATGTTAAGAAGGCGAATTCGGAGGTTGAAGAAATAAGATATCTTCTGTCAGAACTTGAGGATCGTGTTATAGATACGATTCATAAGACGCAGGATGAGTCGCAACTTATCAAGGATAAGATGGCTTCTGCATCTGATAAGATAAGCGGAATCAATGATTCCATAACCGAGATTAATGAAGCAATGCATCGTACCGAAGGCGGAATAGAGACTCAGACCGATAGTATCAGAAGCATTGAAGAGATTTGCAATAACGTGATGATAGCGGCAGATACCTTTGCAACGGATACAAGAGACATGACCGACAGGACGGATGAGATCATCGCAAGAGTTAAGGGCATTGTCCCGGAGATAATAGCCAATAAGAGACATGCCGTTGAGGTTACCAACCAGACCAAGGAAGAACTTGAAGAGGCAATTAAGGGTATTCAGGTAATTGAACAGATAGTAGAAGTGGCTTCGGCTATACAGGGAATTGCCAATCAGACTAATTTGCTTGCGCTTAATGCATCGATAGAGGCAGCAAGAGCCGGTGAAGCCGGAAGAGGATTTGCGGTTGTTGCGGATGAGATCAACAGCTTAAGTACTACGACCGGAAGCGAAATAGAGAAGGTTAATGCGCTTACTAAGGAAGTAACCTACAATATTGATGAGCTCTCTAAGGTTTGTGACAGAATTGTAAAGTTCTTAACGGAAAATGTGCTTAAGGATTATGATAATCTTGAAACATTGGCAAATAATTACATGGAAGATGCAAATTATTACGGCGATGTAAGTAAGGAACTCGGTGCAGGAGCCGAAGAAGTAAATGCTTCCGTTACGGATATCAATAATGTCTTAGAGACAATAAGCAAAGCACAGGAAGAGCTTGGCAGCGCAGTGCATGATATCTCCGGCAACATGCAGAGCATCACGGAATCAAGTGCAAATGTATCGGATGAGACTAAGGAAGTAATGGACAGCATTACTACACTGCAGGATACAACAGGAAGGTTTAATCTGTAGAATAACAGAATAACAAAGGTCCCCACGGGACCGGAAATATATAAAAAGGCGAAGGAGTATATCTCCTTTGCCTTTTTATGTTAAATATGTGGAAAAATAAGCAGAAAAGTTATACAATGTACAGAGTGAAATTTAAAGTTGGGGTATTATGGGTATATGACAGGAATTATTAAGCATTTTCACGATGTTCGCCTGGTGCTTGAAGGCAAGAGACTGATCGAAGATGAAGCCAAGTATAGGATAATATGTATCGGCGCGGCACTGATACATGTTGTATTTACAATATGTATGTATATCATGCATGCGGACATAATGGTCTACTACAATTTTTGTATTGTTGTGGCGTATTTCTTTATGGGATTAGTCTTATCGGCAAGAAGTAAGAGAAGGCTGTTATTAGGCCTGCTGTTTGGTGAGATTGTGTTCCATTCGGCCCTTGCCAGCTTTATGCTTGGAATAGATTGCGAGTTTATGTTATATACGGTGTCTTTGATTCCAATGGCATTCTATCTGACCAATACCGCCACGAAGAAGACAAGGCGAACCAATTTCGCTGTGATGCTGTCTTCCTTTGTAGTATTGGCATATCTGTTTGTGAGCATAATTCATCCCAGTCAGGCGTATTATGATCTGTCTGCATACGGTTCCATTAAGACGGGAATAAGATTCTTTAATATGTTCATTGCATTCATGCTTCAGTTAAGCTTCTCGCTGCTGTTTGCATTGGAAGCGCAGTATCTGTCAAGATTGTTAGAGAATGAGAATGTTAAGCTTACGGAAGATGCGAATGTGGATCCCCTTACCAAATTGTGGAACAGAAGAAGCCTGTCCAATGCCGTTACGGAAGCGATTAACACAATGGAACATATTGATGTATTCAGTGTTGTTATGATGGACATAGATGATTTTAAGAAAGTCAACGATACTTACGGACATGATGTAGGTGATGAAGTGCTGGTGAAACTTGCTGAAATCATCAAAGAAGAGGTAAGAAACGGAGACTATTCCTGCCGTTGGGGTGGTGAGGAATTCCTGTTATTCGCTCACGGACCGCGTAATGAGGTTCAATATGTGGCGGAGAGGATTCTTGAGAGACTTAAGAGTATAAGCTTTGAAGACAGAAAGGGCGGTAATTTCAGCGTAACACTGACCGCCGGTGTTGCAGAGTTTAAATACGGTGCACAGTTAAGAAACGTCATAGAAGCTGCCGATAAGAGACTGTATTACGGTAAGACCCACGGCAAGAATCAGATTGTAAGCGCATCATAATCCAAATAATCAAGGAGGATTCCCTTTTGAAAAGCATAGCGGAATTAATTAGCGAAGAAGTTAAAACTGCATTTAATAACGCGGGATATGATCCCGAATTAGGTCAGGTAACTGTATCTAACAGGCCGGATCTGTGTGAATTTCAGTGTAACGGAGCTATGGCAGGTGCCAAATTGTATCATAAGGCTCCGATTCAGATTGCAACGGAAGTGGCAGATAAGCTTAAGGATAACAGGGTAATAGAGAGTGCTCTGGCGGTTAATCCGGGATTTCTGAATATAAATATCAAAGGTGAGTGGTTAGCAGAATACTTAACGGCCATGGCAGCGTGCCCGGACGGAAGACTTGGCATAGAGACACCCGAAACACAAACCGTTATTGTGGATTACGGCGGAGCGAATGTGGCCAAGCCGCTTCATGTAGGACATTTAAGAAGTGCTGTTATCGGTGAGAGTATTAAGCGAATATCCAGATATATGGGACATAAGACCATAGGAGATGTTCATCTCGGCGATTGGGGCCTTCAGATGGGTCTTGTAATTACGGAACTTAAGCAGCGTAAGCCTGATCTGCCTTATTTTGACGATGAGTTCTGCGGTGAGTATCCCAAGGAAGCTCCTTTTACGATAGCCGAGCTTGAGGAGATATATCCTGCTGCTTCAGCAAAGAGTAAAGAAGATGAGGAATTTAAGAGAGCCGCAATGGAAGCAACTGCCAAGCTTCAGAGCGGTGTAAGAGGATACAGGGCTTTATGGAAGCATATCATAGATGTATCTGTAGCAGATCTTAAGCGTAATTATGATTCACTTGATGTAGAATTTGATCTATGGAAAGGTGAAAGCGACGTTCATGATCTTATTCCGGGCATGGTGGATTATCTTAAGGCGGGCGGTTATACACGAATGAGTGACGGCGCCCTTGTGGTTGATGTTAAGGAAGATACGGACAATAAAGAGATGCCGCCTTGTATGATTCTTAAGTCAGACGGTGCATCATTATATAATACAACCGACCTTGCCACTATTATGGACAGGGTGAAGCAATATAATCCCGACAGACTGGTTTATCTGACCGATAAGAGACAGAATCTGTATTTTGAACAGGTCTTCAGATGTGCAAGGAAGACGGGTTTAATTGATAAGGATAAGGAACTTATACATATCGGCTTCGGTACTGTTAACGGTAAGGACGGTAAGCCGTTTAAGACACGAGACGGCGGAGTCATGCGTTTGGAATATCTGATTAAGGATATTAATGACAGGATGTATGAGAGAATCACCCAGAATCGTGACATAGATGAGGATGAGGCTCTTAAAATCAGCCGTATTGTCGGACTGGCTGCAATCAAATACGGTGATCTGTCTAATCAGGCATCCAAGGACTATATATTTGATGTAGACAAGTTTACATCAAGTGAGGGTAATACGGGTCCATATATACTTTATACGATTGTAAGAATTAAGAGTATATTGGATAAGTATTCAGATCAGGGCGGAACTATCCCTGACATTGATTCCGGTAAGATCAATTTCATCGCTCCGGTATGTTCTTCTCATAAGAATCTTATGATGGAGCTTACAGGATTTGCAGAAACGATAAGCGGTGCATATACGGAAGCAGCCCCTCACAGAATATGCGCATATATCTATGGATTGGCTAATGCATTTAACAGCTTCTACCATGAAGTTAAGGTCCTTGCGGAAGAGGATGCAGACAAAAAAGAAGGATATATAGCCCTGCTTGCGCTCACGAAGAAGGTCTTGACGATATGTATCGATTTGTTGGGATTTAAGGCACCTGACAGAATGTAACTTATTGGGAGATTTGTATGATATTTAAGTGTAAGAATTGCGGTGGAAATATAGTATATAATCCCGAGAAAGGTACCATGTGCTGCCCGCACTGTGACGGACTTGATACCGATGAGAAGATAACGGGTGAAGATACGATGCACACCTGTATAAGTTGCGGAGCCCCGTTGGAGAATGTCATCCTTGAGCATACTTCGGCAACTAAGTGCCCCAACTGCGGAACATATGTAGTATTGGATGAGAGGGTGCAGGGAACATATGAACCTCAGCTTATACTGCCGTTTAGGATAAGCAAGAATAAAGCGATTGACCTGCTTAAGAGCGAATTCGGTAAGAGAGTATTTACTCCCGCAGGATTCTTAAGCAATGCATCGGTGAGCAAAATAGAGGGTACATATGTACCTTTCTTTATGTATGACTATGATACTTCTACGGAGTATCAGGGAACGGGAACTAAAGTAAGGCACTGGACTTCCGGAGATTATGAATATACCGAGACATCATATTACGATATTCACAGATCCATGGATGCAACATTTGACAAGGTTCCTGTGGATGCATCGGATTATATGGAAGATCAGTATATGGATCTTCTTGAGCCTTACGCGTATGAAGGACTTGAGCAATTCCAAGAGAAATACATGTCTGGATTCTTCGGTGAGAAGTATAACAGATCTGAAGAGGAACTGGCACCCAGAGCGGTAGAGAAGATTAAGACCGCGATTGAATCTTTGATAGGTGAGAGTATCACCGGATATACAACCGTAACCAAGAAGAGCATGGATGCCAATGCATCCAAGAAGAAGGTAGATTATGCGCTTCTGCCTGTATGGGAGTATGTATTCAGATATAAGAATGTTAATTACAAATTCCATGTCAACGGACAAACCGGTAAGGTAGTCGGTAAGACGCCTGTAGCCAAGGATAAGGTAGTGTTGTACGGAACCACGGTATTTGGCTTAATTACGCTGATAGGAGCAATGATCAGACTTTTGTTGGCGGCAGTAATGTGATATATAGGGAATTAAGCAGACGTAATACAAAGAGTTGTTGAGGATAGAAATGAAATCGTATTTTAAGTATTTTAAAATCCCGTTTATAATAGCAATAGTTATCACGGTAATTGCCATACCGTTATATCTTAAGAAAAAGGCCGACTTTATGGCTTCTGAGAGGAACAATTCCTCTTGGGATAATACTGTAACGGTAATAGATGCAGCCGATAAGATGACAGATGAAGAAGAACAGGTCCTTGGTGAACAGATACGTGTGATAGAGGACAAATGTCAGTCGGATATTGTCTTTGTTATTCTGAACGATCCGGCGAACGGATACCTTGATTCTGTGAGAAGGCTTGCGGACTCATTCTCTGAAGATAATCATATGGGATATGATTATCCGGGCGGATCGGCAATTGTCTTTGTAGATAACTGGAGCCGAGGAGGAGACGGTGGCATACATTCATGGATGTCTACGACCGGAAATATAAGGGATAGGATTGACAATGATGATGCGACAGAGGTGCTCAATGTATTGGATGAGCTGAGTGATGATGACGATCCTTACTATGTTTATTCCAAACTTGCAGCTTCGATAGAGAAAAGAGGCTCTCTTCTCAGAGCACCTTATTCAGTTGGTGCGGTACTTATTGTATCTCTTATTATTTCGGTAATATACATTATTCTGAATTGGCACAGTAAACTTGGTGATGTTACAGTTACTTCCGGTACATATTTAGAAGGAAAAACTGCTAAATTCAGAGTCAAGACGGATACATTTAATCACAAGACCGTTACTTCTCATAAGATTGAGAGAAGTTCCGGCGGCGGAGGCGGCGGAGGCGGAAGCCATGGCGGAGGCGGTCATTCAAGATAAGCAAGAAATTATTAAGGTAGGATTTAATTAATGGACCAAAACCATATCAGAAATTTCTGTATAGTGGCGCATATAGATCACGGTAAGAGTACCTTGGCAGACAGAATTATCGAGAAAACCGGCCTTCTGACCGAACGTGAGATGCAGGAGCAGGTGCTTGATAACATGGATATTGAGCGTGAGAGAGGCATTACAATCAAAGCGCAGACTGTACGTACCGTATATAAGGCCAAGGACGGACAGGAATATGTATTTAACCTTATAGATACTCCGGGACATGTGGATTTCAACTATGAAGTCAGCAGATCTTTGGCTGCATGTGACGGAGCAATTCTCGTTGTTGATGCAGCTCAGGGCATAGAAGCTCAGACTCTTGCCAATGTGTATCTTGCGCTTGATCATGATTTGGAAGTATTTCCTGTAATCAATAAGATTGATCTTCCAAGCGCAGAACCCCAGAGAGTAATAGAAGAGATTGAGGATGTAATAGGTATTGAAGCAGAAGATGCTCCGTTAATATCGGCCAAGAACGGAATTGGAATAGAAGATGTGTTAGAGCGTATTGTAGAACGTGTACCTGCCCCGAAGGGTGATGCATCTGCACCTCTTAAGGCGCTTATCTTTGATTCTTTATACGATTCATACAGGGGCGTGATTATATTCTGCAGAATTATGGATGGCAAGGTATCCAAGGGTACCCGAATCAGAATGATGGCTACCGGTGCGGTTGCCGAGGTTGTGGAAGTCGGAGTGTTCGGAGCCGGACAGTTTATTCCCGATGAAGAATTGTCGGCCGGTATGGTTGGATATATCACTGCATCCATTAAGAATGTAAGAGATACGGCAGTTGGTGATACGGTTACGGATGATGATAATCCCTGCTTAGAAGCTCTTCCCGGATATAAGAAGGTTCAGTCAATGGTGTACTGCGGAATGTACCCTGCGGATGGAGCTAAGTATCCGGATTTAAGGGATGCACTTGAGAAACTGCAGCTTAATGATGCATCGCTTAACTATGAGCCCGAAACGTCGGTGGCTTTGGGATTCGGATTCAGATGTGGATTCTTAGGTCTGCTTCATCTTGAGATTGTCCAGGAAAGACTGGAGAGAGAGTATAATCTCGATCTTGTTACGACAGCCCCGGGTGTTATATATCATGTATGGAAGACAAATGGTGAGATGATAGAACTTACCAATCCGACCAATATGCCGGATCCGTCTGAGATAGATTATATGGAAGAACCCATAGTATCTGCTGAGATTATGCTTACTTCTGAGTATTTGGGTGCAATAATGGGCTTATGTCAGGAAAGACGAGGAAGACAGACAGGAATGGAATATATAGAAGCTAACAGAGTGCTTCTTAAGTACGATCTTCCTCTGAATGAGATAATATATGACTTCTTCGACGCGCTTAAGAGTAGATCAAGAGGATATGCTTCATTTGACTATGAACTTAAGGGATATGAGAAGAGTTCTCTTGTTAAGCTCGATATTCTGATTAACAGAGAGGAAGTTGATGCTCTGTCGTTTATTGTTCATGCAGACAGCGCCTATGAAAGAGGCCGTAAAATGTGTGAGAAACTTAAGGATGAGATTCCCAGACATCTATTCGAGATTCCGATTCAGGCAGCTGTGGGCGGAAAGATTATAGCAAGAGAGACAGTTAAGGCTATGCGTAAAGATGTCCTGGCCAAGTGTTACGGTGGTGATATAACGCGTAAGAAGAAACTGTTGGAGAAACAGAAGGAAGGTAAGAAGCGTATGCGACAGATAGGAAACGTTGAGATACCGCAGAAAGCCTTTATGTCTGTGCTTAAGCTGGATTCGGAATAATTAATTCATGATTTCATTTTATATACATTTCCCCTTTTGCATAAAGAAATGCAATTACTGTGATTTCCTGTCTTTTTCGGCAGGAGATGACATAAGGGATAGATATGTTGATTCGTTGTGCGGTGAGATCAGGCGGTATTCTGAGTATATAAAAGAACCTGTATTTACCGTATTCTTCGGCGGAGGGACCCCTTCGCTGCTTACTCCTAAACAAACAGAAAGAATAATGAATGCAATAACGGATTGTTATCGCATGGATAAGTGCAACGAGATAAGCCTAGAGTGCAATCCCGGTGCTTCTTTATATGACAATCTTAAAGCATATAGAGATTTGGGAATCAACAGATTAAGCATCGGACTTCAATCAACCGATGATAATGAACTTAAGATTCTCGGTCGAATACATAATTATGAGCAATTTGTATCAACCTACAGCGATGCAAGAAGGGCCGGATTTGATAATATCAATATTGATATTATGAGTGCAATCCCGGGTCAGACCATAAAGAGTTACAAGGATACTTTGACTCAAATAGTCAACGTCGACCCGGAGCACATATCTGCATATAGCCTGATTATCGAAGAAGGTACTAAATTCCACGATTTGTACGCACATGACAACAGTGTCACATCAAGCATTTCGAACCACTCAGAACGACCAAAAAGGAATATGATTCCACCTCTTCCGAATGAGGATGAGGAGCGTGAGATGTATTATATAACACATGATATCCTAGACAAAGCAGGATTCTCTCGATACGAGATATCCAACTATGCCAAGGAAGGATATGAATGCAGGCACAATAATGTATATTGGACAGGAGGAGACTATATCGGATTCGGTCTTAATGCTTCTTCATATTATATGGGGTACAGATATAGGAATCCCGCGGATATAGGAAGATATTCAGAACTATATACAGATTATGAGAACTCTTTCACTGCGTTTAAACCGGATATGTCTGTATATGAGTATATAGACAATCCTGAATTGCATGAGGAGATCAACAAACTATCGGTTAAAGACATGATGGAAGAGTATATGTTCCTTGGATTAAGAAGAATGAAAGGTGTAAGTACAGAAGGATTTAAGAAGAAGTTCTTAACTGAAATGAGGAATGTGTACGGTTTGATTACAGACAAACTAATTAAGGATGGTCTTATTATTGAAGAAGAGGGTTATATAAGATTGTCCGACAGAGGAATAGATGTCAGTAATGTGGTGTTATCTAACTTTTTACTGGACTGATATTATATATAGGTGGTATCATAGTATCGATATGGGTTACACGAAGCGGATATAGCAATACAAGGTATTAACTCCAAGAAAACCAAATTTCCTATTGACTTATGGGCTTCCTTGACATACAATAACATTTGCGTGTGACAAGACGTCCGTGTCCGGATTGCTCACACCTATTACTAACACTGAATCTGATAGGAGGTGGAGAACTTGGCTAATATCAAATCCGCTAAGAAGAGAATCTTAGTATCAAATGCCAATGCAGAGCGCAATAAGGCTATCAAGTCCGGCGTTAAGACTTCTGTTAAGAAGGTAATGAGCGCAATTGAATCCGGGGACAAGGAAGCTGCAGCAGCTGCTTTAGTCGAGGCCACAGCTACAATAGACAAGGCTACATCTAAGGGAGTATATCATAAGAATACTTCATCAAGAAAGGTATCTCGTCTTAGCCAGGCTGTTAACAAGATGGCATAATATCTAAGTATTGTAATTCTGACCGCGTGACCGTCATCACGCGGTTTTTTTATGCATTAAAATATAATGTGAAGGGTAGGTAGAGAAGTAATGGCTAATTTTACCATTGAACAGGTTCTAAGAGTTGCGGTAGAAGCGGGGGCTTCAGATGTGCATATCACTGTTGGTGTGCCGCCTAAGATGCGTGTCAACGGAAGATTGATGGCTATGGAGTATGACAGACTCATGCCGGATGACACTAAGGAACTGCTGTACAGCATAATGAACGATCAACAAATTCAGAAGTTTACGGAGAAGGGTGAGCATGACTTCTCATACTCGCTTCCGGAGTTGGGACGTTACCGTGTCAATGCTTTCAGACAGCGTGGTACATGTGCAATGGCACTTCGTTTGGTTAGTTCCGATGTTCCGTCTCCGGAATCATTGGGTGTTCCGGAGTCTGTTATAGATTTGTATAACCGTAAGAGAGGACTTATTCTTGTAACCGGTCCCACCGGTTCAGGTAAGTCAACAACACTTGCGGCTATTATTGACAGAATCAATCATCAAAGAGATGCTCACGTAATCACACTTGAGGATCCCATCGAGTATTTGCACAGACATGATAAGTCAATCGTCAATCAGCGAGAAATCGGTCTTGACAGCCAGTCATATGCCAACGCTTTAAGAGCGGCTCTTCGTGAAGATCCCGATGTAATTCTGGTCGGTGAGATGCGTGACTTTGAGACAATATCCGTAGCTATTACGGCTGCCGAGACGGGCCACTTGGTGCTTTCTACATTGCATACCATCGGTGCTGCATCTACAGTAGACCGTGTAATTGATGTATTCCCGCCTCATCAGCAGCAGCAGATAAGAGTTCAGCTTGCAAACGTGCTCGAAGCAGTTATTTCACAGCAACTTATGCCGACATCAGACGGAAAGGGCCGTGTAGCTGCATTTGAGGTGCTTCACACAACTAATGCCGTTAAGAACCTTATAAGAGAAGGTAAATCTCATCAGCTTACTTCCGTTATGCAGACCAACCGTAAGATGGGCATGATTACGATGGATGATTGCATACAGCAGATTTATTTCGCTAACAGAATCAGCAAGGAGACTGCGGTTCAGTTTGCCGTAGATCCCGATGCTATGGAGAATAAACTCTTCTAGAAATGATATATAATATATGATAAGGACCGGTGTATTCCGGTCCTTATTTTTTGTGTTGACACCACAACGCGTGTATGCTATTTTAACAGTACTTCGATTCATTTCGATTTTTCACTTAGGTTTTCCCAGTTATATCAAGTAAATAATTATGGAATGGAGGGACGTTTATGTATTCTTCTGTCTGTTCGGGTGCCGTTAACGGAATGGCATCCTATATCGCGTCCGTTGAAGTGGACGTAAGCAGAGGATTGCCCGGATTTGATATGGTGGGCAAATTATCCAATGAAGTAAAAGAAGCAAAGGAAAGAATTAAGGTTGCACTCAAAAACTGCGGAATAGATATTCCGCCGGTTAAGATTACAGTCAATATATCGCCTGCGGATATAAGCAAATCCGGGGTCGGATTCGATCTTCCGATTGCTATGGGCATACTGACATCATTGGGACAAATACCCAAAGAGAATATTGAAGATATTCTGATAATCGGAGAACTCGGACTTATGGGCGATGTCAAGCCTGTAAGCGGGGTGCTTCCCATAGTGATTAAGGCCAAGGAAGAAGGAAAAAGGGGATGTATATTGCCTGTCGGGAATATAAAGGAGGCATCATATGTTAAAGGCATAGATGTTATTCCTGTCACTGATATGTGTGAGGCAGTGAGTATACTGCAGAATAGGGAACTTTTAAGAACCATGGTCTGTGAAATGTCTGATTATGTAAGTGATGATAAGTATTCGGAGGATATTCCGGATTACTCGGAT
Source organism: uncultured Lachnospiraceae bacterium (assembly GCA_902778165.1). Lineage (GTDB taxonomy): Bacteria > Bacillota > Clostridia > Lachnospirales > Lachnospiraceae > Colinaster. Next base: position 61,092 of record CACYWQ010000004.1, read on the forward strand.
GTTGTGGGTCAGGAGAGCTGTATAAGGGCAGCCACGGTCGCGGCGGCAGGATTTCATCATATGTTAATAACCGGGCCTCCGGGAGCGGGCAAGACAATGATTGCCAAGCGTATCAGATCAATCATGCAACCTCTTGATGAAGCTGAAAGTCTTGAAGTATCAACAATATACAGTATATCGGGAATGTTAAATGAGGAAAGACCGTATATTACCGTAAGGCCGTTTATACAACCGCACCATACGGCAACGCGTGTAACCCTGGCGGGAGGGGGAATGTATCCGAGGCCGGGAGCTATGTCCCTTGCACACAAAGGAGTATTATTCCTTGATGAGTTCCCGGAATTTAGCAGAGAGTGCATAGAGGTATTAAGAGAGCCCTTAGAGGAGAAGAAAATACAATTATCCAGGGGAAAGGCGACTTATACATACCCTGCTGATTTTATGCTTGTAGCTGCAGCCAATCCCTGCCCCTGCGGCCATTATCCAGACAGAAATCAGTGTAACTGCTCGGATGGAATGATAGCCAGATACAGGAGCAGAATATCGGGCCCCGTCAAAGACAGAATAGACATCATAGTAAGTGCATCCCGAATCGATGCCGACAGAATGATCGGCAGTAAAAGAAATGAGAATAAAAGAAATATCAGCAGTGAGATATTAAGAGAAGATGTCAGGAGAGCACTAAATAAACAGCAAACCAGATATTCAGGAACGAATATCAGATATAACAGCGAGATACCTTCGGGGCATATTGATGAATATTGTGCGCTTATGGGTGAGGAGAAGGAGTATATGAAGGATGTATATGATGCAATGGAATTAACCGCAAGGTCTTACCATAAGATACTTAAGGTTGCCAGGACAATAGCTGATCTTGACGATGATGATGAAATACGGATTAAGCATTTGGCTGAGGCGGTAAGTTATAGGGGAGGACTGTAATGAATTCAAAGATAACGTCACAATTAATTAAAAGAGAAATTAATTATATCACACGCGATGACGAGGAGTATCCAAGGCGCTTAAGAGATATCAATTCCGCTCCAAAACAATTATATTACATTGGAAATCTGCCGGATCAGAATATGTTAAGTGTGGCAATAGTGGGGGCGAGGAATTGCTCCGGATACGGAAGGCAAATGGCCAGGGAATTTGCCAGAGAGATTGCACAGGCAGGGATCCAGGTGATCAGCGGTATGGCTGACGGAATCGACGGTATAGCTCAGATGTCGGCATTATCGGTGGGCGGTAAATCTTATGCAGTGTTAGGCGGAGGAGTGGATATATGCTATCCCACGGGCAATATGAGATTATACGAACGACTTATGGATGAAGGCGGGCTTATAAGTGAATTTCCCGTAGGCAGTCCGACGCTGGGGCGTAATTTTGCGATTCGAAACAGGATAATATCTGCACTTTCGGATGCAGTCCTTGTCATTGAGGCAAGAGAAAAAAGCGGAACGCTTATTACGGTGACTTATGCCCTTGAGCAAGGCAAAGATGTATATGCGCTCCCGGGAAGGGTGACTGATTCACTGAGCTTGGGATGCAATAAATTAATTGCGGACGGAGCAATTCCGTTAATAAGACCCTATGATTTTGTAAGAGATTTTCTTGATAATATGGGGAATAAAGAAAGGACAGACAATTACAAAGCACCTACCACAAACCCTGGAAATGACAATATTCATGAATTCATGACATCCAAACAAAGAGCAATAGTTTCAGTGCTTGATTATAATCCCAAAAGTGTCAGCGAAATACTTTATGACTTAAGTGATAAAACCGATATTGAGATTCCTGAATTGCTTGAGAACCTGACTCATATGACCATTCGGCATATGATTGATTGCGTCGACGGAAATAACTATTGCATCCATGCCGAAAATGACGGTGCAAGCCGTTAATAATACTTGTTAGAATCTGGGTTATTTGGTAAAATATAAGACGTTTCGGAAAGCAGACGGAAGAGATATTTTGACTCATAACATAGGTAGTGGTATGATATATCTCTGTGGGTTTGTACATATTATTTATGTACCACCATACATTTAAGCAAATTACAGGCATAAGCCTGCAACAATACAAATAAACGGAGGATTAAAATGAGCGACACTAACAGCAAATCATTTGAAGATTTATTATCTAAGGTAGGTCAGGCAGGACGCAAGAAACTGTCTGTTGCGGTAGCACAGGACAAGGCGGTTTTGGAGGCCGTTAAGGTAGCCAAAGAGAGTGGCATTGCTGATTCCATTCTGGTAGGTGATGCGGATGAAATAGCCAAGATTGCCGCTGAGATAGGTATGAATCTTGACGAATACAGTGTAATAGATGAGAAGGATATTGTAGAGGCTTCACTTAAGGCGGTTAAGCTTGTTCACGACGGTGAGGCAGATATGTACATGAAGGGCCTTCTGCCTACGGGAACATTCCTTAAGAGCGTACTTAACAAGGAAGTTGGTCTTCGTACAGGTAAGCCCTTATCGCATGTATGCGTGTTCGAGATTCCCGGCATAGACAGACTCTTGTTCTTCACGGATGTGGCTTTCATGCCTTATCCTACGCTTGAAGATAAGAAGTGCATGATAGAGTATACGGTTGATGTTGCCAAGGCATGCGGAGTGAACATGCCTAAGGTAGCAGCACTTGCGGCACTTGAGACAGTCAATGAGAAGATGCCCGTAACTTTGGATGCTGCAGAACTTACAAAGATGAATGAAGCAGGAGAAATTAAGGATTGTATAATCGACGGACCTCTTTCGCTTGATATAGCTCTGTATAAGGAAGCTGCAGAAGAGAAGGGCGCGCTTGACCGAAGAGTTGCAGGAGATGCAGATATCCTTGTATTCCCTGATATCCATGCGGGTAATCTTACATATAAGGCAATAGTGCATATGGTTCCTTGCAAGAACGGTAATATCTTAACAGGAACCAAGGCTCCGGTTATATTGACATCTAGATCTGATACCGTGGATGTTAAGGTTAATTCGATTGCCTTAGCAGCACTTGTATCAAACAGATTATAATCAATCGTCAGGATTCAAAATCAGAAAGGAATTATTTATGAGTATTAAGAGTCTTATTATCAATCCCGGTTCAACTTCCACCAAGATAGGTGTATTCGAGGATGAGAATCTGTTATTTGAGGAGACGCTTCGTCATTCAACGGAAGAGATAGGCAAGTATGCATCGATTGTTGATCAGAAGGATTTTCGTAAGAACATTATCATAGATCTTCTTAAGAAGAAGGATTTTGATATCAAGTCGCTTAACATGGTTGTGGGAAGAGGAGGAATGCTTAAGCCCATCCCCGGCGGTACATATAAGGTTACTGATAATCTGTTACATGACCTTGAGATTGGTAAGCAGGGACAGCATGCATCTAATTTAGGTGGTATCCTTGCTAAAGAAATCGGCGATGAGATTGGTGTTCCGAGCTTTATCGTTGATCCCGTAGTAGTGGATGAACTCTGTGACATAGCAAGATATTCAGGCGTTCCTGAGCTTCCGCGTACAAGTGTGTTCCATGCGCTTAACCAGAAGGCGGTAGCCAAGAGATATGCCAAGGAGAATAATAAAGCATATGACAGTCTTAATCTCATAGTAGTACATATGGGTGGAGGAGTATCTGTAGGTGCTCACAAAAACGGTTGTGTAATAGATGTATTCAATGCCCTTGACGGTGACGGTGCATTCTCACCAGAGCGTGCAGGTGCAGCTCCTTCAGGTGCACTTATCAAGATGTGTTTCTCAGGCAAATATACGGAAGCTGAAGTCTACAAGAAGTTCGTGGGCGGCGGCGGATTCAATGCATATCTTGGAACCAATGACATGAGAGATGTTGATAAGATGGTTGAAAGCGGAGATGCCAAAGCCAAAGAAGCAAGAGATGCATTTATTTTCCAGGTAAGCAAGAATATCGGCTCAATGTCGACAGTCCTTAAAGGTAAGGTAGATGCCATTGTGGTAACCGGCGGAATCGCATATGACAAGGCTGTTGTAAACGGCCTTAAGGAAGCCTGCGAGTGGATTGCACCATTCACGGTATATCCCGGAGAAGATGAGTTACTTGCGCTTGTACAGGGCGGATTAAGAGTATTAAACGGCGAGGAAGAAGCCAAAGAATATTAATTCCTGAATTAATTTATGGAATATGATCAAGGAGTTCTATGAGTAAAATATCTGATAAGATCTTCGGCACACACAGTGAACGAGAGCTTAAGCGCATATATCCGATAGTGGATAAGATAGAGAAGTTGCGTCCCGAGTATAAGAAATTGAGCGACGATCAACTTAAAGCTAAAACCAAGGAATTTAAGGACAGACTTGAAGCCGGAGAGACCCTGGATGATCTGTTGCCGGAAGCTTTTGCAACGGTAAGAGAGGCAGCAAGCAGAGTGCTTGGTATGGAGCATTACAGGGTACAGTTAATCGGTGGTATTATATTGCATCAGGGTCGAATCGCTGAGATGCGTACCGGTGAAGGTAAGACGCTTGTATCAACATGTCCGGCTTATCTTAATGCACTTAAGGGTGAGGGTGTATACATTGTCACGGTCAACGACTATCTGGCCAAGCGTGATGCCGAACTCATGGGACAGGTTCATGTCTTCTTGGGATTAACCGTCGGAGTTGTACTTGCGGGAATGACTCCCGAGGAGAGGCAGAAAGCCTACGGTTGCGACATAACGTATGTTACCAATAACGAGTTGGGCTTCGATTACTTAAGAGATAACATGGTAATCTACAAGGAGCAGCTCGTGCTTCGTAATTTAAGCTACTGTATCATCGACGAGGTTGACTCGGTTCTTATCGATGAAGCGAGAACCCCTCTTATCATATCCGGTCAGAGTGGTAAGTCAACGAAACTGTATGAGGCTTGTGATATCCTGGCACGTCAGATGCAACGTGGTGCCGATATGGAAGATTTATCCAAGATGGATATCATCATGGGTGTCGTTCAGGAGGAAAGCGGTGACTTTATTGTAAATGAGAAGGATAAGAACCTTAATCTTACCGAGCGCGGTGTGGAGAAGGTAGAGCAGTTCTTCCATATAGACAATCTTGCAGATCCCGAGAATATCGAGATACAGCATAATATCATTCTTGCATTAAGAGCCCATAATCTGATGTTCAGAGATCAGGATTACGTGGTTAAAGATGATCAGGTTATGATAGTCGATGAATTTACCGGACGTATAATGCCCGGAAGAAGATATTCAGACGGATTACATCAGGCGATTGAAGCCAAGGAACACGTTAAGGTTAAGCGCGAGAGTAAGACACTTGCTACGGTTACTTTCCAGAACTTCTTTAATAAGTTTGAGAAGAAAGCCGGTATGACAGGTACGGCGCTTACCGAGGAACACGAGTTCAGAGATATATATGAGATGGACGTAATAGTCATTCCAACCAACCGTCCAGTTCTTCGTGTTGACCATCAGGATGCGGTATATAAGACAAAACGTGAGAAACTTAATGCTATTGTCAATGCCGTTAAGGAAGCGCATGATAAAGGCCAGCCTGTTTTGGTAGGTACGATTACGATAGAAGCCAGTGAGGAACTCTCAGCTATGCTTCGTAAGCAGGGAATAGAGCATAAGGTTTTAAATGCGAAGTTCCATGAACTTGAGGCTGAGATCGTGGCAGAGGCCGGAGGCAAAGGCAAGGTTACGATTGCTACCAACATGGCCGGTCGTGGTACGGATATTAAGATTGATGATGAAGTTAAGAGTCTTGGCGGACTTAAGATAATAGGTACGGAGCGACATGAGTCAAGACGTATCGACAACCAGTTAAGAGGTCGTTCAGGTCGTCAGGGAGATCCCGGTGAATCCAAGTTCTACATATCACTTGAAGACGATCTTATGAGATTGTTCGGTTCTGAGAGACTTATCAATATGTTCAATACTTTGGGTATACCCGAGGGACAGGAAATTGAGCATAAGATGTTAAGTAATGCCATAGAGAATGCTCAGAAGAAGATAGAGATGAACAACTTCGGTATACGTAAGAATCTTCTTGAGTATGACCGTGTAAACAATGAGCAAAGAGAGATAATCTATGCAGAGCGTCGCAGAGTTCTTGACGGTGAGAGCATGAGAGACGTTATCTATAAGATGCTTCAGGATATTGTCGAGAGTACCGTGGATAATACCATCGGTGAAGATAACAGACCGGAAGACTGGGATTTAAAGGATCTTAATGCTGAACTGTTGCCTATCATTCCACTTGAGCCGGTTACGGTTGAAAGACTGAATGTTAAGAATAAGGCAGGACTTAAGCAGGCGCTTAAGGAAGAAGCGGTTAAGTTCTATGAGAGCAAGGAAGCGGAATTCCCTCAGGCTGAGATGATAAGAGAACTTGAGCGAGTAATCTTGCTTAAGACCATAGACCGTAAGTGGATGGATCATATCGATGATATGGATCAGTTACGTCAGGGTATCGGATTGCAGGCATACGGTCAGAGAGATCCGGTTGTTGAGTATAAGATGAGCGGTTATGATATGTTCGATTCCATGACCGATGCAATAAGAGAAGATACCGTTAAACTTCTGTGCCATGTAAGAGTGGAGGAGAAGGTTGAGCGTGAGCAGGTAGCCAAGGTTACGGGTACCAACAAAGACGATTCACTGGCCAAGCAGCCGGTTAAGCGTATGGAGGGTAAGGTATACCCCAACGATCCGTGTCCCTGCGGCAGCGGCAAGAAGTATAAGCAGTGCCACGGCAGGAGAGAACAGATTTAATCACTCCCGTGAAAATTCGGGAATTATAAGATAGGACGTATTATGGTAGAGTTAGACCAGTTCAAAGGCGAACTGTCCAAGTATAAAGAGCCCCTTGCCGAAGTGGAGGCGTCTCTTGGTCTTAAGGATAAAGAGGCCAGAATTGAAGAATTGGAACGTGAGATGGAGGCACCCGGATTCTGGGATGCCCCCGATTCTTCCAATGCCAAGATGAAGGACCTTAAGAACATGAAGGACACGGTAGCCAAGATTGAGGGTCTTAAGACGCAATATGAGGATATTGAGACCCTTATCGAGATGGGCTATGAAGAGTCCGATGAGAGCCTTATTCCTGAGATAAGAAGCGAACTTGATAAATTTATTGCTGATCTTGAGGATATTCGTATAAGTACTCTGTTATCCGGAGAATTTGACAGAAACAATGCGATTCTTAAGTTAAATGCCGGCGCAGGAGGAACGGAGAGTTGTGACTGGGCGCAGATGCTATACCGTATGTATACAAGATGGGCCGAGAAGAAGGGCTATTCGTTAGAAGTGCTTGATTATCTTGACGGAGATGAAGCCGGAATCAAATCCGTTACTTTCCAGGTAAACGGTGAGAATGCATATGGATATCTTAAGTCTGAGAAAGGTGTTCACAGACTTGTGCGTATTTCGCCCTTTAATGCACAGGGTAAGAGACAGACTTCGTTTGTGTCGCTTGATGTAATGCCTGAGATAGATGAGGATCTGGATGTTGAGATAAACGACGATGATATCCGTGTAGATACTTACAGAAGCTCGGGCGCGGGCGGTCAGCATATCAATAAGACTTCATCTGCCATTCGTATCACGCATCTTCCCACGGGAATTGTGGTTCAATGCCAGAACGAGAGAAGTCAGCACATGAATAAAGATAAAGCGATGCAGATGCTTAAGAGTAAGCTCTACATGCTTAAATTAGAGGAAAACAAAGAGAAACTTGATGATATAAGAGGCGAGGTTACCGAGATTGGCTGGGGTAACCAGATAAGATCCTATGTCTTCCAACCCTATAAGCTTGTTAAAGACTTGCGTACCGGAGTGGAAAGCGGTAATGTCGATGCTGTCATGGACGGCGCACTGGATCCGTTTATAGGCGGTTATCTTAAGTATATCAATAACGGCGGCAAAGCCTAGTCTTGGAGCGTAATATGCAGGAGAATGAGCATAACAACCCATATGTCAGACGTCCGGGGTCAGTATCCGGTGACGGTGCCGATGAAAGGCGCTTAGAGGCAGGTATGCCCAATTCCATGGCCAAGGCTGCAAGTACGGTAGGGATAATTGCGGTTGCATCTATATTTACGATGCTGTTATATCCGGCAATAGTGCTCGGTGCAACTGCCGTTATATTGGCGCTTTTATCAAGAGACAGAGAAGGCAGGATGCATGATAAGGCTAAATCCGCCATAACCACGGGAGTTGTGGCAATAGTTGCAGATGCTGCCGTTATCATATTTGCAATGACTCTGTTATTTTCTAACGGGTCGTTTAAACAACAGATCAATGATTCTTTCAAGCAGACCTACGGGCAGACTTTCGACGATATGTGGGAAGATGCCATGGATGGTCAACTTGATCTTGATTATACCCTTGGTAATCTGTAAATAATTGGTGCATTTCGTATACCGCTTGTGGTATAATGTACATAGGACTATTGTCTTATCAGATACGGAGGTCTTATGGTACCTGTAGGCTGGGACCCTTTTGCCGGATATAATTCGACGATGAATTTTACAGGGACACCCGGAATGGGCAGAACGACAGGCGGTACATTCGGTACGGCTTATGGTAACGGTGCGGGAATTGACGGCTCTGTTAAGCCCTTAGGAGGTACGGAGGATGCAGGGCGCGTTAAGCCGATTGTTAACCCCGGTGAATCCACTAAGGTGCAGCCCGGTAAGAAATCATCGCCTGCGGAGTGTGAGACATGTAAGGAGCGTAAGTATCAGGACGGATCGGATGAGTGCAACGTGTCTTTCCAGACAGCCCAGCATATATCTCCGGAAGCTGCGGGAGCAGCAGTAAGAGCGCATGAGGGACAGCACGTATCCAATGCCTATAAGAAGGCTGCGCAGAATAACGGTAAGGTCTTACAGGCATCTGTAGCCATACATACGTCTATATGCCCTGAATGCGGCAGAACTTATGTATCGGGCGGAACCACAACCACCAAGATACAGTACGGTAATGAAGAAAACCCGTATATGAAGAATCTTAAGAACAGAGACAACGGCTTATTGGCCGGAATGAATTTTGACATAAGGGGATAATCCGGTTATGAATATCCGTTTGTCCGGCAATTATAAAGGAATAGCGAGAGAGAAGCTGCTTGGCAGGTATAGCACGGTGATAGGGGCTATACTTATTATGCAGCTTATTTTTATGGGTATAAGTTATATAACTGATATGGTTGTGGATAACACAACTGCTCCGGGTATGATCATATATACTGCAATACTTGTAATAGTCGGCCTTATAAGCGCCGTATTTACCGTAGGAGAATTGACCATATACATTAAGTTATCCTGTGATGACAAGATATCGGTATGGGATATATTTGTAGGATTTACCGGTCATCCGGATAAGGCTATAATGTTGCAGTTTAATATCGCGGTAAGATGCTTGATATTCTGGCTGCCGTTTATAATTACCGCTGCATATATGGTATCTGCCGGTATGATATCGTTATTTGCCGGAGTAGATGTTTTGCTTGCAGATAACAGTCAGATAGGAAGCGGGTATATACTTATGTGCGGACTGTTCGCTGCAGTGGGTGCAATCGGATCCATATATATAAGAATCCTGTATTCGCAGGTTTTTTTCATGTTAATTGATCATCCTGAGTATGAGGCGGGTGAGATATTGTTTAGGAGCCGTAAGCTTATAACCGGACATATGTGGGATTACCTGTATATCAATATAAGCTTTATTCCTATAATATTGCTTGGAATATTAAGCCTTGGCGTGGGGCTTATGTATGTTCAACCGTACAGAGGAGTGACACTTGCACAGTTTTATCTGGATCTGGCCGGTGGAGAACTTGACAGGGGAAGAAATATAGACGTAGCAATAGACGACTAGAGTATCAATTATCTTAAGGAGGGCATAAAATGGCTGAGGGGCAGGAAATCAACATTAAGGAATTAAAGGAGTTGGCAGAGCAATCTGAATACAGGATAGCCAACAGGACTACACTTATTTGCTACACGGTTATCACATCTATTCTTTCGGCGGCATATGTACTTGAAATCTTCAAGGGCGCAAGGACTGTCGGATACATTGCAATAACGCTTCTTCTTGCGTTAGTTCCGGTGGTGATATGCCATGTAGCATACAGAGCAAACGGAGAGACAACTGTAATACTTCATGTAGCTTCAATCGGATACGGAGCTTTGTATACGTTCCTGTTGTTCACGGCACAGAATGACCTGGTATTTACATATTCGATACCGATGATAATCGTTATCTCGCTTTATAATAACAGGAAACAGACAGCTTTGGTCGGCAGTATCATATGTATAGAGAATATTATTGATGCGGTTATCAGAGTATCCAAGGCAGAAGATCCTGCCGCTGTTACGGCAACGATTGAAATACAGGTGTTAGTGATGATACTTATTGTGGCATATCTTCTTGCGGTTAACACGGGTACCATCAATTTCGAGAATATAAGACGCGCAAGGCTTATGCTTCAGGAGAATAAGAACAATGCTTTGCTTAGCGAGATACTTAAAGTGTCATCGCATATGTCTGACACAATCGGTGTAGTAAGCGAGGAGATGGATAGACTCAAGGATTCTGTTGACAGGACGGTATCTTCGATGGAAGAGGTGTCTACGGGAACTGGAGAGTCAGCCGATGCGGTTCAGAAGCAGTTGCTTAAGACAGAAGAGATACAGACGCATATAAGCAATGTTGAAGAAGCCAGCAAGGTAATATTTGATAATGTGTCAGCGGCTAATGATGCCGTAGGTGAAGGTCAGAAGAAGATAACACAGATGACTAAGTATACCGAGCAGGTGGATAAGGCCGGTAAGGATGTAGCTGCGGTACTTGATGTATTTAAAGAGACTACATCTAAGATGAATACCATCACGGATCTTATCACGAATGTGGCATCGGAGACATCGTTACTTGCGCTTAATGCTTCTATTGAGGCGGCAAGAGCGGGAGATGCCGGAAGAGGATTCGCGGTAGTAGCTAGTGAGATATCAGGACTTGCAAGTCAGACAACAGAGGCAACGGATAACATTGTGGCGCTTATCAATGATATTACTTCTCAGGTAGGAACGATGATAAGTACTATCGATGAACTTATACAGACCGGAGCAGAGGAGAGTAAGTGTGCGGAAGAGACAGCTGAGAGCTTCTCGGCAATAGCCGATAATGTAGTTAATATCAATGAGCATTCAAGACAGTTGTCAGAAGCCTTGGATGATCTTACCGTAGCCAATAAAGAAATCGTTGAGAGCATTCAGACAATATCTTCTATCACTGAGGAAGTTACGGCTCATGCAACCGAGACTCATGCGGCCAGCGAACAGAATCAGTCTATCGTTAATGATATTAACGGCATGGTAGACAGCCTAAGAGAAGATGCATCCGAACTTAAAGCTGCGGAAGCATAAGTAATAATCGGTATTTGCCCGGTTATAATGATTTGATAACAGAATATGAAAATTTTTACATAGGATGCTTGCAATGCAAGCATCCTATGTGTATAATGTAGTAGTTTCTTGAGGCAGGGTGTAATTCCCGACCGGTAGTTATAGTCTACAACCCGCATAAGGCGGCTGATGTGGTGTAATTCCGCAACCGACGGTACAGTCCGGATGGAAAAGGAGGATACAAATGAACAATGATCTGTTATCTGTTGTAGCTCAGAACGCTATGTTCGTTCTGACGTTTCTTGGCATCGTAATCGCCGTTTTTCTCATCGCATATTTATGTGAGAAATTTGGAAAGACAAAAGAAGTCGACGCAGCCGCTTCAAATGAGAGAATACTTTCTACGAAGAAGATTGTGGTGATCGGCATGTTCTCAGCGATTGCAACTATCTTAATGTTGCTTGATTTTCCGGTGCCTTTTGCTCCGCCGTTTTATAAGTTCGATTTCTCCGAACTTCCGGCGCTTATAGCGGGATTCGCATACGGACCCGTTGCCGGTATTATGGTTGAGTTTATTAAGATTGTGCTTAAAGTGCTGTTTAAGGGTACAAGTACGGCGTTTGTCGGTGAACTGGCCAACTTCGTTATCGGTTGCGGACTGATATTACCGGCAGCAATCATATACAGACTTAATAAGTCCAAAAAGACCGCATTGGCAGCCTGCATTACCGGAACGGTACTTATTACATTAATCGGATCGTTATTCAATGCCTTCTATCTGCTCCCGGCATTTGCCAAGTTATACGGCATGCCCATGGAGGCGATAATAGGCATGGGAACGAAGGTCAACCCGAATATCACTTCGGTGAACAGCCTTGTTGTACTGGCGGTTGCACCCCTTAATCTGCTTAAGGGTGTGGTCAACAGTATAATAACAATGCTTGTGTATAAGCACATAAGTCATTTGATTAAGTAGAGTCATCTGTTCTGCCGGCTTATGCCGGCAGAACTTGTATAAAGACAAGGTTCATATGTATAATCATATGGAGGCTTATATATGAAAGAGAGAATTCTTAACTACAGGCAGAGAATAGATGATTGTATAGACGGTAAGGTTGCAGTCAAAGACTGGAATGCGCTGCTTGAGGAACATCTTATTCAGATAGGATTCTTTCAACATGAAAGACTTGTTCATCTTATGGTTACGCTTACATTCGCGATTCTTACGATCGGATGTGTATTTACCATGATCATTACTGAGTATTATCCCCTTGCATTTCTTGCAATATTACTCATGGTTCTGTTAATTCCCTATATAGCTCACTATTATCTTCTGGAAAACGAGACACAGAAGATGTATGTTCAGTACGATAGGATACTTAAGATCATTTCAGATAATTCTTGTGATATCCACTGATTTCCAGTATAATTGTAACTTAGGGTAGTATGTATAATTATGCCCATTTGACAGTCTTAATTAGTGCACAACAATATGCAGAATGCGTACAAGGTGAAATATGAAATGTGAATTTGACGTGCAGATGACCACAGCTGCATTGTATGACTATAATATGTACCATACTTATACAGGAAGCGCCGGAATAGCAGGTACGGCAGCAGGTGCGATATTCATAATAATCTATTTATCAGTTAAGAATCCCATGTATCTGGCAGCAGGTCTGCTGCTCATCTTATACAGCCCGGTGGCTTTGTATGTGAGTTCGTATAAGCAGATCAAGCTTAACCCTGCATACAAGAAGCCTCTTCATTATATATTGGATTATGAGGGCGTTACGGTCATATCAGGTGATGAAAGCATCAAAGTGGGATGGGATAAGATGTATAAGGCCAGATCCACCAATCAGAGCATACTTCTGTATACCGGAAGGGCGAGTGCGTGGGTATTTCCTAAGAAGGATTTAGGACAGCAGAGATATGACGTGATAGAGATAATATCTACACATATGTCGCCGGATAAGGTAAAGATCAGACAGTAAGCGTAAGAATATAAGGACAGAGAAATGATACTTGCAATAGACAGCTCGGGACTTACTGCATCCGTAGCTATTACAGATGAAGAACAGGATACGGCCATAGCGGAATATACGGTCAATCTTAAGAAGACTCATTCAGAGACGCTTCTGCCGATGATTGACGAGATATTTAGATTGACCGGAGTGGTCAAGGGCGAGATAGATGCAGTTGCCGTGGCGGCAGGACCGGGTTCATTTACCGGACTTCGAATAGGCGGAGCAGCAGCCAAGGGTATTGCAAGCGCACTTAACATACCGATCATTCCCGTTCCAACCGTGGACGGATTGGCATATAACTTATACGGATATTCTAGTCTGGTATGTCCGATTATGGATGCCAGAAGGAATCAGACATATACGGGAATATATGAATATGTCAAAAAAGAATGCGATTTAAATGTGGATACAGCGAAGGAAATTAAGTCCGGGGCGTACCGTTATGAAATGAAGAACGTACTAAGTCAGTGTGCGATTGGCATAGAGGAACTGATTGATAAGCTTAATACATTAGACAGGGATGTGATATTCGTCGGTGACGGAATCCCTGTATTTAAAGAGATTATAACCTCTAAACTAAAGGTTATGCACACATATGCACCTGCCGGACTAAACAGGCAGAGTGCTGTGTCGATAGGTCGTCTGGGCGCGTTGTATATGGAAAAGGGACAGACAGTCAGTGCTGCCGAATTTGCCCCTGAATACTTAAGGCAGTCGCAGGCAGAGCGTGAACTTAGTGAGGGATTGGGTGAGAAGTCATGATAGATGTATGCCTGTTGGGAACGGGCGGTATGATGCCGCTGCCGAACAGATGGCTGACAGCCATGATGTTAAGATATAACGGACACAGTATATTGGTTGATTGCGGAGAAGGAACGCAGATAGCCCTTAAGGAAGTGGGATGGAGCCCCAAACCTATCGACGTGATAGCTTTTACACATTTCCATGCGGACCATATATCCGGACTTCCCGGTATGTTGCTTACAATGGGTAATGCGGAGAGGACGGAGCCGTTACTTATTATCGGACCTAAGAATGTGGAACGAGTGGTGGAATCAGTCAGAATCATAGCCAGAGACCTTCCCTTCGCGATTGAATACAAGGAACTTAAGGCTAATGAAGAGGAGTTTGAAGTATTCGGATTAAGGGCCAGGGCTTATAAGGTCAGTCATAACGTAACTTGCTACGGTTATACATTTGAACTTGACAGAACGGGCAAATTCGATGTCGAGAGAGCCAAGAAAGAAGGCATAGAAGTATGCTATTGGAACAGGCTGCAGAAGGGTGAGACGATTACTACACCCGAAGGATTGATATACACGCCCGATATGGTCCTTGGACCGGACAGAAAGGGCCTTAAACTGACATATTGTACCGATTCAAGACCTACGGACTCTATAGTAAGGAATGCACGGGGTTCTGATCTGTTCATATGCGAAGGAATGTATGCCGAACCGGATAAGATAGATAAAGCCAAAGAGCATAAACACATGACGTTTTATGAGGCGGCCGAGATGGCTAAGGAAGCTGATGTTAAGGAATTGTGGCTGACGCATTATTCTCCGTCACTTCCCAATCCCGGTTCATATGCGGGGGAAGTTCGTAAGATATTCCCTTCTACGGTTGTTGCCAAGGACGGCAGATGTACCAGCCTTATATTTGAGGATTGAGAGGATCGATGACATGAAAAGCCCCAAAGGAGTAAAGGGTTTTATTATCATCTTAATATTGATTCTTCTTGTTGTCGGATATTATTATTATCTGTCTAACAGAAATTACAATGAGAGGAAAGAAACTGAGGTAGTGCTTACGCCGGCTCAGTCACTTCTGTTGCTTAATTTTGAGATTAATTATCCGCCTACCCCCAAGGAAGTCGTCAAGCAGTATATGGAATTCTCCAAGGTATTGCATAACGAGGATTTAACCGATGAAGAGGTTAATGACGTAGGTATTAAGCTGCTTGAGATCCTGGATGATGATCTTGCGAACAATAAGAGCAAGGAAGATTATCTGCTTGATCTTAAGAGCGAACTTAAGACATTTAAGAACAATAACTATTCAATAGTGAATATGTATACTTCACAGAGTACGGATGTGGAGTATTTCACCGTTGAAGATAAGGAGTGCGCTAGCTTATACGGCACTTTCAATATACGTACCGCATCGGGAACGCAGGTACTTACGGATATATTTATCTTGCGTAAAGACGCAAACGGCCATTGGAAGATATACGGATGGCAGCCCATACAGAACGAACAGTAAGAATATGTACAGAATAGGTAGATATGAAAGACATAAGAATTCTGGGAATTGAATCTTCGTGTGATGAAACAGCAGCATCTGTCGTCCTTAACGGACGTAAGGTGCTGTCTAATATTATATCCTCACAGATTGACATACATACGTTATACGGTGGAGTTGTACCTGAGATTGCATCCCGTAAGCATATGGAGAGAATAGACAGGGTAGTAAATGCTGCACTTAAGGAAAGTAAAGTGAGCATAGACGATATCGACGCGATAGCGGTAACATACGGTCCCGGCCTTGTGGGTGCACTGCTTGTAGGTGTGTCATATGCCAAATCATATGCCTGGGCGCTTAATAAACCGCTTGTTGGTGTACATCATATAGAAGGACATATTTGTGCCAATTATATAGAGCATGAAGATCTTAAGCCACCGTTTATATCACTTGTTGTATCCGGAGGCCATACCCATCTGGTTAAAGTATCCGATTACGGTAAATATGAGATATTGGGACGAACAAGAGACGATGCGGCAGGTGAAGCATTTGATAAAGTGGCAAGAGTTATAGGACTGGGCTATCCGGGTGGCCCTAAGATTGATAAAGTGAGTTATGAAGGCAATCCGAATGCCTATTCATTCCCCAGAGCAAAGATAAGTGAAAACGAGTATGACTTCTCTTTCTCAGGACTTAAATCTGCGGTTTTAAATGAACTTAACAGCCTTAAGATGAACGGGCAGACTTATGTGCAGGCAGATGTTGCCGCCTCGTTCCAACAGGCTGTTGTTGATGTGCTGGTATCACACAGTATGGCGGCAATCGATGAATACAAGCCCGAGTGTTTCGCTATAGCAGGCGGTGTTGCTTCCAATTCGCATTTAAGAAAGGCTATGGAAGAAGCCTGCGCAGCCAAAGGAGTGAGATTCTATATGCCTTCGCCTGTATATTGTACGGATAATGCCGCCATGATTGCGGTGGCCGGATATCATGAATATCTGGCAGGAAATATTTCGGGTTGGGATTTAAACGCGATACCGGGTCTTAAGCTTGGTGAGAGAAATTAAATATGAATTTAATTATCAGGAAGCTTAGGATTAAAGATATCGATTCTGTATGTGCTATGGAAAAAGAAGCTTTCTCTATGCCTTGGCACAGAGAGTCTTTTGTTGATATGACTAATAACTGCGATGCGTTATATCTTGTTGCCGAATTGTCTGATGACGGAAACAATCAAATGACTGACCCGGATGATGGAATTATAAAAATATATGATTTTGCATCTGATTATGACGGAGATGTCACAGTAGTAGGATGTGCCGGATTAATCAGTGTTGTGGGCGAAGGAAACATATGTAATATAGTCATAAAAAAGGAGTTTCGTCGACTGGGAATTGCTCGAAGACTCGTTCAGTCAATGATTGATACAGGTAAAGAACAATTTGGGATTAAGGATTTTACCCTTGAGGTAAGACAAAGTAACGAAGCAGCAAAGAGATTATATGAAGAACTGGGATTTGAATGTGAAGGGATCAGACCTAAGTTCTATGTGAAACCGGTTGAAGATGCATGCATATATTGGTTAAGAGAATCGAAATGACCGGGATTACTGACGGAGTCTTATTATGGAAATAAACGAACCTGAAAATAAAATAACATGTACACGCAGCGCAGAGGAGACATATGAGTTTGCCAAGAACCTTGGTGAGGGTGCCAAATCGGGAGAGGTGTATTGCCTGATTGGAGATCTTGGAACAGGAAAGACTGTGTTTGCGCAGGGTTTTGCCGCCGGAGTCGGAGTGACTGATACGGTCAATAGCCCTACATTTACCATAGTTCAGGTATATGAAGACGGGAGGATTCCCTTCTATCATTTTGATGTATACAGAATAGGTGATTCAGAGGAAATGTTTGAGATTGGATATGATGAATATATATCCGGTGACGGAGTATGTTTAATAGAATGGGCGGATCTGATAGAGGATATTCTGCCTAAGACATATATAAAGGTATTGATTGATAAGGATTTAAATCAGGGAAGTGATTATCGAAGGATTATCACGGAGAGAATCGGGTAGGAGTATATGAGAAATGTTGCAATAGTTCTGGCTGCGGGGAGTGGAAGCAGGATGAACTTAAATGTTAAGAAGCAATATATGTTGCTTAATGACAAGCCTCTTCTGGCATATTCCATGGATGTATTTGAAAAATCAGATATAATAACAGACGTTATACTTGTGACATCCAAAGAGGATATCGAGTATTGCAGAAATGAGATAGTATCCGCCTTCGGCTATTCTAAAGTCAGAGCGGTTATTGCAGGCGGCAAGGAAAGATATCATTCTGTTATGGCAGGTCTTGACAGGATAAGAGAAGATGGCGACGCGGAATATGTATTCATACATGATGCTGCAAGACCGTTTGTGACAGAAGATATGATTAAGCGTCTGTATGAGGATGTTATCAGTACGTATGCATCGGTTGCAGCGGTTAAGAGCAAGGATACGGTTAAGATTGCCAATAATGCGGACTATGTTGTTTCCACACCAAACAGAGAATTAACCTGGATCATACAGACACCGCAGACATTCAGATATTCGTTGGCGTTGGAAGCTTATGACAGATTAAGAGAAGAAGAGGATGGTCTTGGCTGTCAGGGTATTAAGGTTACAGATGATGCCATGGTGGTTGAGACATGGACGGATCATAAGGTAAGGCTCATTGAAGGAAGTTATGAGAATATCAAGGTTACTACGCCTGAAGATATTGATATAGCTGAGGCAATTATTAAAAGAAGAATTAATTAATGAAGAGCGAGCGAAATGTTTGGATTGACATAGCAAAGACTGTGGCCATAATCGGAGTTGTATTTCAACATTTACGCGGTTGGGCTTATGATAATACTACGGTATACAATCTTATTCTGTATGCCGTGGCTTTATTTGTCTTAACAGGTGGATACAATATCATGAAGTCATATCTTCGTATAGGTCATGTATCCGTGCTTAAACGGATATTCAGTATGGTGATTGCATATGTGATTGCCACACTATTCTATTCTCTGTATGAAGGTGAGATTACCAATCCGGTATATATAGCTCATAGCATCACGCATTTTGATGCATGTGCACCTATGTACTACGTTGCCGTATATATATGGCTTATGATCGGTACGTTGCCATTAGCCTTAATACTGGGTAACAAACAAGGGAAGAGCAGGCATATCAGGTTTATCGCAGGGCTAATTCTTGTAGCTGCAGTCTCATATTATACTACGGGTTATAATGATATCCTTGGAATAATCTTAGGCGGTGGCAAGATTCTTGCGGGACCGTGGTTGTTGTTCCATTATTTGGGTATGTCAGTTGCATTATATGAAGAGGAGATTATTAAGAACCTGTGCAAGCCGGTATTTTTAGGTGCCAATACGGTTATATTGATTGCATGGCAGTATGTATTTGTATTTAAGGGATATGCAGGGAGCGTTCCCGCAATATTCGGATATGAAGATCTGTTAATCTCATGGGCCACATTGCCTGAAGTGATACTTATGCTTATCTGGTTTATCCAGATGTCGGTGATAACAGGTAATAAAGAGAATGCGCTCATTAAACTGATGGCAGTACCCGGAAGATATTCGCTATATATATTCCTGTATCATATTCTGTTTCTTAAGATATATGTTACGCACATGCTGACTATGATGCTTAATATAAGTCATTTACTTAACAGGATAACCCTGATTGCATATGTATTCATATGCCCGATACTTCTTGGATATTTAATGAAGGGATTTCATAAGGATAAATCTAGATGAATATGAAGAGTATGTTGGTCATAATCCAATACATCACCATCGCGGGCATGATGACAGAGTGTCTTATTGTGTTTAAGGTATGGCGAAGCAGGATGCACGGATATCTGTTCTTTAGTTGCATGGCAGCTTTGGTACATGGTGTCGGATATCTTCTGCAGTTAAATACATGGACCAGGGATGCATATATAACGGCACTTCAGTTCACTTATCTCGGAACTATTTTCTATTCCTATGCTTTATTTATGTTCATAGCTGAATTGGTAGGGATCAGGATTCGGTATTATATCAAGCTTATTCTTATTGCCATTCATTCTCTTACATACTGGACGATCCTTAATATCAAATGTAATGATCTGTATTATAAGAATATAGAATTTGTGGTAAGGGGAATCTTTCCTAAACTTATGCATGACAACGGAATCATGCATCATGTTCATATAGCAGTGCAAATCATATATATTCTTCTTGGAATGACATGGCTTTTTATGGCTCATCATAAGGAAAGAAACGCAAGAATAAGAAAGCGTCTTACTATGGTTTTTTTGTCGCTTTTGGTACAGGCAGTCTTCTTTGTTATATATTTAATCGGTATTCCCGGCCTTTCCGATGTATACGACATCACGATGTTAGGATATTTCTTCGGAACGATTATTATGCTTGTGGCTATCTTCTCATTCGATCTTCTCGGTACGGGTGATATAGCCAAAGAATATATGATTGACAGAATATCGGAGGCAATTATCGCAACCGATGCTACGGGAGTAATACAATACTTCAATTCTCCGGCGGCAAGCTTATATCCGGGGCTTAAAAGCGGGGAAATTATCGACGTTCCGAATGAGATAACCGCTGCTGTAGAGAAAAATGATAAGATTGTCATTGATGAGCGTATATATTTACCGGAAGTAAACAGTCTTATAAGGGGCGGTGTTGATTACGGTAAATTATATGCCATGGTTGATGAAACCGACCATTTTAAGTATATGGAGGAACTTAAGCAGCAGAAAGAGATTGCGGACTCCGCGAACAAGGCCAAGAGTAAGTTCCTTGCTAATATGTCCCATGAAATACGTACTCCCATCAATGCGGTACTTGGCATGGATGAGATGATATTAAGGGAGACTAAAGAAGATAACACACGTTCATACGCGGCAGATATAATGTCGGCCGGCAAAACACTGTTATCGTTAATAGGTGATATCCTTGATCTGTCAAAGGTTGAAGAAGGCAAGATGGAGATTATCCCGGTACAGTATGAGCTGTCATCGCTTATTAACGATTTGGTGAATATGACTCGTGACAGAGCGATATCCAAGGGGCTTAAGTTTAATGTAAAAGTTGACAGCCACATTCCGCACCTGTTATTCGGTGATGAGATTCGTATAAGACAGTGTGTGGTCAATCTTCTTACCAATGCGGTTAAATATACAGAGAAGGGCAGCGTAACCCTGGATGTATCTTATGCATGGGAAGATGAGACCTATATTAAACTCAAATTCTCAGTAGCAGATACGGGCATCGGTATGAAGCCTGAAGAAATGGAGGAACTGTTTGCTCCGTATAAGAGAATGGATGAGAAGAGGAATCGCGCCATAGAGGGCACGGGACTAGGAATGTCCATCACAAGGCAACTGCTTGACCTTATGGGAACGACCCTTGATGTAAGCAGTGAGTACGGCAAAGGCTCTGTTATTTCTTTTGCCGTAAGTCAGGGTGTTGCAGGTAAGGATGAAATCGGTGATTATTCCGCAAGATATAATGACATAAGAAGCGGAGCATCCACATATCATGAACTGTTCCATGCGCCTGATGCAAGGATACTGGTGGTTGATGATACCGAGATGAATCTGACGGTAATAACAAGTCTGCTTAAGAAGACCAAGATTGCAATAGATACGGCTACGTCGGGTAAGGATGCAGTGGCACTTGCTGCCGCAAATAAATATGATGCGGTATTTATAGATCATATGATGCCTGATATGGACGGAATTGATACGCTTAAGGCAATTCAAAGTGACGGACTTAATAAGGATACTCCGGCCATAGCGCTTACCGCCAATGCCGTATCCGGAGCAAGACAGATGTATCTTGAAGCGGGATTTAACGATTATCTGTCTAAACCTGTGGACGGTATTAGGCTTGAGAAGATGTTATATGAACTGATACCGGATGAGAAGATCAGGACATCGGATGAGGTTACAGAGCCGGCGGATGATACCTTGGAGAGTCTTCCGGATTGGCTTGAAAAATTAAGTGAGATTGACGTTAAGGCAGGCCTTGATAACTGCGGTTCCGTGGATGGTTATCTGTCGGTTTTAAGTGTATTCCACAAGACTGCCGTAAGTAAGGCTATAGAGATAGAGGAATTGTTTGAATCAGGTGATTATCCCGGCTATACCATCAAGGTTCATGCGCTTAAGAGTTCTGCCAGAATAATAGGTGCGGATGAGATATCTAGGCTTGCGGCTGATTTAGAGGCAGCAGGTAAGGAGAACAATACGGACTATATAACTGCAAATACCGGCAGGCTGATAAGTATGTACAGGGAACTAAACGGCAAATTATCAGCACTTGATATGCAGGATGATAATCTTAAGGATATTGATGATAAGACCATGATAGAAGCTTATCAGACCGTTGTAGAAGTAGCACAGAGTATGGACTATGAGATGATGGATGGTCTGCTTAAGGATATTAGGGGATACAGATTATCTTCTGAAGATAATCAGAGAATTAATAAGATAGAAGGATTATTAACGCAACTTAATTGGGACGAAATATCAAATACTGCGCGAGAAGCGCTTAAGTAGCCATTGCATGACAGAGGAGGCAATCATGAGTACAACAGATAATGCTAAGGTAGTGATAATAAGCCTTGCGGACACATTCCTAGCCAAGAGCCTTGTGACTAAGCTTGAGGGAGCGGATGTATCGTCGGTATTTGTTAAGGCTGATATTGCGGAGATTAAACCGCATATGACGGATGCGGCACTTATAATCTTATTTATGAGTGAGGAACTTGAGGGCATGCCTGAGACACTGGTATATCTTAAGGATACGGTTCAGGATAAGGACTTGGGACTTATTCTTATCGGTGATGAGTCGCAGTATGACGTAGTGATGAAGACAGTTCCCGCACAGGCGGTTACGGAATGGTTTAAGCGTCCGCTTGATATCGATAAGTTAATCAAGGATACAAGTACATATCTTGATGAGAATACGGGGGAAAAGGCTAAAAAGACAATACTTATAGTTGATGATGACATCACTTATATGAGAACCGTATATGAGTGGCTTAAGGGCAGTTATCATGTAGGAATGGCAGCAAGCGGAGTTCAGGCCATAAGTTATCTTGCCAAGAATAAGGCAGATCTTGTGTTGCTTGACTATGAGATGCCTGTGGCTGACGGTCCGCAGGTGTTGTCTATGCTTAAGAGTGATTCCGAGACAGGTCAGATTCCGGTAATGTTCCTTACAGGACACGGAGACAAAGAAAGTGTATTGTCAGTAGTCGGCCTTAATCCTGCGGATTATCTGCTTAAGACAATAGGTAAGGAAGCCCTGCTTAAGAAACTTGATGATTTCTTCCGTGAGAAAAGAGTTATTGTCTGATAGAATTTCAGAAAAGATTAATATACGAAAGGTCAGGATATGAAGACATCAAAAAGGGTGCTTGAATATGCCCAAAACAATTATAAAGAGGTGAAGCATACCACGCTTAATCCCGAGGGACCGGGTGTGGTAAGAATACATCTGATTCCGCCTGTTGTTACGGACGATGAGATTGGTCCGTCCGTAGCCATTATAAACGGACAGGATATTATCCCGGTAGATGTATCGTGGACAATACTGTTATCCGAATTCATAGACGAGGTCAACAAATACAGCGGCCGTGCAGTTACTGCGAATGAGACAGAGCAGATCGTTAAGGATACAGTAAAACGAATGCGTAAAGTATATCCTTTCTTGCCGGCTAAGTATATCCGTACTGATATAGTAACCATTATGGATATATTTAAGAAGATCGCATATAGAGAGCCTCTTACGGAAGAGATCCCATATATGAGCATAGGCGAGTATGCTCCTTATATGAGAGCTCCTCACAGAATGGATCTTATGGTATCGGCAATGACCAAGGATCAAAAATGGCACTGTAATCTTAAGTGTCTGCATTGCTATGCTGCCGGTCAGGAACATTCGGGCGAGAGTGAATTAACTACTGAACAGTGGAAGCAGATAATTGATAAACTTAAAGAAATCGGTGTACCGCAGATAACATTCACAGGTGGAGAGCCGACTATGAGGGATGACCTTATAGAACTTATCGAATACGGACAGTGGTTCGTAACAAGACTTAATACCAATGGTATTAAGCTTACGGAAGAGTATTGCCATTCGCTTAAGGCTGCTTCTCTTGACAGCGTGCAGATAACATTCTATTCCCAGGATAAAGATATACACAATAAGCTTGTCGGTGCAGAAGGGTATGACAGTACGGTAAGCGGTATTAAGAATGCACTTGCGTTAAATATGAGTGTAAGTGTCAATACTCCGTTGTGTACTCTTAATAAGGACTATGTTAAGACCCTTGAATATTTACACAGCCTGGGTGTTACATATGTGACATGTTCGGGGCTTATTACTACCGGTAATGCAACTAAGGAAGAATCTGAGAGTCTTCAGCTTAATAAAGACGAAATGAGCAAGGTTCTGACCGATGCGGTCAATTATTGTTATAGTAATAATATGGAGATCAACTTCACGTCACCGGGATGGGTAGATGATTCATTGTGTGACAAACTCGGTATTGCGACTCCCACATGCGGAGCATGCTTAAGCAATATGGCCATAACTCCCGGCGGTAATGTGGTACCTTGTCAGAGTTGGTTATCTGATGACGCGCTGGGTAACATACTTACAGATGATTGGGTGAATATTTGGGACAGTGATAAATGTGTTCAAAGAAGAGACTTCTCGGCTAAGATGTCGGGCGAATGTCCGCTTAGAAGAGGAGGTGCAAGATGAATAAGATGACAGGTATGTTTAAGAATTTTATAACCAAACTTCTCCTTGCAGCAGCAGTTATGACAGCAGTGTCATGTGCCATTAAAGCTGATGTATACGCCAAAGCACTTGATGAAATAACAAATTATGAAATTGAGGCGACAGTTAATGATGACGCAACTGTCACTCTTAAATATCATGTTGAATGGAAGGTGCTTGATTCCAGTTCCGAGGGACCGCTTACGTGGGTTAAGATCGGAATCCCCAATAGTCACTATACGGATATGAAGGCACTGACCGCTAATATCGATAAGATTGGTTATATGTCATCAGGTGGCTCATATGCAAGAATCGATCTTGACAGAGCATATTATTCCGGAGAGGTTGTTACATTCGAATTCAGTGTGGTGCAGGATTATCTGTATCAGGTTAATAAGCTTGCTGATGGTTATACAGTGTATTCCTTCACTCCGGGATGGTTTGATGATATAGAAGTAGATAAGATGTCGCTTGCATGGAATGCCGATAAGGCGGACAGTTGGACACCTGACTGCTATGTGATCAACGGTAATCTGAACTGGACCCAGAAGAATATGTCACCCGGTGAGAAGTTCACCATATCGGTTACATATCCTAATGATGCATACGGCTTCGATATGAGTAAGACTATAGAAGAAGATGATGATGATCTTGAGCATCCGGTATTGTTCGCAATACTTTTTCTGTTCTTCATGTCCATTCCCTTCCTTATATTCTGGGCAATAGGAGCGCTTATCAGTAAAGCTATATATGTGGGTCAGGCAGCTTTTGGGCTTAACAGCAATAAGAAGATTACGCGTACTAAGATTACCTATTATGATTCATGTCCTAGCTGCGGATCTGTACGTGAAGAAGGCAAGAAGGCCTGCCCCTATTGCGGTCACAGCTATGTTAAGAGTGAAGAGGTCGTGGAGACTAAGGATATCGGAGTTAAGAATGCGGTTAAGTACAGCAAAGAGGGTACGTTTAAGTATAACGATTCACCCAATACATATATCAATGTCCATGTGGTGAATATCCCTCGTCCCCGTTCATACAGTTCAAGTTCTTCACACCACAGCTCATGTGCACACAGCTCTTGTGCTTGTGCCTGTGCATGTGCCTGCGCCTGTGCCGGAGGCGGAAGAGCCGGATGTTCAACTAAGGACTTCTACAGAACAGACCTTAAGCTTAAGTATCTTAAGCGAATGAAATGCAAGAAGGATTAAACCTTGAATAATGCATATATAGACATAGTAGGTCAGTATATTGACAGACCTATTGATGATATCAAAGGATTAAACGGAGGACATATTAATCAGAGCCTGCTTATAAAAGCAGGAACAAGTAAATATGTCCTTCAGTGTATAAGTCCTGCAATCAAGGGTGAGAGTCTGCCTGATCTGGAATCCAATTACCTTGTCTACAGGGCAGCATGTGAGGCAGATGCCCCCGTAACGGACAGTTCGCCCTGTGGGTGGGAATGCCCCGAGTGGATTAATGACCGAGACGGTCAATATTTCCATAAAGATGTGCAGGGAAAAACATGGAGACTGTATCGCTATATAGACGGAGATGCCTTAACACCGGGCGAACCGTATGAGGCGGGATTGGCACTTGGCAGAATTCACCGGATACTTAAGAATTGTGATCCGGGTGATATTCATTCGGTATTTCCCAATCTTCATAATTTTAAGCATTATTATGAGGAATATCTTACAACTGAGTGTGTCGGGTCTATGCGTGATTACGAATTGGAAGATGTCATAGAGCAGAACGCTACGGAAATGCTGGGGATACCCGTATTGACTGGTTCGGTCATTCACGGAGATGCCAAGGTAAGTAATATGATTATGCGAGACGGTCATGTTGTGGGATTTATCGACCTTGATACGATCATGACAGGTTCCGTATTTGATGATATAGCGGATTGCACGCGCTCCTGTTGTGTAGATGAGAATTATAATTCTGTCCCGGATAAGGTTGCATCGCTTCTTAACGGATACAGCGAGGCAACCGGAATGGAGATAACAAACGAAGTGGCAGAAACGGCAGAATATAATCTTATAAAAAATATATTTATGTTGGGACTCAGGTATTATACGGATTATCTTGCGGGCAATAAGTATTTTGTTGAATCGATGCCCGGTGATAATCTTAAGAAAGCAAGGAGATTGCTTAAGGGAAATAAATTTATGTTATGAAAGAGAGCGGCATATGATTAAATGTCCTAACTGTGGGGCCGAGATAGACAGTAATCTCGCCAAATGCTCATACTGCGGTTATATTAATATACATGGTGCAGAGAAGAAGTATCTTGATAACCTTGAGGATATCAGGGAGAATCTTGAGGCTGTTAAAGAAGAACCCGTTAAAGCGCTTAAAGAAGGAGTATCCAAGGGAACCAAAGTCGTTATCCTGACCGTGGCTACGCTTCTAGTATTGCTCGTTGCCTGTACGTTAAGGCTATTCTATGAGTCTAAGGATAAGCCCAAGTTATTCTTAAGTGCCGAGGATGAAGCATATGCTTCCGCATACCGGATTATTGCGGGAGAACAGTTATCTGCGGCTTATGATGATAAAGATATAGAACAGATGGCTGCAATATTTGATAAGGCATATTCTGAAGACAGAGTTTCTCTGTGGGGAGATCCTCACTATGAAACTGCATATGCAGCAAGTTGCTATATGAAGCTTAAGAAGTGTCTGCCGAATCTTGACAAAGATAAGATAAGCAAGCATGAAGCCGAGGAGATAACATATTATTGCTTCTATTTCTATTACAGAGCATACGGAGAAGACGGCAAAGATTTATTTGATTCAATCAGGGATGAAGAGATAATGCCCATAATAACGGACAGACTTGGATTCAGTATTGAAGATATGGAGAACTTCAGAGATAAGGTAACGGATCCGCCGCATGTTAACAGAACGAATGTATACAGAGTGGCGGTTAAGAAGAATTATAAGAATTACCATTAAGAGGAAGTAATGATGAAGTGTAAGTATTGCGGATATAATATCGGACTTGAGGATGAATACTGTCCCCATTGCGGCAAATTAAACGAACTGGCGGCTGCGCATATTGCAGATATGAAGCACTATGAAGAGGATTATAAGCAGACCAAGGAATCGGTTATCACAAAGAGCGCCAGGTTTAACAGCAGGACGGGAAGACTAATGGTCATAGCGATATTGCTTATGATCATTGTCATTTTGCTTGGAATAGCCGCCAGATATTCGGATGTTGAGACAAGAATAAATGTTAAAAAACAGAGGACGGAGAAAGCGGTAGAGAAGAACAGGCAGGATATTACGGCTACTCTTAAGGAGATGGAGGAGCACAGAGAATATCTGGCCATGAGATATTATGTGCTTAATCATCAGCTAAGAAGCGATGATACTTACAATGATTACACGCGAGTATTCACTGCGGTAATAAACTATGGGGCAATATATGATGATATTCTAAATATTGTCGACGGATATGAAGGGTACGAAGATACGGGCAAGAAGCAATGGTGCGATGATATGGCAATATACATATCCAACTGGAACAGCTATGTAGGCGGTGAGTTCTGGGGTGATTCACCCGATTCGCCGATGCATTCGGGTGAACACGGTGCATTCATAGCGGATGCCAAGAAAGAGACGCAGGATATGGTTCAGGTATATTTTAAACTGTCGGATGAACAGGCTAAGAAAATGTGGACTATGGATAAGGATGAGGTAGCTCGGATGTTATATGAGAAGTGCGAAGAACTGTATCCGGAGGAATAAGCGGTGAGTAGGCATAAGGAGAAGAAGAAAAAAGATCCTATAGTTACACTGTTGGATTTTATAATAGTCATAATGATATTGGCGATGATCCCTGTCGGAATTAATGCATGGTTTTATTTGGACAGATTAAACTATACCGGCTCTTTCACACAGGATGCATCGAGGATGTCCTTTGATCTTACCAGAGATGATTATGCGTCGTTAATTCAGGGCAAATACGTCAATGAATTTAACGGTATTACCGAATCGGTGAGCTACCACGCTCTTGCGGATTATACGGAGGCCGTATCCAAATATAAGGTATATGAAGGCAAAGGATATACCGACAAAGCGGATAAACAGAAGGAGATCATGGACAGATCCCGTAATAATTTGGGAGAGCTTACCGTATTTGCCGACAAAGTCGATGCAATGTTTGATATGGACAGTATTGCGGATTAAGTCACTAAATAGAGCGGTTATTTGGTCGGTCAAGAATTGATATATCAGGTGTCAAATAATAAGAAGTAAATAATGTAGCAGGATATTATCATATATTCTGTTGCATAGTATATATGACCGAGAGATATAAGCAAGATTAATGAATACAAAGAAGACAATCGTTATAGATGAGAATACACCGCTGCTTTTGCTGGCAGGTCCGATGTTTCTTGAATTGTTCTTAAATACGATGCTTAACAACGTGGATACGCTTATGCTAAGCCACTATAATGAGTATGCGGTAGGAGCAGTCGGAAATGCAAATATTATCATGTTCATGATGAACATATTGTTTAATGTCATAGCAACAGCCACAAGTGTTGTTGTTGCTCAGTATCTGGGAGCCAAGCACTATGACAAGATGAATATGATATACACACTTGCATTTGTAGTGAATCTGTTTATCGGAATACTCTTAAGCGGAGCCTTCTGTGCAGCCAATCCGCTTATCATGAATTTTCTTAACGTATCCCCGCAGATGCGCCCTTACTCAATGATATACATTTATATTGTGGGCGGAAGCGGGTTCCTTATGGCGGTATTTAACGTCATGCTCCAGATCTTAAGGTGCAACGGATATACCAAGATCGGAATGTGGGTCACTTTTGCAATAAATATAATAAATATCTGCGGAAATTATCTGTTCTTATACGGTCCTCTGTCATCACTTAATATGGGAGTTGCCGGAGTTGCGATTTCGACGGTTGTTGCAAGAACCCTGGCGGTAACTGCACTTATCGTATTCTTCTATGTGACTAAGACAGGCCGATTCTCATTACGCTATCTTAATCCGTTCCCCGGCAAACTTCTTGCAAAGATGATTAAGATCGGTCTTCCGACTGCAGGCGAGAATCTTACATATAATCTCTATCAGACAACATTACTTTCGTTTGTAAACGCTATGGGAAATGATGCGGTAAATGCGAGAGCATATTGTAATTCGCTTATCGCATTTGCAATGATATTCTCAAATGCTGCGGCGATGTCTACTCAGATAATAACCGGTCACCTTGTGGGAGCGGGTAAATCGGATGAAGCATACAGAAGAGTATTTAAGACGCTTAAAACGTCGATGCCCATAACATTGGCTCTGTCGGTGGCCAATGCGTTACTGTGTCGCTATACGCTTAGGTTCTTCACTGCCAATGAGCATATAATTGCGCTTGGTCAGATGATAATGATTGTTGATATATTCGTCGAATTGGGTCGTTGTCTTAACATGACGTTTGTCAGCAGTCTGAAGGCAGCAGGTGCATATATTTTCCCGCTGATTATGGGTGTATTGTGCAATTGGGGATTGGGACTTACAACAGGATATACAGTCGGCGTATTACTTGGCGCAGGCGTTGCGGGGATATTCGCGGGAACAGCGACCGATGAATGCATTCGCGGACTTATCGTTATGTATTATTGGTATAAGAAGAAGTGGCTTGGCAAGTCTGTTGTTGATAAGTGAGATATGACAATTCGTTATTATTATGCTAGAATGGTCCGAAGTCAAAAAATAGCGATTGAGGGAAAGGAAGACATGATGAGTAACGTAAAGAACAGACGAACAATAGTGTTTATAATGGCTTTTGTTTTTGCTATGAGCATTATGCTTATGGCATGTGGTGATAAGAAGGATGAAGGAGATTTCGAAGATAAAGAGATATCGGATGATATCGATTATTCGGCCGATAAGGATGCGCTTAACACCGACATAGACCTGGATGCAATCAAAGAATCGGCGGATGCCATTAAGAATCTGGATCTTAATGTGGATTTAAATGCTGATTCAAGCACTGAAGACACATCTATAGAAGGAGAAGAGTCCGTGAACGAACCCAAGGGAGAGAAGACGGTATACAGTTATGCCGACGTATACCGAGACGGTAATAGCCTTGCAGTGATACCAAACGGCGGAATGAGCGGTTCCACCAAGTTATTTGATGGAAAGGATCTTAATGGATTTCTTGATTATGTGGATTCAACCGTATTGGAGCCCGGCCGTAAGATTAACAGAGAATTCTTCTATGATGTGTTGGCGACAATGCTTGTTGATAAGGAATTGTCAGCCGATCAGACATATATTGAGAAGCATATGATCATGGCTTTGGCCGTAGCCAATAACTTCCATGACATGCCGATTAAGATAAGTGAATGTGATCTGGATGCGAACAATGCAACGGATTATTCATACAAATTAACGGCATACGATAAGGATGATATTTGGATATTCAATTATGCGAACCGTACTCTGTATATGAATAACGGTGGTACGGAGTATGTATCTGATATGTTTAAGGATGAGTATCTGGCCGTATGGCTTATGGCTGTTGATGAATACTTCGGATTGAACTGATGATAAAGGTATATAACGGGAGAAAGACAATGGATTCACCGTATATTGCGGTATTATTTCCGGGAGTGGGATACAATACACATAAGCCTCTTCTGTATTATTCGGCAAAGCTTATGCAGTCTTATGGTTACGATTTGTGTTACTTAAACTATGAGAATATGCCTAAACGTGTAGGTTCGGATAAGGAATTAATGAGACAAGCCGTAGAAGCGGGCTATGAGAGTGTAGAGAATACGCTGTCAGGTATTAATTTCGGCGGGTATGAAAGAGTTGTATTTATCGGCAAGAGTATAGGTACGATAATCGCTACCAGATATGCTTCGGAGCATAGCATAGATGCTGTACAGATCTGGTATACGCCTCTTATTGAAACTTTTTCTTATGCGGATACGGTCGATAGCAAGAAGTCTGTGGCATTTATCGGAGATAAGGACCAGTGGTCGGATGTAAATATGGTTAAAGCCGCTGCCAAAGAAAAGGGCATAAAACTTTATTCATATCCCGACTGCAATCATTCCCTGGAAAATTCCGACGTTTTTGGCAACATGAATAAACTTAATGATGTTATGAAACGTACGGATGAGTTCATTAAAGGGATTAAGTGGTAATGTGTATCTGATCACAGGGTTGAATTTGTGTAAAAAGACTGAAGATTATTCTTCAGTCTTTTTTTACTTATCGGAGCGTGTTATAGATAAGTAATAGCGAATAACAAAAGGAGTTCCTTGCGGAACTCCTTTTCTAACGCAGGGGGTGGGATTCGAACCCACGTGGCTGTTACACCAAACGGTTTTCAAGACCGCCTCGTTATGACCTCTTCGATACCCCTGCACTGCCTGACAGTGTACTGTCTGACACCAGTATAATCGCCTGTTATCCCAGACGCAAGTGTTATTTTATCAAAAGGAAATGCTGCTGTCAACAGACTTTTTACATATGTGAGAATTTATATCATTATATTGAGCATTGTGATATAATTTTAAGAGTATATCCCTTATAAGACACTTATTCGCCGATATGGAGGAAAGTCTGTGGAAAGAGATAACAGCATCAGTATGGATGCCACACTAGAGAAACTGACACTTCGTAAACAACCGTCTAAGAGTGGATTTTTTGTGATAATTTTCCTTTATCTTCTTGTGTCTGTTTTTACGACTATGACTGCCAGAAGCAGTAATTCAGTTGTTGTGCTGGGTGTCGATGTACCCATGACAGCATTTACGGGTGTTTTTTCGGCTGCAATTAATATCTGTATGATTTTTCTGGTTGTTTTCTATAGAAAGATCGGATTGATAACTTCGATATTCCTCATTGTAATCCAATTCCCCATGATCATTATCAATTTTCTTATAAGGCATAATACGTCTTCTATCCCGGGACTTTTCACTAATTTATTTACGATATTGGCGCTTATCATTCTGTATATTAACGGCATAAGAGTAAGCAAGTATCAGAGAAGCATAAGAGCACAGGCTATTACGGATTCGCTTACGGGCCTTCCGAATAGATTTGCCTGTACGGAGCTTATTAATAATCTTGTCAAAAGAGATATAGGTTTCACCGTCGTGTCGGTGGATCTTAATAATTTCAAGAATATTAATGACACGATGGGTCATGATGTAGGCAATAAGATTCTTGTAGAGATAGCACATCGCTGGAAAGCACTGGCGGATTCATGGGAATCGTCCACGGTCGATTTTGTCACAAGACTGGGTGGAGATGAATTTGCAATCATTATAAGAGAATACAAATTCGACAAGGACATTTTGGGTACAATCAACAGATATAAGGATGAACTTGAGAAGGTAATCACTATCGATGAGTGTGATTATTATATGAGTGCATGTTTCGGATACGCCGAATATCCTACGGATGTTAAGAACGGCGCATTGGTGCTTGCTTATGCGGATGCTGCTTTGCATGAAATTAAAAGACAGAATAGCAGCAATTGTATACTTCATTACACTAAGGATCTTACGATGACAGACAAGACTCTTGATATTGAGCGTAAGATCAGAGTGGCCCTTGATGCTGACTCGGTGTATTTTAATCTTCAACCCCAGTATGATATGTCGCATAATCTAAGGGGCTTTGAGGCGCTGGCACGTATGAAGGATTCTGAGGGTGATATAATAAGCCCCGGTGAATTCATACCCATAGCTGAGGCAACAGGACTTATAGATAAGATTGATCTAAGAGTATTAAGCAAAGCGGCTAAGTTTGTGTCTGATATTGTAAAAGAGAAAGAGACTGACATTCTTGTTAGCTTTAATGTATCGGTGAAGCATCTTATGAAGAACAATTTCATCGATGAGATTATGAGTATCTTAGATGAATACAAGGTTACTCCGGCGCATTTTGAACTGGAAGTTACGGAATCGATAATGATCGATTCCACGGATACGGCTTTGCAGAAGATTAATGAAGCCAAGAATCTGGGATTTAAGATAGCGATAGATGATTTTGGAACAGGTTATTCATCCCTTAGCTATCTTAACAGATTGCCGGCGGATATTCTTAAGATTGATAAGTCGTTTATAGATGAGATGAATTCAAGTGAATCGTCTAAGCAGTATGTTGCTTCTATTATATCCATCGGTCGGGTAATGAACCTTGAAATTATTTCCGAAGGTGTGGAGACAGCCGATCAGCTTGATACACTTAAAGAAATCGGTTGTGACTATATACAGGGTTATATATGGGGACGCCCCATGCCGCCTGAAGAAGCAATTAAACTGGTATAAATGTTGCGAGGGGAATAATCATATATGCCTATAGAGATCATTCTGTTATGGACGCTGACCAATACGGTCAATTTTGCTTTTGCAGGATTCGCCGCCGGCAAGACCTTAAATAAGAAATACAGTAATGCAAGAACATATCTGTCATGGACAGGTATTGCTTTGGTTGTATTTGCGCTGTCGTTCTTCATCTATAAGGTTAGCATTCTTAACGATACCGAGGTTTCCCTGTTAATTCTGGCAATTGGATGTGTCAGCATCGTACTTCTGTATAAAGACAGCCTGGTGGCTAAGTTATTCGTCGGAATGACGATGATTCTGTTTACGACGATTCTTATTTTCGCTTTCTGTGGAACGGCGGATCAGATATGGGGTGCGAGGCTTAAGCTGTTCGACCCTGTTAACGGGCCATATACCGTTCGTAATATTCTTTTCTTTACCGTAATCAAACTGCTGGTACTATCATCGGCTACGACTCTGTATCTTGTGTTGCTTAAAAACAGTTTTATCGATCTGCTCACTCAGGCAAAGGACCAGCTAAGAAAGTATCTGATTGCGCCTGTCGTTTCTTACATCGGTTTCTCGGCCATAACATATATATCCAATTCTGTGGGCATATTACCGGACAGTCCACATTTTCTTCCGTTATATGCAAGTATCTGCACTATCCTTGTTGTCGAATATATTATGATCTTTAATTCGGTTCACTGGGCTTCCGAAGCCATACAGGCAGATAAGAAGGTGCATATGGACGGTCTGACGGGTCTTGACAACCGTTTGGCGTTTGCCGAGAAAGAAGAGATTATGACTGAAGAAATGAGGAAAGGTAATGCGGTGTTTGGCATTATCATGATAGATCTTAATTTTCTCAAGAAGTTAAATGACACATACGGACATGAGAGGGGCGACTTCGCTTTGGAGACCCTTGCAGGATATATAAGAGATGTATTTAAAGGCTGCGAGAACTACCGAATCGGCGGTGATGAATTTGCCGTCTTGGCATTAAAAGATAAGGTTAATGAATTAAGTGCCCTGACGGAGAAATTCAAGCAGACCCTTATCGATAAAGAGGGTGGACAACCATGGGAGAGTATCTCCGCTGCAATCGGTTATGCAATCTATGATAAACAAAAAGACAGGTCTTTTGATGATGTGTATAAGAGAGCTGATGCGGCCATGTACGCCGAGAAGACCAGAATGAAGGGAGGAAGAGATGATTAATGAGAACATCATCAAGCGCAATGCATTACTGGCTGATAAAGTCATAAAGGGATTACAGTCCAGAAATATGACGGGTTACTATGCGGCCACCAAGGAGGATGCACTTAAAATTGCGCTTGATCTTATCCCGACAGGAAGTTCAGTCACCATGGGTGGGGCGATGAGTGCTCACGAGATAGGTCTTGTGAAGGCGCTTAAGGAAGGAGATTATAACTTCATCGACAGAGATGCCGAAGTTGATAAGCGTGCAGCCATGCTTAAGGCTTATGATGCTGACTATTTCTTATCAAGTGCCAATGCCATGACGGATGACGGAGTTATAGTCAATATCGACGGCAATTCCAACAGAGTATCGGCCATAGCACAGGGCCCCAAGCATGTACTATTCATAGTAGGTATGAATAAGATATGTTCGGATGTGGATGCTGCCATGAAGCGAGCCCGTAATGTAGCGGCTCCCACCAATGCGCAGAGATTCGGACTTAATACACCGTGTTCCAAGACAGGCGCATGTTTAAATTGTAAGTCCCCCGATACTATATGCTGTCAGTTCTTAATCACGAGATATTCAAGGCATGAAGGCAGAATACATGTGATCATAGTAAATGACAATCTGGGATTCTAGATGATAATCCTATAAGAGTCAGTTAACATAACATGGAGATATAAATATGAAAATATATGTAGATATTAATGCGATACCTAACGGTAACGGCAGCAAGGAACATCCATATCGCAAGATCAACGAGGCAGCAGCCGTAGCCGAGGCAGGTGATGAGGTTATTGTGGCGCCCGGAATATACAGGGAGGATGTTAATCCGATCTACGGCGGTATGAAGACTGCGCCCATAGTGTATAAGAGTGAGAAAGCTCGTGGGGCTGTTATAACCGGAGCCGATGTATTTAAGGGATGGGAGCACTATGAGGGCGATGTATGGAAACTTACAATAGATAACGGATATTTCGGGGATTACAACCCCTATACGACGCTTGTGTACGGCGACTGGCTCGACATAAGTATTCATGCTCACACGGGAGATGTCTTCCTTAATGACAAGTCACTTTATGAGCGAAAGACGCTTGCTGAAGTGCTTAATCCAGAATTTCTTGATACTTCGTGGGATATGGAATATACGAAGCATGCGTGGTATACCTGTCAGGATGAGAAGGCAGATGCGACTGTGATTTATGCCAATTTCCAGGGGGCTGATCCCAATGAGGAGAACGTTGAACTTACGGTACGTCCTCATTGCTTCTGGCCCGTAGCAGAGCATGTTAACTATATAGCTCTTACGGGATTTATAGTCACCAAAGCAGCCACACAGTGGGCTCCGCCTACGGCATTGCAGGAAGGCATGATAGGTCCTCACTGGTCGGTGGGTTGGGTGATAGAAGACTGCGAGGTATCGAATGCTAAGTGCTCAGGTATTTCCCTTGGTAAGTACAGGCAGCAGCATAATGATAATAAGTGGTCTAAGCTTAAGACCAAGGACGGTGCACAGACTCAGAGAGATTGTTCGTTTATTGCACAGCTTGACGGTTGGAGTAAGGAGACAGTAGGCTCCCATGTAGTAAGAAACTGTGATATTCATGACTGCGGCCAGACAGGTATTGTGGGCAATTTGGGATGTGTTTTCTCTGTGATTGAGAATAATCATATTTATAATATCAATAATAAGAGAGATGTTACGGGTGCGGAAGTCGGCGGTATTAAGTTCCATGCGGCGATCGATGTCATAATAAGGAACAATCATATTCATGACTGTGTCAGAGGTATATGGCTTGACTGGCAGTGCCAGGGCACAAGGGTGTCAGGTAATCTCTTCCATGACAATTGTATGGCGCGTGATACGTTGCTTGACAATAAGGATAACCTGCTTGGCCTTGGAATCGGTGAAGATGTGTTCATAGAGATAGCCCACGGACCGACACTTGTGGATAACAATATCTTCTTATCAGAACGTGCGGTTAAGGTTCCTACACAGGGTCTTGCCTTCGTGCATAACCTCTTCTACGGTTCTATAACGGCTGTTGGAAGAGGAGTCAAGAATGGTTCGTCTAAGTACGATTCCACACGATACACGCCTTTGCATCGACCTCACAGCACGGATATAACAGGTGTTATGTCGGTGCTTCACGGAGACACACGCTATTATAACAACGTATTTATTCAGCCCAAGGTAAGAGAGAAACTGCTTAAGTTATGTGCAAGCGATGAGTACAATGAGTGGGATGATAACAACTTTGAAGCCGGCACTTTGACTTATAACGGATTTAAGACCGAAGAGGAGTGGAGAAGTTATTTTGACGGATACTGCGGCGAAGGAGATGTCGCCGGAAGAGACAAATACTATATGCCGCTTCCGATATGGACTGGCGGTAACGTGTTCTTTAACGGCGCTAAACCATCCGATATCGAGCAGGATTATACGGAGGATACCGAGCATGAAGTAAGCATTAAGCTTGTGTGCAAGGACGGCAAATACAGTGTTGAGACAGACTATATGAAGTATCTGCCTAAAGCTAAGTTAATTGAGACGGATACGCTTGGTAAGGCATTTGAACCTGAGGAGAGATTTGAGAATCCGGACGGTTCGGACATAGTATTTGACGTTGACTATAACGGTCAAAAGAGGGGCGATAACATAGTCGCAGGCCCTTTTGCAATATAAAATAATAATGGAGGTAATACATAATGGAAAGAGTAGAGAAGTTTCTTAAAGAAGCAGGCACTTATTATCTGGCAACTGTAGAGGGGGATCAGCCTCGCGTGCGCCCTTTCGGAACGGCCAATATATTCGAGGGTAAGTTATATATTCAGACCGGTAAGTCTAAGAACGTATCTAAGCAGATTCATGCCAATCCCAAGGTTGAGATCTGTGCATGCAAGGGACCGGAATGGCTGAGAGTTGCCTGCACACTGGTTGAGGATGACAGGGTAGAAGCGCGTCAGGTAATGCTTGATGCATATCCTTCGCTTCAGGGCATGTATTCAGCGGATGACGGCAATACCGAGGTATTCTACCTTAAGGATGCAACGGCTGTGTTCAGCTCATTTACAGCGGCACCCGAGACAGTTACATTCTAAATTATTATATTAAACAGGTAATGATAAAGGCAGTCGAATTAAATCGACTGCCTTTATTATTTTGGAGTTCTAATCAGAACTAATTCTTAATTCCGACTTATTTCCATCTGATAAGAATTTTACGTATTAATGATATTAAGACATTTAATAGCGTCACGATTACGCCTATCATGATTATTCCGAATACCACCTTAGAGTAGTTGGCAAAATCCGAATGGTACTTAATGTACCAGCCCAAACCGGATGTAGCTCCGATCATCTCGGCTGCCGTAAGTACTAAGAATGAAGTTGATACGGATACCGTAAGGCTGTTGATTATTCCCGGCAGGCTGTAGGGTAGAAGTATATGCCATATCATGCTTCCTCTTTGTACGTTAAGCGTCCTGGCTGAGTCCATTATCTTGTGGTCTATCTGTTGCACACTTAAGATCATATTCATGAATATGGGCCAGAAGATCGTCAGTGTGATGACGAATACAGACGCTGCTCTGAAGCTTGGAAGCAGTGCTACCGCATAAGGTGAGTAGATGATCGGCGGAATGGGGCTTATTACCTTAACAATCGGCATTAGTATCGAACTTGTTCTGTTTGACAATCCCACCAACAGTCCGAGGCTGACACCGAATAAAAGAGCCAGGCCGAATCCTGCGAACATAAGTCTTAATGAACTGAATACACCTTCTAAGATCTTCTCATAGTCCTTGGGGAAGATGGCGAATACATTCTCCGGTGCCGGATATAACATGGCATTCTTAAGTCCTACCTTAGCCGTGAAGTATTCCCAGATTATCAGGAATATATACACTATTATTCCTATATCATTGGCTACTTTTTTCTTGAAGTTGAAGATAAATGCCACTTCTATAGCGATGCAGACAACTAAGAAAGGCAGGTACTGTTCCGTTCCTTCCACAGAGGGAGAAAGGATCAGTGCTATAAGTATAACAAAGAGAATATGCGGTAAAACCGTATGCAGCTTGTGTATCATATTCCTTCTCCTCCTTCCACTTCTGACTTCTCATCCGATTCATAATAGAACAGATTAACAACTCTCTTCCTTAGTGTGCGATATGCTTCTCTGTCGATAAGTTCTTCCCTGTTTCGAGGTCGTGGGAAGTTCACCGCAATTTCCTTGGATATCTTCTTCTGATCCATGAAAAGTATCCTGTCCGAGAGCAGTATTGCCTCATCCACATCGTGAGTAACAAATATTACGGTCTTCTTCTCGTCTGATTCTTCCAAAATATGTAACAGAAGATCCTGAAGGACAACACGATTCTTGGCATCTATGGCGCCGAAAGGTTCATCCATAAGAAGTATCTCGGGCTTCATTGCAAGAGTTCTTGCGATGGCGGCTCTCTGTTGCATACCACCGGAGAGCTGGAACGGATACTTGTTAATAAACTCGGCAAGACCCACCTTCTCAAGATACTTCTTGGCTTCATTCAGCCGATCTTTTTGGGGTATTTCAGGGAATACCTGGCGTATTCCGTATTCGACGTTTTTGATGACGGTCATCCAGGGGAACAGTGAGTAATGCTGGAATACAACACCTCTGTTCTTGCCTGTTCCGGTGGTAGGCTGCCCATCTATTAGCAATGTGCCGCTGTCGGGATTGCGTAATCCCGACAACACACTTAATGCTGTACTTTTCCCGCATCCGCTGGAACCGATGAGACTTACGAATTCGCCTTCTTTAACATCAAAGGTAAGTCCGTCGAGGGCATTATATACTGTGCCGTTATCGTTATAATCTAGTTTTACGTTATCTAAACCTATCTTTCCCATATTTTTGCTCCATAGTGCCAGAAAAGTATAATTATTTCTTTATTTGTTATTCTGGTCTGATTCTGTCTTAAGCTGCTTATATACTTCGTTGTCGGGTTCTTCCGCAAGAAGCTCATCCAATGCTTCGATGTACAGAGAAGCATCAACATGCTCACTGAAATCGATTCCGCCCTGAGCATAGCCGATTTCCACCATTGCCTCATAGAACTTTGTTATGTTCTTGACATCGGGACTGGGATTAAGACCCAGATGGCCGTAATCATATACCTGGCTGGTAAGAATATCGTCTTCTATTTCCATTACATGCTTAGCAAGTTCAAGAGTCTTCTCTCTGTCCTGCTGAATAAGAGAGTAAGCCTTGATATTAGCCTTAACTGCAGCTACATAAGCATCACGATTGGCGTTAAGCTTATCTCTTGTGGTGAACAAACGGCAGCATGTATATCCGGGCCAGAGCTCGTCTAAGTGACATACCGGAGTAAGTCCCTGTAATTCCGCTGTCTCTCTGAATGTCATGTAGAGACTTCCTATATCTACTTCACCCTTCTTGACTGCTTCGATAATGGTTGCGGGAGAATCAAGCTCTACAAATTCGATCTTACTAAGATCTGCACCCTGATCCGAAAGAATCTTACGAAGAGCTATATCACCGGTCTGCATACGGGTAACACCGACCTTCTTACCGGCAAGTGAAGCCTCATTGATCTCCTTAAACTCATCCGCTCTTTCGGGAAGTGAATACAGAGCAACACCTTCGGTCATCTGACCGCCGATGATCACGATATCTGCTCCCTGATCAATAAAATTGAGAACGGCTGTTGAGCCTGCCGATACAAGATCGAGCTTATCTTCTAAGAGTGCCTGAATATTGTCTGGATTGGAATTGTTATAGTTCATTGTGACATCCAAACCTTCTTCTTCATAGTAACCGGCCTCTTTGGCTATGATCGAGTCAAGGTGAGCCACGATACTGTTATAGGCAACTGCGCGTAATGCGACCGGCTCCTTAGCTTCTTCTGAAGCCTCATCAGTTGCGGGTGACTCCTCAGCGGCTGCCGTTTCCTCTGCAGCAGCGGTGCTGTTATTGTCGGCAGCAGGAGCAGATGCTGAACTACCACAGGCTACCAGACTCACAGTCAATGCGGCAGTCAATAAGGTAATGACAATTTTTCTTTTCATAAAAAAACCTCCGTTTTCTATCCCTACTATCTCAGTAGGAAATTAGTGAATTGCTACGATGGCTATAATAACGCACTTTTTTACCCGTGTCAATACTTTTTCAAAAAAATCTTGACATTTCCCACAGAGATGGTATGATTTCGCATAAGAGGGCAAGAAAATGAACATTAAACAATCAATTACGGAACTGATAGGTCATACACCGTTGTTGGAATTAAACGGTATTGCCAAGGAACTGAATCTTAATGCACATATCATAGCTAAACTTGAATACTATAACGTGAATATGAGCAGTAAAGACAGAGCGGCACTCAGAATTATAGAAGATGCCGAGAAAAGCGGAACATTAAGATATGAACAAACGGTAGTAGAGACTACCAGCGGTAATACCGGAATATCATTGGCGGCCATATGTGCTTCCAAGGGATATCGCTTCTTAGCATATATGCAGGACGGTGTAACAGAAGAAAGGTATCGCACGATCAATGCATTCGGATGTGAGACGATCAACTTCTCTGAAATAGAAAGTGTTAATAAAGCGATGAAAGAAACCGGCGGTAATTTCATGGCAGGTCTTAATGCTTTAAAAGAAGAATTAAGAGGACGGGATGATCTGTTCTACACGGATCAGTGCTTTAATACTTCAAATCCCAATGTTCATCGCGACACAACCGGACCTGAGATATGGGAAGATACCGACGGAGAAGTGGATATTATAGTTGCGTGTGTAGGAACGGGCGGAACCATATCGGGTATAGGACAATATATTAAAGATAAGAATCCTGCGGTGGAGATAGTTGCAGTAGAACCTGATGAGGACGCCATGCCGCATCCCGATTATCCGGACAGGAATGTAATAGACGGAATTGAGAGAATCAGTGATGTGCAGGATGACGAGATACCGGGTACGGTGGATTTCTCGGTAATAGATAAGATTGTCTCGGTAAGTGCAAGTGATGCATATGAGGCTGCAAGGTTGGTTGCGCGTAAGGACGGTGTTTTGCTTGGAAGTTCCTCGGGAGCAGCGATACATGCGGCAATCAAATTGGCTGAGTTGAAAGAGAATTTCGGTAAGAAGATAGTGGTGATCGCACCTGATACCGGACTTAGATATTTATCAACAAATCTTTATAAGGAGGTGGATTAGGATTATGAGGATAAATAAACATCCTATATTGGAGATTTCGAATGACAGAAAGACGATTCGTTTCTCTTTTGAAGGCAAAGAATATGAAGGCAAAGAAGGAGATACAATTGCAGCGGCATTAACCGCAAATGACATCAGGGTATTGAGAGATCATGGCGGAAGGAAAAGGGGTTTCTTCTGTGCAATCGGAAACTGTTCTTCTTGTCTTATGACGGTAAACGGCAGGACAAATGTCAGGGTATGTACGGAACTGTTAAGAGACAACATGGACATAAGAAGGCAATCGGATAAGGGTTCTATTTTCGGAGGTGTTGAAAGATGAATTTTACAGAAGTAGCCGTAATAGGCGGAGGCCCTGCCGGTATGTCGGCGGCCGCAGCAGCAGCCAAAGCCGGAGCCAAGGTTGTTGTATTTGACCGAAATGACAAAGTCGGCGGGCAGTTAATTAAGCAGACTCACCGGTTCTTCGGTTCAGAGAAAGAATATGCCGGAGAAAGAGGATTAAACATCGCCAAGATCCTTGAGAAAGACTTGGGAAGCAGCAGAATAACGGTTAAGACTAAAGCTACCGTACTGGGAGTGTATGAGGATGGAGTAATAACCTATTCTGAAGACGGAAAGTATGACAGATTAACTGCTGAAAGCATAATAATCGCCACCGGAGCATCAGAGAAGCAGGCTTTATTTGAAGGAAATGATCTTCCCGGTGTATACGGAGCGGGAGCGGTTCAGACTCTTATGAATCTGTATGGCGTGCTTCCCGGCAGAAGGGTACTTATGGTTGGAGCAGGTAATATCGGACTTATAGTCTCATACCAGCTTCTTCAGGCAGGAGCAAAGGTTGAGGCCATCGTGGAAGCATCGCCTAAGATAGGAGGATATCTTGTACATGCTTCCAAACTCAG
Source organism: uncultured Lachnospiraceae bacterium (assembly GCA_902778165.1). Classification (GTDB taxonomy): domain Bacteria; phylum Bacillota; class Clostridia; order Lachnospirales; family Lachnospiraceae; genus Colinaster. The sequence continues at coordinate 104,252 of CACYWQ010000004.1, forward strand.
AAGATACGGGGTACCGATATTGACGGGCAAGAGTATAAAGTCAGTCATTGGAGATGATGAGGTAAAAGGCGCGATAATTGCCGATGTAAATGAAGATTTTAACTTTATAGACGGTACCGAGCAAAGACTTGATGTAGATACTGTTTTGCTTGCAACGGGATTGTCTCCTCTTAATGAATTGATCGTAAATATCGGATGCAAGCAGAGGTACATACCTGAATTGGGCGGAATGGTAGCACTCAGGGATGACAATATGCAGACTTCTGTTAAGGGTGTATATGTTGCAGGAGATGTGGCTTCCATTGAAGAGGCATCATCGGCGATTTTGGAGGGCATCATAGCCGGAACATCGGCGGCACTTCAAATGGGATTCATAAGTCAGGCTTCGGAAGAAGACAGAGAGCAGGCCGTGGAAAGACTTAATGCACTAAGAGCCGGTGAGACAGGTGCAAAGATAAGAGAAGGTATTAAGAAAGCAGTAACAGAAAGGAAGTATCGGGATGTTGTATAGAGATGGAGTATTGACTGAAGAAGAATTCATAAAGCTTCTTCCGAGTGATGAGCGACGTAAGAAAGGACCGTATGTTATTGCTGAATGTTTGCAGGGAATACCATGTGATCCCTGCGTAAGATCGTGTCGTACAGGTGCGATAGCTAAGCATAATCTTGCGGATACTCCGGAAGTAAGTTATGAGAGTTGCATAGGTTGCAGCGCATGTGTGGGAGCATGTCCCGGTCATGCATGTTTTGTAATTGATGAGAGTTTGTCCGATGACACATATTTGCTTACCTTGCCATATGAGATGATTCCGTCTCCTAAGGCCGGAGAGGCGGCAGATCTGCTTGACAGACAGGGAACTGCGATAGACAAAGGAACAATCAGAAGAGTGGTGGAACATGATAAGACATATGTTGTAACGGTTGAAGTTCCCAAGAAATACTTATACGAAGTAAGAAGTATACGTCTTAATAATGGTACGGAGGTATAAACATGGAAATAGATGAGAGCAAAGTATATCTGTGCAGATGCGAGAATCTTACGCTTGAAAGGCTTCATCAGCTCTTGGATGAGGGTGTTACTTCGATGCAGGAGATAAAGAGAAAGACCAGGTGTACAATGGGCAATTGTCAGGGCAAGACCTGCAAGCAGTTGATAGCTAATGAGATAGCAAGGTATACGGGCAGAACAATAGAAGAAATAGATGTCCCGATTAACAGGCTTCCGATTGAGCCGGTTACTCTGGGAGAGATCGCCGGAGTGAAGTAATTAGGGAGGTCGTGATGAAGAATAAAGCAGAAGTAGTAATAATAGGCGGAGGTGCTGCCGGAACATCCATAGCATATAACCTTGCCAAAAGAGGGATAACGGATGTTGTACTCCTTGAAGAGAAGTATGTTCCATTTGGCGGAACAGGAAGATGTGCCGCACAGTTCAGGCTTCAGTTCGGAAGCGTGGAGAACTGTAAACTTGGATTATTAAGTGTATCTCAATTTGACACCCTCGGTGAAGAGACCGGATACGGAGATCTTGAGATAATCAAACACGGATACATACTTACGTCATATGAGCAGGAGTCATTAGATATACAGCGTAAGAATGTAGAACTGCAGAAATCACTCGGAATTGATTCTTATATTCTGGATGCCAAGCAGAGTAAGGAAGTTGTTCCGTATCTTAGTACCGAAGGGTTGGTAGGCGGTTCTTACTGTACCGGAGAAGGACACATCAATCCCATGAAGATGGTGTATGCATACAAAAAGGGTGCAACGGACAGAGGTGTTGAATTCAATGATTACACCAAAGTTACGGGTATTGAAGTTGAGGGTGGCAAAGTAAAAGCCGTAAAGACAAATAAAGGAACCATAAGCACGTCATGTGTTGTCTGTGCCGCAGGTGAATCAAGCAAATACATAGGAAGAATGGTCGGAGTTCGTATCCCTGTTGAACCCGCAAAGAGGCAGATACTTGCAACCGAACCAGTGGAATATATTAAAGCTCCTATGATTTATTCATTTAAACACGGAACATTTATAACACAGGTCCCCAACGGTAATTTCTTAATGGGATCATCTGAGCCGAATGTAAGGCTTGGAGAAGTTGATTTTACACCTACATGGGATTTCCTTGAGAGGATGGCCAAACTCGGCATAGAGCAGGTTCCGATGTTTGCACATTTAAGAGTGATAAGACAATGGGCCGGACAATACGGAATTGCTCCTGATGACAGTGTAATACTCGGTAAGGTTCCTCAGGTAGAGGGCTTCCATGTGGCATGCGGATGTACCAAAGCAACAATGTTTGCCGGAGCCATAGGTACACTTGTTGCCGAAGAAATAGCAGGACTTAAGACTTCACTTCCTATGGAGTGGTACAGCATAGAAAGATTCGATGAGGGACGTCTTATTAAGGATCCCGCAATTTTGTAGGCTTATTTACGGAGGAAAGAAAATGGAGTACACACCGGAAAATCTGATTAAAGACGGCAGATTCCGCCTTCTGTATGAGGGTGAATCTGATGGTGTAAGGGCTGATATCAGCAGTCGTTTACAGAAATATATAGATGAATGCCCTTATAAGGATGATAAAAATTACGGACATTTATGCAATCTTCTGACTGTTATGGCAGTATATGAGGCATTGCAGAATAAAGGACTGTCTAAGGAAGAAGCAATAGGTGAGATCAAAAATGCTATGTATACGGCCGTTGAGCCGATGCACATCGCTAATGTGGAGGAAGCTAAGAAAGAGGGATACATAGAGAAGATCAAAGCAGAGCATAAGCAGGAGATGTATGAAACATATGGCCTTGGCTGGGATTTCGAATTTCCGGAATGCGATGAAGATGAATTTACTTATCTCATTAAGACATGCATCTATAATGAAACATTTAAGAGGTATTCTTATCCGGAACTCGGGCCTCTGTTCTGCCATGTGGATGAGATCCTAAACGGGGATCTTGAGAAGATTGATTTTACCTATACCGGACAGTTGTGTGTAAATGCCAAACCCTGTGATTACAGATTCAGATATAAGGAGAGATAAGATGGCCGATAAGACAATTATACTTAAGGGACGATTGATTGACGGAAACGGAGGAACTCCGATAGAGAATTCCGCGGTTATCATAGAAGGCAATAAGATTAAGACGGTATGCCCTGCAAGCGAATGCCCCGAGATTCCTGGAGCGATTATTTATGAGAGTGAGAACGGATCTATATTACCGGGTCTTATAGATTCGCATGTTCACATGAGTTGGTGCGGGGCCAAGGCTATTGAATGGATAACATCCACTCCGCAGATGGCCATGGCTTATGCACTTAAGGATCTTGCTACGGTAAGAAAGTCCGGATACACATCCGTAAGAGATATGGGAAGTGATGCGATATTCTTCAAAGAACCCGCCAAGGCAGGACTTATTGATATTCCCAGAATATTCGGTGCAGGTAAGATACTTACCCAGATAGGAGGACACGGGGATGCTTATCAGAAGCTTTCGTTAGAAGCTTCAATGCATACGTATTCCCCGGCTGTTATCGTAAACGGTGTGGATGAGGTCAGACGTGCATGTCGTGTCAATGCAAGAAACGGTGCGGATTTTATTAAGATAATGACTACAGGCGGCGTGTTCTCGTTAGGAGATACCGCTGCTCCCCACAGTCATTTCTCACAAGATGAAATACGTGCCGCAGTTGAAGAGGCAGAGAATATGGGTACATATGTGGCTGCTCACGCGCAGGCGAATCGCGGAATCCGTATGGCACTTAAAAACGGTGTGAAGAGTATTGAGCACGGATTCTATCTGGATGATGAATGTGTGGAGATTATGGTCAAAAACGACTGTTATCTTGTTCCGACACTGTCAATAATGCATACCTCCAAGACGTATTTTGAGAATAAGGAGGGAGTGCTTGAATACCTTAAGGAGAAGACAAATGCGGCATATGAAGCGCATTATAAGTCTTTGGAACTTGCACGTAAAGCCGGCGTAAAGATCGCAATGGGATGCGATTTCTTAAGTGATCCGGAATTCGGTTGCTCATATGATAAATCCACAATGGAATTTGAGAGAATGAAATATGCAGGATTCACTCCCCTTGAGATCATTACAATGGCTACAAAACGCGGAGCGGAACTGATGCTCGCTTCAGATAAGTTAGGAACTGTGGAAGAAGGTAAGATTGCCGATGTGATATACGTCAAAGGTAACCCCGCAGAAGATATATTGCTTATGTGCAATGAGCAAAACGTGGGACTTGTATTGCAGGACGGAAGGGTCGTTAAAGATATTCTGTAAAAACCTGTTGACAAGGATGTAAACGTAAGATAAAATTAGGAAAACAATAAAGTATATAATTCATACGTATATAGTATGAATTAAACACAGACAATAAGAGGAGAGAAAAATGAACGTCAAGAAAACGGTAGCATTAGCAATCGGAGGAATAGTACTTGCAGCAGTACTTGTATTTGCCGGAATCGGAATTCACAGTACATATGCCGGTACTCAGTCAGTAAATACGGAAGAGTCATGCAACAGTTGCTGCAAGTAAGTATAAGAAGGTTACGTTATGAGCTTTAACGAGAAGGTACATGCATTTATTGCTGCCCGTTATTATGTACGTCTGACCGAGGCATTCGGAAGACGGGGTGAAATGGCATTTTTACATGCAACGCAGTATTATGCTTCACAACGGGGAAGACGAATGGCTCAAAGAGCGATTCGTGATGGTGAAGAATTGACCCAGAGTACATATAACTACTATGGAGAATGGGTGAATACTGAGGAAATCAAGAAGCAGGGTCTGGGAAACGCCATTTCCAAAGCTTCCAATGGGGATATGATCATAACGACATGTCCGTGGCATTCACAGTTTAAGGATATGGGATTGCATGATGCAGGAGAACTGTATTGCAGTGATCTGGATGCGGCAATATCAAGAGGCTTTAATCCGAAATTGGGATATGAGACGGTGCAGACACTTCATAATGCTGATTGCTGTATACATACACTTCATTCGGGAGATATATTTAAGGGAAGCGAACGGGGCAAGAATCCCGCGGGACTTAAGAGCTTTGAATACCACTGTGCTCATATATACTGGGCTTTTAATGAAGTGACAAAGGCTATATTCCTTGATGAAGGTAAAGAAGTGAACATAGGTGTACTAAATGATATCTCAGATACCTATGGATCGGAAATGGCAGATACTCTGTTAAAATACAGAGACACGAATTTCAATGTATGTGATTGATGACGGAGGATATAAGGAGTATGATCATAGGCTTTATAGGCGGCGGCAATATGGCCGAAGGAATCATAAAAGGCCTGCTTAAGTCAGGCGCAACAGGTTCCGGTGATATATATGTGAACGACGTGTCTGAGTCAAGGACTGACTATCTTAGGAAGACCTACGGTATTAAGATCGCGGACAAGGATAGGATAAGTGCCGAAAGTAATCTTATAGTCCTTGCTGTAAGACCTCAGGATGCCGCAAAGGTGTCAGAGGAGTTAAAAGACATCACAAAGAAGGGTCAGATTATTGTATCCATATGCGCAGGAATAAAGATCCCTACATTAAAGTCACTTCTCGGTGAAGATAAAAAGTATGCCAGGATAATGCCCAATACTATGACGGAGTTAAGGCGTGGATACAGCGCACTGGCATTTGACGCCGGAAGGTTTGACGAAGAAGAGCAGGAACTTGTAAAGACTATAATGAATGCGATCGGCAAGACGCTTTTGCTGGATGAATCGCAGTTTGATGCATTTACCGCATTAAGTTGCGCAGGACCTGAGTGGTTCATTTTATTTGCAACCGCTTTGGTGGACGGAGGAGTCAAGATAGGTTTATCCAGAGAGGTTTCAAGGGCCATCGTATATGAGAATATGGAAGCCACCGGAAGACTGTTATCCGAAAGTGATAAACATCCGTATGAAATCACGGATGATATGAATACACCGGGAGGAATAGGCATAGCAGGTTATCACAGTTTCCAGAACAGCGGCTTAAACGGCGCGGTTATGGATGCCGTGTATGCAGCCTATAAAAGAACTACAGAACTCGGATGATTCAGATGATGCTCTGGCCGCTGGTATGGCATAGGTTTGCAAAACTGAAGTTGTGGGTTCGAATCCCGCGAGCATCACTATAATGGGTTATGAGGTATGTATGATCAATAAAGACAGATTGATAAAGACATTTACGGAACTTACAGCCATAGACTCTCTTTCACTTAAGGAGAGAGCTATGGCTGATATTATTACAATTAAATTAAAGGAGTTGGGTCTTGAAGTAACCGAAGATAACAGCGGGGATATTACGGGTTCTGATGCCGGGAATATACTGGCCAGATATACAGTACCCGGCAAGGAAGATGAACCTTATGTTTTATTTGCGGCACATATGGACACGGTAGGCCCGGGGATTGGTAAGAAGTCGATAATACATGAGGATGGTCGAATCACAAGTGACGGCACCACTGTGCTTGGTGCAGATGATGCGGCAGGAATAGCTGAGATTCTTGAGGCGCTTCGGGAATTGACAGAGGAAGGACAGCCTCATCATAATATAGAGGTTTTGTTCACGGTAGCTGAAGAATTGTATACGGTCGGCGCAAGTGCCTTTGATATATCGACAATTAAGGCAGACAGAGCCTACTTCTTGGACCGCGCGGGTGATATCGGTTCAGTTACTATGACAGAACCGACGCTTATATGCTTCACGATTAATATAGAAGGCAAAGCAAGTCATGCCGGATTTGCACCTGAGAAAGGAGTCAATTCCATAGTGATTGCCTCTAAGGCAATAGCTTCACTTAATGTGGGCAGGGTAGATGAGAACACTACTCTTGCCATAGGGATGATAGAAGGCGGTGTTGCTCCTAATGTTGTGCCTGCATCAGTTAAGGTTTCAGGAGAGATACGAAGTCAGGTACATGAAGAAGCTTTGGCACTGCTTGATAAGGTTAAGAACACATTTGAAATTGAAGCAGATAAGTTAGGAGGCAAGGCTGTGCTTGAATCTAAGGTGCATTTAACGGCTTATACCGTGCCCGATAATTCACGTGCACTTTCTAAATATGAAGAAGTGTTATCCGAATTGGGAGTAACCTGCCTTAAAGAGAAATCATTAGGAGGAAGTGACAGTAATCCTTTCAGAAGACAGGGAATTGATTCAATTTGTATTGCCAATGCAATGTGGGATATACATTCAGAGAACGAGTATACGGATATAGATTCCATGGCGAAGGTAACGGAGATTATAAAGAGATTAATGACTGCGTAGAGATTAATTATTCAGAAGAAAGACATGGCAACGTTTTAACGTGATAAAGCCTGCAAAAAATATTTAAAAATATTCAAAAAATCTGTTGACATCCGCCATATAGGGTGATAAGATAATCAAGCCGCACTGAGAAGGGCGGCTTTTAAAAACTGCGATTTCGCAGGGTTTAATAAAGAAAAGTTCTTTGAAAACTGAACAGCAATGCAACCCTGAAAATTCCTAAAACACTATCAGGATTCTGAGACTGATAGGAAGGAAAATTTCAGAGAAGAACGAAAACCTTAATTTGAGAGTTTGATCCTGGCTCAGGATGAACGCTGGCGGCGTGCTTAACACATGCAAGTCGAACGAAGCGTCCCGCCCGAAGAAGTGGAGTGCTTGCACAAGACGGACTCAATTGGGATGACTTAGTGGCGGACGGGTGAGTAACGCGTGGGTAACCTGCCTTACACAGGGGGACAACAGTTGGAAACGACTGCTAATACCGCATAACCCGCTAGTACCGCATGGTACAGACGGAAAAGATTTATCGGTGTAAGATGGACCCGCGTCTGATTAGCTAGTTGGTGAGGTAACGGCTCACCAAGGCGACGATCAGTAGCCGGCCTGAGAGGGTGAACGGCCACATTGGGACTGAGACACGGCCCAAACTCCTACGGGAGGCAGCAGTGGGGAATAT
>CACYWQ010000005.1 GCA_902778165.1 uncultured Lachnospiraceae bacterium
CGAATATAACGCAACTAAATTTTATCTGGAGTACAGGGAACTCACGTCCCCGTTACTGCCGGTTTCTGATTATACACTGGTTTTGCCTGAAGGGACATTTACAACAGAAGACGGCGATGTTATACCGGAGATCAGAAAGAAAATAACAACCGGCGATTTTACCAGACTTAATAATATTGAAACCGTTGATCCGGAAAAATTCAGCTCTATGCGTACCGGGCTTGTTTCTTATAAAGACAGCAGTGCTTATGTTACGCTTACCGGTCATGAAACCACGGATGGATTAGGATTTCGTTTTGTAAAATTCAACTCAGAAGACAGTATGACTGAAGAAGAGTTCTATATGAATATTCCTGAAGATAAAAGATTTGTGGAAGCAGTAAATATAATTAAAACATATGACGGTCAATATCTTTTATACGTAAACACTTTAAAAAACACTTATGCGCAGAAGATTACTGAGTCAGGAGAAAAAATTACAAACGTTTTAATGATTCCGGAAGTGGTTAGTATAATAGAGCTCGAAAATGGTTTTAAAGGGTTGTCTGCATGGTCATCAGGATCTGTAAATGCTGAACTTATATCAGGTAATGGCGAATTTACCGGGGATATATGGAGTTTTGATTTTACCGGTGAACCGGTCAGGAAGATATACAAATACGATGCTTACATATCCGGAGGCTTCCTGGCAATAGACAGAGAGCATTATTGTATTTCAGGTTACGATAAGGGATCTGAACGTTATTACACGGATATATATGATTCAAAAGATAATTTTGAAAAAAGGGTTCTACTATCGGGCAATCTGCCCCTTTCCATTTGTGCCTATGATAGCAAGATAACGGTTGTGGAAATTGCTTTTGATGAAGAAACCGGAGCGGAACATTTTGTTATATATACATATGATACATTAAGCGATTCGGTTGTGAATAAAAAACTTGAGGGAGATAAACTGGATGAGATCTATCTGTCAGGGATAAAACTTCAGAAAGCAGAATATGGTTATGTTTTATTTTACAGATATTCCGGTAAAACTGATATTGCCCTTTCAAGACTGATGTTTCTTTCCGATGATTATGATATAGTCGGTTCGCTTACTTTACCGGGGGGGGCAGACTGCATACCCCAGAAAGACAGGATTGTTGTAGTTTGGGAGGATAATGAAGGCCGGAGCATGGCCTGGACAGAGGTTTTTATGACCGGAAAAGAGGAAGATAAAGAAAGACCGGTAAACCACAGGGATAGTGTATCGGATAAAAGAAAAAATGATATTGATGGTTCAGAAATATACAGTTACGGTAATGCCGGCATTAATGAACGGACAGAAAAACACCGGATAAAAGACGGAGAAAATATGAAGTCGTCGCCTTCACAGGTGTATTCGTCAGAAACCGGTACGGGTGATGAGCTTTGGTTATGGGTCATGATCATGGCAGGTTCTTTGGCCGGATGTACGGCCGTAGCTATATACTGGTTTAAGATTAGATTAAAAAAGAATGGAGAATAAAAAATGGATACAGAAATAATAGGTGTGCAAGAGGCTCTTACGGATGCACAAAAAAAAGCAAATGCCGGTGATTATTCAGGAGCTAAAGATGTACTGGAGTCAGTTATAAAAAAGTTGGAAGGCTCAGAGCGTTATAATGATCCGGAGACAGAATACCATACTTTTGCAGCTCCAATAGAACAGGTTTTATTTTTGAAGGATCAAGAAGGCGGTAAAAAGATTGAAATAGCGCCTGAAAGCTTTGCTACACTGTATCTGACATACAGTAATCTCCTTTTGGGGATGAAGGATAACGCAGGTGCAAAAAATGCCATTGAAAAGGCGATAGAATGGAATCCCGTAAATCCGAATCTAAGACTTGAATATGCTGACATATTCAGGGTGGAAGAAGATATGGAGAGTTTTTTTGATAAAACGCTGGATGCATATAAAACAGCTTATTCTAAAGAATTTCTTGCCCGCATATATCGAAATATCGGTTTTTATTTTATAGAGAAAGAAAAGTGGCATGAGGCCATGGCTGCATATGTGCTCAGTCTTCACATTGACAGTAATTCACAGGATGCAGCCAGAGAGATAGATTACATTCAGGAACAGACTCAAGGCAAGACCGGGATTCCTTCTATGGATGAGATCAAGAAAGTTGCCCGGGAATATGGATTCTCGACGGAGCCCAATGATGAGATAGTGGGAGTTGCAGCTTATTATGGTCATAAGGCTTTGGATGACGGCAGAAAAGACGTGGCTAAATACTTTTTAACTATCGCTGAGAATCTTACAGGAGATCCTAATATTGCATCTATACTTGAAAAAATAGAGGATTAAAAAAATTACATGATAATTTGATCATTGGAGGTTTGCAGTTGTCAAAAGAAATTATAAACAGATTTAATCCGGGAGATGTGGTCCGGCATTTTAAAAGGGAATTATTAACAAACGACAAAAGACTTTCAAATATGTATTTATATAAAATAATAGGAGAAGCCCAACATACGGAAACGGGAGAAAAGTTGATGATATATATGGCGCTTTATGACGATTTTCGTGTTTATGCCAGACCATTGGAGATGTTTTGCGGATTAACTGATAAAGAGAAATATCCGAATATTAAACAAAAGTATAGATTTGAGGTTGTTTAATGAAAAATGTAAAAATAACGGTAATGAAAATCACCCGTTATGATGATTTGATAAGAGAGTATGAAAACCCGCAAGATCATCCGTGTGATATGAAAGAGGGGGATGTGTTTATATCAGAAGGCTGGACAAAACCGGATGGTTTTTGTAATAGTGCGTGGGAATCTATTTCATCTTTTGTCATGACATTGTCATGCGGTGGAAGTGATATTTATGATGGATGGATGAAAAACCCTAAATCTGCTATGATTTCGTGTAACGATGGGTTTCGTCCGGTCAGCTTTTTGCTGGAGACGGTGGAATAAAAAATCTGGTACCTATAAATAAAATTTTTTTGGTTCTTATCAAAAAATATATTATTTTATAAAATGTAAATGGTTTCATTCTATACTACTTACAAAGAGCAGGTCTTCGTGACCTGTTTTTTATTATGTGATTAATCTTGATAGTGAATTATATGCATGATTTATCTTAAGTGTATCTTTTTGTGATTAATATCAGGAAATCAATAAAAAACTCTTGACATATGTCACTAAGATGTATATAATTCGTAAAGCGTTTGAAAAAAGACGCACATATGGGGTCTTAGCTCAGCTGGGAGAGCATCTGCCTTACAAGCAGAGGGTCATAGGTTCGAGCCCTATAGGCCCCATATTTTTACCTTAAAACTGAATATGCCGATGTGGCTCAATTGGCAGAGCAGCTGATTTGTAATCAGCAGGTTATCGGTTCGAGTCCGATCATCGGCTTAAGGCATAGAGACTCTCTATGCCTTTATGGGCGGATTCCCGAGTGGCCAAAGGGGACAGACTGTAAATCTGCTGCAAATTGCTTCGGTGGTTCGAATCCACCTCCGCCCATAATCCCTAACGCGGGGTGGAGCAGTCTGGAAGCTCGTCGGGCTCATAACCCGAAGGTCATAGGTTCAAATCCTATCCCCGCTACTTTGAAAAGCGCAAAAAGCCCATCGTCCAAACCTTCGGTTCGTCCGATGGCCGTTTGTCGCCAAGGCTCCAAACGTCAGTCTAAGCACTTAGCTGCTTATGACCGCAAGCGCTCAACGCAGCAAAGCACTTATCCTGATTTTTGCTTTGACTCGTTATTCGCCCAGATAGCTCAGTTGGTAGAGCAGAGGACTGAAAATCCTCGTGTCACTGGTTCGATTCCGGTTCTGGGCACTTAAAAAAAGCATCTTTTTGATGCTTTTTTTGTATATTTAAAAAACTATTGACTTTCCACCAGGTGGAAGGTTTAAATTATCTGTATCGAGAGGCCGAACGAGATAAGGTAAGAGGTATCAAATGAAGATTAATCAGGTCGAAGAACTGGTGGGGATCACCAAGAAGAACATCAGAAAATAAGGAGAATAACAGATGGAGCTGTCACAATACAGAGTGCCCTGGATCAATATTGCGGCAATAATGGTATCACTGCTTTTAAGTGTAGGGATACCTATGGTTTTGGGCTTATATTGGGAGAATAAGAAAGACGCAAGATTATCTTCCGCATTAAAAGGTGCCGGAACATTTGTTGTATTTGCTCTTATACTTGAATCTATAGTCCACAATATCGTTATTAAGGTTATGGGACAGGATGCATTTCTGCAGCTTCCATTTTACGCTATATACGGCGGACTTGCGGCAGGGTTGTTTGAAGAAGTCGGAAGATATATAGTGATGCGTCTTTTTATGAAGAAGAAACTCGATAAAACAGAGGCTGTTATGTTCGGAATAGGCCACGGCGGAGTCGAGAGCATACTTCTTGTAGGATTAACCAGTGTATCGAATATAGTAGTATCCGTAATGCTGAATCTTGGACTGGGAGATCTCCTGCTTAAGGGTACTGATCCTTCCATTCGTGCCCGGGTGATCGAGCAGCTTTCACCTCTCTGGCTTTCGGGACCGGGAACCTTCCTGTGGATGGGAGTTGAGAGAATTTCAGCGATAACCTTTCATATTTGCGCTTCGTATTTTGTATATCGCGCGGTCAAAGACAGGAATTTCGGTCTGTGCGTATTGGCGGTGGCAATGCATGCACTTTTGGACGGAGTAATGGTTGCGATACAGAAGATTTCCGGAAGTTTGATCTTAACAGAGGGATATATCTTTGTGTTTGCAGTGATATTTGCTGTAATAACTATAACTGCTTACAGACATGAAAAATGGGAAAAGAGAGACTATTGACAATTCGGGTCTTAGTTGGTAGTCTTTTAAGGTAAACATCAAAAAGAAAGGACACACATAAGTGTGCGCGTGAGCCGATGAAAAACAGATGATCATATCAGGTAGATACAGACTGAGTATTAAGGACCGAAAGGTCTGTTTGTGTATGCCGGATCGGATCATCGTGATTTTCTGAAGCCATCATTTATGATGATGCCCTTTTGGCATATATTAGTCTTCGATCACATATGATCTGCTTTCGGTATAACCGATGGCAGATTTTTTAATGCTCTGTTTTCGGAGGATCAGTGTGAAAAATGTGCTGATGCACCATTTTTCACACCTACGATTTGCGCAAAGCTCAAATCGCCTTATGGCATGGCCGAATCTGATGTTCGGCACGCCGCCTCGCAACCAACGCAAGGAGGAATAATATGGCACAATTACAGATAAGTAACCTTACTTTTTCATATGAAGGCAGCAGCAATAACGTATTTGAGAATGTGAGCTTCAGTATCGATACAACATGGAAACTCGGGCTCATCGGCCGTAACGGCAAAGGCAAGACCACATTACTTAATCTATTGATGGGAAGATATGAGTATGTCGGGAGCATATCCGGAGAGACGGTATTTGACTGCTTTCCTTACGCAATTTCTGAGAGTGAACTGGATAAATCGGCGTCTGAACTGGTTAATACTTGGAAGCCGCAGGTGGAGGAATGGCAGATACTCATTCAGTTAAGTCAGATTGGAATGGATCCTGAATGCATTTACAGGCCATTTGGTACACTAAGCTACGGAGAGCGTACCAGAGTCATGCTGGCAGTACTCTTCGCATCGGATGATGAGATGCTGCTCATAGACGAGCCAACCAATCATCTGGACAAGGAAGCAAGGGAGATCGTGAAGGAATACCTTAAATCAAAAAAGGGGTTCATTCTGGTATCTCATGACAGAGATCTTCTCGATGCCGTGACGGACCATGTACTTGTACTTAACCGCAACAGCATTGAAGTTCAGGCCGGCAATTTCTCTTCATGGCAGGAGAATAAAGAAAAAGCGGATGCGTATGCATTAGCGGAGAACGAGAAGCACCTTAAGGAGATAGGCAAGCTTAAGACAGCCGCCGACAGAAGCAACCGATGGGCTGTTAAGAATGAGAATACCAAGATAGGTTTTGATCCCTTAAAAGAGCCTGAGAGAAATATCTCCACAAGATCTTATATCGGGGCAAAGACAAAGAAGATGCAGGCAAGAGTCAAGTCGTATGAGAAGCGGATGGGCAGGGAAATCGAGGAAAAGGAAGGGCTGCTTAAGGATATAGAAACTGTAGCTGACCTTAAGCTTAATCCGCTCAAGTATCATAAGAGTGTTCTTGTGGAGGCGAGGGAACTGTCGATAGGATATGGCTTAGGCGCCCCGCTTTTTACCGATAAGACATTTAAGATATGTCAGGGTGAGAGAGTCTTCTTATCCGGCAGGAACGGCTGCGGCAAGACAAGCCTTATAAAGGCGATATTACAGGAAGCTTCAGAAGATCCGTATGAGGCAAAAGAGAGTTTTCTGAATGTGACGGGAGAACTTATAGTTGCTTCAGGTCTTAAAATATCATATATCAATCAGGACACATCTTTTCTTAAGGGAACTCTGAGGGAATATGCCAAAGCGGCCGACTTAAATGAGAGTCTGTTCTTGGCGGTATTAAGGCGCCTTGATCTTGAGAGAGAGCAGTTTGCGAAGGATATGACCGAATTCTCTGAGGGACAGAAGAAAAAGGTGTTGATAGCAGGGAGTCTTATTACACCTGCCCATCTATACATCTGGGATGAGCCACTTAACTATATAGATGTGTTCTCAAGAATGCAGATAGAGAAACTTATTCGGGAATATCAACCCACAATGCTGCTTGTGGAACATGACGTAAGATTTAAAGAGAAGGTCGCAACAGGGGATATTTTCATATGATTAGATAAAGGGACGGCTAACACCGTCCCTTGTCTGTAGCAGTTATACTTATTTAAGTATCTCTCCGATATCTCCGGACTTTATGATAAGGGGTGATAGTTCGTCGTAAGCTTTTGTAACCTTAAGGATTTCCGAGACACGTTGGTTTATATCCTTTTTCTTAAGGCCGAATGTATTAAGACAGATACTGTGTATGCCGCATCTTAATGCGACAGCGACATCGCTCTCTATCTCATTGCCGACCATGACTGTCTCCTCGGGCTTAATCCCCTCTTCTGATATAAGTCTGTTCAGAAACTCCGGTTCCGGCTTCATCATGCCATAGTCTGAAGATATATATATCTTATCCAGGATATCCTGCAATCCGAAAGCTTCGATCTCAGGCATCGTGAATACTCTCTGCGCATTGGATAAGAGATAGAGACGGCAACCTTTATTCTTAAGAGACTTAAGTGTCTCTATAGTCTTGGGATATGGATGGACATATTCTCTTGATACAGTCCTGAAAAGATTGGCTGCTGCTGCGGCCCATTCACTGTCAGCGACCTTATTAAGCACGCCCTCGATATTTTCCTTGTACTGTCTTCGCAAAGTATCGACATCTAAGCCTGCGATCACAAGAGAGCAGGAATGGTGTTCGCCTCCTTCGAATAATAATCTGGCGAATACCCGCTCAATCTTTATCTCAGGTTTTTTGACACCGGTGAGAACGGACAGTCTCTGTCGCTCGCCCGCATCATAGAGAAAGAACGCATCCTTAAGAGGCTTCTGCTTCCACTCGCAACCGTATGCATTATAGAAGTCACGCATGATCTTCCATAATTCCTTACTCTTCTCATCCGTATGAATATCAAGTAAAGTTCCGTATAGATCAAAAATGTAATTCTTATATTCGTTCATATCACATATCATAGCATTCAGCCGTAACAGCCGCAAGTTCGTGTGGGCACGGGGCGAATAATAGTATATAATGAGTTTAGTCACGTTTTATCTGTCATAATCGGGAAAGAGTGGATACAGAGTGGGCAGAAGAAAGATAGATTCCAAATACATAGATGTTAATCTTACGCGTACGATAATAATATCTGCATTTTTGGCGATATATTGTATATATTTAAGTATCGATAATTTCGTCAAAGGGACCAATATGGTAGGTTTCCTCGCGCTGTTCTGTTCTGTTATGACTGCTATTACCATGGTTTTATTATCTGTGTGTAAGTTCGGCAAGAAGCGTCGTAAGATTCTCATGCACAGTGCGATCATAATAATGTGTTTCGTATACTGGTTTACTTTCGGCGTGTTCCTGTATACAGGAGGTACCGGTGGTACAAGTATATTCTTAATATTCTTAGCTGCTCCGGTAGGTTTCCTGTTCTTTAATCTGTTCTACGGATGTTTCTTTACATCGGTTCTTTTTATCGGAATGACAATATATTTGTTCTCACCTCTTCATTTAATGGGATATCAATTCCCGGAATTATACTACAAGCGACTGCCGATCATGTATCTTGTGGAAGTAATTGTCTGTGCCATCGCTCAGTATGAGACCGATAAGGCTAAGATCAAGCAGGATATGGCGGTTGAAGAGGCAAGACGGGCAAGTGAGGTTAAGACGGACTTCCTTGCCAATACAAGTCATGAGATTCGTACTCCCATTAATGCCGTACTTGGTATGAATGAAATGATACTTCGTGAGGTATCGACAGCAGAGAATATTTCAGATGATAAGCCGGAAGAGATTAAGAAATCCCTTGAGAAGATAGGAACCTACGCAGGCAATGTTGACAGCGCAGGTAATAATCTGTTGGCAATTATTAATGATATATTGGATTTTACCAAGATTGAAGAAGGCAAGATGGATATTGTTGAGGTAGAGTATCAGTTAAGCTCTATTCTTAATGATGTCAGCAATATGATCCACTTTAAGGCCAAGGAGAAGAACCTGGCATTTACCATGGAAGTTGATGAGAATATACCGGATTGCCTGTGGGGTGATGAAGTCAGAGTACGTCAGATCATTACGAACATTCTCGGAAATGCCGTTAAGTATACCGATGAAGGAAGCGTATTATTTAAGGTTTACAGTGAGAAGGGTCCCAAGACGCCGGACGGACATAAGACTATTAAGCTAATAATGTCCGTTACGGATACGGGAATCGGAATTAAGGAAGATGATCTGAATAAGCTCTATGATAAGTTTGAGAGAATCAATCTCGAGAAGAACAGCACAATAGAGGGAACCGGACTCGGTCTTGCAATCAGTCACAGATTACTTGATATGATGAACGGTATAATAGAAGTAGAGAGTGTCTACGGAAGAGGTTCTACGTTTACTGTAACGATTCCTCAGAGAGTTGTTGCAGATGAGGCAATCGGTGATTACAAATCAAGATTTGCAAGACAACTTGAGGAGAGAAAGGACTACCGGGAGTCTTTCAAAGCACCTGCGGCTAAAGTGTTAATTGTCGACGACACGAAGATGAATCTTTTGGTAGTATGCGAATTCCTTAAGCAGACACAGCTTCAGATAGATACCGCATGTAACGGAGTGGAAGCTGTAGGTAAGGCCAAGGAGAATAAATATGATGTGATCCTAATGGATCAGAGAATGCCTGAGATGGACGGAACCGAAGCCATGCAGAGGATCAAGGCTGATGCTGACGGACCAAATAAGGATACACCGGTGATCTGTCTTACGGCCGATGCCGTAGTCGGAGCCAAGGAGAGGTATATATCTTGCGGATTCACCGATTATCTGACCAAGCCCATAGACAGTGAGGCTTTGGAGAAGATGTTAAGGAAATATCTTCCACTTAGCAAGGTAATACTGATTAAGAAAGATAAGAAGACGGAGGATAAGACTCCTTCTGAGATTAAGTCTGACGATTCCAAGTCGACTTCCGATTCCAAATACGGCAAGCTTATAGAGATTGGTATAGATACGGACAAGGGTATATCCAACTGCGGAGGAGATGAAGGTTTCTATAATTCCATTCTTATGGAATATCTTGACAGCTCTGCCGAGAAGAAGGATAAGCTTAAGTCATACTTAGAGACCAAAGATCTTAAGAATTACGGAATACTTGTGCATGCTCTTAAGAGCACATCGGCAACCATAGGAGCAGCACACCTCTCATCTTTGGCGCTTGCACTTGAGAAGGCTGCCAAGGAAGACAATTATGAATTTATAAGCAGCAAACATGCTGAGGCAATGGCGGAATATGACAAACTGCTTGAGAAGATTGAGCAGGTCGTCGAGGGCGAAGAGAACTCAGAATATGAGGTTGTTGAAGAGAACGGAATCATGGAATTCGCTCCGAAAGGCGAACAGGGAGAGAGTGAGTGAACACTGATAAGAACATAAAGGGTATGTGGACATTAAGATATACACTGCTTAATTCGACATATTTTATAGCTTTCTGTACGGTACATGCATATGCTGCAGTATATTTGCTTGCCAATGGGTTCACCAATACCGAAGTGGGAATCCTTCTTGCAATAGCCAACATTGTATCAGCTATATGCCAGCCGGCAATTGCCGGAGTGATAGATCGCCCGGGCCCCCTTACCAACAGATTATTTATATTGATATCGGTCATAACCATTCTGGCCGGTTCTGTTATTCTGTGGATGATTCCCTGCGGCAAAGCGGCGATATTCATAATTTATGCTCTTATCTATATGATTCAGTTCGCATATCAGCCCGTTATGACTGCCCTTTGTTTTGAGTATATGAAGGCCGGATGTGATATATACTACGGTCTTGCAAGAGGCTTAGGCTCGGCCAGTTTTGCCGTTACTGCGGCAATGATCGGAGGAGCGGTTGAGCGAAGCGGAGTAACGGTTCTTCTGATCGTCAACATTATTACGATGTTGCTATCTGCGATTCTGATTCTGACATTCAGACTTCCGAATAATGATAAAACTGCGAGCACTGAGCGCGATGCCATATCTGAAGATATTAAGCATGAGGAGATTCATAACAGCCTTTCATCATTCGCACATGCATATCCTGCATTTATGTTGTTCTTGGTGGGAACAATCTGTTTCTTCTTTGCACATAATATGATTAACGATTTCATGATTCAGATAATCCGTAATCTGGGCGGAGGAGAGACTGAACTTGGATATGCCAATTTCCTGCAGGCTATATTGGAACTTCCCGTTATGGCTCTTATAGGATTGGTGCTTAAGAAGATATCGTCGGATAATCTGCTAATAATATCAGGATTCGCATTCTTTATTAAGATTCTGATACTCGTATTTACGGTAAATATGGCGATGATGTATGTAAGTCAGTCATTCCAGTTATTTGCCTATGCGGTATTTATTCCAGCGGCGGCTTACTACGTTAACAGTACGATGAGTGAGTATGATCAGGTTAAAGGACAGGCTTATGTAACGAGTGCGATTACGATAGGTGGCGTGTTCTCCAACCTTATAAGCGGAGTAATACTTGATAATGCCGGAATTACGCAGATGCTTGTTACCGGTACGATTGTATGTGCAATAGGCGTCATGATAGCTTGCTTTGCATTTAAGAAACTACCGCATAACAACGTTTAAGAAAGGATATACGAATGAAGAAATTCATATCATGGAATGTCAACGGATTAAGAGCCTGCAAGGAGAAGGGCTTTGAAGAGATATTTAGAAGCCTTGATGCCGATATCTTCTGCCTTCAGGAGACTAAACTCCAGAAGGGTCAGATAGATATGGCCTTTGACGGTTATTATGATTATTGGAATTACGCAGATAAGAAAGGATACTCAGGTACCGCGATTTTTACCAAGGAGCAGCCTCTTAACGTAACCTACGGAATCGGAATAGATGTTCATGACCATGAGGGAAGGGTCATCACCCTTGAATATCCCGAGTACTATTTCATTACGGTGTACGTTCCCAATTCTCAGGATGAACTTAAGCGTCTTGATTACAGAATGACATTTGAGGATGATTTCTTGGCATATATCAAGAATCTTGAGAAGAGCAAACCCGTCATATACTGTGGTGATCTTAATGTGGCGCATAAGGAGATAGACCTTAAGAATCCTAAGACCAATCGTCACAATGCGGGATTTACGGACGAAGAGAGAGGGAAATTTACGAATATTATAGACAGCGGATTTATCGATACGTTCAGATATTTCTATCCCGATAAAGAACAGATTTATTCCTGGTGGAGTTATCGATTCCATGCAAGAGAGAAGAATTCGGGCTGGCGCATAGACTATTTCATTACTTCGGGGTCGCTTGCGGATCGACTTAAAGACGCCAAGATACATACGGACATATTCGGCTCCGATCATTGTCCCGTGGAGTTGGATATAGAGATATAGATTATGTTATTGGATGAATTGTTAAGACTTAGTACATCGGATGAGTATCCGATGCATATGCCTGGACATAAGAGACAGAATACGGGTTCTGCCCTTGATGGTGCTTACGCTGTGGATATCACGGAGATAGAGGGATATGACAATCTCTATGATGCACAGGGAATACTTGCGGATGCCATGAGTTATGCTTCTGAGTGCTATGACTGTCCTAATACATTCTATTTGGTGAATGGTGCAACAGGAGGAATACATGTAGCAATCCGTACTGTTGCCTCTATGTATGAGAATAACCATCAAGGGAAAAAAGGAAGGATACTTATTGCATCGAATTGCCACAGATCTGTTAAGGCCGCAGCCGAACTGTCGGGACTTGACATTGATGTCATGGAAATCGGCAGGTTAGAAGGCATTAATATATTTGCCGCAGTATCACCGACTGTTGTAGAGAATAAACTTCTGAGTGCATCTACTGCCGGTTTAACTTATGCAGCGGTAATCATCACATCCCCCACGTATGAAGGAATCATATCAGATATAGAAGCCATAGCGAATGTGTGTCACAGATATGACACTATGCTCATTGTTGATGAGGCACACGGAGCGCATTTTGACCTAAGTGATAAGTATCCCTCGGGTGCCCTAAAATACGGTGCAGATATAGTAATACACAGCACACATAAGACTCTTGCGGCAATGACTCAGACGGCGCTGCTTCATGCACAGGGCAATATGGTTGACATAACTATGCTCAAGAAATACTGGACCATGCTCCAGACCAGTTCACCTTCCTATGTTCTTATGGCAAGCATAGATTTATCTCTTCATCATATTAAAGAGAATCCTGAGCTTATTGATAAGCATCTGTTGATGGTTAAAGATATGCGAAATAAGCTTGCGGATCTTAAGAATATGCACTTGCTTGTCCTTAAGGATACAGCATCTGATTCTGACATAACAGCACTTGATCCGTATAAGATTACGGTAATTACGAAATCAGATATTGACGGATATACTCTTCAACGGATACTGCTTGATGACTATCACATACAATTGGAAATGGCTTCTGAGTCTTATATTCTCGGTATCACAACTTATTCGGATACACAGGAAGGCTTAGAAAGATTCACGGATGCTTTGCTTGAAATAGATGACAGAATCTCGCAGAAATATTATAATAATGATACTACTCTAAAATTTCAATCACACAGAGGAAGCCGAACTGACAAGAGTGATCTGTACGCTCCGTGCATTCCAAGGTGATTAAAGAGAGGAATGAAATGGGAAAGATATTCTGTCTGATGGGCAAGAGCGCATCGGGCAAGGACACAATATACAGGCAGCTTCTGCTGTCCGAAGAACTGAATCTTAAGAAGATCGTTCCTTATACGACGCGTCCCATAAGAGAGAGAGAGAAAGACGGAGTTCAGTATTATTTCGTTGATGAGAATGAACTTAGAAGGCTTCAATCTGACAATAAGGTAATAGAATGCAGGTCTTATAATACCGTACATGGAGTATGGTATTATTTTACGGTGGATGACGATCAGGTTGATCTTAATCATGACAATTATCTGATTATCGGAACCCCGGAATCGTATATTTCAACAAGAGACTACTACGGAGAAGATAACGTCATACCGATATATATAGAGTTGGATGACGGTGTGAGATTACAGAGAGCGCTTAACAGAGAGAACGGACAGAAGACTCCCAGATACGAGGAGATGTGTCGCAGATTTCTTGCGGATTCTGAGGATTTCAGTGAGCAGAAGCTTGCATCGGCAGGTATAAATAATCGATTCCCCAATGACGATCTGGCTGTGTGCATCAGGAATATTACGGACTATATGGTAAGTGTTACACAGTGATTGACATAGTGTCGGAGACAGCCTATGGATATTAAGGTTAACAATCTAACACCCGTACAGCAGGTTGAGACGCCTAAGGAAGTGACACAGGCAGACGGAACATTTAAGTTCATGCTTGCCAGTCAGATTGAAGAGACCGAACTGCAGGAGAGATTGGCTTCCATGATGGAAGAGATTACCATGCAGGGCGATAAACTTGCCAAACATCGCGATATCAAGGATATGCGTAAATACCGATCTTTGATCAAGGATTTTATGAACGAGATAATATCCAGATCACACGAATTCTCAAGAGAGAACTTCTTGGACAGGCGCGGCAGACACAGGGTTTACGGAATAATCAGACTTGTTGATGAGACCCTTGATGAATTGGCTCAGGAACTGATGAAGGATGAGAAGGATAACATTGCAATCCTTGGCAAAATAGGGGAGATCAGGGGACTGTTGCTCGATATTTTCACATAATCGGGACAAACCATTAAACGGTTTAAGGTTCATTCCCTACGGAGGTTGATAGATGGCTAATTTCACAGACATTATCGGACAGAAGATGATTGTGGATCACATGAAGAATGTGATCGAGAACGATCAGGTTTCCCATGCATATATAATATCCGGCGAGAGATATGCCGGTAAGGAATTCATAGCAAATGTATTTGCCATGGCGCTTTTGTGTGAGCAGGAGGGTGTTGAACCCTGTAATGAATGCCACTCATGTAAGCAGGCTCTTACCAAGAATAATCCGGACATTATCTATGTGACACATGAGAAGCCCAATGTTATTGCGGTTGAAGATATCAGAGAGCAGGTGGGCGCAACCATTTCGATCAAGCCCTATGCCGGTAAGCGTAAGATATATATAATAAGCGAAGCGGAGAAGATGAATAACAATGCACAGAATGCTTTGCTTAAGACTCTTGAGGAGCCACCGGAGTATGCCGTTCTTATCCTTCTTACGGATAATCTCGGAGCACTTCTGCCAACGATTCAGAGCAGATGCGTTGTCCTTAGCATGAAGCCTGCAGATGACAGACTTGTCAAGAAGTTCCTTATGGAAGAAGTGGGCATACCGGATTACAGGGCTGAGATATGCGCTGCATTTGCAAGAGGTAATATTGGTAAGGCTAAGATATTGGCCAGATCCGAAGAGTTCGATAAGATTAAAGACGATGCCATTGCCATGCTTAAGCATATCCATGAAATGGATATCAGCGAGCTTAACCAGACCGTCAAGCAGATGAATGAATATAAGCTTGAGATAAGTGATTTCCTTGATATCATCGCCGTATGGTACAGAGATGCATTGTTATTTAAGGCGACCAATGATGCCAATCATCTGATATTCAGGGACGAGTTCCAGAATATTAAGAGAACGGCCTCAAGAAGTACTTACGAAGGAATTGAGAATATTCTTAAGGCGCTTGATAATGCTAAGTTAAGAATAGGTGCCAATGTAAGTTTCGACCTTACAATGGAGCTGCTGTTGCTCTCAATCAAAGAAAACAGCGATAACTAGTCACGTCAGAATGACGAGTTGTAAAATGAGGAAATAAGTGAGCAAGAGATTGCGAACGCCTTATTTTACATAAGGAGGTATATAGATTGATGAAGAAGATTATAGGTGTAAGATTCCGTACTGCGGGTAAGATATATTTCTTTGATCCCAAGGATTATGACGTAAAGAGAGGAGACCATGTCATAGTAGAGACCGCCAGAGGCGTTGAATACGGAACGGTGGTCGGAGATCCCAAGGAAGTACCGGAAGAGGAGATAGTACAGCCGCTTAAAGAAGTAATCAGAATAGCGACGGATAAGGACGACGAGCAGGAACTTAAGAATAAGGAGAAAGAGAAAGAAGCATTTAAGATTTGTCTTGAGAAGATAGCCAATCGCGGTCTTGAGATGAAATTAATAGATGCGGAATATACATTTGATAACAACAAAGTGTTGTTCTATTTCACAGCTGACGGAAGAGTCGATTTCAGAGAGTTGGTCAAGGATCTTGCAAGCGTATTCAGAACAAGAATAGAGCTTAGACAGATCGGAGTCAGAGACGAGACCAAGATTCGCGGAGGCATAGGAATATGCGGAAGACCGTTATGCTGCCATGCACACTTATCCGATTTCATTCCGGTATCGATTAAGATGGCTAAGGAACAGAACCTGTCTCTTAATCCAACCAAGATATCCGGTGTATGCGGAAGACTTATGTGTTGCCTTAAACATGAGGAAGACACATATGAAGAGATCAATAAGAGATTACCGGGTATAGGAGATTATGTTACTACACCGGACGGGCTTAAGGGAGAAGTAACAAGCGTCAATGTCTTAAGAGAACTTGTTAAGGTAATAGTGGAATCCGGAGATGAGAAGGAGATCCATGAATACAAGGCGGAAGATCTTAAGTTTAAGAGAAGACATCGTAAAGAGAAGCAGTTAACCAAAGAAGAGCTGCGAGAACTTAAGGAGTTGGAGAAGCAGGATAAGACGCAGGGTCTTGATGACGATTGACATTATACTTTTGAAGTTAAGCACGCAGCATAACAATCCTGCGTGCTTCTTATTATATTCGGAGGATGTGCAATGGACGTGACGATCAAAGCACATGAACGTGTGGATGATCTGCAATATAAGGGTCTTAGACTCATTCAGAATCCGGAGGGATTCTGTTTCGGAATAGATGCGGTATTGCTTGCCAACTATGCCAAGGCCTCTGCCGGTGATACCGTAATCGATCTGTGCACGGGAAGCGGCGTGATACCGATTCTTATGTCCGGCAAGACATCTGCAGAGAAGCTTATCGGAGTAGAGATAGTTAAGGACGCCGCCGAAAGAGCATCAAGAAGTGTGGAGTTAAACGATCTTGCGGGAAAGGTAGAGATATTGAATGAAGATATACGTAAGTTGCCCGATGTTTTTCCCAAGGGAAGTATTGATGTAATTACGTGCAATCCGCCTTATATGATAGAGAGTCACGGCATTCATAATGAAGCGGATGATATGACCATTGCCAGACACGAAGTAATGTGTACGCTTGAAGACGTTGTCTGTACGGCAGCATCTTTGCTTAAGACCGGCGGATATTTCTATATGATACACCGACCTTTCAGGCTTACCGAGATAATGGTTACACTTAATAAATACAAATTGGAACCTAAGAGAATGAGACTTGTCTATCCGTATGTTGACAAGGAACCAAGTATGGTGCTTATAGAAGCCAAGCGGGATGCCAAATCACGAATTACGGTTGAGAAACCTCTGATAGTATATGATGCTCCGGGAGAGTACACATATGATTTGTTGCGTTTCTACGGAGGGGGAGAATGAGTAATAAGAGATTAAGCTATCTGGATATGGCCAAGGGAATAGGTATAATCCTTGTTCTGTACGGTCATCTTATATACACAGGTGAACGCGTGCGAGTATGGATATCTGCCTTTCATATGCCGCTGTTTTTTGTTATCTCAGGTATTACTCTGTACATGGGGACAAAAGATGAGAAGGACATTAAGGGAAGAATAGCTAAGAAAGCCCGTACACTTCTTATCCCATATATGTGGTTTTCAATCATATATTTTGTAGTGGATATAGGCAACGTATTCTTAAACAAGATTACGATATATGATTTCAAATCAAATATTATAGCTACGCTTACATTTGCCGGTAAGTCGGTAATGTGGTTTATAACGGCGTTGTTTATCTCACAGGTGGTTCTTATTCTGTTACAGAGTAAGCTGCCCGATGCATGGGTGATTGTTTCGGTTATTGTTATCGCCGTAATCTCATGCATATGTGCGACTTATATAAGAGAAGTATATGCGAATAATGAAGGCTCACTTAGTGTCGTTGCATTACTCAGCCTTCCCAAGAGTATTGTTCGTTCAGGCACGGTTATTCCCTATGTGGCAGCAGGTTATTATGCAAGGAAGTACTATGACAAATACAGATTTCTTGCTGACAGAATATACATAAGGATAATCACATGTATAGTATCATTCGGATTATGTGTGTTCATATCCTTAACTAACTGGGCAGTTGATACCAACAATATGATTCTTAACAATCCATGGCTGTACTATGCCGGAGGGTTACTTGGAAGTATATCGATAATAAGCTTCTGCAGTTTGTTGCCGTCTATAGGAATCTTAGAGAGAATCGGCAGGTACTCTTTAGTTACAATGGCAATACATCTTGATATGTATGTGTTGTGGGCAGGATTACAGGTAGGATTGCTGGTATACGGAATCTGTCCCGTGTCCAAGGTATTAACGACGGTAACGGTAATAGTCACGCTTATTATAGGCTGCATCACGGGTTATATTGTTGAGAGATTCTTCCCCTTTATTCTTGGCAGGAAGAAGCGTACATCCGCGACTTGACGGAAAAATGAGAGGATTAAGATGACAGGTACTCTGTATATATGTGCTACACCGATAGGTAATCTTAAGGACATGTCTCCGAGAGTTATCGATACGTTAAGAGATGTGGATCTTATAGCGGCGGAAGATACACGTAACAGCATCAAACTGCTTAACGCGTTTGATATCGATACGCCCATGACCAGCTATCATGAATACAATAAGGTTGATAAGGCACATACGCTTATAGATAAATTAAGAAGCGGAATGAATATTGCTCTTATTACGGATGCGGGTACGCCGGCCATATCGGATCCGGGAGAAGTCCTGGTATCCATGTGTCATGAGAATAGCATTCCGGTAACATCGCTTCCGGGTCCGGCAGCTTTAATCGTTGCCCTTACATTGTCAGGCCTTCCTACAAGAAGATTTGCATTCGAGGCCTTCCTTCCTTCTGATAAGAAGGAGAGAAGAAGAATACTTGAAGAACTTAAGAATGAGACGAGAACAATAATACTATATGAAGCTCCTCATCATCTTAAGGGAACTCTTAATGAGCTGTATGAGGCACTGGGAGAGAGAAGGCTGACCCTTTGCAGAGAACTGACCAAGAAATTTGAGGAAGTGATTCCTACGACAATATCGGGAGCAATCGCTTTGTATGAAGTTAATGAACCTCGCGGTGAATATGTGATCGTTATAGAGGGTATGAGTATTAAGGAGTTAGACAGATTAAGAGCGGATGCTTTTTCAGATATAAGCATTGAGGAACATATAAGCAGGTATATCGATGAGGGAATGACAGAGAAAGAAGCGATTAAGGCAGTCGCAAATGACCGTGGAATCCCCAAAAGAGAGGTATATCAAGCTCACACAGAGTGGAAAAACGGTAATCAGTAAGCATTAGGACAGAAAAAAGTTTGAAAAACGGCGGTTTGGTGGTACAATAATGCTTGTCGTTAATGAAATTCATTACAGATGGAGGAATAGTTATGAAAAAGTTAGCAGCAATGACAATAGCAGGTGTCCTTGCATTGGCCCTGACAGCATGCGGCGGTAAGAAGATTGAGAATACAGTGTTCTCTGCAGAGGATCTTCCCGGCAAGGTTATAGGCGTGCAGCTTGGAACAACAGGTGATATCTACGCAAGCGACTATGAAGCAGAGGGATCAACAATAGAGAGATACAACAAGGGTGCGGATGCAATTCAGGCTCTTAAGCAGGGCAAGGTAGACTGCGTAATCATTGATGAGCAGCCGGCTAAGGCCTTTGTTGAGAAGAATAGCGAGCTTACTATTTTAGACGAGGAGTTCGCGCTTGAGGAATACGCGATCTGTCTTGCCAAGGAGAATAAGGATCTTACAGAGTCAATCAACGGTGCTCTTGCAGAGCTTAAGGCTGACGGAACAATCGATCAGATAATCTCTAACTACATCGGTGATGACACAAAGGGTACATGTCCTTATGTTTCTCCCGAAGGAACAGACAGAAGCAACGGTACACTTACAATGGCTACCAACGCAGCATTCGAGCCCTATGAGTTCTATTCTAATCAGGAGATCGTAGGTATCGATGCGGAACTTGCAAAGGCTATATGCGATAAGCTCGGTTATGAACTTAAGATAGAAGATATGGAATTCGATGCAATCATCAATGCCGTTACAAGCGGTAAGGTTGACTTCGGTATGGCAGGTATGACTGTTACCGATGAGAGACTCTTAAGCGTTGATTTCTCAACACCTTATACAACAGCCACACAGGTTATTGTAGTACGTAAGTAGTAAAGAGTTATTGTAAAATGGACGATTTTAAGCTTAAATTCTACACCAATTTCATAGCGGACCAGAGATGGAGGTACATTACCGAAGGACTCGGAACAACCTTCATAGTCACCATATGCGCTGCTGTGCTTGGTGTAGCATTGGGCTTTCTGGTGGCTGTTATTCGTTCCACCGCGGATATGAGGGTCAATTCCAAGGGTCCCGTATTATCCGTTGCGGATAAATTATGCAGATTCTATTTGACGGTCATTCGCGGTACTCCGACGATGATACAGTTGCTTATAATGTACTATATCGTGTTTACCAGTCCCAATGTCAGCAAGAGATTTGTTGCGGTATTGGCTTTCGGAATCAATTCCGGAGCCTATGTGGCGGAGATTGTAAGAAGCGGTATTTCATCGGTTGACAACGGTCAGTTCGAAGCAGGCAGAAGCCTGGGACTGTCTTATGTTAAGACGATGATACATATTATAATACCCCAGGCTTTTCGTAATATTCTGCCGGCACTTGCCAACGAATTCATTACTTTGCTTAAGGAGACTTCTATATGCGGATATATTGCGCTTACGGATATTACTCACGGAGCCAATGTTATTCGATCGCAGACATATGAGCCGTTTATGCCGCTTATGGCAGCAGCGCTTATATATCTTATTATAGTGTCATTGCTGTCAATGGGCGTGACTAAACTGGAGAGGAAGTTAAGTTGTTAAACATTCTGTCACCTTCAATACTGGCTGCTGATTTTAACAGACTTGGCCGGAATATACAGGACGCGAAAGCGGGAGGAGCAAAGTGGCTCCACATAGACGTGATGGACGGTATATTTGTGCCGGCCATCAGTTTTGGTATGTGCGTACTTAAGAGTATCAGATCTGAAACGGATCTGTTCTTTGATACGCATTTAATGATTAATGAGCCGATAAGATATGTCAAAGAATTTGCTGAACTCGGAAGTGACGGCATTACGGTTCATGTGGAGGCATGCAAAGATGTTGCGACTACGCTTAAAGCAATCAAAGAGTGTGGTTGCAGAGCCGGATTGACGATCAATCCATCAACTCCGACGAATGTGGTAGAGAAGTATCTTGATATGACGGATATGATTCTCCTTATGAGTGTTGAGCCCGGAAGCGGCGGACAGGAATATATTCCGGAATCTACTGAGAGGATTAAAGAGGTCAAGCGAATGATTAAGACCTCGGGTCGGGATATAGACCTTGAGGTCGACGGAGGAATAAGGCTTAACAACGTGCGTGAAGTTCTTGATGCCGGAGCCAATGTGATAGTTGCGGGAAGCGCAGTTTTCCATGGCGATATCAAGAAGAATGTAAGTGATTTCATGCAGATATTAAATGGAGTAAATAAATAATTATGGCAGAGAAATATTATTTAACAACAGCAATTGCATATACATCAGGTAAGCCGCATATCGGCAATTCCTATGAGATAGTTATGGCGGATGCTATAGCTAGATACAGAAGATATCAGGGATATGATGTATTCTTCCAGACGGGTACCGATGAACACGGACAGAAGATAGAAGAGAAGGCGCAGGCTAAGGGAGTATCACCCAAGCAGTTCGTTGATGAAATTGCAGGAGTGATCCGAGGAATATGCGACAGCCTCAACGTGTCTTATGATAAGTTTATTCGTACCACTGATGAAGATCATGAGAGGCAGGTTCAGAAGATATTTAAGAGACTCTATGATCAGGGTGACATCTATAAGGGAGCATATGAAGGAATGTACTGTACTCCCTGTGAGTCTTTCTGGACAGAGTCACAGCTTGTAGACGGTAAGTGTCCGGACTGCGGAAGAGAAGTGCGCCCTGCCAAGGAGGAAGCATATTTCTTTAAAATGAGTAAATATGCAGACAGACTGATAGAGCATATCAATACTCATCCTGAGTTCATACAGCCTGTGTCACGTAAGAATGAGATGATGAATAATTTCTTACTTCCGGGACTTCAGGATCTGTGTGTATCAAGGACATCATTTAAATGGGGAATCCCTGTAGATTTTGATGACAAGCATGTTGTCTATGTTTGGCTTGATGCGCTTACCAACTATATAACAGGTATAGGATATGATGCGGACGGTAACAGTTCCGAGCAGTATAAGAAGTTATGGCCTGCTGACCTCCATCTTATAGGTAAAGATATAATCAGATTCCATACAATATACTGGCCTATATTCTTAATGGCTCTGGGTGAACCTCTTCCTAAGCAGGTATTCGGTCATCCCTGGTTATTACAGGGTGGCGAGAAGATGAGTAAGTCAAGAGGCAACGTTATTTATGCCGATGATCTTATAGATTTATTCGGTGTGGATGCCGTCAGATACTTCGTGCTTCATGAGATGCCGTATGACAATGACGGTACCATCACATGGGAACTTGTTGTTGAGAGATTTAATTCGGAACTTGCAAATGTGCTTGGTAATCTTGTTAACAGAACCATCTCAATGAGCAATAAATATTTTGATGGTGTAGTAAGAAGCACGGGTGTAACCGATCCGGTGGATGAGGATCTTAAGTCGGTTGTAACAGGTGTGCGTGACAAGGTTAACGGCCGTATGGATGAGCACAGAGTTGCGGATGCCATATCTGAAGTGTTTGCGTTGTTCAGACGTTGCAATAAATATATAGATGAGACGGAACCGTGGGTACTTGCCAAGTCAGATGAGAATAAGGACAGACTTGCGGAAGTAATGTATAACCTCACGGAATCCATTGTTATAGGCGCAAGCTTGCTTAAGCCTTATATGCCTGAGACTGCAGACAGAATAGTTAAGCAGCTTAATACTGAGATAAGAGCATATGAGAGTCTTAATACATTCGGTCTCTATTCATCAGGTTCAAAGGTTATTGACAAGCCAGAGATACTGTTTGCAAGACTTGATATCAATGAAGTAATGGATAAGGTTGAAACCATACGTAAAGCTCAGAGGGAAGAGTATCTTAAGGAGAATCCCGAAGAGGCAGGCGCAGATTCAACCGACGGAACAGATCAGTCTGAAGATATAATGGATGCCGAGCATAAGAATGAGATAGAGTACGGCGATTTTGATAAGTTAGAATTAAGGATAGGCAAGATCATTAAATGTGAAGAAGTACCTAAGTCTAAGAAACTGCTCTGTTCACAGGTTCAGATCGGCTCAGAGGTTAAGCAGATACTGTCGGGAATAAGACAGTATTACTCCGCTGAGGAAATGGTAGGCAAGAAGGTATTAGTACTTAACAATCTTAAGCCTGCTACAATGGCGGGAATGGTATCGGAAGGAATGCTTCTGTGTGCGGAAGATGACAAGGGCAATGTGGTATTGCTTAATCCCGAGAAGGATATGCCGGCAGGTGCTATAGTCGGTTAGTTACTAACCTAAGGCGGAATGAATTGTTCGTAAGGAGACAATCGATATGAACAGGACTGAATTCTACTATGATTCAAGAGATAATGCCAGCAAGATACATGCGATTAAGTGGGTACCCGATACCGATCCGGTGGGCATACTCATAATTGTCCATGGAATGGCGGAGCACCTCGGAAGATATGAGACTTTTGCCGAGTACATGTGTGAGAAGGGATTTGTCGTTGCAGGCAACGAGCATCTTGGTCACGGTGATTCCGTAGGCCAGGGTCCGAAGGGTTATTTCTGTTCAAGAGATGCGGCAACTGTTCTGGTCAGAGACGTTCACAGACTTAAGAAGACCATTCAGGAAGAGTATCCCGGTCTCCCGATATTTATTTTCGGTCACAGCATGGGGTCTCTAATAACCAGAAATTATCTTACCAGATACGGTACGGGAATAGAGGGTGCAATAATCTGCGGAACTTTGATGATGAGTAAGGGTATGCTTGCCATGATGGGATTCATGTGCAGATTGCTTATGATAGTTCAGGGCAGCAAGCATCCGAGTTTATTCATGAATCAGGTTGGTTTCGGTTCTTATTGCAAGAGAATAGAGAATCCGAGAACACCCTATGATTGGCTTACCAAGGATACTGCAATCGTCAACAGGTATATGGCGGATCCGAATTGCGGATTCTTCTTTACATTAAACGGATTCTTAACGCTTAAAGAATTGCTCGCAAGACTTCATGATAAGTCGTTATTATCACAGATACCGACAGACCTTCCGATATTCTTTATATACGGAAGCGAAGACCCCTGCGGAGAGTACGGTGTGGCAGTTCGTAAAGTAATCAATCAATACAAAGAACTTGGCATTAAGGATGTCAGTGACAAGTGCTATGAAGGCGACAGACACGAACTCCTTAATGAAATTGACAGGGATGTTGTCATGAAAGATATCTATGAATGGATTAATGACAGATTGCCCGGTTCTAAGTCTGAATAAAAATATGACAGGTGGGATATATGTCTGGTCACAACAGGGTTTGTTCATACATTAAATCATGTATATCCTTGATAACAGTAGTGTCTGCTATCGTATTAATTCCGAAATTAAGCTGTATTGCGGCCTCTGATGAGGTTTCTTCATCCGGATACAATATGGATGAGTATAAAGCGCTTATCTCTGAGTTTAAGGATGAGTTAAGAGAAGGTAATCTTAAGACAGAAGAAGATGTGCGTGATGCCATACGTGAAGCAGAAGATAAATACGGTGTTGATATCTCGGCGGAAGAAGAGCAGAAAGCCGTGGATCTTATGGATACAGTCAATGATCTTGGTGTAGATGAAGATAAACTGGCAGATGTTGTTGACGATGTGTACGATAAGATAGCGGACAAGACTTATGAAACAGCGTCGGATGCGATTGACGATATTCGCGATCAGGTGATAGACAGTGTGGAAGATGCGGTTGTAGAGACCGTCAAAAAGTCTTTTGCAGACTATATGAAGGAACTGTGGGAGCAGATTAAAGAGTTCTTTAAGGGTTTGATTGCTTCATGGAATCAATAGATAATAACAGAATCACAATAAGACCCGCAAAGCCGGAAGAATGGGATAATGCAATGGAACTGGCTTTTCGGGTTTTTCTAAAATATGAATCCAAAGATTACGGTAAGGAAGGTACCCAGGCTTTTGCGGAATTTGTTACCGATCCGATGCTTAAGAAAGCCTTTGATTCAGGGTATTATGTTGTTTTTCTGGCATTTATAGATGATGTACTTGTCGGTATGATCGGAATAAGAAACGGTAATCATATCTCTCTTTTGTTTGTTGACGGTAATTATCATAACCTAGGAATAGGAAGAAAGCTGATAAATAAGGCGGCTTCATATTTAAGGTCAAATACCGAATTCAGTAAAATGACGGTTAATTCGGCTCCCGTTGCCAAGGACTTCTACCACAAACTGGGGTTTACGGATTGCGGAGAAATGGCGCATAAGGACGGAATTATCTATATACCCATGGAAATGGATTTGTATTGTGATTGTTGAAATTATGTGTTAAAATAACCATGTTTAGGGTAAAAATCAGATAATTATAGTTTTTCTTGCTATAATAGGACTTTAGTACTATAATAAATTTGAGAAACATATTAAAGGATAATGGTGAAATAGATGTTGAGTCCGGACAGTCCTGTGGTTTCGTTTCTCGGGAAGATAGCGGACTTAATTATCATCAACCTTTTGGTGATTGTCTGTTCTTTACCGATTTTCACAATAGGTGCTTCGTGGACAGCGTTGTACTATGTTACAGTTAAGATGGTCAAGAACGAAGAGTCCTATGTGATAAAGGATTTCTTTAAATCCTTTAAGCAGAATTTCAGACAAGCTACGGTAATATGGTTGATTAATCTTATAGTATTACTTCTTCTCGGCGTGGATGTCATGATAATACGCCGTGGGATAGCAGAAGGTATTCCGCAGTTTATTATAATTGCCATGTGTGCCATGACAGTATTCACGGCAGCGATTATGATTTATGTCTATCCTGTTTTGTCACATTATGACAATACCGTTAAGAATACGATTAAGAACGCATTTATTTTGTCTATAAGTAATTTCCCTTACACGTTGTTGTTTGTGGCGGTTATAGCAATACCTTTTTTAATAGCTTTCTACACCAATATTGGATTAAGGCTCTTGCCGATTTATTTATTGGTTGGAATATCCGGACCGGCATATGTATGCAGTATCGGATGGAAGCAGATATTTAGCAAATTAGAACCTGCATTTGATACCATAGGGGAGAATGATGGGAACCAAGAGAAAGAAGAAGAATCAGAATCAGCAGAATAAAGGGCTGTTCATACAGTGGGGAGTACCGGTAGCAGTACTTGTCATTGTAATTGTTTTTCTTATTACTAATTTCACGATAACAAGCAGGGACACTGCCAAGGGTACGATTGGCAGAGAACTGACAAATGAGATAGATGCTTATGCAGGCACGTTAAGAAGCGGATTTGGCAGTATTGGCGGAGCAAGCAACGGAGCGGCATCGGTTATTAAAGCACACAGTTCTAATGATAAGAACAAATGGGCTGAGTATGCCGGAGAGCTTCAGAGGTCTGTTTCATGTGTGTACATGGTAGTCATAGCAGATGACACAGGTGCCGGATTTGCAAGCAACGGAGATAACGTTGATATATCCGGTATGGATTATTTCAATAATACCAATGCAGCTAAGTATTCTTATACTACAGATGACGGAATTCTCGGTAAGAGTGCTTTCGTAGTTTCATCTCCCGTAATAGGTGATGACGGAATTATGGGAGCTGTTTACATGTTCGGTGACCCCTCCGGTCTGACCGCATCTCTTCCCATCAACAATTACGGCGGCGGCGTCGGATATGCAATCATGGATATGAACGGTAATATGGTATATACCGTAGGTTCAGCCAGCACATTTATAAGCGGTGAGAATCTGTATGATAATCTGAAAGGTGCCGTGGTAAGCGACCTGACAATAGATCAGATCAAGTTAAGAGCTCAGAAGCAGAACAGAATGGTATTCTACGCGGTTAAAGGCACGGAGAGCAAGACATTGGTATCCGCACCGATATCGGTATCCGGATGGCAGCTTATGGCGGTCATCAACCAGAAGTATGTTGACCAGGTAGTATACGGCGAGATGAAGAACGCGCGTAAGATGATTACCAATCTTGCGATAGCCATAGGTGTATTCCTCTTATTCTTAGTGGCGAATGCGATTATCAATAAGATTAAATACGGTGAAGCCAGCAAGAATCTTGCGGACAAGGCTGATACAGATCTGTTGACTGAACTTAACAATAAGATAGCAACAGAGCGTAAGATACAGGAATGGATGACGGAGAATCCGGATGTGCAATGCCTTATGTTCCTGTTTGATATCGATAACTTCAAGAAGATTAACGATACAATGGGACATGCATTTGGTGATGAAGTGCTTCGTACTCTCGGACATCAGCTTCGTAACGAATTCAGAGTAACCGATATAATAGGCCGTCTCGGCGGTGACGAGTTTGTTCTCTTCCTTAAGGGAATAAAGAGTGACGATCAGCTTCAGAGAGAGGGTGAACGTATTACGAACTTCTTCCATCAGTTCAGAGCCGGTGACTATGTTAAGTATTCCGCTACTGCAAGTATAGGCGGTGTGGTTGTGCCGAGAGATGCAACGAATTTCCAGGATGCATACAAGGCCGCTGACGTAGCATTATATGAGGCGAAGAGAAGAGGTAAGAATCAGTTGGTATTCTACAGCAAGGATCTTGCTAATGTGGAGAGCATCAGAGTAAGTGATGATGTCGAGCCTATAGAGGATTACAGAAGAATCTGATAACATTGAATACCCAAGGGAGCGAGAGTTCGCTCCCTTTTTTATACGGCTCATTTGGTTAACATAACTGTATATTTGGGCAATCTGCCAAAAAACCGGTCAGATTTTTAGCAGGTTGCCTATTTAGTTATTATACGTATATATATATACTGTTTATTAGTGGCGGGTTTGATATGCCCGTTAAGACACAAAATATTCAGGAGGGTTTTTTAAAATGGCAAGTTTATCGCTTAAGAACATTTGCAAGAAGTATCCCAACGGTTTCGAGGCTGTTAAGGATTTCAACCTTGAGATCGCTGATAAGGAGTTCGTTATCTTCGTTGGTCCTTCAGGTTGTGGTAAGTCTACTACACTTCGTATGATTGCAGGACTTGAGGATATCACATCAGGTGAGCTCAAGATCGGTGACAGAGTGGTCAACGACGTTGAGCCTAAGGACAGAGATATCGCGATGGTATTCCAGAACTACGCTCTGTATCCTCATATGACAGTATATGATAACATGGCTTTCGGACTTAAGCTTCGTAAGGTTCCTAAGGATGAGATAGATAAGCAGGTTAAGGAAGCAGCTCGTATTCTTGACCTTTCAGCATTACTTGATCGTAAGCCTAAGGCTTTATCAGGTGGACAGAGACAGAGAGTTGCCATGGGTCGTGCAATCGTACGTAACCCTAAGGTATTCCTTATGGACGAGCCTTTATCTAACCTTGATGCCAAGCTTCGTGTACAGATGAGAATAGAGATTGCTAAGCTTCATCAGAGACTTGACGCTACAATCATCTACGTTACACATGACCAGACAGAGGCTATGACACTGGGAACAAGAATCGTCGTTATGAAGGACGGTGTCATCCAGCAGGTTGATACACCTCAGAACCTCTATGACAAGCCCCAGAACCTCTTCGTTGCAGGATTCATGGGATCACCTCAGATGAACTTCCTTGATGCTAAGGTTGAGGTTTCCGGTGAGAATGTTAACCTCCATTTCGCAGGTCAGACACTTCCTCTTCCTCCCGCTAAGGCTAAGAAGCTTATCGAGGGCGGTTATGACGGCAAGACTGTTACATTCGGTATCCGTCCTGAGGATGTATATGATTCTGAGATGTTCATTGAGACAGCTAAGTGTACATTCGAGTCTACAGTTAAGGTTTATGAGCTCCTTGGTGCAGAAGTTTATCTGTACTTCGATCTTGAAGAGTTCCCGATTACTGCAAGAGTTAATCCTCGTACAACAGCTCGTCCCGGTGACAAGGTTAAGCTTGCATTCGACGTTGAGAAGGTTCACGTATTCGATAAGGAGACAGAGCAGGTTATTACCAACTAGTCATTATATTGATAGTCATTTAAGGAGCGTCATATACGGCGCTCCTTTTTGATTGCGCGAATGGAATTATGTAAACTATAGACATTCTTGCACAAACCACCCCAATCGAGTACAATAGAGAGAGCGAAAATCTGCCTTGCGTGGGTGCTTGGAATAAGGATTACTATGATATCAAATGCGATTATTCAGAAGACAATGGAAGAACTCGCGTCTGTTACAGGAGCTGTTTATACTCTGTATGATGACAGCCTGACACCGGTTATAACCACAGGTGATGAAGGAACAACAGACCGTGAGACCATCAAGGCTTTTATTGATTCGGATGCGAACTCACAAACTGTTGACGGTAAGACTTTATTAAGAGTAATGGATGAGGGAGAGTGTTCGTATGTGCTGGTGACAGCTTCTGATTCCGATCCCCTTATGAAGGGTAAAGTTGCCGTATGTCAGTTACAGAATCTCATTATTGCATATAAGGACAGAACAGACAGAGGAAGCTTCTATCAGAACCTTCTTCTTGATAATATGCTTCTTGTTGATATTCATAACAGGGCGACCAAGTTACATATAGACAATGATGTTAGAAGAGTTGTCTACATTGTGGAGACTGTTAACGACAGAGACGGAGTGGCACTTGAACTGATGAAGAGCCTGTATGTTGAGCAGGGCGGTAATCAGATTATATCTGTTGATGAGCAGAGTGTTATACTTATCAAGGATATAGATAAGGGTGCAGGAAGAGAAGATATTAAAGAGATAGCCGAGGGTATTGTTGATACATTCAATACAGAGGCAATGATAGATGTAAGAGTCTCATACGGCTTGTCGGTATGCGAACTTAAAGATATCTCCAAATCATATAAGGAAGCCCGAATGGCTCTTGATGTCGGAAGTATATTCTATTCTGACCGTAAGATCTTAGATTATGAGACGTTAGGTATCGGAAGACTCATCTACCAATTACCCTTAAGTCTATGTGAGATGTTTGTCCATGAAGTATTCGGAGATTCGATGCCTGAAGAGTTGGATGAGGAGACACTTATAACAATCAACAAGTTCTTTGAGAATAATCTGAATGTGTCCGAAGCATCAAGGCAATTATATATTCATCGTAATACTTTGGTATACAGGATGGAGAAGCTTAAGAGTGTGATAGGTTTGGACATGAGAGTATTCGAAGATGCTCTTACATTTAAGATAGCCATGATGGTTGTGGATTACGTTAATTATCTGCATAGCAAAGATATGTAGATGATATAAATTTAGGCAAAACGGAGGAATTAAAGATGGAAGGTTATGTAGCATTAGTGATTCTGGTCATCCTGATAATCGCACTTATCAGATGTATCTGCATCGTACCTCAGGCCAATGCCTGGGTAGTAGAATTCTTGGGTCAGTATAAGGCCACTTGGGAGGCAGGACTTCATATCAAGATTCCGTTCTTCTATAAGGTTGTTAAGAAGGTCTCACTCAAGGAGCAGGTTGCCGATTTCGAACCGCAGCCCGTTATCACCAAGGATAACGTTACGATGATGGTAGACTCTGTCGTATTCTTCGAGGTATTCAATGCCAAGATGTTCTCATACGGTGTAGAGAGACCCATAGCTGCTATAGAGAATCTTTCGGCAACTACACTTCGTAATATCATCGGTTCAATGACACTTGATGAGACACTTACAAGCCGTGATTCAATCAACGGCCAGATTACGACCATTCTTGATGAGGCAACCGATAAGTGGGGAATCAAGGTTAACCGAGTAGAGGTTAAGAACATTCAGCCGCCGAGAAGTATTCAGGATGCGATGGAGAAGCAGATGAGAGCCGAGAGAGAGAAGAGAGAGGCTATCCTTACTGCAGAAGGTAAGAAGCAGTCAGCCATCACTCTTGCAGAAGGTGAGAAAGAAGCAGCTATCCTCAGAGCCGATGCCGTTAAGGAACAGCGTATCCGTGAGGCTGAAGGTGAGGCTCAGGCCCTCCTTGCAGTGCAGCGTGCTCAGGCTGAGTCAATCAGACTTATCAATGAGGCTAATCCTTCAGGTCAGTACCTTAAGCTCAAGCAGTACGAAGCAGCTGCGCAGATGGCTAACGGACAGGCAACCAAGATTGTGGTTCCTTCAGATATTGCCAATCTTGCAGGAACTGTAGGAGCGCTTGCAGAAGTGGCCAAGGGCGGACAGGCAGTTAAGACCCAGACTGAATAGTCAGAAACTTATAAGGCGAATAAATAACAATCATAAGGAGACACCGGCGGGTCCGTGTTTCCTTATGGCTTTTATGGGCAGTTTGTTATGAACATATACGGCTTTGATAAAACATCTTTACTTAATTACCCGGGACATGTAGCGGCCACGGTATTTACCGGCGGCTGCAATATGCGTTGTCCATACTGTCACAACGGAGAACTCGTATTGAATCCGCCGGCAGAGATGAAGATTTCGGAAGAGGAAGTGCTTGCACACCTTAAGAAGCGCAGTAACGTGCTGTCAGGACTCTGTATAACCGGTGGAGAACCGACGCTTCAGCCTGACCTATGTGATTTTATTGAAAAAGTGAGGGCATTGGGGTATAAGATCAAACTTGATACCAACGGCCTTAAGCCGAACACATTAGGTCAACTGTTAGAAAAAGGATTTCTTGACTATGTCGCCATGGATATCAAAGCAGGAAGAGATAACTACAGTCGTGCTACGGGAATTAATGCAAATATCGATAAGATCAGTGAATCGGTTAGTATTCTTCTTAAGTCAGATGTTGAGTTCGAACTTCGGACAACTGTTGTAAGAGGCATACATACCGAAGAAGATTTTGCGGATATCAAGAGTTGGCTTTCGGAGATTGTAGGTGAATCCGCCAGCAGGATAGAACATTATTATCTCCAGTCCTATGTTTACCGTGATACGGTACTTGATAAAGATGGAGCATATGAAAGCTTTACAAAAGAAGAACTGGAAAGCTTCGCGGAAATTCTAATTCCGATAGCTGATAATGTATCCTTAAGGGGAATAGATTGATTATGGGTGAAGAGAAGTTCATGCGCGAGGCTATTAAGCAGGCGCGTAAAGCAGCCGACTTAGGTGAAGTACCCATAGGCTGCGTAATTGAATACGATGGAAAGATAATCGGACGCGGATATAACAGGCGTAAGACCGATAAGAATACCCTGTCACATGCGGAACTCAATGCAATACGTAAAGCATCCAAGAAGATGGGTGACTGGCGACTTGAAGAATGTACTATGTATGTGACGCTTGAGCCATGTCAGATGTGTTCGGGAGCAATTGTACAGGCCAGGATTCCAAAGGTCGTAATAGGATGTATGAATCCCAAGGCGGGTTGTGCTGGCTCAATCCTCAATATTTTACAGGAACCACGCTTCAACCATCAGGTTGACATAACATATGGAGTGTTGGAGGAAGAGTGTTCCAAGATTCTTACGGATTTCTTCAAATCGCTTCGTCTTAGACTTAAGCAGGAGAAGGAAGAAGACATATAGATAAATAAAAGAGTGGCCACAGCCAACATTTTTTACGATGAATTATAGGTCCTATCATCAGTGTGTGTCAAACTCACAACTCGATATTTACCCGCAAAATGTACTTAAACCCTTGCGCATAATCAGTCTGTCGTTTACAATATTGCCTATGAGAAAAATAACTAAGACAATCATTACATTAGCACTGGTTGGTGCAATTCTTTTGGGAAGCTCGGCAGATGTATATGCAGCAGGCTCTTCTCCAAGTAAGAAGGGTACTAAGAAAGCTGCATCCACTACGACCACGGTTACAGCACCTGCAGAATTCAGAGCAGTATGGTTCTCTTTCAAGGATTGGCAGACATACCTTAAAGGTAAAAATGAAGCGGAATTCAGAACTATATTTGCCGCGGTATGTCAGAGCACTGTGGATAATGGTCTTAATGCGATTATAGTACATGTAAGATCGCATAATGATGCGGCTTATCCGTCTTCATATTATCCGTGGAGCGTTGAGATGACAAACGGCAATCCGGGATACGATCCTTTGGCTATTATGACTGAGACGGCTCATGCTTACGGACTGCAGATTCATGCATGGATCAATCCGTACGGATATCGTAACGGCGCGTATTGCGGAGATGCATCCCTTGCCACAAAGGATAATATCATTGCAGGTATCAAAGAGATACTTGATAAGTATCCTGTAGACGGAATACATTTTGATGATTATTTCCCGCCTCTTGGAGCACAGACACATAATGCATTACTAAAGGATGTATATAACACGGTTCATGCTTACGGCAAGATATTCGGTGTCAGCCCGCAGGGCAATATAGATAATAATATAGCAGCCGGCGCCGATATAGGTACATGGCTGTCCAATACGGGATATGTTGATTACATCTGTCCTCAATTATATTGGAGTAACAATTACGGTAAGGCAGGAAATGTAACGCTATTTAATGACAGACTGGCGAAATGGAAGGCTCTAAATACAGCAGGAATTCCGATGTATATAGGACTTGCAGCATACAGAGTCGGTGAAGTATCCAAGACAGATCTCGGTTGGAGTCTTAGAAGTGACAATCTCTCAAGTCAGATAACCGCTCTTAGGAATGCAGGTTGTCAGGGATATATGATATATAATTATTCGTCTATGGTAAGCCCCACATGTGCAACAGAGATGCAGGGCGTGAGACAAGTCAATGGCAAATAATACTGATGTATATCAGATGATTGATATAAGCACATATTGAACAACATAAAGGGTGGCTTCGGCCACCCTTTAACAATTCTACATCGCAAATACTACCCAATTCGGTGCAAATGTGGTATAAATAAAGTACTTTGTAAATGATGAATCCTATGAGTAAGGGAGCTTATAGCTTCCCTCTGAGGGTCCGGGTCTTGCGCAATGGGACTCTACGAATCTGGTCAGGGCAGGAATGCAGCAGCCATAAGAAGAAATTCCCATGTGCCGTGAGGGTGCCTGGGCCGGTCTCGGAGGTATATTCTATATGTTGCCTTTCTCATAGGATTCAACTATATGGGAGAAGAATATGAAGTATACATTTGACTGGAAGGAATATGCACAGGTCGCAAGACAGATGGTCTCAGAGGGTGTGGTGCTTCTTAAGAATGACAATAAGGCATTGCCAATAAGAAGTGGTGAGAAGGTATCCGTATTCGGTCGTATTCAGTTTGATTATTACAAAAGCGGCACGGGTTCAGGCGGTATGGTAAATGCTCCGTATGTAATATCCATACTTGATGCCCTTAAGGAAGAGAAAGACGTTACCGTTAATGAGAGCCTTCTTAAGGTTTATGAAGAATGGATCAAGGAGCATCCCTTTGATGTCGGTGAAGGTTGGGCGAAGGAGCCTTTATCTCAGCTTGAGATGGAAGTTACGGCTGATCTGGCATCTAAAGCGGCCGCAGAATCAGACATAGCGCTTGTGATAATCGGCAGATCTGCAGGAGAAGACAGAGACAGTGAACCCGGTAAGGGTGCATATTTATTATCTGATGAAGAAGAGCAGATGCTTGGTGCTGTTACAAAGGCATTTAACAGGGTAGTCGTGCTTCTTAATGTGGGAAGCATCATAGATATGAAGTGGGTGGATAAGTACAATCCCGAGGCTGTTATGTATGTATGGCAGGGCGGAATGGAAGGCGGACACGGTATTGCAGATGTGCTTACGGGCCGGGTATCTCCTTCGGGCAAACTGTCGGATACGATTGCATATGATATAGAAGATTATCCGTCTACAGCTAATTTCGGTTCTGAGACAAGCAATCACTACGAAGAAGATATATATGTCGGTTACAGATACTTTGAATCCGTTGCCAAGGATAAGGTTATGTATCCATTCGGATTTGGTTTATCTTATACCACATTCTCACATGAATCGGCGTATTCGCTTACAGAGACCGGTGACGTTGTCATTAATACGACTGTTACCAATACGGGAGACGTGCCGGGTAAGGACGTGGTTCAGGTCTATGTCGAAGCACCTCAGGGTAAGTTGGGCAAGCCCGCCAAGGTATTGGCAGGGTTTACTAAGACAGGTGAGATACCTGCGGGAGCAAGTGAGTCAGTCGCTGTGAGTTTTCCCTTAAAGAGCATCGCAAGTTTCGATGATTCCGGTGTAACGGGACATAAGGATTGCTACGTGCTTGAAGCGGGTGAATATGTATTCTATGAAGGTAGCGATGTAAGAAGCAGCGACATTATAGGAAGCATGTCGCTTAATGACACGGTTGTTACATTGCAGTGTTTGGATGCCTGCGCTCCGACTGAGGATTTGGAGCGAATGGTCATGAGTCTTTCTTCTGATGGTAAGCTTACTATGGCAAAAGAGAAGGCGCCTAAGCGTACTTATGACCTTGAGGAAAGAATAGCGTCGGCACGACCTGTCGACAGACCGTGTACAGGTGATAAGGGATATAAGTTCGCAGATTATATGCGCGGAGAAGTATCTCTTGATGACTATCTTGATCAGCTTACGGATGAAGATCTTATACATATGTCACGAGGCGAAGGAATGTGTTCACCCAAGGTTACGCCCGGTGTGGCAGCGGCATTCGGAGGAGTAACGGATAGGCTTAACAAGGATTTCGGAATGCCTATTGCAGCATGCTCTGACGGACCTTCGGGTATTCGTATGGACTGCGGAACCGAGGCATTCTCGCTTCCAAGCGGTACACTTCAGGCTTGTTCTTACAATACGGAGCTGATAGAGAAGTTGTATGAGTTTGAAGGAATGGAGCTTAGGAAGAATAAGATAGATTCTTTGCTTGGTCCCGGACTTAACATACATCGTAATCCGCTTAACGGAAGGAATTTTGAATACTATTCGGAAGATCCTTATCTTACTGGAGCATGTGCCGTGGCGGAGCTTGTTGGTTTACATAAGTATAACGTAACGGGTACATGTAAGCACTTTGCCACCAACAATCAGGAGTTCCACAGACATGACGTGGATGCCGTGATATCGGCAAGAGCGCTTAGAGAGATATATCTTAAGGCATTTGAGATGGCGGTTAAAGACGGCGGTGCATACTGCATCATGACAACTTACGGACCGCTTAACGGTATATATACTTCAAGTAATTATGATCTTGATACCACAATTCTAAGAGACGAGTGGGCATTTGACGGTCTTGTCATGACAGACTGGTGGGCTAAGATCACATCGGATACGGATGCTGAGCCTTCTATCAAGAATACTACGGCCATGATTAGGGCACAGAATGATGTATATATGGTTACAGCAGATTCGGCCGGGAATGCCAATAAGGATGATTCGGAAGAAGGTC
The DNA here is from genome assembly GCA_902778165.1 of uncultured Lachnospiraceae bacterium. Lineage (GTDB taxonomy): Bacteria > Bacillota > Clostridia > Lachnospirales > Lachnospiraceae > Colinaster. The sequence continues at coordinate 36,468 of CACYWQ010000005.1, forward strand.
TGGCAGCAGGCAGGATATGCAGAGGACAGCTTCTTCGTAATGCCCGTAATATCTGCCATGTGCTTAAGCGTTCTGCTGTAGGCATAAGACTTGTAGAAGGTGATGATGAGATTACGGTAGTGAATGCTCCTAAGGGCGCAGATAAGAATACAAACTACATGCCTTATGTAGAGATTAAGGATCCCGTTACTATACTTGATACCACGAATCTTAAGACGGAAGCAGGCTCATATAATCTCTATACAATGCATATACTGGTTCAGGGTATGTATGATTTAAGACTTCATATGAGATCTACGGGTTCGGATCTGTCACAGACTACCGTTAATATCACGGAGAACAGCATGCTTAGGGGCTCTTTGACTCTTAAGGGATCTGACGGCGAGTGGTCTGAGCATACGGTTGAGATAGATGCAAGTTATCAGACGGATAATTATCTGGCGATTCATTTTGCTCAGACGGGTATCGAAGTGGACAGAATAGAATTCGTCCTTAAGAAGAAACTTGATATGGGCGATAAGCGTGATGTGAGTTTCGTATAAGTTTATTTATTTTATAAATATGTATTGACAGGTAATTCTGTCGGGAGTATATTAAGTGTACTAGATGTTCTAGTACACTTATTTTTTTGTGTATATCAAAAAAGGGAGGTAAGGAATGCTGATTACAATCGATTATCAGGATAAACGACCGATATACGAACAGATAACCGAGAAGATCAAGAACCTGATAGTGGTTGGCGTATTGACTGAGAATGACAAGATACCGTCAGTGCGAAATATGGCGATAGAGATGTCAATCAATCCCAATACGATTCAACGAGCGTATCAGGAGCTTGAGCGTGACGGATATATATATACGGTCAAGGGAAGAGGTAATTTCGTCTCACCGGTCACGGAGTGGAAAGAGGACAGACTAACGGACGGGCTTAACAGATTCGGGGAATTGGCCGTTGAGTTATGTCAACTTGGTGCAACTAAAGAAACACTGTATAAGAGGGTAGACGAAGCATTGGTTAGTGAAAGGGGATAAGAGAAGGTGACATTATGATTGAGATAAGGAATCTTTCGAAGAAGTTTGATGACTTCTATGCTGTTAACGATATAACGGCCAATATTGAAGAAGGACATGTATTTGGACTTGTGGGTACCAACGGTGCCGGTAAGAGTACGTTGCTTCGTATGATAGCGGGTGTACTTAAGCCTGCAGGTGGCAAGGTGCTTGTGGACGGAAGAGACGTATATGAGAATCCGGATGTGAAGAAAGAAATATTCTATATATCCGACGAGCAGCACTACTTCGCCAATTCCACACCCGAAGAGATGAAGAATTACTATAAGGGAATCTATGAGAAATTCGATGAAGAGAGATTTAAGGACCTTATGAGTAAGTTCGGTCTCGGAGCAGACAGAAGGATCAACACATTCTCTAAAGGAATGAAGAAGCAGTTATCGGTTATCCTTGGTGTATGTTCGAATACCAAGTATCTTCTGTGTGATGAGACTTTCGACGGACTTGATCCTGTTATGAGACAGGCTGTTAAGAAGATATTTATAGCAGAACTTGAGGACAGAGCGATGACACCTATCATAGCATCGCATAACTTAAGAGAACTTGAAGATATCTGCGATCATGTGGGACTGTTACACCAGGGAGGAATACTATTCTCCAAGGATCTTGATGAGATGAAGCTTGGAATACACAGATTGCAGTGTGTATTTGAATCGGAAGCTGACAGAGATAACTTCCTTGCGGGAATGAATATCATGAGCAAAGAAGAGAGAGGTTCTCTGTATACACTGACAGTTCGCGGCAGCAGAGAGGAACTTGAGCAGGCATTATCTGAGACGCACACTGTTTTTGCGGAGGTATTGCCATTGTCGCTTGAAGAGATATTCATAAGTGAGACGGAGGTGGTCGGATATGACATCAAGAACATTATCGCTTAATCTGCTTAAGGGTGAACTTAAGCGTAAAATATGGATGTACACACTGACATTGCTGGTATTCATAGCTCTGCAGCCCGGCAGTCTGCTTATGGATATAGACAGATATTTAATCTGGGGATTTAAGCCCGCACAAGTAGTAGCCAATATTAAATACAACTTAAGTATTGATAATTTAAGCCTGTATTTCGTGGTAACGGCCATATTCTACGGATGCATAATATTCGGATACATGTTCTCACGTTCTAAGGTGGATATGTATCACAGCCTGCCGATTAAGAGGCAGCAGCAGTTTGCAGTGAGATTTATATCCGGAATCGTTCCGTTTGTGCTTATTGAACTGCTTACGGGACTGTTAGAGATTTTGGTAATAAGCATTAAGGGCTATAACGGATTCGGTCTTGAGAAGATAATCATCAACACCGTGATATATTCGGTATTCATATTTGCCGTGAGTTTCTCTGTTACGATCATAGCACTGTCCATAACAGGTAATTTGCTGGTTGCCATAATGGTATGCGGCGGCTTCATTATCGGAGAAGAATTCATAAATATGATCATCAGATGGTATAAGAGTTATTGTCTCCAGACCTATTCATACTACGGAGAGCCGGAGTTCTCATGGATAAGATTCATATTATCGCCAAGTATTTTGGGTGATTACTTAGGAACTACAATAGGAGAATATCCCGGAAGATTTGTACTCTTAATTGCGGAAGCAGTTGTTGTAACTCTTATAGCTGTGTATCTGTATGTAATCAGACCATCTGAGAGTGCGGGTAAGGCTGTCTGCTATAAGGTACTTCAGCCGATTATCAGAATACCCGTAGTTATCGTAGCTGCACTTGCGGGAGGAATATATCTGGTATTTGTATCAGGAGAGTTCATGACCGCAGGATGGTACTGGATGATATTTATTCTTGTCGGAGTAGTTACACATGTAATCTTAGAGATTGTGTTACAGCTTGACTTTAAGAAGGCATTTAAGCATTGGCCGCAACTTATAGTATCTCTTGCCGTTGCCGCATTCATAGCCTGCTTCTTCTTGTATGATATAGGCGGTTATGACAGATATATCCCTAATGAGAATAAGGTAAGCAACTATGCGATATCACTTGATACTATTGATTCGGATATGAGTTATTTTAAGATGAATGGGGAAGAGGTTGAATATGTCGACAAGGCACGTTATATCTTAGACCAGATGCAATCAGATCAAAACGGCGCGGTAAGACAGCTTGCAGACCTCGGAGTGGCACAGATCGATCCGGAGCGCTCGGTATTTAAGAGAAATGCCAAGCAGCGTGAACTTAACAATCTAAGTTATGATGAATGGGCAGAGAAATACGGCATCGATCCTAATGAAAATAAGTTGTATTACACAATCGAATATAAGCTTAGAAGCGGTCGGGAAGTATATCGTACATATCAGGCCAATCTGTCGGAGGCATATGCTGCCGCAGAAGCTGTATATGACAGTAAGGCATACAGAGACGCAGCTTATCAGATAGATGAGATGATAGGCAAGGATCTGTTTAAGAAGATTGAACTTACAGATGCTACGTATGATGTCGTATGCGGTATCACGGGAACAGAAGATATTGACGGACTGTTATCTGCTTACCAGAAGGATCTTGAAGCTATGAAACTTAAGGATATAGCTTACGACTATCCGTTGTACCAGATGGGTTCAACATCGAATCTCGAGCAGAATATGTATATGGACCTCACATACGGATACTATATATATCCGAGTTTTACCAATACGCTTACCTATTTAAAGAGTAAAGGTGTTGAGGTGGCTACGGAGAATGCCAAGCTTGATCCTAAACGTATAGAACATATAGATGTTGTTGATTACACTAAGCTTAATGAAAGAGGTGGTGCTCAGATTTATGAGGATATTAGTTATGAAGAGCCTGCCAGTGTAACTTACGAATCCGATAAGGATTACGAAGTGATTAAGGAGATATGCGATATAGCAATACTTGACCATTTCGCATATGTTAACAGCATATTTAAGCCCTACGAAGATAACCTTGAAGTTAATCTGTATTATCAGACAGACAAGGGCTTTATCAATAACTATTATGTACGAATTCCCAAGGGAAAGGTTCCGCCACGTATAACGGCCGACCTTCAGATGATGAACTAAATCTGAATTAATTATAAACTCCGAAATTCAAAAGTTTCGGAGTTTTTAATTTGTTGACAATTATTCTCTGTGATATACTTAATCTCAACGCATTTCTTAATGAGGGAGATAAAACAATGAATAAGAAGGATGTAAATGTTAACGGTGTAAACACCAAGATGTAATCAGAAAGGACTAAATATGTATTCAGGAGTAAAGACATCCGGGATGTCCCCCATATCCCTAATGAAGGCATTATCTGACAACATGGGGATAAGCAATACGGATGATACCCTTTCTAAGGTTGATCATTCAACAGGGACATTATTCTGTGCAACAATTGAAGATGCATCAATGGACATGCTTCAGGATGCCATAGCAAATTTCGAGGCAGAAGCCAAGATATCCAAATCGCAGGCGGAAGCCGCAATTGTACCCGCAACTGCCAAGAACTTTACTAAGAAGTCAACTTATGCATGGTTTGCCGCACAGGCAATCAAATACTATATGACTCATAAACAGTAATATTTCGTCCAATTAAGAAACGGTTAAGAATTACACAAGAGACATATTAAGACTTATATAAGTCCTTGCGATACATTAGTATCAGCAACGGACTTATTTTTTGTTTCGTGAAAACAAATAAATCATGGGGGACATGATCAGGTCAATGCACGGAAAGAGAGGATAAAAAGATGGAATTCATTAAGAACAGGAAGAAGATGATAGCCCTCGGAGCTACAATATTAGCTCTTGTCATCGGATTGGTATCAATAAGTGCTCATGCAGCATTAAGCGTAAGCTCATATACTGTTGCAAGAGGCAGCCTGTCAAGCGTAACAGAGCTTAACAGTACGATACAGACCAATGATACGGTTAAGTATTACTCACCGATAGACGGTGTAATCGGAACGATACTGGTTAAAGAAGGGGATTATGTTAATAAGGACGATCTGTTGATTTCGTATAATGAAGCAGATATGGAATATCAACTCGCAATGGCTGATATAGATACAAGGACGGATCAGGGAAGTTATGATGAAGCACTTCAGTCAAGCAACAGAACTGCAGGACTGTACTCCCAGGCGGCAAACAGTCTTCCGGCTTTAGAACAGCAGATAGCGGCAACTCAGGTGTTGATTGCTCAGAATGAGATGGCATTGCTTGAAAGAAAAGCATCTCTTGCAGATGAAGGAGCAAAATTACAGGTATCTTTAATAGATTGGGCGGATGAACCTGATTCCGAAGAGTATGAGAATCTTCAGAAACTTGTTCAGACTAATGCATATGAACAGCAGTATGCAAGCGATATTGTACAGATGCAGGAAGAACTTACATGTCTTAATATACAGCTTGGAAATTATCAGGCTAAGAAATCAGAGATGACATCACAGAAGATGGCAACATATTCAGGTGTATTAACACAGGGCGGTAAGGATCGAATAGAGGCTGTTAAGGAAGCCAATGATCTTGCCAACACACAGAGATTGGAAGATCTAAACTATGCCAAGGATGGAATTAAGGCCGATTTTGACGGTGTTGTAACCAAGATTAATACCGTTGAAGGTAACAATGTTACCAAAGGAGCGGAACTGGTCACACTTGAATCAACAGAAGATGTTGTTGTAAGAGCCAATGTGAATAAATATGACATAGATATCATTGCCGAAGACCAGCCTGCAACAGTTAAGATAAGAGGAATTGATTATTCAGGCAGAGTGTCAAGAATTGAGAGAATGATGGATTCGGATAAGGGCACAGGAGTAGGAGTTGAGATTACGCTTGATGAACCCGATGAGAATATAATCCTTGGTCTTGAAGTTAAGTCACGTATCCAGACAGCCGCACTTGACAATGTATTACAGATTCCGGTGGAAGCATATAATTCGGATGAAGAAGGCGATTACGTATTTGTTGTTAAGAATAAGAAGGCCGTTAAGACATTTGTAGAGGCAGGAGCCAAGAATGATGATATGATAGAGATATGTTCAGGTCTTAACGAAGGTGATGTGGTAGTTTGGAACGACTCAGTTATGTTAACCGATGGAATGGATGTGAACGTCAAATAAGGAATGTCATTATTCCCTCTTGAAAGGATAATCATAATGGAAATTAAGAAAGAAATACTTACGGTTAAGGATTTATCCAAGACATTTTCAAACGGTTCTGTACAGCAACATGTATTAAAAAATCTTAACCTGTCAATTTATAAAGGAGATTTTACCGTAATAATGGGTAATTCCGGTTCCGGTAAAAGTACTCTTCTGTACGCCTTATCAGGTATGGACAGACCAACTCTCGGCACCATCACCTATTATACGGGCGATGAAGAGAAGACAGAGACTGAGATATCAACATTCAGTAATGATAAGCTTGCAATGTTTCGTCGTGACCATGTTGGATTTGTATTCCAGCAGAATTACTTAAATGACAGCATGAGCGCCCTTGATAATATCATGGTCTGCGGTTTGCTTAAGACGGAGAACCGTAAGGAATTGGCAGACAGAGCCAAGAGCTTGCTTACAAGCGTTGAGATAGGCGAGGAAGATTGGAATAAATTCCCTACGCAGATGTCCGGTGGACAACAGCAGAGAGTTGCGGTTGTAAGAGGCGTCATCAATAAGCCTGAAGTGTTGTATGCCGATGAGCCTACGGGAGCGCTTAACTCACAGAATACGGAGAATGTCCTTAACATACTTACCGACCTTAATAACGACGGTCAGAGCATAGTCATGGTTACACATACGGTCATGGCTGCAGAGAGAGGTAACAGGATCATATATCTTTCGGATGGCGTTATATCCGATGAGATTGATTTAGGACCCTATGTCGGCGGCTATAAGGATGAGTCTAATCCGCGCATAGAAGAAGCCAGGGAACGTCATGCACGTCTTAAAGCGTTCTTACAGAATATGGGATGGTAGAAGAGGATGTACAGATATTTCTTTATTGCAAAGAATAATATGAGGAAACAGAAGAAGGATATGATAACCTTCTTGATTATGACAATGATCTCAGCTGCAATGATCTATTTAAGCATAACCATGCTTATAGGAGCAGCCAATGTCTTACAGACTAACAGTGACGGTATTAATGCTGCGGATCTGCTTATATTGTCTTATGGTGATCTTGATGCCAATACCGATAAGATTGAAGAGATATTGACAGGAAATAAGAATATCGGAGAATTTGAAGACAATGATTTCTTATATGCTGCCAGTAGCAAATTCAGGCATAAAGGTGATAAGAAGTGGACGGATAATCCGACATTTTTCTTAAAAAGCAATGAGCCGAGAACAATTCAGAAGACAAGCATAGATGTATCCGGATTGAAGGAAGGCGAAATAATATTGCCGATCGCACTTTCAACATCGTATAAGATAGGAGAGACGATCGAGTATAAGATCGATGAGAATTACTATTCGTACAGAGTAGCCGGCTTTAATGAGGATTCTTTCTTCTGTTCTCCCATGAACATGGCATCATATCTTTCGTTTATTACGGAAGATGATTATGATGACTTGAGATTTGAGAATGCAGATACCATAGTCGTATCAGGTAAAAGAATATCGGCTAAATTGTCCAACACAGCAAGAAAGAAGAAGGTTGACGGAGGTGCATTGTCAGATGCCATAGTTAATGAATACATTATTTGGAGGGCTGATTACAGCGCTTCTCATCCCGATGCCAAGATCCCGGGATACAATTTCCTTCCTCAGTCAATTATGTATCCTGCATCGCTTATACTTCCGTATATGTTCGTTGCGATGGTTTTGCTGTTTGCCTTGATCATATTCGTGATCTCTTTGGTCATAATAGACTTCAGTGTTAAGAATTTTATAATGACCAATATGAAGAATACTGCCATCATGGAAGCATCAGGATATACGGTAAGAGAACTTGTATTTATATTGCTCACACAGTTGCTTACGGTATCGGGTTTGGGCAGTATCTTAGGAGTGGTCATAAGTGCTCTTATAGCAGGCAAAGTCGGTAAAGTGTTACTGTATCTACTCGGACTTGACTGGAATCAGCCGATATATTGGAACCTCGGTATTCTGGTAATACTCGGAATATCTATAGTTGTAGCCGTACTTACCGTTATACTTGGAAGAGACTATAAGAAGACAACGGTACTTGAGGCATTAAGAGGCGGCATAAATTCACACAATTTCAAGAAGAATTTCTTCCCCTTTGATAAGACCTTATTACCGGTACCGATAACTTTGTCTTTAAAAGAGACATTCGGAAGATTCAGGTCTCAATTGGGTGTTATTTTTATCGCAATGATCCTTACTGTTTCTTCCATAGTCGGATTCGGAATGGTCGATACTTTTGCTTCGGATTCGGATGCCGTTATGAATATCGCGGGTATGGTATTTGAGGATGCAGAATCGGATCTTGAAGATGAGAGTATGCTTGATGTGATAAACGGCATGTCAACTGTTGAGTATGCTTACGGCGACGTATGGTTTGAAGCGGAATACAGTAAAGGTAAGAAAAAGCAGAATATTTCGACAAGAGCCTTTAGTGATACTTCATATATCACCGGTGGCGGACTCTCAGACGGAAGATGGCCGAAGCATAATAATGAGGTAATGCTTGGCTCGAATGCGGCTAGAACTTTCGGCGTGGAAGTAGGGGATACAATCACAATAGGTTACGGAGGAAATGAAGAGTCATATATCGTATGTGGTCTTAATCAGACCTTTAACAATATGGGTATGATGGGATTCTTAACAGTTGACGCATTAAAAAGGCTTGTAGATATTCACGTAACCACAGCTGAGATTAAGATTAAAGATAATCACACATATGCGGAATTTGAAAGAGAATTCAAGGATACGTATCCGGATGTCGATGTTGTAAGTGTTGATGATTCGGTGGCAAATATTGCCAATCTTGTAATAACGTCCATTAAAGCTGTAGCCATACTTGTAGCAGTACTCACATCACTTATAATTGCGTTCGTAGAATCGCTTATCATAAGAACGCAGATCAACAGAGAGTGGCGTAACTTAGGTGTAAGTAAGGCACTTGGATTTACATCCGGACAGCTTATATGGCAGACAATGCTGTCTAATATGCCCGGTATATTAATAGGTATCATATTGGGAGTGATGTTCGGAGGAGCCGCGGGAGCGAAAGGTTCTGCTCTGATGTTCGGAATCTTCGGATATAAGAAAGTTGCTTTCGAGATTTCGATTACATCGTATCTTATGTCGATAGTCCTTATAGTAACTATTGCGATGGCTACATCAGCATTTATAGGACGCAGGATTAAAGGACTTGAGCCGGTTAAGATGATCACGGAGGAATAATCGTCCGGTGGACGATTATTTCCGCCGGCCAGCCGGGTGTGGACGGTTTATCCCGCCGGCTGACTGGAGGCGAAAGATTTATGATATAATCAATACAGTTCATACAGTTATATGGGAGATAATTGATGCATTACAACTGTCTGATAGTGGATGATGAAATCGAACTTGCGAAGATGACCGCCGAGTATTTTAAGATGTTTGAAGTAACGACAGAATACGTAGGTGACAGTGAGGCATGTTTTGAGTTTTTCAAAGAGAATACGGCGGACCTGGTGCTCCTTGATATCAATCTGGGCGACAGGTCCGGTTTTGATGTGTGCAAGAAACTGCGAGAGGATATGCAGGTTCCCATCTTATTCATAAGCGCCAGACAGAGCGATGATGATGTGCTTATTGCGTTGTCGATCGGCGGCGATGATTATGTCAAGAAACCTTACAGCTTATCGGTATTATTAGCCAAGGTCAAAGTCAATCTAAAACGAATCGGACAGCTTAAGGAAGCATCTTCAGGATCAGGTGCGTCAAGTGCCGGAGGTAATTCCGACGGTGAAGTTAATTTTGGCTTTATGCTTGATTCTTCGACCATGTCCGTAATGATCAAAGATAAACGGATTGAACTTAAAGCCAAAGAATACGCTTTGCTTGAGTGCCTGTTTAATCATCACGACACTATTGTTAATAAGGAGACGCTTTTTGATGAAGTTTGGGGAGATACATTCTTCTCTGACAGTACACTTAACGTTCATATCAGAAAGCTTAGAGAGAAGATAGAGGATGATCCCAATGAACCCAAATTCATTAAGACAGTATGGGGAACGGGATATATTCTTAAATTAGAAGATAATGCGAATTAAGAGATAGTTCGACAGAGATTATATTATGAGGCAGTTAAAACAGTTGACCGCAGTTTTTACAATTATGATGATCGTCGGTCTTCTATTATTCATAAAAATCGAGAAAGCAACGGCTTATGCGGGGCGAGATATTATTTATTACAACGATCTTCTGCATCGTGTCGAGTCGGATCTAAAGCTTGGAAAACCCGAAGAAGAGATAGAGAGCGAGTATGGATGTGCAGTAATCATGTCCAAAGAGATAAGCAATCCGGAATTGCTTACTATGTACAGTGAAGGAGCGCTGGTTCTTGATCTTGTAGTTGACGATGAGTATGTCGGCAAGGTGGCTTGGAATGATTACAAAGAGAATCATATCAATACAAGTCAGACTTTCATAAAGGCGGCAATTATACTCTGGATATCTGTACTTATATGTGGATATCTTCTGTTGCTGTATATGTATCTGGGGCTGGTTCGCCCCATAGGAAATCTTAAGGAATTTACTGAAGATATTGCCAAAGGTAATCTTGAAAGACCGCTTCCCATGCCGAAGAATCCGCTTTTTAGAGGACTTGCGGAAGCCTTTGACATTATGAGAGAGGAGCTTAGATCGGCTTTCAACAGAGAGAGACAGGCGGAAATCGACAGAAAAGAAATGATACAGGGCCTGTCACATGATATCAAAACACCACTTGCCGTAATCCAGGCAGCCTGCGAAGTCCTGACAACAAAGTATACCAGAAAACTTAACGGTCTTGATAAATTCGCGGGGATGACCGACGGAACAGACAGTAAGTGGGCGATGACTCTTAAGGATGAATATGGTGATATGCTTGATAAGGTCGGCTCAATTTCAGGGAAGGCTGAGAGTATCAGCAGCATCATGAGTGATGTAATGCATGTAAGCCTTGAGGATATGGAGAAGGTCGAGGTTAACCCCGTAGAGGAGAGATCCGATCTGATTGAAGAGTTCATAGGAAGGATGCGCTCATACGGCAGAATCAATATTCACAATCATATTTATCCCTGCCTGGTATATATGGACAGACAGCGTATGGAGCAGGTCATAGACAATATTATAGGTAACTCATGCAAATATGCCGGAACCGATATAGAAGTGTATTTCTCAGAGTCGGATGATATTCTTATGTCTGACGGAAAGAAGGGCAGATTCCTTAAGGTGACGATTAAAGACCACGGTCAGGGAGTTGATCCCGAGGATCTTCCGCTTATCGCCCAGAAATATTACAGAGGTCACAATTCGACGTCTCAGACCGGTTACGGTTTGGGACTGTACCTTGCCAAGACATATATGGATAAGCAGGGAGGCGGATTGGAATTCTACAACGATAACGGATTTGTGGTAGAATTACTTCTTAAGAAAGTATAAGGAGCAGGAATACGGATATGGAAGAGAATGTAATTATAAATGAGAATAAAGATAAGAAGAACAGATTCATAGAGGCAATTAAAGGCATTGGCAATATGCTGTACCAGGTATTTAAGGATTATCCGGTTACGCTTGTTGCCATTATTCTTGCAGCTCTGTTTGGAGCGATCATCATCGGAATTGATAACGGAAATGTGGAAGATGCCCTTGAGAAGATGGCATACTGTTTTATGTTTGCATCAGCACAGCATATTTTCTATGAAGAAGTCTTTAAGGATAAGTGGCCTGTAAGGATCGGCGGATATATTGCATCAGCTGCTGTATCGATATTCATGGTATATTACATAATCAACACCGAGTCTGATATCTTATTCGGAATGAAATCAGATTCCGCTATTGAGATAGCTACCAGAGTATTTTTTGTGTATCTTATGACGATTGATGCGGTGACCGTATGGCATATGTTCACGCGCCTTGAGGATGATTTCGAAGAATACTGCACCAAGGCATTCTTGGGACTTTTCAAGGCTACGGTAGTCTATTCATTATTCGCCATAGGACTGGCGCTCATTGTGTGGATCATAAATGAGTTGTTATTTGACACACATGATTTCCTGGGGCAGATCGAATTGTTCTTAGCCGGAGGAATATATGTGCCGATGTGCCTGCGTGCCATATCGGCCAAAGGCGAGAAACCGGGCAAATTCGGTAAGTTATGCATAGTCTATATACTCCAGTCCATGCTCCTTATCGCATTCGCGGTTATCTATTTATACATAATCAAGATATTTGTCACGGACACCGTTCCGTCCAATCAGGTATTTAACATTCTTGCCTGGTTGTTTGCGCTGGGAATGCCTATCTGGACAATGGTGCACGGCATTAATGAAGAGGACGGATTCTTATATAAGGTTGCTACATTTGTCCCTTATGCATTTATACCTTTTATCTTCCTGCAGTGCTGGAGCATGGGTATCAGAATCAAGGAGTATGGCGTTACCGAATCAAGATATATGGCCGTTGTGCTTATCATAGGAGAGGTTATCTATTTCGCACTTTATGCCATTCATCATAAGGGAAATAAAAGAGCGATTTCATACATACTTTTTGCTTTTATTGCGTTCTCATTCTTCGGGCTTCTCATTCCGGGAACCTCTTATGATGACGTTGTTATAAGATCTCAGTCGAAGCGACTCGTTGCAATGATCGATAAGAATGATGAGAGATTGCAGAGAGCGGTTAAGAGTGCTTATCGAGAGATAATGAATGTCAGTTACAAAGGCCCGGGTGCCATAGATAAGATACTTACAGAGTCACAGAAGGAAGCCATAGAGGACTATGATATCGGCTATTATGATTATATGAACAAAATATATCTGCGTTACTATGGGGACCTTAATAATGTTGATATAAGCGGTTATGACACCATATCAGAGATAAACGCCTCAGAAGATGTAGATATAAAGAATTCGATCGTCAATGTCATAACAGGGGAGTCAAGAGATAAAAATGAGGCTAAGATTGAGGTTGATTTAAGCGAGATCACGGACTGGGCCATGGCAAACTATAACAAGCGCAACTCGGATGACTTTACGTTAGAAGGCAGGGAGATATTTAAGATTGATGATAAGAGAGATCTCTATATCACATCTTTCTATGCTGAATTCTATCAGGAGAGCAAAGAGATATCCGATTTATCCGTATCCGGTTATGTATTAGAGCGCAATTGATCAGGAAGGGAATCGAGTAAATACGGTTCCCTTTTATTTAAGGAGTATTCAAGAATTCGGTAATGTACTGTATAATATCTGTATGAGCAGCAGGATCAATATCAATTTTGAAATAGATGATAAATACGAAGTACCCCAGGTTATCATTAAGACCGATAAGAAGTCGGAACTTATTGATGATCTTATTCGTGCTATAGAAAGAGTTGAGAATAAAGAGGGATCCAAGATAGCTGTATATGAAGGAGATACCACGGTTTTGGTAGAACCTGAGAGCATCATCAGGCTGTATACGGAGAACAGGCGCATAGTTGTCAAATGTGAGAGCGGAGTATACGGATCAAGGCTCACACTTAAAGAATATGAAGAGATCCTGGACAGAGACATCTTTGTCCGTATAAGTCGATTTGAGATCGTCAATCTTAAGAAGGTGTTCAGTTTTGACTTAAGCATGGCGGGTACGATCAAAGTGATGTTCGGTGACGGAACAGAGACATGGGTTGCCCGCAGATATGTCAAGACCATACAGGAGAAATTGAATAATCTGAGCAAAGGAGGTGGCATACGTGAATAGTGTTTTGAAAAAAGCGTTGATTCTCGGATCCATCGGATTTGCTATCGGATTGGCAATAGGTATTACGATATTCTTTTTAACAGGCGGGTCGGTTGAGGTGATAACCGGACGTATCGCATTTGAATTCCTTGTAGGAGGAATATATGGTGGATTGGCTATGGGCGGCTCTGCAGTGTACGATATAGAAGAATGGAGTATTGCAAGGTCGACTGCTACTCACTTTATATGCACCTTTATCGGCTTTTTTGTGCTCGCTTACCTTCAGGGATGGCTTATGCCCGGTGAATTATTGTTCTGGATATTTGTTGTCATGTGGATATTTGCCTACTTTATGATCTGGCTGATACAGTATCTTGTCTATCATCGTAAGATAAATGAAATGAATGAAGAATTAAAAAACATCAGAAATCGTTGACCGCTTAACCGTTTAAAACGACCGCTTAGCCCGGAGAGATACTCTCCGGGCTTATTCTTTGTTAGTATAAAATGATATATTTCAACTTTTTATAACAGGCCCGTGGTTTGCGGGGCTAAAGAGGATGAGCGGAATGAAATTAAAGATCCTTATTACAGGTAAGAACAGAAAAGTTGCAGCGGATATATGTGATCGTCTTGAGAACGATAAGGGATATCTTGCGGTCAAATGTAATCCATCCAAGACAGCTCTGTTTGATATTGTTCTGGCGGAGCTTCCCAAGGTCATTATAATCTGTCTGGGTGATGAGACCGTAGAGACAATAGAGGCATATAACGTATTGAAGGCTCCGATCAAACAGGGCAGTTGCACAACGATAGTGATAGCTTCGGAAGATGATGAGAAGTTTTTTATCAAGCATTCGGAACTGGACAGAGTATTGTTCTTATCCAGACCGGTTTCACTATTTGCTCTGTATGAGAAGCTTAACTCCATAGAAGAAGATATGGAGAAGAAGAAAGATCAGGGTCTGTCCGCTTTCAGAGAATATATCAATGAAAATATGGAAGATGAGCATAAACGTAAGCATATTCTTGTGGTTGATGATGACACGGAACAGTTACTGAACATCAAGGAGCAGTTAGAAGAATTCTATGATGTGACTGTGGTCAAATCGGGAGAAGCGGCGATCAAATATCTGATAAAGCATACCCCGGATCTGATATTGCTTGACTATCTTATGCCGGATCAGGATGGACCGACGGTATTCAGACAGCTCAAGGTCATGAACAATTGTGCTGACATACCTGTTATATTTCTGACCGGTATGACGGAGAAGAAGGCTGTCGTACAGACGCTTACCGAACTTAAGCCACAGGGTTATATCGTCAAGCCGTCTAAGAAATCGGAGATCGTTGCCAAGATCATAGATGTGTTGGGATAACATAGGGATTACGGAGAGAATTATGGCAGTTTTATCGTGGATAAAGGATATCGGATTGGATACGGATACAGGGATCGGTTACACGGGAGGAGAAGACAAGTATATTTCCGCTCTTGGCCGATTCTACAAGAACTATGAGAAAAACAAGATCAAAGTGACGGAATTCTATGGGGCGAAGGATTACGAAAGTTACATGATCACAGTGCATGCCCTAAAGAGTAATGCGAAGATGATAGGTGCTATGGAACTTAGCAGAGATTTCGAGATGCTCGAGAATGCGGCCAGGAATAATGAGATCGCTGTTATCGAAGAGTATACGACACCGGTGATGATGAAGTATGGCAAACTCATCGAATTGCTGAGTCCGTTAGCGGAGATGGGAGAGACCAAAGCGGCTGATGAGATTTGTGCAGATGAAGCAAGGGAAGTAGCTGACAGGCTTTTGGCGGCACTGGATGATTTTGACGATGAAACATCCAAGACTTTGGCGGGCAAACTAACCGGATATCCGTTCAGGCCGATTCAGGCGGATAAGTTAAAGGAAGCGATCGCTCAGATAGATGATTTTATGTACGATGAAGCGGCTGAACTCATAAAAGAGATATATCCGACCATAGAATAAGGTGGACAATTATTGAAGAAAATACGTATCATACTTTCGATCATTCTTTTGATCGTATTCGGTTATATATTCGCAGGGGAAATGTTTTTTCCTGCAAACACACCGATCAACGGTAATATCTGTGATGTTCTTCCGGGAGATAACTGGTATCAGGTAATGCCTGACGGGACCAGAGTCCGGTTTGTCGTACCCGGCAGAACCGATTCAGATATAGTTCTCGAGACCACTCTGCCCGAACAATTTAATAAGGACTACGCCGTTCTGTGCTTTCGCGGAATGGATATGGAGATTTATATAGATGATGAACTGAGAGAAGAGTACAAGACCGAAGATTATCGTCTTCTTGGAGATCGCTCTTCAGAGTGCTATGTTATGGCTTCGATCTATTCCGAAGATGCCGGCAAGACACTGAAAGTACACTACGAGTACAATTCGGGAATGGTCTATGAAGTCTTTATTGGAACGCGAATAGGGATCCTTGCGCATCTGTTCAGACTCTACGGATTGGAACTCTTCGTGGGACTTGCTCTTCTTATGCTCAGTCTTATATGCTATATCGCTGCCGTGATATACAAATATATCCATAAGAAATATCTTGAGATGGAGCATCTGGCGATCGGAGTCATCATAGGAGCAAGCTGGGTATTGTCCAATTCAATATTCAGACAGCTGTATACAAGAAACATATCGGTGATGTCAGATATACCTTTCCTTATGGTGATGGTAATGCCGTTGCCCTTCCTGGTATTTGTGGATTCGCTGCAGAACGGTCGATATAACAGCTTGCTTAAGATATCCGCAGGGATCGTGATTGCCAACTTTGTTATATGTGCGTTCCTTTTTATATCCGGCAAGGTCCCTTTGGTGGACAGTTTCATGTATTCGGCTATCTGCGCTCTGATAGGTATCGTTGCCATGTTCACAACTCTCTTTCTTGATCTTAAGCGGCATCAGATCAAGTCTTATAAGACCGTTGCATTGGGTTTCTGCGTGCTTGCAGTGGCAGCCGTGATACAGATCATAGCCTACGCTTTCGCTCACAACGGAGTCTTCTCGGGACTCTTTATGGCAATAGGGCTTTTCGGCTTTATGCTCTGTTCGATAATACATACCATCAAGCAATTGATCGGGATAAGACTTGAGGCCAATGAGCTGATACATATCAATAAAGCTAAGGATGATTTCCTTGCCAATATGTCTCATGAGATCAGGACTCCTCTTAACGGAATACTTGGAATGGATGAAATGATAATCAGGGAGTCCAAAGAGAGCAAGATAAAGGACTATGCATTAGAAATAAAAAGTGCGGGCAATACACTTTTATCAATAATCAATGACATTCTTGACCTGTCCAAGATCGAGTCAGGAAACTTCGAGATAATACCTGTCGAATATGACGTAGCATCTGCGCTTAATGATGTGATGAATATGACCAGACACAGAGCGCAAAAGAAAGGGCTCGGATTCAATCTGACTGTTTCCGAGACGATACCTTCTGTCTTATACGGTGATGAGATCAGAATCAGACAGATACTTCTTAATATAATCAACAATGCCATTAAATACACACAGGATGGATATGTTGACATAGATGTGTCGCATGCACCCGATATGACGGGCAGCTATACGGATCTGATCGTCAAAGTATCTGATACAGGAATAGGAATAAAGGAAGAAGATAAGGAAAAACTCTTCAGAAGCTTCCAGCGTCTTGAGGAGAGGAGAAATCGCAATATTGAGGGCACAGGACTGGGTCTGCATATCACTAATAAGCTTCTTGAGATGATGGAAGGAACTATAGAAGTCGAAAGTGAATACGGTAAAGGAAGTACCTTTGCGGTTACTATACCGCAGAAGATCGTCAGGGGGACACCGATAGGCGAGTTCAGTAAGGCCGTCAGAAATTATCTGAATAATGCAGAGACAGATGTAGTAGGACTCTATGCACCTGAGGCGAGACTGCTTGTTGTAGATGATAACGAGATGAATCTTGATGTTATGGAAGGCCTGCTCAAAGAGACTAAGATACGGACTGATTTTGTTGATTCGGGAGCTGCATGTATTGAAAAGGTTGAGAATAATAAGTATGACTGCATACTGTTAGATCAGATGATGCCGGGACTCAACGGCGAAGATACGCTTAAGGTGATGAAGGAAAAAGACATATTGAATGATACCCCGGTCATAGCGCTTACGGCGGATGCGATAATCGGAGCCAGGGAAGGTTATATCGCAAAGGGTTTCACGGACTATATCTCTAAACCTGTTAAATATGAGATACTGGAGCTTGTTCTTAAGGAATATATTCCGAAGGAGAAGCAGCTGTCACCCAGCGGTTCCGACGAGTTGCCTATGCTTCTTATATGGGGAAATGATCCGGAAAAACTGAAAACTGAAAAAGAGAGGCTTGACGGTATATATAAATGCATATGTGTTGTGGGAGAAAAAGCGAAAGATAAATACATGGAAAAGCATGTTCCGGCAGGTGTCATGCATATAGAGGATTCCGTAGAAATTTCTGACGAGAAAGAGGAGGAAAGATAATGAAAAAATTGTTGAGTATCGTTTTTGTATTTGTAATGGTCTTCAGCCTTTCGGCCTGTGGAACAGCAAAGGATCAGACTGCCGTTTCAGAGACTATGGATGAACAGACTGCAAAAGAGCAGGAAAACGGTGCCGTTGCAGATGTCGGAGTGACGGATGCAGATGAGGGAGAGACTGGAGGTAACGAATTCCATATAGGTATCGTTACAGGATCTTATTCCCAGTCAGAGGATGACAGAAGGGGAGCGGAAGCATTCCAGAAAAAGTACGGCTCTGATGCTGTTACCCTTGCTATTTATCCGGACAATTTCACGGATGAACTTGATACTACGATCCAGATTATAGTCGGCCTTGCCGAAGACCCGGATATGAAGGCTATCATTGTCAATCAGGCAGTTGATGGGACAACGGAAGCATTCAGACAGATACATGAGTTGAGACCTGACATCATATGTATCGCAGGAGAGGCTTATGAAGATTTTTCTGATATAGGACAAACCGCGAATCTGGTAGTCAATTATGATTTTATCAGCCGTGGCTATCTGATGATACATACTGCACACGAGCTTGGCTGTGATACGTTTGTTCATATTTCGTTTCCGAGACATCTTTCGTATGAGTCGGTTTCAAGGCAGGTAGCAATCATGAAAGCTGCCTGTGAGGAATTCGGAATGACTTTTGTTATGGAAGAGGCTCCTGATCCGACGACTGAGGTCGGAGTTCCGGGCGCACAGAGTTACATATTGGAGCATGCTCCGCAATGGGTAGCCAAATACGGACAGAATTCCGCATATTTTTGTACCAATGACGCGCACACGGAACCGCTTATCAAAAGCCTTATGGAATGCGGAGGATATTTTATCGAAGCAGATCTCCCTTCTCCCCTTATGGGATATCCCGGAGCTTTGGATATGGATATTACCGGGGCATCAGGTGATTTTAAGGAGATAACGGCAGAGGTTGAAAAGGCGGTTGTGGCTAATGGTGGCGCAGGGCGCTTCGGAACATGGACATATTCATACGGCTTTACTGTCTCCGCGGGGCTTGCCGAGCATGCAAGGAATGTTATCCTGGGAGAGAGTGAACTGGACAATGTTCAGGATCTGGCCAAGGCGTACAGTGTATTCTCTCCCGGCGTGGACTGGAACGGTTCAGGTTATACAGATTCCGCTACCGGAGTAAGATCGGATAATATATTCCTTATCTATCAGGATACATATATCTTCGGAGACCCAGGACGTTACATGGGAATAACCGATATCGAAGTACCGGAGGAATACTATACGATTGAGTAATGATCGTTTGCCGGGTGTGTGAAACATGTCGTAAGCAGGCATGAAAGGAAAGCATAATGACAGAAACGGATAAGGTGATCGGAAATAAGAAAAAACGCAAAAAAAGCGGAATGCTCATACCAATCATACTGTTGTTTATATTCATGACAGTAATGATCGTATATGTCTCATCGTTGATGTACAGGGTTGCGGTATCCAATTCCAATGCAGTAATGGAGGACAGGATACTTACCGTATCTGCCATGATCAACAACCATTTAAATACGGCCGAGAATGTGCTGCATGTCGCCGGAGACTCGGTACATCATATGTTGATAAGCGGAACAACATCTGCAAGGATTCATGAATTTCTTGTTGATGAAACAGTCAACGTGATGGAGCAGTTTGACGAGAATTATACGGGCATATATGGTTTTATAATGGGCAAATACACGGACGGACTTAACTGGGAACCGCCGGAAGATTATAATCCCAAGACAAGAGACTGGTTCATAGTAGCGAAGGAAGCGGGAGGGGAGGTTGTTTTCTCGAATCCTTATATAGATGCGCAGACAGGAAATCTGATCATATCCGCCTGCAGGCTTCTTCCGGACAAACAGAGTGTAATAGCACTTGATGTTCAGCTTCAGGGAATACAGGATATGATGAAAGAACTGACTGTGTCCGGTAAGGGTAATGGCTTTGTCATTGATGAAAATGGTCTTATCATAGCTCACAGGAATGAAGAAAAAAAGGGGACGGATATACGTGAGATCGAAGGCGGAGAGGCATTCTTAAGTGCTATAAGAGAAGCAGGCTCCGGAAGCTTTTCTTATACCTGGGAAGGAGAGAAGAGCACAGTCTATGTGAACAGGATAGTTAATGACTGGGATGTCGTTATGGTGGTAAGTGACCGCTCGCTGTATGCAGAGGTGATGAGTCAGCGTATAGTCATAATCGTCATATGTATCCTCATTTTTGCCATGATCTCTGCGATATACTATGTGGGTTACAAGAATGAGCATGGCTATTCGAAACGTATGGAAGAGATGAGGCTTGAGGAACAGAAGGCCTCATATGAGAGGAGAGTGCTGGAACTGGAGAAGGATGCAGCCAATGCATCCAACAAGGCCAAAAGTGATTTCCTTGCCAATATGTCTCATGAGATAAGGACACCCATGAATGCCATAATAGGTATGGATGAGATGATCCTAAGGGAACATGTCAGCGACAAAGTCAGAAAATACGCTCTCGACATACAGAGTGCCGGCAAGACACTCCTGTCGCTTATAAATGATATCTTGGACCTGTCCAAGATCGAATCGGGTAAGATGGAACTCATCCCTGTAGAGTATGGTTTTGCTTCAGTAATGAATGACGTGGTCAATATGACAATGAAGAAGGCGCAGGATAAGGGGCTTAGATTTGACCTTAAAGTTTCCAAGGATATACCTTCGGTCCTTTTAGGAGATGAGATAAGAGTCCGTCAGGTTATGCTTAATCTTGTTAATAACGCGATCAAATATACACATGAAGGCAGCGTGAGCGTGGATGTATATTATGAAAAGAATACACAGATGCTGCAGATAGTTGTTGCCGATACGGGTATCGGTATTAAAAATGAAGATCTGGGCAAGCTCTTCGGTTCGTTCCAGCGTCTGGAAGAAGATAAGAACAGGAATATCGAAGGAACGGGATTAGGACTTAATATAACGATGCGCTTAGTCAAGATGATGGACGGAAGCATAGGTGTATCGAGTGAATACGGCAAAGGAACCACATTTACCGCGAAGATGAAGCAGGCTGTTGTCGATTCCACACCGGTCGGAGATCTTGCGGATAATCTGTCAAGGCTGCAGGAGAATAAAGAGGAATACAGGCCTTCGCTCATTGCGCCTAAGGCTAGAGTTTTGATAGTCGATGATAATGAAATGAATCTTGAGGTCATAGGGGCGCTGCTTACGGATACGAAGATCAGGGTAACAACAGCAGAATCCGGCAAAGAATGCCTTGAAATGCTAAAGGGAGGGAACAACTTCGATCTCATATTCCTCGATCAGATGATGCCCGGTATGTCGGGAGTACAGACTCTGGAGGTGATCAAAGAAGAAAAACTTGCAGAAGGAGTCCCGATAATAGCACTGACAGCTGATGCTATAGTGGGTGCACGTGACAGTTATATAAGTGAAGGGTTTACGGATTACTTAAGCAAACCGGTCATCTACAAAGATCTCGAAGAGCTGTTGATGAGATATCTAAACCGTTCTTTGATAGAGGCAAACGAACCCAAAGAGGAGTCGAATGAGCCTGAGGATATGCCGGTCGTCATAGCGGTCTCGGATTCTTCTGAGAAGCTAAAACAACTCAAAGCTCTGTTAGGAGACGGTTACAAGGGTGTATTCGTCAAGGATATGGACAGCGCCGCCAGATATGTTGAGAAGAACAGGAATCAATAGAGTGGATCAAGGACCATCTGTCAGAGGACAACATCGGACGGGTGGTTCTTTTTTTGTCGAAAAACAAGCGAAAAAGTGGTATCATAACAATGCTTGATCTTAATGAAAGGAAACAACTGATGAATAAGAAAGACGTACTTGAATTAAAGAAGAGATATAAGAAAGAATCCTGCACCATAAGACGTATGGCGGGATGCTATGTGGATGCCAATCATAATAAGGTGCTTAAACTTAATGAGAACTTCCTTAATCTTAAGGAGGACGAATTCTTCAAGTTCATGGAGATCGCCAAGAAAACTCTGACGGGAACGATCGGGAATAATATTCTTGAACTTGACTTTCCCACGGAAGAAGAACAGCCCGGCGGTAAGCAGCAGTTTCTTTACGGACTCAGGGCATCTGCGCTCGATAATGAAGATCTTCTTGACAGACTCTATGACCTTATCATAGACGGATACAATTATGTCGGTAATTACCTGATCCTCGTATTCCATGATGTATACGATATCCCGGATAAGACATCGGATAACTTAAAGACCGGTGAATCGGATGAAGTATATGAGTATCTTCTTGTATCCGTGTGTCCTGTGGCACTCTCCAAGCCGGGTCTCGGATATAAGCCTGAAGAGAACAAGATCGGTGCGAGGATAAGAGACTGGGTCGTCGGTGTACCGGATCTCGGATTCTTATTCCCTGCATTCGATGACAGAAGTGCGGACATTCATAAGGTTGATTATTTTGTACGTGATGCCAAGGATTCGCATGCGGAATTTATAGAGGATGTACTGGGATGCGGTCCCAAGCGCACAGCTTTTGAGCAGCGCAAGGTATTCACTGCAATAGTTAAGAGAGCCTATGGTACAGATGAAGAACAGAGTAAGGAAGCTCTTATCGGAATACAGGAGAGCTTAAATAACAGGATAGAGGAAAAAGAAGCCACGGGCGGTGTCGGAATAAGCGTAACTTTAGATGCGACTACGATAGATGAAGTTCTGGATGAGAACGGTATAGAGGGAGAACCTGCGCGTATCATCAAGGAAGTCGTGTTGGAGGAATTTGCGGATGAGCTTCCTGAAGCAGCCAATCTCATAGATAATAAGGAACTTGAGAAGAATGCCAAAGAGCGCGAAAAGAAGGAACTTGTCAAGGAAGTGGCATCTCTTAAGACCGAGATCAAGCGTATGGAAGCAGAGAATATATCGGGAGATGACGTGAAGACCTATGATGTCGTAGTACGTGTTAAGCCTGAGAAGGCGCTTAAGATACGATCTCAGGTCATCGGAGACCAGAAGTGTCTCGTGATCCCGATGGATGATAATGAGAATGTCAATGTCAACGGTGTGAACACTAAGATATAATACAGTAGATGGCAGGATTCGATATAAAGGAAGAACTGAATAAGCTGCCCAAGTCACCGGGAGTGTATATCATGCATGATAAGAATGATGACGTGATATATGTAGGTAAGGCCGTTAATCTGCACAACAGAGTACGGTCTTATTTTCGTGAAAATGTGGGAAGAGGTCCGTGGATAGACAGGATGGTAAGGCTGATAGCTTATTTTGAGTATATCGTCACGGACTCGGAACTCGAGGCTCTGGTACTTGAGAATAATCTCATCAAGGAACATCGTCCCAAGTATAACACGATGCTGGTGGATGACAAGACATATCCGTATATCAAGGTAACGGCCGAAGATTATCCCCGCATCATGTTCTCAAGAGAGATGAAGAAGGATAAGTCCAGATACTTCGGCCCTTATACATCAGCGGGATCAGTCAAGGACACGATAGAACTCATTAACAAGTTGTATAAGTTGCGTACCTGCAACGCCAAAGTGACATACGGCAAAAAAGTGACGGACAGACCTTGCCTGAATTACCATATGGGCAGATGTATGGCACCGTGCCAGGGAGAGGTGACCAAGGAAGAGTACAATGCAAGGGTTGAGCAGGCGCTTGAATTCCTTAACGGTAATTATGCACCGATAATCACATCGCTTGAAAGTGACATGACACAGGCATCAGAGGCGATGGATTATGAGAGAGCCGCGGCAATAAGAGATCTGCTTGAAAGCGTGAAGCAGGTTGCTCAGAAACAGAAGATTGAGCATACAGACGGAGAAGACAGGGATATAGTAGGTCTTGCTCATAAGGCATCTGATGCGGTCGTTCAGGTATTCTTTATCCGAGGCGGGCGAATGATCGGAAGGGAGCATTTTTTCCTTAAGACTGATGACGACAGTACGGGTGAGGAAATAATAGGCAGTTTTATAAAACAGTACTATACAGGCACGCCTTACATACCCAAGGAACTGTACCTTCCGTGCGAACTGTCGGATTCAGAGCTTATAGAGGACTGGCTGACATCAAAAAGAGGTAATAAGGTACATATCATAGTTCCTAAGATAGGACAGAAGGC
Source organism: uncultured Lachnospiraceae bacterium (assembly GCA_902778165.1). Lineage (GTDB taxonomy): Bacteria > Bacillota > Clostridia > Lachnospirales > Lachnospiraceae > Colinaster. The sequence continues at coordinate 61,071 of CACYWQ010000005.1, forward strand.
AAGACTTATAAAGCTTGCCGAGTCTAATGCCGGTCTGATCTTGGATAAGGATAAGGAAAGGATTAAGAGAGAAGAAGGACGCACCATAGGTGCGGTCAAAGAAATAGAAGAGATTCTCGGTATCAAGGGACTTAGCAGAATGGAAGCCTTTGATATATCCAATACTTCAGGATTTGAGAATGTCGGATCCATGGTTGTATTCGAAGAGGGAAGACCTAAGAAGAGTGATTACCGTAAGTTTAAGATCAAGACAGTTGCCGGACCGGATGATTATGCTTGCATGAAGGAAGTCCTTACAAGGCGATTCACTCACGGAATGGAAGAGAGAAAAGAACTTGAGAACAAAGGTGAGGATACAGAGTACGGAAGCTTTACCAAGTTCCCGGATCTTCTGCTGATGGACGGAGGTAAAGGTCAGGTGGGAATAGCGCTTGAAGTGCTTGATGAGCTTAAGCTTAATATTCCCGTCTGCGGTATGGTCAAGGATGACAATCACCGCACAAGAGGTCTGTATTACAATAATGTTGAACTTCCTATAGATCGAACGGGAGAGGGATTTAAATTAATAACAAGAATACAGGATGAGGCTCACAGATTTGCCATAACATACCACAGAAGCTTAAGAAGCAAAGATCAGGTACACTCTGTACTTGATGAGATACCGGGTATAGGACCGGCCGGTCGTAAGAGTCTTATGATGGCATTTGACAGTATTGAGGATATACGAAACGCGGAGGTCGAGTCCCTTAAGGCGGTTAAGGGAATCAACGCCAGACAGGCACAGTCAGTATATTCATTTTTCCATGGGGATGTGATAGAATAGTGGGCAGAAGGGCTGTTGCCCGGAATGGAGACTACATTATGGCAAGTGTAAAATTGGCAGACATTATTGAACACAGTAAATTGGAGAATCTTACTCCCGAGATTGATATCAGAAAGATTAAGATTACCCAGCCGGATATCAACAGACCGGCGCTTCAGTTAGCCGGATATTTCGAGCATTATGAATCTACGAGGCTGCAGATTATAGGTTATGTGGAATATTCATATATGGAGAGTCTTCCCAAGACCAAGCAGAAGGAAGTTTTTGAGCAGCTTTTATCATACCCGACACCGGCCATCGTGTTCTGCAGAGAGTTACAGCCTAATGCATTGTTTAAGAAGACTGCAATCAAGCACGGTATACCGCTTCTTATGACTAAGAAGGCGACATCGGCATACACCGCTGAGATTATCAGATGGCTTAATGTTAAGCTTGCTCCGATGATTTCCGTTCACGGCGTGCTTGTTGATGTATTTGGTGAGGGACTCTTGATTACGGGTGAGAGCGGAATCGGTAAATCTGAGGCGGCGCTTGAGCTTATCAAGAGAGGACACAGACTTGTAACGGATGACGTTGTTGAGATCCGTAAGGTATCTGATGAGACACTTATCGGTACGGCACCTGATATTACTAAGCACTTTATTGAACTTAGAGGTATCGGCATAGTCGATGTTAAGAGTCTGTTCGGTGTGTCGAGTGTCAAGGAATCACAGGGAATAGATCTTGTTATCAGACTCGAAGAGTGGGATAAGGACAAGGATTATGACAGACTCGGACTTGAAGAAGAGTATATAGAGTATCTGGGCAACAGAGTGGTATGTCACAACATTCCCATCAGACCCGGACGTAATCTCTCTATAATATGTGAGTCTGCGGCTATTAACCACAGACAGAAGAAGATGGGATACAATGCAGCACAGGCCCTGTATGAGAGAGTACAGAAGTCATTGGCTGAGAAGAGGGAAGAGGAAGACTGATAAAGTTGAGGAGTAATTATGAGTAAGGTAGTATTTGGTGTTGATGTAGGCGGTACAACGGTTAAACTAGGTTGTTTTGATACTGAAGGACAACTTCTGGATAAATGGGAGATCCCTACAAGAACTGAAGACAAGGGCGTTAATATCATCGGCGATATCGCAGGCAGCATCCTGGTTAAGTTGGCTAAGGACGATATTGACAAGAAAGATGTTGTAGGAATCGGAATAGGTGTACCGGGTCCCGTTAAGAGTGACGGAACTGTCATCGTGGCAGTTAACTTAGGATGGAAAGATATCAATGTCAATACTGAACTTGAGGAGTTGACCGGTATTAAGGTTAAGACCAGTAACGATGCCAATGTCGCAGCACTCGGTGAGATGTGGAGAGGCGGCGGACAAGGTTATTCCAATGTTGTAGCCGTTACACTCGGAACCGGAGTAGGCGGTGGAATAATCGTAGACGGCAAGATAGTTAACGGAGCAACAGGTGCAGGCGGAGAGATAGGACATATCCATCTTGAGGATAATGAGACGGAAGCCTGCGGATGTAAGGGACACGGATGCTTAGAGCAGTATGCTTCGGCAACGGGTGTTGTAAGACTTGCCAAGAAGAAACTTGCCGATTCCAGCAAAGACAGCGTTTTGCGTGAGGGCGAAGTAACAGCCAAGGATGTTTGGGACGCTGTTAAGGCAGGAGATGAGCTGGCAATCGAAGTAGCGAATATTTACGGCGAATATCTTGGCAAAGGACTTGCTGCCGTAGCGGATGTGGTTAATCCCGAAATCTTTGTAATAGGCGGCGGTGTATCCAAGGCAGGAAGAGTAGTAATAGAATATATGGAGCCGTATTTTGATAAATATGTATTCCCCGGTGCCAAAGGTGCGAAGTTTGCATTAGCTAAGCTTGGCAATGATGCGGGAATATACGGTGCAGCTTTCCTCGTACTGGATAAATAGACTAGACACATATATGTGGAACATAACATTAGATGACAAATTAGATAAGCTCATCCCTAAAGATCGTATCCTTAGGGATGAGCCTATGTATAATCACACAACATTTAAGACAGGCGGTATAGCAAGCAGATACGTTAAGATTAATGATGTCGATGAACTAATCGCTTTGCTTGCGATGCTTGGTGAGAATGCAAAAGATGCGGATTATACGGTTATAGGCAACGGCAGTAATATTCTTGTGTCCGATGCGGGCTATGAAGGTCTTGTCATAGATACAACAGGAATGACCGAAATTACCGTTGACGGTGATGTTATAAGCGCCGATGCGGGTGTGATGCTTGGCAAGATTGCATCAACGGCACTTAATAATTCTCTTACGGGTCTTGAATTTGCTTCCGGGATTCCGGGGTCTCTTGGGGGAGCACTCTGTATGAATGCCGGAGCCTACGGCGGAGAGATGAAGGATTTTATTAAGACTGTAACCGTCTATGACTGCGACAGATCAGAAGTCATAACACTTGATAATAAAGCGATGGATTTCGGATACAGGCACAGTATCATCAAAGACAAGCCTTATATTGTATTATCGGCGATTATTAAGCTTAATGTCGGCAATCACGATAAGATAGAGGCTTTGATGAAGGATTACAACGGACGGAGAAGAGATAAGCAACCCCTTGAGTATCCTTCCGCAGGTTCTACATTTAAGCGTCCGGAAGGTTTCTATGCCGGGGCACTCATACAAGAGAGCGGTCTTAAGGGATACTCCGTTGGTGATGCCGCGGTATCGGATAAGCATGCCGGGTTTGTGATAAATAAGGGCAAGGCTACATCGACGGATATATACAGATTGATATGCGAAGTAAGAGAGAAAGTATATGCTGACACCGGTGTCAGATTAGAACCGGAGGTTGTATTCTTAGGAGAGTTCTGATGAGATTTGTAATCGTCACGGGAATGAGCGGCGGCGGTAAGAGAACCGCCATGAAGATGCTTGAGGACATAGGATTTTATTGTGTTGATAATCTGCCTGTTCCTCTTATAGATAAGTTCGTTGAACTTATTGCCACACCCAACAGCGAGATTCAGAAAGTGGCTTTGGGTCTTGATGTCAGAGCGGATCAGAACTTTGATGACGCCGTGACTGCTCTTAACGCGATTAAAGATAACGGCTACAATTATGAGATTATATTCATGGATGCTTCTGATGCAACTCTTCTTAAGAGATACAAAGAGACCAGGCGTATCCATCCTCTTGCATCACCTCCGGATAACAGAGTGGAGGACGGAATCCGCAAAGAGAGAAAGATTCTGGAAGTCATTAAGAGTAAGGCAGACTATGTCTTTGATACCTCCAATCTTCTAACTCGTCATCTTAAAGAAGAGCTTGATAAGATATTTGTAACGGGTGAGAACTATAACAGTCTTATGATCAATATAGTCTCGTTTGGATTTAAGAACGGTATCCCTGCGGATGCGGATCTGGTATTCGATGTAAGATTCTTGCCTAATCCTTTCTATATAGATGAACTTAAGCATCTGACCGGTAATGATGATCCGGTTCATGATTATGTCATGTCGTTTGCGGAAGCCACGCAATTCCTGGATAAATTGGAAGATATGTTAAGTTTCTTAATTCCCGGTTATGTCAATGAAGGCAAGTATCAGCTTGTTATTGCCATAGGATGTACGGGAGGTCAGCACAGATCTGTCACTCTGGCGCGTGAGATATACGCCAGATTAAAAGACAAAGGAGACTATGGTCTGTCATTAAGCCATAGAGATGTGAAGGATCAGTAGATGTCATTTTCATCCAAAGTCAAAGAAGAGATGAGCAAATCCGTCAGTTCGGCCAGACATTGTCAGTTGGCTGAATTGGCTGCAATGATTGAATTCGGCGGCAGAATATCATTTAAGCCCGGCGGATTTAAATCGGTGGATATTGATACCGATAATGAAGACGCCTTAAATAAATTTGGTGTGTTGCTTAAGAAGACATATGATATAGAAGCGAGTGAATCCGTCAGTGATGATAAGCTTAAGGCTTTGCTTGAAGGCTTAAGATTAATGGATGCTTCAGGTGCGGTTAAGATTATCAACGGTCCGGTAAGTCAGGTATTGCTTAAGCAGTCATGCTGTAAGAGAGCATTCCTAAGAGGAGCATATTTATGCAGAGGCTCCATGAGCGATCCCAAGGGAAGTTACCATCTTGAGATAGTATGTGATACTATGGCACAGGCTTCTCAATTGACAGAAGTTTTAAGTGACTTTGAATTAGAAGCCAAGATAGTGGAACGTAAGAGCCGCTATGTTGTATATATCAAGGAAGGTGAATCTATAGTCGATTTCCTGGGCATATGCGAAGCACATGTTGCTCTTATGGAGATGGAGAATGACAGAATAGTCAAAGAGGTTCGCGGTACAGTTAACAGAAGAGTGAACTGTGAAGCGGCCAATATTACCAAGACCGTTAATGCGGCAGCACGACAAATAGAGGATATTGAGTACTTAAGAGATACCTGTGGACTGGACAGCCTTCCGGATAATCTTAAGGAGATGGCGTTAATAAGACTTGAATATCCAGACGCTACTTTGCCTGAGCTTGGCAAGGTGTTTAATCCGCCTTTGGGCAAGAGCGGAGTCAATCACAGACTCAGAAGGCTGAGTGAACTTGCGGACAGAGAACGTATTCACGGCTAGATTACTGCGGCAATTTTATTTCGTCTTGAAAGAACGTACTTCTTCCTATATAATGGGTGAAGATAAGAAAGGAGATATCCCGGCGGTTGGGTCCCACGGGATAGCAATGAGGAGATTATGAAGAAAAAGGAGATCACCATCAGGCTTGAGAACGGCCTTGAGGCCAGGCCTGTTGCTATGCTTGTACAGGTAGCAAGTCAGTATGACAGCAGTATATATTTGGAAACAGGTGGCAAGAAGGTCAATGCCAAGAGTATCATGGGCATGATGAGTCTTGGTCTTGATGCGGGAGAGAAACTCACGGCCATTGCAGAAGGTTCTGATGAGGATGCCGCTATCGAAGGAATAGATAAGTACCTAAGCGGTAAATAAGCTTATGGATAATGATTTAAGAAGATTGCTTTTTATCTACAATCCCATGTCAGGAAGAGGAAGGGTAAGGAGTAATCTGCTTGATATGATTGACAGATTTGTCAAGTCGGGATACAGAGTGGAAGCCTACCCGACTCAATACAGTGGAGATGCTAAGAGAGCCGTAATCGAGAGAGATGACGGCTTTTCTCTAATTGTATGCAGCGGAGGAGACGGAACTCTTGATGAAGTAGTAAGCGGAATGATGGAATCCGGAGAGAAGATTCCCATAGGTTATATTCCGGCAGGAAGTACGAATGATTTTGCCGGCAGTCTCGGAATTCCGAGTTCAATGAAGAAGGCTGCTACCGTAGCTATGGAAGGCAGAGAATTTGACTGTGATGTAGGGCGTTTTAATAATGACTACTTCGTATATGTTGCGGCATTCGGAATGTTTACCGACGTATCTTACGATACGGACCAGCATATGAAGAATATGCTCGGGCACATGGCATATATAATAGAAGGAGCTAAGCGACTCTCCACTGTCACTTCGTATCACTGCAGAATATCATATACGGATGAGAAAGGATCGCATAATGAGTTGGAGGATGATTATCTTTTTGGTATGATCACCAATTCAAGATCTGTCGGTGGATTCAAGAACATTACGGGTAAGAAGATACTGCTTGATGACGGTATTTTTGAGATGACTTTAGTCAAGAAACCGTTAAGTCCCCTTGATTATGTTGTACTGTCGGATGCAATTGCGGCTAAGGAAGTTAATACCAACATCATTACTTCCGTCAAGGCAAGTAAGATAGAATTATTAAGTGATGCACCTGTGGCCTGGACGTTGGACGGCGAGTACGGCGGAGATCACATTTCGGTTAACATAACCAATGAAAACAAGGCTCTTACCATAATGGTACCGTAAAAAATTATTTTCTTTTAGAAGTCTTTGTTATATAATTAAAGCGTTCGACATGGTCATCCGGGCGAAGTGTCCAAGGAGCGCATGTCATATGTAAATAATTAACGGAGGTATTTATATGTCATTAGTTACAACAACAGAAATGTTTAAGAAGGCATATGATGGCGGTTATGCCGTAGGTGCTTTCAATGTAAACAACATGGAAATCGTTCAGGGTATCACAGAGGCAGCAGGCGAGCTTAACAGCCCTGTTATCCTTCAGGTATCTAAGGGTGCTCGTGCTTATGCTAATCACACATATCTTGTGAAGCTTGTAGAGGCAGCTGTAGAAGAGAATCCTCAGATTCCCATCGCTCTTCACCTTGATCACGGTGATACATTCGAATTATGTAAGAGTTGTATCGACGGCGGATTCACATCTGTCATGATCGATGCATCATCTAAGTCTTTCGAAGACAATATAGCTCTTACCAAGCAGGTTGTTGAGTACGCTCATGCCCACGGCGTAGTTGTTGAGGCAGAGCTTGGTACACTTGCAGGTATCGAGGATGAGGTAGTTGTAGAAGCAGGTAAGGAAGCTTACACACGTCCTGAAGAAGTAGAGGAGTTCGTAGACAAGACAGGTTGTGATTCACTTGCAATCGCCATCGGTACATCACATGGTGCATACAAGTTCACAGCTGCTCAGTGTACAAGAAATGCAGACGGCATCCTTGTTCCTCCTCCGCTTAGATTCGACGTACTTGAGGAGTGCATTAAGAGACTTCCCGGATTCCCTATCGTACTTCATGGTTCTTCATCAGTACCTCAGGAGTTCGTTAAGATGGTTAACCAGTACGGCGGTAACATGCCTGATGCAGTAGGTATCCCTGAGGAGCAGTTACGTCAGGCAGCTAAGCTTGCTGTATGTAAGATCAATATCGATTCAGATATCCGTCTTGCTATGACAGGTAACATCCGTAAGTACTTCGCTGAGCATCCTGATCACTTTGATCCTCGTCAGTACCTTAAGCCCGCAAGACAGGCTGTTAAGGATATGGTTGCTCATAAGATCGTTAACGTTCTTGGTTCAGATGGCAAGGCTTGATAGACTGAGTATAATAAAGCAATATAATAAGACAGGAGAGATGGTATTCATCTCTCCTGTTTTTGTTAATACGATATCATATAAGTTCTGACTGTTTTACAACAGATCCGTAAGTTTCTTACTAAGGAAAAAATCGCGGATAACTTTGTCATACTCCTCCCACATAGGCAGAGTGCTGCAGGATCCCTTCTTGGGGCATGAGTATTTGGGATCAGCAAGACATACTACCGATGACATAGTACCTTCCATGAGTTCAATAATCTCCCAGATTGTATACTCCTCAGGCTTACGACAGAGTTTGTATCCTCCGCCTTTGCCGCTGGCAGCACATACAAGCCCGCCTGCCACCATATCCTTGACTATGATCTCCAAATATTTCTTTGATATCTCCTGTCTTGCAGCTATATCTTTAAGCGGTATATATTTACCGTTATCATTGTTTGCCAAATCTATCATGACGCGAATGGCGTAGCGTCCTCTTGTAGATATCATGTTTTATTCCCTCTTAAGTCGTGATTATTGCGCGTTTCAACTATTATACCGCAAGGCAAATAAATAAATCAAGTAAAACCTATTGACACAGTAGGTGAATAGGAAATATAATATGAGTCACATGAACAGGAAAGGAGTATTATTGATGATATACGCAGATAATGCAGCAACAACAGCAATGAGTGAGGCGGCAATAGCCAGGATGACTGAAGTTATGAAGCAGACCTATGGCAATCCGTCAAGCTTATACTCTATCGGACAGGAAGCCAAGGAAGTATTGGAGCAGGCAAGAGCAGATATTGCATCTGTCATAGGTGCCAATCCGGGTGAGATAATATTTACATCCGGCGGAAGTGAGGCGGATAATCAAGCCATAACATCAGCGGCACGCTTTGGTCTAAGAAAGGGTAAGAAACATATCATATCTTCGGCATTTGAACATCATGCCGTATTGCACACGCTTAATAGGCTTAAAGAAGAGGGATTTGAAATCACGCTTCTTGACGTACATGAGGACGGACTTATAAGACCTGAAGAGGTTGAGGCAGCGATAAGAGAAGATACATGCCTTGTTACGATAATGTATGCCAACAACGAGATTGGAACGATTCAGCCGATTCGTAAGATCGGTGAGATATGTAAGTCAAAGGGAGTGACGTTCCATACGGATGCTGTTCAGGCAATGGCTCATATTCCGGTTAATGTTGATGAAGACAATATCGGAATGCTGTCCGCATCTGCTCATAAGTTCCATGGACCTAAGGGTGTGGGATTCCTGTATGTAAGAAAGGGTGTGCCGGTATATAACCTTATAGAAGGCGGCGCGCAGGAGAGAGGCAGGCGAGCCGGTACTGAGAATGTTGCAGGTATTGCCGCTATGGCGGAGGCTTTGAAGGAAGCGGTAACAGATATCTCTGAGAAGATGGCATCTGTTGCAGCTAAGAGAGATAAGCTTATACAGGGGCTGTCTGAGATTCCGCATTCGGCAATTAACGGAGATGCTTCCCACAGATTGCCCGGCAATGTTAACTTCTGCTTCGAGGGTATAGAAGGTGAGTCTCTTCTGCTTTTGCTTGATGATAAGGGAATACAGGCCTCATCGGGAAGTGCCTGCACATCAGGTTCACTTGATCCGAGTCACGTATTGTTAGCAATAGGAAGGGTTCATGATGTGGCACACGGATCCCTTAGATTAAGTATTAGTGAAGACACTTCGAATGAAGACGTTGAGACAATAATAAGCTCTGTGGGAGAGGTGGTTGAATATCTCAGAAGTTTCTCGCCCATATGGAGAGATCTCATGGCAGGCAAGAAACAGTTTATATTATAGAAGAGAAACAGATATATAGGAGGAAAACAAATGGCACTATACAGTGAGAAGGTTATGGAACATTTCCGCAACCCCCGTAATGTGGGTGTGATAGAGGATGCAGACGGAGTTGGCGAAGTTGGTAATGCCAAATGCGGAGACATCATGAAGATGTACCTTAAGATTAATGATGATGAAATTATAGAGGATGTAAAGTTTGAAACATTCGGATGCGGAAGCGCTATAGCTTCAAGTTCGATGGCGACGGAACTTATTAAGGGTAAGCCCGTATCGGAAGCAATGAAACTTACAAATGCAGCTGTTGCCGAAGCGCTTGACGGTCTTCCGGATTACAAGATGCATTGCTCGGTTCTTGCAGAAGAAGCTATTAAGTCAGCTCTTGATGATTATTATTCCAAGAATGGTGAATCAGCAAATAAATCCGGAGAATAAGATGAGTGTAGATATATATCCTGAATTTTATAATGATGTATTCGGTCCCATATCCAATCCGGGATCAAGTTCACACATGTCAGGTCCATGCAGAGCCGGTTACATTGCTCATTCCATGTTGGGAGAGGATGTGACCGGAATAGAGATTCTGTTAGATAAGAAAGGGTCTTTCTCTGACGGATTCGGTCAGATGAACGAAGATTTAGGCATGTTAAACGGTGCATACGGCAACCTTCCCGATGCACCGGGTTTTTTTGATATCAAGAAGACTTTGGATGCAAAAGGAATTTCATACAAGTTTGAGCATGTGGATCTTAAGGGAAGCAAACATCCAAATGCAATGAAATACGTACTTACCGGCAGTTCCGGCCGTTTTATTACCATGATAAGCAATTCAACAGGTGGCGGAATGATAGAGGTGGTGTCGGTTAATGGTTTTAAGTATTTATCTAAGGGAGATACTTGGACCATTCTTGTTTTTTGTAAGGGCACTGTTACGGAAGATAAGCACAGAGTAATCTCAAAGACGGTCAGGGAGAAATATAATATTCTCTCAGAAGGAATATCAACAGAATTAAGTGATGGTGAAACATCGGATTATAAAGGAGTAGTTTGGTTTACCACAGAAGAAAGACCGGATACGATTAAGCAGGATATTATTATAGAAGAGACGGAAGTGAATGTGCTTGCCCCTGTACTTCCCGTTACCACTACGGATAAGAAGAAGCCGCAGAGATACAGCAGCGTCAGTGAATGGCGCAAGTTAGCTGAGACTGAGAATAAGAGTCTGTATGAAGAAGCAGTTGAATATGAGGTTGATGCATCAGGATGGAGTAGGCAGGAAGTAACGGACTATATGAAGAATGTAGTCGGCAAGGCTTTATACAGAAGAATTAATGCCTTATATGAAGATCCGAGTCTTCTGGTTGTTAATCCATTCAGAACCATATATCACAATGAATGGGAGAAGATATCGAAGGAAAGCCGCTTGGTAAGCGGAGTGACACAGAGGGCAATTCACTATATGCATTCAGCCCAGGCACAGATGAGGGACGTACTTGATGTACCCGGTCCGATGAGTAACGGAGCGGGATACTTATTCTCAGTATTAATGGCAGTCAAAGAAGAATACGGACTTGATGAAGAAGCTCTGTATAGAGGCTTGTTTGTTGCTGCATCCTTCGGCGCAATAGCTTATACAAGGACTGAACCTACGGGTGAGATCATAGGATGTGCCGGAGAGTGCGGAGTATGTGCGGCCATGACTGCTGCAGCAATAGTTGAGATGCTTAACGGAACGGATGAACAGATTGAGAATGCAGCCTCATTTACATTACAGGCAGCAATAGGCTGGCCGTGTGATCCGATTCCGGGAGGACAGGGTACCCCTTGTACCGCAAGGACGTTATTTATAGTATCAATGCCACAGGTCTATGCCCAGTGGGCCATGATGGGAGCGGCATGTACAGTTCCTTTCGATGAGGTTTTACAGACGGCGGATGAAGTGGGCAGGAGTATGTCGGATGATCTGTTGTGTACATGCAGAGGCGGACTGTGCGCCACAGATTCCGGAAGAAAATGTGCAGAAAATTTTTTCAAAAACAGAAAATAAAGTGTTGACAAGCACTAATTCATGCTATAGAATGAGTAAAAAGTATAAAACATATAATTCATATATACATAGTATGAATTAAATAAAGGAGGAGAAATATGAAAAAGTTAATAAAAAGTACAGCAGCAGTATTCTTAGCAGCGGCAGTACTTGTCGGCTGTGGAAGCACTGCATCAAACAGCTCATCGTCTGCCGGCAGTGATGCATCGGCTCCTGTAGCGGCTGATGCCGGCGCAGCAGCAAGCGGATCCAATATCAATATAGGTATTGAGGCCAATGTATCGACACTTGATAACAACGTGATTGATACACCCAGCGATTTCCTTGTAGTAAGAGCTATGCAGGACGGACTGTATGAACAGACAGATAAGGAGATTCGCCTTGCACTTGCAGAGAGCGTTGATGTAAGCGATGACGGAACAGAGTACACCTTCCATTTAAGGGATGCCAAGTACTCTGACGGTAATCCGATTGTTGCCGGAGATTTTGTATACAGCTGGCAGAGATTGGTTAATCCGGAGACAGGTTCTGAATATGCATGGTTCGCAGGTGCAGCCGGAATCAAGAACGCAGATGCTATTGCTTATGAAGGAGCAGATCTGGCAACACTCGGTGTAACAGCTGTTGATGATAAGACATTAAAGGTTGAACTTGATCATGCAGTACCGTTCTTTGATGCAATACTTACAATGCCTTGTTTTGCACCTGTCGAGCAGGCATTTGCAGAGCAGCACGGTGATGTATACGGTCAGTCAGTTGATGACATTATCTCAAGCGGTCCTTATGTTGTAGACAGTTGGACAGTAGGCGGCGGAGATCTTCGCCTTGTTAAGAATCCTGAGTATTGGAATGCGGATGCAATAAGTGTTGATTCACTTACATTTATCACTGTTAAGGACCAGCAGTCAGGAATACTTGCTTATGAGTCAGGAAGCCTAGACGTAGTTACAATAAGCGGTGATCTTGTGGAGCAGTACAAGGGCAGTGAGATTCTTGATACTCAGCTCTCACCCCAGGTTATGTACATATATATTAACCACGATAATAAGAATCTTGCCAATCTTAACTTAAGAAAGGCACTTGCATATGCAGTTAATAAGACAGAAATAGCTGACAGCATCTTAAAGGACGGCTCTAAGGCAACAGGATATATTGTTCCTGAAAGCTTTGCATTCGATGCTAACGGCAAGTCTTACAGAGAACAGGTAAATGTAACGGATCCTAACGGATATGATGTAGATAAGGCTAAGGAAGCATGGGAAAGTGCCAAGGCTGAACTTGGAGATTCAATAAGTCTTGAACTTCTCTATGATGATGTACCTACGAGTAAGAATATAGCACAGTATCTTAAGTCTTCACTTGAAGGAACTTTAGAGGGCCTTACAATTGAACTTAGAGAGGTTCCTTACGAGGCATGCTGGGATGAGCAGAAGGCAGGTAATTTCGACCTTACTGTCAGCAGCTGGATGGCAGATTACATTGACCCTTCTATGTACGTAGATATTCTGAATACTAATTATGAATATAATCTTGGTCATTACTCAAATGCAGAGTATGACAAGCTTGACAATGCAGCAGCAAATGAGCTTGCAACTGATCCGGTCAAGAGAGCGGAGGCATATGGTGAAGCTGAGCAGATCGGTCTTGATAATGTAGGAATCATTCCTCTTTATCAGGTAAGTTCGGCAAGCCTTATAAGAGAAGGAATAGACGTTAAGTTTGCTCCTTTCGGAAGCTATGTATATAGATATGCAACTATCAACAAGTAATTATTATACGATAATCATTAAATGAAAGCAGAAGCAGTTATTTTTTCAAAAGTATACACAGAAGACGGAAGCATCTCTGAAGGCATAGCAGTAGCAGGCGATAGAATAATCGCTGTAGGAACAAAAGAAGAGATTAGTGAATATATCTCTGAAGAAACTGAAGTTATTAATCAACCGGGGAGCTTCTTGCTCCCCGGTTTTGCGGATGGACATGCGCATATTTCTTTTGCTCAGAAAGTGCTTTCGGGAATTGATTTATCAGGAGCAAAGGACGACAAAGACTGCCATGAAAGAATCTGCAGATTCAAATCATGCCACGACAGATGCGCATTTGTATACGGGCAGGGTTTCTCAACAGATAGCTTTGGTGAGAACGGTAATCTTAAGGATATTCTTGATGAGATATACCCTGATACTCCGGCATTATTGGAGTCGGACGGATGCCATTCGTTGTGGGTGAATGATGCTTTTATCTGCCAAAGATTGTCCGAAAACAGCAGTTGCCTTAAAGCAAACGGCGTATTTAAAGACAATAACGGAGAACTTACGGGATATTTCTGTGAGGAAGCGGCATATGAGATTCAGAAACTGATGCCCAAGACGGATGTAAATGATTATAAGAAAGCAATTCTTAAGTTCCAGGACAAAGTAATACCGCGCGGTATTCAGATGATACATGAGCCGCTTTGCTATAACAGCCTTGATGAGATTAAGAAGATCATTGCGGCATACAGGGAGCTGGATGAAGAGAGGAAACTTCTACTTACGGTGAAGGTCACCGTTAAATGCATGCCGAGTGACAGTTATGATGAGTTGCTTGATTATGTAAGTGCGCAGCGTAACAATCCGGGTTACCATTTCGGAGTTCAGGGCATTAAGCTTTTTATGGACGGAGTGGTTGAAGAAAGAACGGCCTTTCTTAAGGATGATTATGCCGACATGCCGGGATTTAAAGGTGAACCAATCTGGGAGGAGAACGAACTTAAGGATCTGATACTTAAGACCAGACTTATGGGAATACCCGTGCACGTTCATACCATGGGAGACGGTGCCACTGAGATGATATTAGATGCGCTTGAATACGCAGCGACTAAGTCGGGTGTTACGGGCCTTAGAGACACGTTAACTCACCTTCAGGTACTTGATGAGGACCAGTGTGGCAGAATTGCCGCCCTCGGAATTACGGCTTGCATCAATACTTATTGGCATTTCCATGAGCATTCATACTACGCATCCAAAGACCTGCCTTATCTTGGCAGAGAGAGGGCCGAAGCAGAATACAGAGTTAAGTCTTTGCTTGATAAAGGAGTTATACTCTCCCAGGGAAGTGATTGGCCTGTATCAACTCCCAAGCCTTTGGAGGGAGCGGAGATAGGTGTGACCAGAAGAATGCCCGGAAATAAAACAACGAATATGATGACACCTTCCGAGAAGGTGGATGTCAGCGATATGCTTAAGGCGATTACTTACGGAGGTGCATATCAGCTTGAGACAGAGTCGGTAAGCGGAAGTATTGCACAGGGCAAAAAAGCGAACTTCATACTTCTTGATAAAGACCCGCTTAATTGTGACCCCTATGAGCTTCATAGTATTCGTGTTATTATGAATTGGATTGAAGGAAAGCAGGTATATTAATCATCTGCCTGTAATTTAGAATCGGAAAGGCTTGTATATGAGACGTTACATAGCAAAAAGAGTCCTTGTGGCCGTTTTTACAATGCTTATAATCGTACTTATCATGTTCCTTATGTTTAATCTGATGCCCGGATCGCCATTTAACGATCAGCATCTTAAGAAGGATCAGATAGATGCCTTATACAGAAAGTATGGCCTTGACAGACCTGTACTTGAGAGATATTTCAGGTATTTGTACAACCTCTTAAGAGGGGATTTCGGTGTATCTTATAACATACAGAAGAATATGGAGATAACCAAGATTCTTGCTCTGCGTCTTCCAATCACGGTAAGGATAGGAGTTCAGGCCATGATCATAGGTGCCGTTGCGGGAATAATCTTAGGAATTATTTCAGCGGTCAATCACGGTAAGGCCATTGACCCTGTTGTGTCGGTTTTTTCAATGTTAGGCTCAAGCATACCCTCATTTGTATTCGGACTTGCACTGTTATATTTCCTTGCATTTAAACTTAAGCTATTTCCGATTATGTATTCGATGGATGCTCCGATAGCATCCACCATACTTCCGAGTATTGCCTTGTCGATCTTTCCTATGGCCAATATTGCAAGGTATGCCAGAGCGGAGATGATATCGGTACTTGATTCGGGATTTGTGGATCTGGCTAAGGCCAAGGGCGTAAGCAAGACCGGAATTCTGCTTAAGCATGTACTTCGTAATTCTTTAATTCCAATATTAACAGTTATGGCACCGATGTTAGTGGAACTGATTACGGGAAGTCTTGTTGTTGAGAACATATTCTCAATACCGGGTTTGGGTAATCTGTTTATCATGGCTGTACAGTCCAATGATTTCAGCGTGTCCATAGCAATAATGTTTATTTACAGTACATTCTATATAACGGTAATGCTGATTGTTGATCTGTTATACGGAATAATAGATCCCAGGATTCGAATATCCGGACAGGCACAGTGATGGGTTGTAGGTGAGAGATTATGAAAGAGATAGTTAGAAGAATCGGATCCAAAAAAGCTGCAATCATAGGAACTGTGATCATTCTGTTCCTCGTGTTGCTGTCACTTATCGGACCCTCACTTAATGAATTCGAATACGATGCGGTTAACGTTGTGGATCAGCATATTAAGCCGAATGCCAGATATTGGTTCGGAACGGATATACTCGGAAGAGATTTATGGACAAGAGTATTTCAGGGAACCAAGGTATCGTTATATGTAGCCTGCCTTGCAGTTATAATCGACATGACGATCGGAATAGTCTACGGTGTCATATCAGGTTACTACGGAGGTTGGCTTGATATTATACTTCAGAGAATACTTGAGATAGTGGAAGGTATACCTACGGTTGTATTGGTGACACTTCTTATGCTTATCATGAAACCCGGACTTACCACGATCACAATTGCGCTTGTTTTTGCCGGATGGATCAATATGTCAAGACTTGTAAGAGCGCAGGTGCTTAAACTCAGAGAGATGGAATATGTTCTGTCAGCCAAGACAATGGGAGCTTCTGATTTCTATATTATATTCAGAGAGATTCTTCCCAATGTAGCGGGTCAGATTGTGATAATGGCAATGATGTCGATTCCGCAGGCAATCTTCTTGGAAGCGTATTTATCATTTATGGGACTTGGAATACCCGATCCCATGGCATCCCTTGGATCGCTTATCAATACCGGATTCCAGTCGATGCTTCTGTATCCCTATATGGTGCTTATTCCGGTTACGGTATTTGTCGCACTTGTAGTGAGCTTTAACCTTATAGCGGACGGTTTAAGAGATATTCTGGATAAAGGAACGGAGGATACTGTATCGTGAGTGAAGATTTGATTCTTGAGATTAAAAATCTGTCCGTTTCTTTTAAGGATCGGAAGAAGACGATCAATGTAATACGAGGGGTCGACCTGTCTTTAATCAGGGGTAAGACTCTGGCGATAGTCGGAGAGAGCGGAAGCGGCAAATCCGTTACAGTCAAATCCGTTATGGCTCTTAATACCAAGGGCGCGATTATTGACAGCGGAGAGATTCTGTATAACCATAAGAATCCCGACGGAACCACGGAGACCATAGACCTTACCGAATTATCTGCCAAGCAGATAATTAAGAATATTAACGGACAGAAGATTGCCATGGTATTCCAGGATCCGCTTGCAATTCTTAATCCTACAATGACAATCGGTAAGCAGATAACGGAGGGCATGCGACTTCACAGGAAGATATCGCGTAAAGATGCCAAGCAGGAAGCCATTAAGCTTCTTACGCATGTGGGAATCAATGAGCCGGAACTGAGAATGAAGCAGTATCCGCATCAGCTCTCAGGCGGAATGAGACAGAGGGTCGTAATAGCGATTGCGCTTTCGTGCAATCCTGACGTTCTTATATGTGATGAGCCTACAACGGCACTTGATGTGACGATTCAGGCCAAGATACTTGAACTTATTAAGAACATACAGAGAGAAAGAGGTTTATCCGTTATATATATTACTCATGACTTGGGTGTTGTGGCTTCTGTTGCGGATTATGTCGCAGTTATGTATGCTGGTAAGGTAATAGAGAAGGGAACTGCGGAAGATGTATTCTTCAGACCCGCTCATCCATATACTTGGGGATTGTTCTTATCGGTACCCAATGTTGATAAGAAAGAGGATGAACTCTACAGTATTCCCGGCAATCCTCCGGATTTATCCGAACCTATAAAGGGAGATGCCTTCGCTGTAAGAAATGAGAATGCCCTTCCTATAGATTATGAGGAAGAACCGCCGATATTTAAGTTAAGCAAAACTCACTATGTGGCGAGCTGGTTGTATGATCCCAAGCAGAATGCCAAGGTCGAGATTCCGGAGATTTTAAGAAAACGAATCTCGGATATGGAAACGGGGGTGGGTTCATGGATATTGTAAATGGTAAGCAGGATTCACTTCTTAAGGTAGAAGGACTTAAACAGTATTTCGGCAAGGGTAAGAGCCTTGTTAAGGCCGTGGATGATGTCTCGTTTGAGATAAAGAAGGGCCAGATATACGGACTTGTGGGGGAGAGCGGAAGCGGTAAGACAACTGTCGGTCGTTCCATAATAAGAATATATGACCCTACAGGCGGAAGCATAAGATTTAAGGGTACGGAGATAACGGGTAAGCTTGATAAAGAGAAGAAACAGCTGATCACATCGGGTATCCAGATGATATTTCAGGATCCGATGGCAAGCTTAAATCCCAGTAAGAAAGTATTTGATATTATAGCCCAGGGAGTTGATATTCATCATCTTGCATCATCGGATGCAGAACGTAAAGATATGGTCTATGAGATGATGGAAGAGGTCGGACTTAATCCAAGCTATGCAGATCGCTATCCCAGACAGTTCTCAGGCGGACAACGACAGAGGATAGCAATTGCAAGAACCGTAATACTTAAGCCGGATCTGATCATCGCGGATGAGCCCATAAGTGCACTTGATGTTTCCATTCAGGCGCAGATAATCAATCTTCTTAAGCAACTGCAGCAGAAGTACGGAACAACTATTTTGTTTATTGCGCATGATCTGTCTATGGTGAGGTATTTGTCCGATGTTGTGGGTGTTATGAATCACGGGCATATAGTAGAGACGGGAGATACGGAAGAGGTATTTAACAATCCCAAGGATCAATACACCATAGATTTATTGGAAGCAATACCCAGGATGAATCCCAGAAGGACAGAAATATAGGAATAGAGTGAATTATTAAAACGTGAGTTTACAATTTATTCATAATTAGTTTTCACATTTTTCAAAACATTGGTACTTTTTGTACACTTTTGGCAAGTATACTAATACCATAAGATGATAGTGAAGATAGTAACAAGATAAAACTTTTTCATAATAAATGCCAAGCACCAAAGGTGCTTGGCATCCTCCCTATTATAGGGCTTTTTTTGATTTGCGAGGTTTTTGATAAGGCTGCGGCTCCCACCGCAGCCTTATAGATTGGCCGTCTTAAGATAGGAATCCCCCTACAACTCCCTTTGCTATACCCCCCGCTAAAGAATTGTCTACCAAGGGACTGGTCGGACGATATGAACAAGATGTGTAGACTAGTGTGTGTCCGACAACGACGGTCCATAGAAATCCGGTTGAAGATATTCAACAGACAGAAGAGATGACACGCTGGTATTCAGAGCCGGAGCAATTATCTCCAATTGTCGTATATTCGGATTCCCCTTTCCACTTTCCAGTCTTGAAATGACAGATCTGTCCATATTTACCCTTCGAGCCAGCTCAATCTGTGTGAAATCATTATAATTTCTCAAGTGTCGTATGTTGGCTGCGACGATTGATATGTAATCAACGTCATTATTGTCCATGATACATATAACCTCCTGCTAGAATATTGTAGAATCATATCTTTAATTCAATTATATATGTACTGCTTGCGAATCGATGTGAGAAATACGCACAAAATGTGCAGAATACGCACATAACGTGCTAAATGCGAGAAAAATGTGGCAATATCGCGCAATTAATGCGGAAACACTCATTTGTTCAAAATGACGAACTTAAGAATCGTGTGTTTTAGATAAAATTGCACAAAAAACACCGCAAAAACTATGGACTATTTTGTTATATTCTATTAAAATATAGAAGATGTGTGCTTCTGATAAATAAAAGAGGCAGAAAGCCATAATGATAATTGTGCAAAATAACAACGCAAGGATGGAGAAGCTATGATTTCTAATCAGGTATTGCAGAGTACAATAGACGGATTGAAGACTATTGCGCGTATTGAAGTGTGCGTAGTGGATACTGACGGTAAGACAGTGGCAACTTCAGATCCGGCACTTGAAGAGTATGGTGCTCAGGCCGCTCAATTCCTCAGTTCTCCCGCAGACAGCCAGGAACTTGGCGGAGTACAGTTTTTTAAGGTTATGGATGAAGGACAGCCGGAATACGTACTTATTGTGGCAGGTCAGGGAGAAGATCTCTATACTCTCGGTAAGCTCGCAGCATTCCAGATACAGGGATTGCTTGTGGCTTATAAGGAGCGTTTTGACAGAGATAACTTCATTAAGAATCTTTTGCTTGATAATCTGTTGCTTGTTGATATCTTCAGCAGAGCCAAGAAACTCCACATTCAGCCTGAAGTCAGACGTGTTGTTATTATCCTTGAAGGTGATGAGGACAAAAGCGCGAGAATTCTTGAATCCATGAGAACCGGATTCGGAACCAATAATAAGGACTTTATCACGGCCGTAGATGAGAATAACGTTATTGTGGTTAAGGAACTTGAAGATACGGAGAATGAGGAAGATATCTATAAGTATTGTGATTCATATAAGAAGCTTATGGATGGTAACGGTATCTCTGATATAAGGATTTCATACGGAACCGTTGTCGGAGACATCAAAGAAGTCAGCCACTCATATAAGGAAGCAAAGATGGCACTTGATGTCGGTAAGATATTCTTTGATGACAGAATGATTATTGCTTACAGTGAGCTTGGAATCGGAAGATTGATATATCAGTTGCCCATTCCTTTGTGTAAGTTATTCATCAAAGAGATATTTGACGGTCACGGTCCGGACGAATTTGATGAAGAGACTCTTGTGACTATTTATAAGTTCTTTGAGAACAGCCTTAATGTATCGGAGACTTCAAGACAGTTATTCATTCATAGAAATACACTGGTATACAGACTTGATAAGCTTCAGAAACAGACAGGACTTGATCTTAGAGTATTTGAAGACGCGATCACATTTAAGATAGCGCTCATGGTTGTTAAATACATGAATTACATGGAGACACTGGAGTATTAATTCCGAATAAAATATAAGGAGAGAAGAAATTGGCTTTAATCAAGAAGAAGAAACAACGCCAGTTGGCAGAAGATGAGCTCATAGTGCTTGACAATGTCACCAAGACTTATGCGACGGGTTCGCCGGCACTTAACGGTGTCAGCTTAACCGTCAAGAAAGGGGAATTTGTATTCATAGTCGGAGACAGCGGATCCGGTAAGTCTACTCTTATCAAACTCTTACTTAGAGAGTTAACTCCCACATCAGGTGATATATATGTCAACAATATTAATCTTGGAAGATTAAGACACAGGCAGGTTCCTAAATATCGAAGGAATCTGGGAGTCGTATTCCAGGATTTCCGTCTGCTTAAGGACCGTAACGTATATGAGAACGTTGCGTTTGCCCAGAGGATCGTACAGACTCCGAGCAGACTTATTAAACGTAATGTTCCCGCTATTTTGTCCATAGTCGGACTTGCGGGCAAATATAAGGCTAAGCCCAAGGAGTTATCAGGTGGTGAGCAGCAGAGAGTTGCCCTTGCCAGAGCGCTTATCAACAAACCGCCGATTCTTCTGTGTGACGAGCCTACGGGTAACCTCGATCCCCGTAATTCATGGGAGATCATGAAGTTGCTTGAGCAGATCAATAAGAGAGGAACAACCGTACTTGTCGTTACTCATAACAGAGAGATAGTCAATGAGATGCAGAAGAGAGTCGTAACTATGAAGAAGGGTGTCATAGTTAGCGACGAGGAGGAAGGAGGCTATATCGATGAGAATTAGTACTTTCTTCTATACATTAAGACAGGGCGTGAGAAATATGTTCAGAAATGCATGGTTCTCACTTGCATCAATCGCAACCATAGCATCTTGTCTGCTTTTGTTCGGCATATTCTATTCGGTTGTTGCCAACTTCCAGAATATAGTCAAGACAGCCGAAGCCGGTGTGGCGGTAACGGTATTCTTTGATGAAGGTTTATCGGATGAAGAGAAGCAGCATATCGGTGAGTTGATTTTGGATCGTAAGGAAGTCGACAGGATCAATTTCGTATCAGCTGATGAAGCATGGGAAAGCTTCAAAGATGAGTACCTCGGAGAATATGCGGATGGTTTCACGGAGAATCCCCTTGAAGATTCCGAGAACTATGAGATATATATGAAGGATATCTCGCTCCAGTCATCTTTGGTAACCTATCTTAAGACAATACCCGGCGTAAGGCAGGTCAACAGTTCGCAGCAGACAGCCGATGCGCTTACGGGAGCCAACAGGCTGATAAGCTATATTTCAATCGGTATTATCGGAATTCTGTTAGCGGTATCTATCTTCCTTATAAGCAATACCGTTATGATAGGTATCTCAGTTCGTAAGGAAGAGATCGGTATCATGAAATACATCGGTGCGACGGACTTCTTCGTCAGAGCACCTTTCGTTGTGGAAGGTCTTATTATCGGTGTGATAGGTGCTGCTATACCGCTTGGTATCATATATTTTATATATATTAAGGCCATGAACATCATACTTGAGCGTTTCACCGAGATAGGTTCCATTCTTCAGTTCCTTCCGGTTGAGACAATATTCAAGGCACTGACACCAGTGTCGTTAGGCATAGGCGCCGGCATCGGTCTTATAGGAAGTTTTGTAACAGTAAGGAAGCATCTAAGGGTTTGATACTGTATGTTTGGTAAAAAAAGAAGGCTACTCAGTGTAACGGCCCTCGTCGTTTCCTTATGTATCATGACGAACACAGGATTGCAGGTGTATGCCGACACTGATGATCTTCAGGCATCTATCAAGGCCAAGCAGGCCGAGATAGAACAGGCTGAGAAAGAGAAGAAACAGATACAGGGTAACATCTCGGACGCTAAGAAGATAGTGTCCGGCTTAGAGTCTACCAAGAAAGACCTTGAAGCTTACGTAACGGAACTGGATGCCAATCTTACAGAGGTTGAGGCTAATATCGAAGAACTTAAGGCACTTATCGCCGATAAGGAGGCAGAGATAGCCGAGGCTACGGCAGATCTTGAAGAAGCCGAAGAGATCCAGCACAACCAGTACGAAAACATGAAGAAGCGTATCAAGTTCATATACGAGAAAGGTGATACATTCTATCTGGATTTGATATTCTCGGCAAGTTCTTATGCAGATATGCTTAATAAGGCTGATTATGCGGAGAAGTTGTCTGAATATGACGCCAATAAATTAGAGGAATTCAAGCAGACATGTGTGTATGTTGCAGCATGTAAGGCTGACCTTGAATCGGATAAAGAAGTATTGGATGAGGCTAAGGCTAAGCAGGATGAAGAACAGGAGAACCTGAATACTCTTATCGATGCCAAGAACGGTGAGATAGGTATTACCGAAGCCAATATCCAGAATAAAGAAGCGGCAATCAAGGAATTAGAGGCAGATCTGGCAGCACAGACTGCTGCTATTCAGGCACTTGAGCAGGCAGTAGCCGAAGAACGTCGCAGACTTGCGGAAGAGAGCGGTGTTAAGCTGACCTACGACGGCGGAATGTTTAAGTGGCCGGCTCCTTCTTATACTAAGATATCCGATGATTACGGCTCAAGAATTCATCCGATACTTGGAGTTGAGCAGTTCCATAACGGTGTGGATATGGCAGCTCCCGGAGGTTCACCCATACTTGCCGCATATGACGGAGAGGTAGTTGCATCCGCATATAATGCATCGATGGGTAATTATGTAATGATAGACCACGGTGATACGTTGTATACCATTTATATGCATGCATCTGCATTGTATGTATCTAAGGGAGATCTGGTATCTAAGGGTCAGAAGATAGCAGCGGTAGGTACCACGGGACGTTCAACGGGTAACCATTTACACTTCAGTGTACGTAAGAACGGTTCTTATGTGAGTCCATGGAATTATCTGTCACAATAGGTTTGGGATAACTTTGCGGATTGCTGTTTGGAAATAATATATTAATAAGATTACAGAGGTATTAAATTGTTAGAAGAAAAGGAAATAATATCAGAAGACTTAAGACCTGAAGCTTCGGCTTCAGGTTCTGTTAACAAGAAGAATTTTCTGTCGGGTATAATATGCGGAATGTTAGTTGCAATGTGCATCATGGGTATTGCAATAATTGCCAGACATTTCTACGTAGACTACAAGATCAGAAAGTTGATAGAGGCAGGTGCCTATACGGAGGATGGAAGTACTTTCAGAAGCAAGCTTCTTAACGAACAGGTAGCCAGCAAGATTAAGACGCTTGAATCCGTTATTGATAAGTACTACCTTAACGAATATACAACGAATGATCTTGAGACCGGAATCTACAAGGGTATGATAGATTCGCTCGGTGATAAATACGGTGTCTATTATACGGTTGAAGAGATTAAGGATGCCAGGGAGAAGAGCGAAGGTGTATTTGGCGGAATCGGTGCTTATATAAGTTACGATGAGGAGAGTGATTATTGTATAATCGCCGGCACTATGGAAGGAACTCCCGCCGAGGCAGCAGGTCTTAGAGAAGGAGACTACATATATAAGGTTGATGATATCGACGCCAAGGGAATGGACAGTTCAGAGATTGTTCAGTATGTAAGAGGTGAGATCGGTTCAACCGTACATCTTACGCTTATAAGAGAAGGCTCGGATGACCCTATAGAAGTGGATATAGTCAGAGAGAAGATAGAATCTACAACAGTATATTCCGAAATGATGGAAGACAATATCGGATACATAGGTATTACGGAATTCGATACGGTTACATCGGATCAGTTTGTTGAGGCGTTGGCAGTACTCAAGGGTCAGGGTGCAAGAGGCATCGTTATAGATTTAAGATCCAATCTTGGCGGCAATCTGGATACGGCATGTGATATAGCGCGTAATATTCTGCCTAAGGGTGTTATTGTATCTACGATTGATAAGTATGACAATAAGAAAGAATACACATGTGACGGAGAGCACGAACTTGATCTTCCGCTTGTTGTGCTTGTAAATAAGTATTCGGCAAGCGCTTCGGAAGTACTTACGGGTGCCATCAAGGACTACGGCAAGGGAAGAGTCGTGGGTACCACGACTTTCGGTAAGGGTATAGTTCAGACCGTAATCCCATTATCGGACGGCTCTGCCGTTAAGCTCACGACAAGTGCATATTATACTCCCAACGGTGTTTGCATTCACGGAACGGGTATTGATCCCGATGTTACCGTTGAGTTTGATTCGGATGCATACTACGATAAGGGTATAGATAATCAGCTTAATGCCGCGATAGAAGAAATCCATAAGATTTGGGAAGAGAGTTATTAAACGACGAACATATATTCGAATAATCGTTGAAAACGAATTAAGGAAGTGGTACACTGTTATCAGTGTACCGCTTTTGTTTGTTTTATATACAGAAATAAAGAGGTTTAGACAGATATGGAGTTCAAGCTTCATTCAGAATACCAACCTACCGGCGACCAACCGCAGGCAATAGAAGAACTTGTCGAAGGTTTCAAACAAGGTAATCAGTTTGAGACCCTGCTTGGCGTTACGGGTTCCGGCAAGACCTTCACGATGGCGAATGTCATTGCAGCGCTTAACAAGCCGACGTTGATCATCAGCCATAACAAAACACTGGCCGGACAATTGTACTCGGAGATGAAAGAGTTCTTCCCCGAGAATGCGGTGGAGTATTTTGTGTCCTATTACGATTATTATCAGCCGGAAGCGTATGTTCCTTCTTCCGATACATATATTGCCAAGGATTCTTCGGTTAATGATGAGATTGATAAGTTAAGACTTTCAGCCACTGCATCGCTTACAGAGAGGCGTGATGTGATCGTCGTATCCAGTGTCAGCTGTATATACGGTCTGGGTAATCCCGATGATTATAAGGATCTTATAGTATCGCTCCGCCCCGGCCAGCAGAAGGACAGAGATGCCGTAATAAGAGAACTGATAGATATCAGATATGACAGAAATGATAATGATATAGAGCGTGCCACATTCAGGGTACGCGGGGATACGGTTGAGATATATCCGGCAATCGGCGGAGACAATCTTATAAGGGTTGAGTTCTTCGGAGATGAGATAGACAGGATATCGGAAGTGGATCCTGTTACGGGACGCATGAAGAATACGCTTGATTTCGCGGCAATATTCCCGGCATCGCATTATGTCATACCTCCGGATAAGATCAGTGCTGCATGTGACAGAATAGAAGCGGAGCTTAAAGAGAGAGTATCATTCTTTAAGCACTCGGATAAGCTTATAGAAGCGCAGAGGATTGCGGAGAGGACGAACTTCGACCTGGAGATGCTGCGTGAGACGGGATTCTGCACAGGAATTGAGAATTATTCGGCACCTATGGGCGGACGTAAGCCGGGTGAGAGACCGATGTGTCTGATGGATTACTTCGATGACTTCCTGCTTATAATAGACGAGAGTCATATTACGGTGCCTCAGATAGGCGGAATGTATGCCGGAGACAGATCACGTAAGACGACGCTTGTCGACTACGGATTCAGACTTCCTTCGGCGCTTGATAACAGACCCCTTAGTTTTGATGAATTTGAAGATCAGTTGGATCAGGTTATGTTCGTATCTGCCACACCGGGTGATTATGAGGCTGAGCATGAACTGCTTCGTGCCGAGCAGGTGATAAGACCTACAGGATTGCTGGATCCCGAGATATCGGTCAGACCTGTTGAAGGTCAGATAGATGATCTTATCAGTGAGATCAAGAAAGAGACGGCTAAGAAGGGTAAGGTCATGATCACCACTCTTACCAAGCATATGGCGGAAGATTTGACGGACTATCTTAAAGAAGTCGGAATCAGAGTTAAGTACTTACACTCGGATATAGATACACTTGAGAGAGCGCAGATTATCAGAGATTTACGTCTTGACGTATTCGATGTTCTGGTTGGTATCAATCTCTTGCGAGAGGGACTTGATATACCTGAGATTACCCTTGTTGCAATACTTGACGCAGACAAGGAA
Organism: uncultured Lachnospiraceae bacterium; assembly: GCA_902778165.1. Taxonomy (GTDB): domain Bacteria; phylum Bacillota; class Clostridia; order Lachnospirales; family Lachnospiraceae; genus Colinaster. Next base: position 87,909 of record CACYWQ010000005.1, read on the forward strand.
GGATTCTTACGTTCAGAGACATCTCTGATACAGACTATAGGACGTGCCGCACGTAACAGCGAAGGTCATGTCATAATGTACGCCGACAATATGACCGAATCAATGCGTAAGGCAATAGATGAGACGAACAGACGTCGCGATATCCAGCAGAAATATAATGAAGAGCACGGCATAACGCCGACGACCATACAGAAGGCCGTAAGAGAACTTATAAGTATCACCAAGGAGATTGCCGGTGAAGAGGCGAAGTTTGCCAAAGATCCGGAGAGTATGTCAGAGGGTGAGATACGTAAGTTAATGGATAAGATAGAGAAGCAGATGAGGAAGGCTGCAGCGGAACTTGATTTCGAGACTGCGGCTGAACTTAGAGATAAGCTTATTGAATTAAAAGAACACTATAAGAAGTGATACGGAGATAACAGATAAGATGGGAGAATTTATTAAGATCCGCGGAGCGGCAGAGCACAATCTTAAGAATATAGATGTAGATATACCGAGAGGTAAATTTGTCGTACTGACAGGTCTGTCAGGTTCGGGCAAGTCATCTCTCGCATTTGATACCATATATGCGGAAGGACAGCGCAGATATATGGAGTCAATATCAAGTTATGCAAGACAGTTCTTAGGTCAGATGGAGAAGCCTAATGTGGAACTTATAGAAGGCCTCTCTCCGGCTATATCCATAGATCAGAAGTCAACCAACCGTAACCCAAGATCCACTGTAGGTACGGTTACTGAGATATATGACCATATGCGTTTGCTATATGCGAGGATCGGAGTTCCTCATTGTCCGGAGTGTGGCAAGGTCATATCCAAGCAGACAGTGGACCAGATGGTTGATAGGCTCATGGAACTTCCGGAAGGAACTAAGATTCAATTGATGTCACCCGTTGTAAGAGGCAAGAAGGGAAGACATGAGAAAGTCATAGAGAGTGCGCGAAGAAGCGGTTATGTAAGAGTTCGTGTGGACGGTAATCTCTATGATCTGTCGGAAGATATCGAACTTGATAAGAATATCAAGCACAGTATAGAGATAATTGTAGACAGAGCAGTTATAAGAGAAGGAATGGCTTCAAGAATAAGCGATTCGATTGAGAATGCTCTTAGCCTAAGCGGCGGATTGCTGGAAGTTGAGATAGTTGACGGAGAGACTCTTAATTTCTCCGACAGTTTGGCTTGTCCCGATTGCGGAATAAGTATAAGCGAGATCGAACCCAGAAGTTTCTCGTTTAATAATCCTTACGGCGCCTGCCCCGATTGTGTCGGACTCGGATATAAGATGGAATTTGATCCCGATCTTCTTATTCCGGATAAGAGCTTAAGCATCCATGAAGGAGCCATCTCATGTATGGGATGGGCATCAAGCAATAAGCCGGGAAGTTTTACATATGCTGTTTTGGAGGCATTATCCAAGGCTTATAAGTTTTCTTTGGACACTCCCTTTGAGAAACTTAAGCCTGCTGTTCAGGATATGATCGTATACGGCAAGAATGCGAAGGAAGTCATGGTCCACTACGAGGGTCAGAGAGGCGTGGGTGATTACCCAATAGTATTCGAAGGTCTTATTAACAACATGATGAGAAGATACAGGGAGACTTTCTCTGATTCCATGAAGCAGGAATATGAGGAACTTATGAGTTTCACTCCCTGCACTACCTGCGGTGGTAAGAGACTTAAGAGAGAGTCGCTTGCGGTCACCATAGCGGGTAAGAATATATATGATATTACCACTCTGTCCATTAAGGATCTTCAGAAGTTCATGCAGAGTATTAAGCTTACCAAGACAGAGCAGATAATAGGTAAGCAGATTCTTAAAGAGATCAATTCCAGGGTCGGATTCTTAGTTAATGTAGGACTTGATTATCTGACACTTGCCAGAGGAGCGTCTACTCTGTCAGGTGGTGAGGCACAGCGAATCAGACTGGCAACACAGATCGGTTCCGGCCTTGTCGGAGTGTGTTATATCCTTGATGAGCCAAGTATAGGATTGCATCAGAGAGATAATGATAAGTTGCTTGCGACTCTTAAGTCATTAAGAGATTTGGGAAACACTCTCATAGTGGTTGAGCATGATGAAGATACTATGAGAGAGGCAGATTGTATCGTGGATATAGGTCCCGGTGCCGGAAGCCACGGAGGAGAAGTTGTTGCGGTCGGAACAGCCGATGAGATAATCAAGGTTCCAGAATCCATAACAGGCAAATACTTAAGCGGAGAACTAAGCATTCCGGTTCCCGCAACCAGGCGCAAGCCCACGGGTAAGTTAACTGTTAAGAATGCCAGAGAGAATAATCTTAAGGGCATAGATGTCGATATACCGCTCGGCGTAATGACCTGTGTGACAGGAGTGTCAGGATCCGGTAAGAGTTCGTTAATTAATGAGATTCTGTATAAGAGCCTTGCCAAGAAACTTAACAGGGCAAGAACTATTGCCGGCAAGCATGATGCCATATTAGGTACGGATAAACTTGATAAGGTAATTGATATAGACCAGTCTCCGATAGGAAGAACACCGAGATCCAACCCTGCAACATATACGGGAGTATTTGATCTTATAAGAGATCTCTATGCAGAGACGGCAGATGCCAAGGCAAGAGGATACAGTAAGGGAAGATTCTCATTTAATGTTAAGGGCGGAAGATGTGAAGCCTGCGCAGGTGACGGAATCGTTAAGATTGAGATGCATTTTCTGGCTGATGTATATGTCCCTTGTGAGGTCTGCAAGGGTAAGAGATATAACAGAGAGACCCTGGAAGTTAAGTATAAGGGTAAGAGCATATATGATGTCCTTGATATGACGGTTGAGGACGCGCTTAAGTTCTTTGAGAATGTACCGAAGATCCGTAACAAGATACAGACTCTTTACGATGTGGGACTCGGATATGTTAAGCTTGGTCAGCCTTCAACAACATTATCCGGCGGTGAGGCACAGCGAATCAAGCTTGCATCGGAACTGAGCCGTAAGTCTACAGGCAATACCATATATATTCTGGATGAGCCGACTACCGGACTTCATTTCGATGATGTTGCCAAGCTTATCGAGATATTGCATAAGCTTGTCGAAGGCGGCAATACGGTTGTTGTTATAGAGCATAATCTGGATGTTATTAAGACTTCGGATTATATAATAGACCTCGGTCCAGAGGGAGGTGACGGAGGCGGAACCGTAATAGCCACGGGTACACCGGAGAAGGTGGCTGCAGTCAGGGAATCATATACAGGGCAGTATTTGGCCAGGATTCTTAAGGCAGCCGGCCAAAGAACAGGAAAATCAAAATAACTCTAAAGTTATTCAATATTTAAGCCGATAGAATAATTAGGATATGTATAATGATTCGCACGGATGCGGTAATAATGCAAGAAGGACCTTGTACCGTATTCGTGCGTTTTTTGCGCTTACCTCTTTTCTATCGGGAGACTTTCTAGTATAATGGATTAGTTGATGATAGAATAATTTAGTTTTTATTGATAGAAAGAGGTATAAAAATGCAGGGTACAGATATAGGAATAGATCTCGGTACAGCGAGTATTCTGGTATATATCAGAGGCAAAGGCGTAGTTCTTAAAGAACCTTCGGTTGTGGCGTTTGACAACGATACCAATAAGATCCTGGCCATCGGAGAGGAAGCAAGACTGATGATCGGTCGTACTCCGGGACAGATTGTAGCGGTAAGACCCTTAAGAGAAGGTGTTATTTCTGATTATTCGGTTACCGAGAAGATGCTTAAGTACTTCATTCAGAAGGCTGTAGGCAAGAGAAGTCTTCGTAAACCCCGTATAGCTGTCTGTGTACCCAGTGGTGTTACGGAAGTTGAGAAGAAGGCTGTTGAGGATGCAACATATCAGGCCGGTGCCAGAGATGTTAAGATCATAGAAGAGCCCATTGCGGCAGCGATAGGCGCCGGAATAGATATTTCGAAGCCTTGCGGCAACATGATAGTTGATATCGGTGGTGGAACGACCGATATAGCGGTTATCTCGCTTGGTAATTCGGTTGTCAGTGATTCGATCAAGATAGCCGGTGACCACTTCGATGAGGCGATAGTTCGTTACTTACGTAAGAAGTACAATCTTCTCATCGGTGAGAGAATGGCCGAGGACATTAAGATTAATATCGGTTCCGCTTACAAGAGAGCCGAGACGGCCTACTACGAAGTTAAGGGACGTAACCTTGTAACCGGACTTCCCATGAGACTGAATATTTCTTCAGAAGATACAGAGGAAGCCTTAAGAGAGACAACATCCAAGATAGTGGATGCGATTCACAGCGTGCTTGAGAAGACTCCGCCGGAACTTGCAGCGGATATAGCAGACAGAGGAATCGTACTTACGGGTGGAGGAAGCTTACTTAGCGGTCTGGAAGATCTGATCTGTTCTAAGACAGGCATAACCACCATGACGGCTGAAGAGCCCACGACAGTTGTGGCTATCGGAACCGGTAAGTATGTGGAGTTCTTAGCGGGCTACAGAGAAGAATAATTATATAGCGAACATCAACACTGATTATTTAGGAGAGAGTGAATGGTTAAAGGCTTGTATACCGCCTACACGGGCATGATCAATGAGCAGAACAGGATGGATGTATTGACCAACAACTTGGCCAATTCAGATACCAACGGTTTCAAGAAAGAGGGTGCAACAAGTCAGGCATTCGACTCTCTTCTTGCGCTTAAGATTAAAGACAGAACAGAGAATCCCAACCTCGCTCATCCCATCGGAATTGCTAATTTAGGCGTTAAGGTCGGAGAGAATTATACCGATTATTCACAGGGAGCCTTCAAAGTAACCGACAGGACATATGACGTAGCACTGTCAGGAGACGGTTTCTTTAATATCGAGTATACCAATAAGGCCGGTGAGACAAGCACTATGTATACAAGAGACGGAGCGTTTGTAGTCAATACTCAGGGATATCTTGTTAATAAAGACGGAGACTATGTTCTTGGAACAAGCGGACGTATAAGACTTGATCCCACACAGGACGTGGCAATAGATACACAGGGTAATATATCTCAAAACGGTGCAAGAGTTGCAACGATTAAGCTTACGGATTTTGAGGACTACGATTATATAGAACATTTCGGTGAGAACTATTATCGTCCTGTTGAAGGTGCTACAGAAAAGGCAGCCAATGCAACAACCAATCAGGGATTCATAGAGACATCGAATGTACAGGTTGTGCAGGAGATGGTCGAGATGATATCCGTATCAAGACAGTATGAGAGTAATCAGAGACTAATTACCACAATAGACGGAACACTGCAGATAGTATCCAACCAGCTTGGTAAGGTGTGATAGGAGGTTAAGTTATGGTCAGATCATTATGGTCCGCAGCAACAGGAATGATAGCTCAGCAGACTAATCTGGATACAATAGCCAACAACCTGGCTAATGTTAATTCTACAGGTTATAAGACTGAAGTGGCTGAGTTTAAATCTTTGTTATATCAGACAATGCAGACAGAGACTACTTCTGCCAACGGTGAGAATAAGCCGATAAGCGCACAGGTTGGCCTCGGCGTGCGTAACTCTTCAATCACGACTGTGTTTAAACAGGGTTCGCTTCTTGCATCTGAGTCAGATACGGCCTTTGCAATAGAGGGTAAAGGTTTATTCGCGGTCAGAGCAGAAGACGGCACAACCAAGTATACACGTAATGGTGACTTCAGATTCAGTGTGGGACAGGGCAATAACATAGTATTGTGTACATCAGCCGGCCTTCCCGTTCTTGATTCCAAGGGTCAGCCGATTAACATCGATACGAATAAATATGTGGCCAATAAGATTACGGTAGATGCCAAGGGTAATCTCTGTTATCCTGATGAGACCAATAATCCTCAGCCCATAGGTGTGGCAATAGGTTTGTTCCAGTTTAACAACCCTTCCGGATTATATAAAACAAGCGATACACTGTATGTACCGACTGCAGCCAGCGGTGCCGCCATGAACGAAGAGACCAATAACAACCTTGAGAAGAGTGTGATTCGTCAGGGATACCTGGAAGGATCCGGCGTTCAGGTAGTGGATGAGATGGTCAATATGATTGTCGCTCAGAGAGCATACGAGATGAACAGTAAGGCAATAACAACATCAGATCAGATGATGGAGTTAGCAAACAATCTTAAGAGATAAGCCATAGAAGGAGAATGGAATGAGTACAATTGATACAAGTAATATCATGAATATGTATTCCGAATATGCTACACAGACAGCAAAGGATTCCGTTGCATCCAAGCTTAAGAGTGCAGCCACGGCAGATTATTCCAAGGCTGATGACAAGGAACTTATGGACGTATGCAAGCAGTTTGAGTCTTATTTCCTTGAGCAGGTATTTAAGCAGATGGCTAAAACTGTTAATATAACGGGTGACGGAGATAAGTCGACAGCCAATCTTGTGGATTTCTTTAAGGACAATACGATTGCAGAACTTGCGACTCAGTCTACTGAGACTAACAGTTTAGGGCTTGCACAGATGTTATACGAGCAGATGAAGCGAAATATCGGTGAAGAATAGCATTGAACAGTTCGCCCTGATAAGATGATTAACTATGGACCGCGAATACAACAATCGCGGTCTTTTTTATGTTATACTGAAGCCTATGGAGAGATTGGAAGGATATATAGACCATTTTCTGTACTATAACGACAGTAACGGATATGGCGTATTTGAACTGGATACGGAAGATGATGACATTATATGTGTCGGAACCTTTCCCGGTCTTACTCAGGGTGAGACGATAGAGGTGTCCGGCGAATGGACAGAACATCCAACATACGGTCCACAGCTTAAGGTCAGAGAATGGAAGGCGATAGAACCGTCAGCTGTTATAGATATAGAACGTTATCTTGCATCGGGTGCGATTAAGGGAGTCGGACCTTCTATCGCCAAACGTATAATTAAGCGATTCGGTAAGGACGCTTTAGATGTTATAGAGAAGGAACCTGAGAGATTAACCGAGATCAAGGGTATAAGCGAAAGAATTGCGCAGAGCATAGCCGTTCAGGTGGTTGAGAGAAGGGGATTAAGGGATGCCGTGATGTTGCTTGCCAAATACGGAATAAGTAACAATATGGCACTTAAACTCTATGAGATTTACGGAGTGGCGGTGGAGAATGTGTTGGCGGAGAATCCGTACAGATTGGCTGACGAAGTAGACGGAATCGGATTTAAGAAAGCTGATGAGATTGCATCCAAGATAGGAATCGCCGTGGATTCCAAGTACAGAATCAACAGCGGCGTGCAGTATGTGCTAAGCAGCGCATCGGCAGAGGGACATACATTTCTTCCCAAAGAGGAACTTCTTAATCGAGCTTATGAACTGCTCGGAATACCCGTAAGTCAGATAACGGAAGTGCTTCCTGACATGATGATAGATAAAAGAATCGTTGTTAAGAAGAGAATATCCGATAACGGAGATGAGACAGAAGAAGTATATCTGTCATTAATGTATTATGAGGAATTAAACTGTGCAAGAATGCTTCATGAGTTAAGCAAGGTTGATTATAAATCGGCCGACAATCTCATGGGATTGCTTGACGGAATAGAAACAGAGCTTGATATTGAACTGGATGAACTTCAGCGACAGGCTGTATATAAAGCGCTTGATAACGGCGTATTTATCTTGACCGGAGGTCCGGGAACCGGTAAGACTACGGCAATAAATGCCATGATTAAGCTATTTGCCGCATCTGATATGAGCATAATGTTAGCAGCCCCTACGGGAAGAGCGGCTAAGAGAATGACTGAGACAACGGGATATGAGTCTAAGACAATACACAGGCTGTTAGAATTAAGCGGCCCTGTGGTGGAAGGAGAAGGAGCAGGAGACAGAAGGGCAAGATTTGACAGAAATGAAGATAACCCTCTGGATACCGATGTAGTGATAATCGATGAGGCATCAATGGTGGATATACATCTTCTGTATGCACTTCTTAAGGCAATAATGCCGGGTACGAGACTTATACTTGTCGGGGATGACAACCAGCTTCCGAGTGTCGGTCCCGGACAGATCCTGCATGATCTGATCTCGTCTGACAGATTTGCATCCGTAGAACTTAAGAAGATATTCAGGCAGGCGGCGCTTAGCGACATAGTGGTCAATGCACACAAAATTAACAACGGAGAAGAGATAGCACTCGATAATAAGAGTAAGGATTTCTTCTTCTTGGAGAGAGATAATGCGGATGTTATATATAAGCATATGATTCAGCTGATCACGCAGAAATTGCCTTCATATGTTGAAGCCGATCCGATGCAGATACAGGTGCTTACTCCTACAAGAATCGGGGCTTTGGGGGTTGAGACTCTAAACAGAATTCTGCAGAAATATATTAATCCGGAGAGTAAAGATAAGCCTGAATATACGTACGGAGAAACAATATACAGACTCGGCGATAAGGTAATGCAGATTAAGAACAATTACAATCTTAATTGGGAGATTATGAGTTCATACGGTATTCCTGCCGATTCAGGAACGGGTGTATTTAATGGTGACATCGGTGTCATAATCGATATAAATAAGGGATTGCAGACACTTACGGTAGAGTATGACGACAGAAGAAGAGTAATATATCCTTTAAGCGGTCTGGATGAATTGGAACTTGCTTATGCAGTAACAATACACAAATCTCAGGGAAGCGAGTATCCCGCTGTGATTATTCCGTTGCTTGGCGGACCCAGGATGTTACTTAACCGCAACCTTTTATACACAGGCGTTACAAGGGCAAAGAAATGTGTTACTATACTGGGGAGTCGTAACACGGTTAATACAATGATTCATAATATCAATGAGAAGAACAGATATACGGGACTGGCCGCGCGTGTTGGGGAAATACTGTAAGGAGGTATATGATTACACGCAGGCTTATAAGCGTGCTGTATCCCCGCAGATGTGCATTATGCGATAAGGCTATTGCATCCGAGGATATGTTGTGCGCGGATTGTTCGGTCAGAATACGACCGGTAGGGAGAGATACTTGCCATAGATGTGGCAAGGAACTTGCTGATGCTGACAGGATTTATTGCTATGACTGCAGCAGGAAACTGCATTTCTTCGACAGAGGATTTGCGGTATTTAAGTATGAAGATGTCAAGGAGAGCCTATATAGGTTTAAATACTCCGGACGGGCAGAATATGCGCGTTTCTATGCATTTGCTGCCGACAGATTCATAGGTAGGGAATTAAGGGCCATAGCGCCTGATGCGATAGTTCCCGTACCGATTCACAGAAGGAGATATGCGACACGCGGATACAATCAGGCATATGAGATTGCAAAGGAGTTGTCGGGATATATCGGAGCGCCTGTAAGAGATGATTTGATCAAGCGTTGTAAAAACACGATTCCGCTTAAGAAATTAAGTGAGAAAGAACGCAAGAATAATCTAAAAAATGCTTTTATAATTGCATCAAATGATGTAAAATTAAAGAAAATTCTGTTGATTGATGACATTTATACTACAGGTGCAACCATGGACACAATAGCTGCTATTTTTAAAGAAGCCGGAGTGAGTCAGGTATATTTCCTAACAGTAGCCGTGGGAGCGGGCTTGTAGTGTTTTTTGCAACAGCAAGGAGGTTATAGCATGAACGTTCGTAACTGTAGAAAATGTAAGAAGTTATTCAACTACATTGCAGGACCGGCAATATGTCCCGCTTGCAGAGAAGCAATGGAAGAAGAATTCCAGAAGGTTAAGAAGTATGTGCAGGAACATGCACACTGTGATATAAGAACAGTCTCAGAAGAGTGTGAAGTTGATCCTAACCAGATCAGACAGTGGGTTCGTGAAGAGAGACTTGAATTCGCAGATGATGCGGCAGTAGGTCTTAACTGTGAGCGTTGTGGAAGAAGCATCAAGTCAGGACGTTTCTGTGAAGCATGTAAGAAGGATATGGCTAACGGATTTAACAGTGCCATCAGACCCAATATGCCGACACCCGAGCCGGTTAAGAAGCCTACTAAGGAAAGCCCCAAGATGAGATTCCTTGATTCATAGGTATTTAAGATGATTAACGAGGACAAGGTCATTTTGATGACTAAGCTTGCCTCATACGAACAGGGAGAAGGCAGGAAATATAACAATATATCGGGATACTTCAGGACCGACTATATCAGTTCGCAATTGCTCAAGTCATTGATAGCGGGCACCCTTGCTTTCTGCGCCATAGTCGGTGTATTCCTGTTTTATAACTTTGAACTAATTATGGAGGATATATACAATACGGACCTTTTAGCTTTTGGAAGGAAGGCTGGCACCATATATCTGGTATGTATGGGAATATATATGGTCTTCTCATATTTCCTGGCGTTGTACAGATATAACAAGGCCAAGGACAGTATAAGAAGTTACTATGCTGACCTTAGGAAGCTGGAGAAGTATTATCAGTGAGTTCATGTCGAATTTTATTCTAACAAGGGAATTGATTAAGAGGTTCTATTCCAAATACGAAGCCTATGTCAATCCTGTTTTAAAGTTCATATTCTCAATGATTCTGTTGTCAATCATTAACAGCAAGATGGGCTATATGAGCAGAATAGACAACATTGCGGTTGTTCTTATAGTTGCTTTGTTGTGTTCGTTTCTTCCGCTACAGGCCATGGCTCTGTTTGCGGGATTGTTTATTCTGTTGCACATGTATGCTCTTGCGATAGAGTGTGCAATAGTAGTCGGTGTGATGTTCTTCTTGATGTTCATTCTGTATATGAGATTGGCACCCAAGGAGACTCTGGCGGTATTGATTACACCGATATTATTCATGCTTAAGATACCGTATGTGATGCCGGTTGCAATGGGATTGCTCGGAACTCCGGCATCGGTTGTATCGGTTTCATTCGGCGTAGTTGCGGCATATGTGATTCAGTATATACAGGCCAACGCCGCGACCATAACGACCCTTGAAGACGGCAACATGGTATCAAGAATAAGATTCATGGTTGACGGATTGCTTGGCAACAAGTCGATGATGGGCATGATATTCGTATTTGCCATAGTTCTTATTCTTGTATATACAATCAGACGAAGATCGATTGAGTATTCATGGACAATAGCCGTGATAACCGGCGGATTGACAGAGCTTATCTTAATGGTTATCAGTAATCTCTCGCTTGATATGAATTTGTCGGTGGGAGGAATAATAGTAGGCTGTATACTGGCAATACTTGTTGGATTATTCTTACAGTTGTTCTCATTCCATCTGGACTATAAGAAGATTGAGAACGTTCAGTTTGAAGATGACGATTATTATTACTACGTCAAGGCAGTTCCCAAGGTAACGATGCCGGTATCGGATAAGAAGGTTAAGAGAGTACATTCAGGATCTTCAGCAAGCAGATCCGGACAGCACAGAACCGGTAAATCTGCGCAAACTGCAAGTTCTAAGAGTGAAGGAGCAGCCAGAACGGAGCGAACCGTTCATACCGCTAACGGAACATCAAGAACCATGAGATAGACAGAGTGAGGATATGGAGCAATTACGTGCGTTTGCAGACAGATATCTGATCAATCTGCACATTCCTACAATTCAAGTAACTGACATACTTGAGATATTGATTATTTCGTTTCTGATTTATCATATCCTGGTATGGATCAAGAATACCAAGGCCTGGTCCCTTCTTAAGGGTGTCGGGCTTATTATGGTATTTATCCTTTTTGCGGCCTTATTCCAGATGAATACCATTATCTGGATAGTCAAGAACGTATTCTCCATTGCGATTATAGCCATAATAATAGTATTACAGCCTGAGCTTCGTAAGGCGCTTGAAGAACTCGGACGAAAGAATATATTCTCTTCTTTCCTGGATACGGGCAAGACTGAGAAGGGACTGTTCTCGGATTCCACAATAAGAGAGATCACCAAGGCTTGTGTGGAGATGGGTAAAGTCAGAACCGGTGCCCTTATAGTTGTCAGGCAGATGGACAGTTTGGCAGAGTATGAACAGACAGGTATCGGAGTTGATGCAATAGTTACGAGTCAGCTTCTCATCAATATCTTTGAACATAATACACCGTTACATGACGGTGCTGTCATAATAGACGGCGACAGAATTACTTCAGCAACATGCTATCTTCCTTTGTCGGATAATATGAGATTATCCAAGGAACTCGGAACAAGACACAGAGCAGGAGTTGGTATGTCTGAAGCCAATGACTCCATGACTGTAATTGTCTCAGAAGAAACAGGTGCCATCAGTGTTGCTTACAGAGGAGAACTCTTCAGAGGCCTCGGCGCTGAGGAATTGGAGATCAAATTAGAGAGCATCCAGAATAAGCAGACAGAGGAAAGACGTCGCGCTATTTGGAAGGGAAAGGGGGCCAAGAATGAAGCAAAAGCTAACTGACAATCTGGGCCTCAAGATTATAGCGGTCATATTCTCGGTTATATTGTGGCTTATAGCCATTAATATCAATGATCCCGTTACTCAGGACAGTTATAACGTAACGGTTCAGTTGCAGAATATTAATGCTCTGACATCTGCCGGCAAATACGTTGAAGTACTTGACGGAAGCGACAGCATTCGCGTGACCGTAAGAGGCAGCAGAACAGTCTTATCTTCGTTTACTGAGAAGAATATAGTTGCGGTTGCCGATGTTTCCAAGATGAATGCTGATAATCAGGTACCTATTGAAGTAAGCACCACAAGGATTACGGACAAGATAGAGAGTATCAGAAAAGACAGGGATTATGTTCAGTTAAGTGTTGAGAACATAAGCAAACAGCAGATTCCGATTAATGTCAAAGTCCAGAACGAACCCGGAGAGGGATACATATTCGGTTCTGCTTCAACGACGCAGAACGTTGTAATCATTTCGGGTCCTGAATCGGTTATATCAAGAGTGTCATATGCAGCTGTTGAGATCAATGTCGACGGTGCAACAAGTGATGTTAATATCTCGCTTCCCATTCATTTGTATGATGCGGAAGATGAAGCAGTTGATGCATCTAAGGTTACGATGAGTATGAATGAGGTATATACGACGGCATCCGTACTCCAGACCAAGACATTGCCGATTAAGTGCGGAGTTACCGGTACATTACCTGACGGATATGCATTTACAGGAGAGATAGATTGTGATCCTGCAACGGTTACCGTGGCCGGAAGAAGCAATCAGGTTAAGAACCTGTCGACTATAGATGTGCCTGATGCAGTAGACGTCACGGGAAGAGATTCAGATATAACCGCAACGGTAGATATCAGAGAATATATTCCTGACGGTGTGTCAATTGTGGGCGGCAATGACGCATCATCTGTCAATGTAGCGGTACACATCGAGAAAGAGACCACCAAGGAATATAAGGTGGAGTATGACAGAATACATACCACGGGCGTTCCTGAGGGCCTTGATATAGTGACGGATGAGACAGAAGATTATCTTCAGGTTGAACTTCAGGGCTTACAGAGAGTACTTAATGATGTTGATGAAGATTCGATCGTCGGCATAGTTGATGTAGAGAAATATATGAAGGCCGAGAAGATCGAAGAATTAAATACGGGTAACTATATTATGCCCGTAACTTTCACCATCCCTGACGGAACCAAGGTTGTGAGGGAATATAAGGTTAGGGTGAAGGTCAGAACAGCAGATTAAATACATTGGAGAAGAACTTATTATGGCCAGATTATTCGGAACAGACGGAGTAAGAGGAGTAGTTGGAGAGGAATTGACCATCGACCTTGCGATGAAGCTTGGACAGGCCGGTGCTCATGTTCTTACAAGAGAGAATGAACATAAGCCCACTATTATGGTGGGATGTGATACCAGGATATCGGGAGATATGCTTGCCAATGCATTAATGGCAGGAGTATGCAGCGTTGGCGCCAATGCAGTATATGTGGGAGTGATGCCTACGCCTGCTGTAGCGTACCTTACCAAGAAGTACAAGGTTGATGCGGGAGTTGTAATATCTGCATCACACAATCCGGTAGAGTTTAACGGAATCAAATTCTTCGACGGGAACGGATATAAGTTATCGGATGAATTGGAAGATGAGATAGAAGCTCTTATCAAGAGCAATATGAAGGATGTTCCTTTCCCGACGGGTGCGCAGGTAGGTAAGATTAAATATCGTACCGATGCAAGAGAAGAGTACATCAATCATTCAATCAAGGCAGTTCCGGTTGACCTGACAGGAATGAAGATAGTTGTGGATTGTGCGGAAGGAGCAAGTTACTATACTTCGGTTGAAGCGCTTAAGGAACTTGGCGCAAGCATAATTCCCATTCATAATATGCCTGACGGAACCAATATCAATGCAAATTGCGGCTCCACACACATGGAAGAATTAAAGGCAAGAGTTGTATACGAGAAGGCAGCGGTTGGACTTGCATTTGACGGAGATGCAGACAGACTATTAGCTGTAGATGAACTGGGCAATATAGTCGACGGCGATCAGATAATGGCCATAGTCGGCAATCACATGAAATCACAGGGAAAGCTTAAGGGTGATACTATTGTTGTAACGGTTATGAGTAACTTGGGATTCACTCTTATGGCTAAGGATAAGGGAATCAATCTTGAGCAGACCAAGGTCGGTGACAGATATGTGCTTGAGCGTATGAGAGAAATAGATGCATCGCTTGGCGGAGAGCAGTCAGGACACGTAATATTCCTTGATGAGAATACTACGGGAGACGGTCTGTTAAGTGCCTTGCATTTGCTTCAGGTTATGGTTGAGACAGGTAAGAGCCTGTCGGAACTTGCCAAGGTAATGACGGTATTGCCTCAGGCACTTGTTAATGCCAAGGTTCCGAATCACAAGAAGGACAGTTATATGGATTATCCCGAGATTGCAGATGCGATAGCAGCCCTTGAAGATAAATTCAAGGGAGAGGGAAGAGTTCTTATTCGCCCTTCGGGAACAGAGCCTAAGGTCAGAGTTATGATAGAAGGCAAGAATCAGGAAGAGATTAATGAAGATGCCAAGGCTTTGGCAGAACTTATACAGAATACGATTCTGTAACCCCTATTTCGCCAATATATCCGACCGATACACAGATTGGACAGAACAGGGTATTTCGTGGTAGAATAGATAGACGACATTGACGACGATATTTGTCGATAAGGAGGAATATATAGGTATGGTTAGTCAGAAAGTAGTGATTAAGAATCCGACCGGGCTTCATCTAAGACCTGCCGGCATCCTATGTAAGGAGGCAATGCAATTCAAATCACTAATAACATTCTCATTTAAGGAGACGACGGCCAACGCCAAAAGCGTCCTAAGCGTACTGGGAGCCTGCGTCAAATGCGGAGATGAGATTGAGATAGTATGCGACGGCGAAGACGAAGCTGATGCGCTCAGTGCATTGGTGACGGCAATAGATAACGGTCTGGGAGAATAATGACTTCATGATCCATCTGCCGAAGGCTAGGCGTTCGGCAGATGGCTTTTTTTTACGTATAAGGACTAGGAGGAATAAAATGCTTAATTATAAGAGATACAAGAAGAATCCGGTAATGAATTTCCCGGAGAGACAGTGGCCTAACAAAGAGATTACCAAAGCACCTGTATGGTGCAGTGTGGACTTAAGAGACGGTAATCAGGCCCTTATAGATCCCATGCAGGTAGAGGAGAAGATAGAGTTCTTTAATTATCTGGTTAAGATCGGATTTAAAGAGATAGAGATAGGTTTCCCATCAGCCAGCCAGATAGAGTTTGACTTCTTGCGTCAGCTTGTTGATCGTAAGTTGATCCCCGATGACGTATGGGTCCAGGTATTGGTTCAGTGCAGAGAAGAACTTGTTGAGAGAACATTTGAGTCAATCGAGGGAATTAAGAACGTTATCGTACATATTTACAATTCGACATCCACTCTGCAGAGAGACGTTGTATTTAACAAGAGTAAGGAAGAGATAATAGATATTGCCATTGAAGGTACGAAGATGGTCAAGAAGAGAGCTGCTTCATTCCCCGGCAATATAAGACTTGAATATTCTCCGGAGAGTTTCACCGGAACTGAGATGGATTTTGCACTTGAGATCTGTACGGCCGTACAGAGAGAGTGGGGAGCAACCAAGGATAATCCGATTATAATTAATCTCCCTTCTACGGTTGAGACTAACACTCCCAATGTATATGCTGATGAGATTGAGTGGATGAACACTCATTTTGAGAACAGAGAGAGCATTATCTTAAGTATCCATCCTCACAATGACAGAGGAACGGGAGTTGCCAGCTGTGAGCTTGCTATGATGGCAGGAGCTGAGAGAGTTGAGGGTACATTGTTCGGTAACGGTGAGAGAACCGGTAACCTGGATATAATGATTGTTGCATACAATATGTTCTCTCAGGGTGTTAATCCCGAGCTTGATATTGAGCATATAGGTGAGGCAATCGAGATATACGAGAGATGTTGCAAGATCCCGATTCATCCGAGACATCCTTATGCAGGTAAGCTTGTGTTTACAGCATTCTCCGGCAGCCATCAGGATGCAATCAATAAGGGCGTCCAGGCGATGAAGGAACGTGGAAGCGAGATTTGGCAGGTACCTTATCTTCCGATAGATCCTGCGGATATAGGAAGAGAATATGAGCCTATAGTTCGAATCAATTCACAGTCGGGCAAAGGCGGCGTAGCCTTTATTATGGATACATATTTCGGATACAAGTTGCCCAAGGCGATGCATAAAGAATTTGCCGAAGTTATTCAGGCATTGTCAGAGAAGCAGGGTGAGGTATCTCCCGAAGAGATCAACAATAAGTTCAGAGAAGAATATATTGAACGCAAAGAGCCTCTTCACTTTAAGAAACTTAAGGTTGACGATTTGTCTGAAGAAGAAGAGACCAACTTCGATACACATGTAACAGTTGTTTATACGGATCATGGCACGGAGAAGTCGATGGAAGGTGTCGGAAACGGACCTATTGATGCCGTTAAGCGTGCAATCGCAGAGAATCTTAATCTTGATATCAAGATTCTTGATTACTCTGAGCATGCACTCCAGGCAGGTTCCAATTCCAAGGCTGCCGCATATATTCATCTGCTTGATTCCAACACGGGTAATGTTACATACGGTGTCGGTGAGAGCAGTAATATCACGAGAGCATCGGTTAGGGCGATATTCTCGGCTATTAACAGATTAGGATTGGTATAAGGATATATAACAGATTGGAGGGTGGACTATGAAGAGAATCGGTATGTTGACAAGCGGTGGAGACTGTCAGGCTCTTAATGCAGCCATGAGAGGTGTCGTTAAGTCTTTGGTAAACAGCGGTCAGGATGTGGAAATATACGGTTTCCTTAACGGCTACAGAGGGCTGATTTACGGCGATTTCAAGATGCTTACGGGAAGAGACTTCTCAGGTATTCTTACGGTCGGCGGAACGATACTCGGAAGCAGTCGAACTCCTTTCAAGACTATCAAAGATCCCGATGAGAATGGTCTTAATAAGGTTGAGGCAATGAAGCAGAATTATCATAAGCTTCAGCTTGACTGTCTTGTGGTGCTTGGAGGTAACGGAACTCATAAGACTGCAAATCTTTTAAGAGAAGAAGGTCTTAATGTGGTAACCCTTCCCAAGACGATTGATAATGATTTGTACGGAACGGATATGACATTCGGATTCCAGAGTGCGGTTGATATTGCTACTGATTGCATAGACTGTATTCATACCACTGCAGCATCCCACGGACGTATCTTCATTGTGGAAGTAATGGGTCATAAGGTCGGTTACTTAACACTTAATGCAGGTATGGCAGGCGGAGCCGACATTATCTTAATTCCTGAGATACCATACGATATTAATAAAATCGTTGAGGCGGTTAAGACAAGAGAGAAGAATGGCAATCGCTTTACGATTATAGCTGTAGCTGAAGGTGCTATCAGTAAGGAAGATGCTAAGCTGTCCAAGAAGGAGTATCAGAAGAAGTTAGAGAAGAGGAAATATCCCTCTGTATCCTATGAGGTAGCCGCGCAGATTCTTGAGAAGACCGGACAGGAAGTGAGAGTTACCGTTCCGGGTCACACCCAGAGAGGCGGAAGTCCCTGCCCTTATGACAGAGTATTTGCCAGCAGACTCGGCGCAGAGGCAGGCAAGCTTATTCTGGAAGGTGAATACGGATTCATGGTCGGATATCGTAACAGAGAAATAGTTAAGGTTCCGCTTGAAGATGTGGCAGGTAAGCTTAAGATGCTTGATCCCGATTCCACCATTATCAAAGAAGCCAAGATGCTTGGAATAAGCTTCGGAGATTAAGTACAATCAGGAAACTGACAGGAAATATTTATGTCATATGTAGCGTTATACAGAAAGTTCCGTCCCGACAATTTCTCCGATGTTAAGGGACAGGATCATATAGTTACGACACTTAAGAACCAGATAACATCCGGCAGAGTCGGACATGCTTATCTGTTCTGCGGGACCAGAGGAACCGGTAAGACTACCGTAGCCAAGCTTATGGCCAAGGCGGTCAACTGCGAGAACCCACACGACGGTAACCCATGTGGTGAATGTCCGTCGTGCAAGGCTATTGCAGCCGGAGCCAGCATGAGTGTGGTTGAGATTGATGCCGCATCCAATAACGGTGTTGATAACGTCAGAGAGATTATCGATGAGGTTGCTTTCCCGCCTGCAGATGCCAAGTTCAGAGTATATATAATCGATGAGGTTCATATGCTGTCAATCGGTGCGTTTAATGCACTCCTTAAGACGCTTGAAGAGCCTCCGAGTTATTGCATATTTATCTTAGCAACAACAGATCCGCAGAAGATTCCCATTACCATATTATCAAGATGTCAGAGATATGATTTTAAGCGAATCACAACAGATATCATCACTGACAGGTTAGAAGAACTTACTTCAATCGAGAAGATGGATGTTGAGATAAGGGCTCTGCGTTACATTGCCAAGGTGGCGGACGGTTCCATGCGAGACGCGCTTAGCCTTCTTGATCAATGCATGGCATTCCATTACGGTAAGAGACTTGAGTATGGTATGGTCCTTGATGTATTGGGCGCGGTGGATACGGAAGTGTTCAGTCGTCTGTACAGATGTATACTTAAGCAGGATGTAAGAGGATGCATAGTCATATTGGATGAGGCCGTATCACAGGGCAGAGAAATGACGCAGTTTGTGAACGATTTTATCGGGTATATGCGCAATCTGTTGATTATAGTCAGTTCGGATGATCCTTGGAGTATCCTTGATGTATCGGATGAGAGTAAGGAACGTCTCATAGAAGAGGCCGAACACAGTGATCTTAATATGCTTATGCGATATATAAGAATCGTATCTGAATTGGCCAACGATATTCGTTATGCAGCATCCAAACGAATAATGGTTGAGACGGCACTTATTAAGATATGCAAGCCGCAGATGGAGACGGATAACAGAGCGTTACTCGACAGAATCAGAGTGCTTGAAGAGAAGATTGAGAAGGGTATCGGCCCGATGGCTATGCCGGTATCTGGAGCAGGAATGATGAATATGAATTCCGTGTCCGGTCCGCAATCTGTAAGTACGGAACAAACCGTAGCTTTGCCGCAGGCACTTCCGGAAGACATTCAGGCGGTAGTTAATAATTGGAGCAGAATGATTTCGGGAATGCAGGATCCTGCAGTCAAATCCGTGCTTAAGAATACTTATCCCTCAATCACTTCGGATAACAAACTTAAGATAGTGTCACATGATGGTGTTAACGCCATGAGGCTTGACAGTGAATCCGGAAGGGCGGCCATCAAAGAAGCGATAGCCAAGTTCACCGGCAAAGAAGTGGATTTCATAATAGAAGCGATACCTTCTGACGGAAGCAAGGATGCATCCAATCCGAATATATTGGCACTTAAGAATATAAATATGGATATAATTACAGATAATAGAGAGGAGACGGATTATGTCTAGAAAAGGCGGATTTCCCGGAGGCGGAATGGGAATGCCGGGTAACATGAATAACCTAATGAAGCAGGCGCAGCGCATGCAGCGTCAGATGGAGGAGAATCAGCAGAAACTTGAGGAATCGGAGTATACTGCCAAGGCAGGCGGCGGCGCTGTTGAAGTGACTGTAAGCGGAACCAAGGAGATTAAGAATCTTAAATTATCGCCCGATGTTGTTGATCCGGATGATATTGAGATGCTTCAGGATCTTATAGTTGCTGCACTTAATGAGGCTTTTGCTCAGGTTGATAAGGCTTCGGGTGAAGCAATGAGCAAACTTACGGGAGGACTGGGAGGACTTCCTTTCTAATGGAGTTATACAGCGGACCGATTAATAAGTTAATAGATGAGTTGGCCGCTCTGCCCGGTATTGGCGAGAAATCAGCCGGCAGATTGGCATTTCACCTTATCAACATGCCCAAGGGCAAGGTTGAGAGATTAGCCAATACGATTCTGGAGGCCAAGGAGAAGGTATGCTATTGCACACAGTGCTATACTTTGACGGATAAAGAACTCTGTCCTGTATGTGCCAGTGACAAAAGAGATCATTCTCTTATCATGGTTGTTGAGAACAGCAGAGATATGGCAGCATATGAGAAAACGGGCAAATATACCGGAGTATACCATGTACTGCACGGTGCCATCTCTCCAATGCTTGGTATAGGCCCCGGAGATATTAAATTAAAGGAATTGGTCGAGAGGCTTAAGGATGAAACGGTATCGGAAGTGATTATAGCCACCAATTCAAGCTTAGAAGGCGAGACCACTGCGATGTATATAAGCAAGTTGATCAAGCCCACGGGAGTTAAGGTTACACGTATAGCAAGCGGTGTTCCTGTAGGCGGAGATCTGGAATGTATAGATGAAGTAACGCTTTTAAGGGCACTTGAAGGAAGAACAGAGATATAAACACAGTAATAAACTACATGTGTGAGGGAAGGAGCAAACTAATGAAAGAACAATACGGAGTTACAAAAGACGGACAGGTAATAAGCGCGTATACGCTTAACGGAAGCAGAGGAATGAAGGCAATCGTACTTGATTACGGTGCAATACTTGATAAGGTGTATGCACCTGATGCGGCGGGCAATCTTGTAGATGTTACACTCAGCAGTCCCGATTATGCTTCTTATGTAGCAGATACCAACTTCTTCGGTTCTACAGTAGGACCCAGCGCCAACAGAATCGCCGGAGCAAGTTATGAGATAGACGGAGTTACATTCAATCTTGCCAAGAATGACGGAGAGAACAATCTTCACACCAATATACCTGACGGGCTTAACCGCCGTATGTGGAAGGCAACAGAGGGTGATAACAGTGTGACATTCTCCATTTCACTTCCCGACGGTGAGTACGGAATGGCCGGTAACAGAAAGATCAGTGTTACATATTCCGTTAACAATGACAATGAACTTAAGATAGAATATAAGGCCACAAGTGATAAGAAGACAGTGTTTAACATGACCAATCACTCATACTTTAATCTGGCCGGACATAATTCGGGCAGCGTGCTTGATCATGAGCTTACGATTAATGCTTCCAACTATACCAAGATAGTTGCAGGTGCTATTCCTACAGGTGAGATTGTATCGGTTAAGGGAACCGAACTTGATTTCACTTCAGCGAAGGCGGTCGGCAAGGATATAGAGGCTGATAACGAGCAGATGAAGCTTGTAAACGGTTATGATTTTAACTATGTGGTAGATAATTTCGATGGAACACTTCGCGAGATTGCGACCCTTAAGGATCCTAAGTCCGGCAGAGTGATGAAGGTTCTTACGGATCTTCCCGGAGTACAGTTATATACGGCCAACTGGGTAGAGCATGCGCCCGGTAAGGAAGGTGCGACCTACGAGGCAAGATACGGATTATGTCTTGAGACACAGGATTATCCCGACTCAATACATCATGATAATTTCCCGGATGTAGTATACGGACCTGACAGAGATTATCACACAGTGACAATATACAGATTCGAATAGGAGCAGATGTGACATGCCTGATCGCAAGGGCTTTCATATAGTCAAACCGGAAGAGAATACAGAGAAGCAGGGCAGTTTCAAGTCGCAGATAGTTAAGCACAGGCTCGTGGTGGCAATCAGAGCGGTGGTAGCCATCATTATATTTGTGGGACTGTTTATTCTGTTGAGGAATCGCTACAAGAATCAGATTTATTCAACATTAAATGTTGGCGAACGTTTCGAGAAGGTAAGCCTTGAGAATAATTCTTACATAAGTAATCACGGAAGTGTGGTTACGTACAGTAGGGACGGTATCAGCGCAACCGATGAATCCGGTAAGGTCATATGGAATCTGACATATGAGATGCAGAAGCCTATTGTACATCAGACAGACGGATTGGTTGCGGTATGTGATTACAACGGACATATCATATATATGATTAATGCAAGCGGTAAGGTGACAGAGATTGACACCAATCTTCCGGTCAGAGATTTTGCCGTATCGGGAGAGGAACGAGTTGCTGCCATTCTTGAGGATTCAAGCAATTCCTGGGTTAATCTCTATGATTCCAACGGAGCCAAGGTTGTCGAGATTAAGGCAACAATGACCAAGACAGGTTATCCGCTGGCGGTTGCTCTGTCAGGAGAAGTAATGGGTGTATCATACTTCTATGTTGACGGCGATTCAATGCGCAACAGTGTGACTTTCTATAATTTCGGTGGAATAGGCGAGAATACGTCAGATCACATAGTCTCAAGTTATGACTATGCGGATGCGGTGGTTCCAATTATTTCCTTTATGAATAACGAGACCTGTGTTGCATTGGCGGATAACAGGCTGATGTTCTTTACAGGCTCCAAGAAACCCATAAGCTCATCCGATACACTTATAAGTGAGAATATTGTGGGCGCATATTGTGGTGATACAGATATAGGCCTTGTGTTCTATGATACATCGGGAGAACACAAATACAGGTTGGATCTGTATAATACAGCAGGTAAGAAGACAATGTCATATTCGTATGACATAGATTTTAAAGATATACTTATTCATAAGGGTCAGGTATTTATATATAATGAAGACCAATGCATCGTCTTAGATGATAACGGTAAGGAGAAATATACCGGACTCTTCGCTGACAAGGTGCTTAACGTGAGCACGACGGATTCAAATAAGAAATACATAGCGGTTACCAAGACCGCAATAGAGACATTGAGTTTTGAGTAGTATTAACATTACATTTATTATAGGAATAATTCTGGCCCTTATCGGTATAAGGGCCGGTTATAAGATTGGTCTTACCAAAGGCATATCACATCTTGTGGCGCTGATCGCAACGTTGCTTACGTTGATGCTCATATTGATGTTGACTGCAAGTATCCATGCCGGTCAGTCGCGCAACAGCATAATAGCAATTATCATTCTTGTCATTCTCGGCACGGTATACGGCGTTGTGAAATTCTTTCTTAAATCAGCACACAAGGTATCCGAGCTTCCTCTTTTACATCAGCTTGATAAGATTGCAGGCATATTGATAGGTCTGATGTGGATTGGTATGTTATATATGGTAATAATCGCTTTATCATACAGAGGATTCTTGGGGCCCTTCGGAACCATGGTTGCGGAAGATGTGAAAAACAGCGAGATTCTGACTCTCATTAATTCCTACAATATAATGATGCCCAAATAGAACTATGAAGAGGCAACGCTTTAACGCAATAAAACCTTGTAAAATAAGCAAAAAAAACATCTAAAAGGTGTTGACATCCTCTATTTAGGGTGATAAGATAATCAAGCCGCACTGAGAAGGGCGGCTTTTAAAAACTGCGATTTCGCAGGGTTTAGTAAAGAAAAGTTCCTTGAAAACTGAACAGCAATGCAACCCTGAAAATTCCTAAAACACTATCAGGATTCTGAGACTGATAGGAAGGAAAATTTCAGAGAAGAACG
>CACYWQ010000006.1 GCA_902778165.1 uncultured Lachnospiraceae bacterium
GAAGACAATATGTTGCTTCCCGCATACAAGCTCATTACATTCACATGGGGCAATGTAAGCGGAATAGACAGAGAGAAGGGATTGTTCGTCATCAAGCCAAGCGGTGTTGAGTATGATGAGCTTAAGCCCGAGGATATGGTAGTACTGGATCTTGAAGGCAATGTGGTTGAAGGTGATTATCGTCCTTCATCCGATACGGCCACACATTTGGAAATCTACAAAGCATTTGCAGAAGTCGGCGGAGTGGTACACACTCATTCATCTTATGCAACAAGCTGGGCACAGGCAGGAAGATCGATTCCTTGCTATGGTACTACACATGCGGATTATTTCTACGGAGAGATTCCCTGCTTAAGATGTCTTAACGCAGACGAGATAGCGGATGCTTATGAAGAGAATACGGGTCACCTTATAGTGAATGAATTTAACAGGATGGATAAGGATCCCATGGCGGTTCCCGCTGTGTTATGCAAGAACCACGGCGTATTCACATGGGGTAAGAATGCAATAGATGCCGTACATTCTGCCGTAGTAACGGAGGAAGTAGCCAAGATGGCTTTCCGTACTGAACTTATTAATGCAGAGGTTAAGCCTGCTCCTCAGGAATTACAGGATAAGCATTATTTCCGCAAGCACGGTGCGAATGCTTATTACGGACAAAGCAAATAAGGTAAGTAAGGCAAATAAAGCAAATCACATATTGTTACAGTCATAATCTTGTGATAGAATATTTATACGTGCACGGGCACGTATTGGGTATTTTCTATATGGAGGAATATATGGATAATTTAGAGCTTAAGAGGTATGCCAATGCGGTACGTAAGGGCATAGTTACTGCAGTTCACGGAGCGAAGGCCGGTCATCCGGGTGGATCACTCTCTGCAGCAGATATGTTTACGTTCCTTTATTTTGAAGAGATGAATATCGATCCTAAGGATCCTAAGAAGGCGGACAGAGACAGATTTGTCCTTTCTAAGGGTCATACGGCACCGGGTCTTTATTCGGCGCTCGCCAACAGAGGATATTTCCCCGTTGAGGATCTTCCGACACTTCGTCATCTTGGTTCTTACTTACAGGGTCATCCCTGTATGCAGGAGACACCCGGTGTAGATATGAGTTCGGGTTCACTCGGTCAGGGAATCTCAGCAGCAGTTGGAATGGCACTTGCTGCCAAGCTTGATAATAAGGATTACAGAGTCTACACATTGCTTGGAGACGGTGAGATCCAGGAAGGCCAGGTATGGGAGGCATCAATGTTTGCCGGAGCCAGAGGCCTTGATAATCTTGTTGTAATCGTGGATAACAACGGATTACAGATCGACGGTAAGATAGAGGATGTGTGCAGCCCCTATCCCATCGATAAGAAGTTTGAAGCATTTAATTTCCATGTAATCAATATTGACGGTCATGACTTCGATGCCATCAGAGCGGCATTTGCGGAAGCCAAGAAGACCAAGGGTATGCCTACGGCGATCATCATGAAGACTGTTAAGGGTAAGGGCGTATCTTATATGGAGAATAACGCCGGCTGGCATGGCAAGGCTCCTAATGATGAGGAGTACAAGGTTGCCATGGATGATCTTGCAGCTATAGATGCACAGTTGGCTTAGTCCGATACGATTACAGATAGGAGATAAAATATGAGCGATATTAAGAAGATAGCTACCAGAGAGAGCTACGGTAATGCACTCGTAGAGTGTGCGGAAGATTTCCCGGATTTGGTCGTACTTGATGCAGACCTTGCGGGAGCAACCAAGACAGGAGTATTTAAGAAGGCTTATCCTGACAGACATATAGATTGCGGAATTGCAGAGTCTAACATGACAGGTATTGCAGCAGGACTTGCTACATGCGGCAAGATTCCTTTCATCTCATCATTTGCGATGTTTGCTGCAGGACGTAACTTCGAGCAGGTTCGTAACTCGATCGGTTACCCTCACCTCAATGTTAAGATCGGTGCGACTCACGCAGGAGTGACTGTCGGTGAGGACGGAGCAACACATCAGTGTAACGAGGACATTGCGCTTATGCGTACCATCCCCGGTATGACTGTCATCGTTCCCAGTGATGATATTGAAGCAAGAGCAGCTGTCAGAGCGGCACTTGAGTTAAAGGGACCCGTATACTTAAGATTCGGACGTGCGGCAGTTCCCGTGATCAACGATAAGCCCGGATATAAGTTTGAGATAGGTAAGGGCGTTAGGTTACGTGAAGGAAGCGATGTGACGATCGTTGCAACAGGTATCTGTGTTGACAGTGCGGTTAATGCAGCAGAGTTGCTTGCAGCAGACGGAATTCAGGCAGATGTTATCAACATCCACACGATCAAGCCTATCGATAAGGACATCATCCTTGAGTCTGCCAAGAAGACAGGCAAGGTGGTTACTGTTGAAGAACATTCGGTTATCGGCGGCTTAGGCAGCGCAGTTTGTGATGTACTTGCTGAGAACCTTCCTACTCCGGTTAAGAAGATTGGTGTTCAGGATGTATTCGGTGAGTCCGGAAGCGCAGGTGAACTTGTCAAGAAGTTCGGCCTTGACGGCGAGAGCGTATACAAGACAATTAAGGAATTTGTATAAGCCTTAAACAGACTATATAATATAAAGCGTTCAGACGGCTAAGACCGTAACAGGCCCACTGTCTGGACGCTTTATATATTTAAATATTTGATCTTTATCGAAGAATGCGAAGAAACGCAGGATTTATCGGGGATTGCCACTTATGAGCAAGGGGAATACACTCTTCACAAAATTGCATAATAACCGAATATACGTTCTTGCATTTGCAATCCCAACTGCGGTGATGTTAGCTATATTTATGCTGGCACGGATATATCCCTTCGGGAACAGAAGCTTCCTGCACATCGATATGTATCATCAGTATTTCCCTTTCTTAACCGATTTCTATCACACGGTAAGAGGTAAGGGTTCGGTTGCTGACGGTACGGGATTCTACTATAGCCTTAATTCGGGACTCGGTAATAATTTCTATGCACTCTGGGCATATTATTTATCAAGCCCTTTTAATCTGCTTGCGTTTCTTATTCCTGAGAAGTTTCTTATGGAGTTCTTCTCATATCTTGCAATTGTTAAGATAGGGCTCTGTGGTCTGGCGTTCGCCGTATATCTAAGACATCACTTTGACAGAGAAGATATAAGTATTCTGTATTTTTCCACATTCTATGCATTAAGCGGATTTATTGCAGCATATAACTGGGATCTTATGTGGCTTGATGTGGTTGCACTTGCGCCCATAGTGATACTCGGGCTTGAGCGACTGGTTGCATCGGGCGGTAAGAGTATGAGGTTATATATAATCTCATTGGCGGTGGCACTATTCTGCAATTACTATCTCTGCATCATGTTATGCATATTCCTGGTGCTTTATTATCTGCTTGTATTACTTCCGGATACAATAGCCTCTGTTAATGCAGCCGTAGGCGAAAGCATTGATTCGGGTAGCAAGATAAGAAACAGAAGAGAGTGCCTTAGCAAAGTATTAAGGGTATCGGGCAGCTTCACTGTCGGCTCTTTGCTTGCGGGTGCATTGTCGGGAGTGATCCTTGTGCCCTCATATATGGCGATTCGCATGACCAAGTTCCACGCATCTTCATTCCCGAATTCATATAAGCCGTATTTTGATATCTTCACGATGTCTGCAAGGAGTCTTTGCGATGTGGCAGTAGAGACGGGGCTTGACCATTGGCCTAATATCTATGCATCCGTAGCGGTACTTATCCTGCTTCCTATATATGTTATTAATCGCAAGATACCTCTTAGGGCCAAACTTGGGCGACTGATACTACTAGCCCTCTTATTCTACAGTTTCTCCGTTAACGTACTGTCATATCTATGGCATGGACTTAATTATCCGGATTCGCTTCCTGCAAGGCAGTCTTATCTGTATATATTCTTATTGCTTGCCGTTTGTTATGAGGGGTTAATCCATATTAAGGAAATAAGAAAGCCGATATTCGGCATTATCGCCGCAGCTGTTATGGCATATCTTGTCTGTGTAAGCAAGTTTGCATTTGATGATGCTATAACGGAGAGAAGTATTGCGATCTCTTCTATAGTAATTGTCATATATATGGCGCTTCTGTATATCTATGTGTGCAGCGGGACACAGGCAGGTAACAGGGTGCGTATTCTTGGTTACATTGCACTGTGTGTTGTGACAGTCGAAGCCGGCATCAATATGAAACTAACAAGTGTTCCTACAGTGTCAAGAACAGATTATTTAAGCGGATTTGATGATTATGAGAATCTGTATGAGCAATACAATGAAGTTAAGGATGGCCTGTTGTACAGATTTGAAAGAGTTAACAGGTTGACCAATAACGATGCGATGCTTAAGGCATATCCTTCCGTATCGCTGTTCTCATCGATAAGCAACGGAAGAGTCAATGATTTCTATTCTGATTACGGAATGCGCACAAGTAAGGTGTTTTATTGTGAAGACGGCATGACACCTTTTATACGGGCCTTGCTTGGAGATAAATACATATTCGTGGAAGATAAAGATGCGGAAATGTGGGAGAAGATGACGATCTCAGACAGAACACAGGCAGGAAAGGTTGATAAGATTGGTACAAGCGGAAGCGTTAATCTGTATGCTTATGATAAGAGTCTGCCGGTAGGATACATGATATATCCTGAGACTTCGGATACGGATAAGCTGATTGATACAGATCCGGGTGCCGCATTTACTGATAAGACGGATACTTCGGATGATAAGTTAAGTCCGGTAACAAGACAGAATAAGCTTGCAAGGGCCCTTGGAAGTGAGGGGCAGTTGTATACAGAGTGTGCCACCATTGAACAGACTGACAGTGCCGATGTCGTCATCCATGAATACGGATACTATATTGCATATTGTGCAACCAAGAAGATAAGCACGCTTAAGGTCAAACTACCCTGGGGAGAGAAAGAATATAAGAAGCTTAAGAACCCGTATATCATTAATCTGGGATATCTTGATGCCGGAGATATGGTAAGTGCCGTTAATGATGACGGAGCGGATCTTCATATGAAATTATACCGCACGGATGATGCTGTTTACTCTGAGGTTATCGATACACTGAGTGAAGACACATTTAAGATATCCAAGGACGGTTACGGATCCAACAGATTAAGAGGAAGCATTAAGGCATCGTCGGAAGGATATCTTATATTAAGTATTCCTTATGATAACGGCTGGAAGGTATATGTGGACGGGATAGAGGTTAAGCCTTATATGGCTTATGATGCGATGACTGCTGTTGCGCTTAATACGGGTAAGCATGTCGTGGAGCTTAAGTATACTCCCCCCGGACTGTTAGCGGGGCTTTATATAACGCTAATGTCACTTGTGTTAATAACCGTATCGATAGTATATACGGACAGAGCAAAATCAAAACTTGATACCATGGGTGACAAATAATAAGAAGTATATATTCATATGGAAATATATAATGATAGAGTGTAGTCCATACAGAGAATGAAAGGAGAAAGAAATGTTTGATTTTAAGTATTTCACACCCACCAAGGTAATCTTCGGCAAGAACACAGAGTCCAAAGTGGCAGAACTTGTCAAGGAATTCGGCGGAACCAAATTACTCATACATTACGGCGGCGGAAGTGTTGTTCGCTCCGGCCTGCTTAAGCGTGTGACAGATTGTTTGGACGCTGCAGGAATCGGATATGTGACCCTTGGCGGAGCGGTTCCGAATCCCCATTTGGGTCTTGTATATGAAGGAATAGAATTATGCAAGAAGGAGAATGTTGATTTCCTGCTTGCAGTGGGTGGCGGAAGTGCTATCGATTCGGCCAAGGCAATAGGATACGGACTTGCCAATGAAGGCGATGTGTGGGATTTCTATGATTATAAGAGACAGGCGAAGGGTTGCCTTCCCTTAGGAGTTATCCTTACACTTGCAGCTACGGGAAGTGAGATGAGCGATTCATCCGTTATAACCAAAGAAGAGGGTCTGGTTAAGCGCGGATACAGCAGTGATTATGCTCGTCCTAAGTTTGCCATCATGAATCCCGAACTTACGATGACTCTGCCTGATTATCAGACAGCATGCGGATGCACGGATATAATGATGCATACGATGGAGAGATATTTCACCAATGGCGGTAACATGGAGATTACCGATGCATTGGCTGAAGGACTGTTAAGAACGGTTAAGAAAAATGCACTTACCTTATGTAAGAATCCCAAGGATTATGACGCACGTGCCGAGGTTATGTGGGCAGGAAGCCTTGCGCATAACGGACTTACAGGATGCGGCAATGACGGCGGAGACTGGATGACTCATAAACTTGAGCATGAGCTCGGTGGTCTGTATGACGTTGCTCACGGAGCAGGTCTTGCGGCAATCTGGGGAACATGGGCAAGATACGTGTATAAGAACTGTCTTCCCAGATTCGTCAAGTTTGCTCTTAATGTAATGGAAGTTGAGAATAAGGGCTCAGATGAAGAGATCGCACTTGCCGGAATAGAGGCAATGGAAGATTTCTACAGAAGCATCAATATGCCTACCAATCTTCGTGAACTCGGTGTAGAGCCCACAGAAGATGAACTTAAGCTTATGGCTCATAAGTGCGCCGTAGGTGTTGGCGGGCAGATGGGCTCAGCCAGAGTGTTAAGAGAAGAAGATATGCTTAACATCTACAGAGCAAGCATGTAATACGTGAATCAATCCTAAATATACATATTTATTTAATAAGGAATTTATGGACGAACAAGTGAATATAAGAGTATAATGTGAATGTTAATTTGATGGATTATATGTAAAGATAAGGATTAATATGCACAACGAGATACTCAAGATAGGTTCGGTTACCATATACGGATACGGATTGATGATAGGCATAGGCGTGATAGTGGCTATGCTTATGGGAGATAAGAGAGCGAATAAGCGCGGATTAAACGGTGAGCTTGTATACGGGCTTACGATTACCGCGGTAGTGCTTGGTTTCATGGCAGCCAAGGTGTTATTCATAATAACCAACTGGAGCAAGTTTATTAAAGCACCTCTCGATTATATTTCAAGTGAAGGCTTCGTGGTATACGGCGGTTTGATCGGCGGTATACTGGCAGCTTTGGGATATTGTAAGATTAAGAAGGTAGACGGATTCGCATATTTGGATCTGATGGTACCTTCAGTGGCGATTGCACAGGGCTTCGGCCGTATAGGATGTTTCCTTGCCGGATGTTGTTACGGCAGGGAGACAACATCGCCCATTGGTGTGGTATTCACCCATTCTGATTTCGCACCCAATAACGTGCGTCTTATTCCTACCCAGCTTATAAGCTCGGTGGGCAACTTCGTGATAGCGGCTATTCTGTTGTGGTTTGCATCCAAGCCGCGTAAGCGTTTTCAGACCACTATTCTGTGGATCCTTCTCTACAGCATAGGAAGATTCTTTGTGGAATTCCTTCGTAATGATGCAAGAGGTAATGTGGGAGTACTTTCAACCTCTCAGTTCATTGCGATTATTTGTATACCCGTTTGTCTTCTTGGATTTAAGTTCCTAGTGCCTGCTTTGGAGAAAAGTGGGGCGACTGAGTCACAATCCCTTGCAGATAATGAACCCGCCGAGGCGAACGCCTCCGCAGATACTGACCCGGAGGATATCCATGAATAAGACAGAGTACATAGATATGCTCAGACGTCATATAACCGAAGTGGGAGATCCCGCTTTTATTAATGATACCGTTGAATACTACACAGATTATATAGATACGGCCATCCGTAAGGGTCAGACCGAAGAGGATGTGCTCGCTACCCTTGGAGATCCGAGACTGATCGCCAAGTCAATCGTTGCAAGTCGTGATGATATACCCGGTAATAACACCGGGGATTATTACAGCGCCGGGTCAGGTTATAACACCAACAGTCATACTTACTCCGGAGGTCGTTACGGTGAGTCATTTGAATCGGAGAATTCAGAAGATGGCCGAAGATACGGAATATTCGACAATAAGCTTCATATAAGACTAAGAAACGGAAGGGATCTGGCGATCCCGATGGCTGTTGTTAAGGTCGGCGGCGCAGCTGCGCTATTGCTTCTGTTATTCGGCGTAGGATATGTCACATGGCAGCTTATGCCGGTTATCGGAGTAGGCATATTGGCGGTACTTATATACAGATTCTTTAAAGATAATTTCTGATGAATACCATGGAACTTATAGCCCCCTGTCATTTCGGACTGGAGGCTGTACTTAAAAAAGAGATAATAGATCTGGGCTATGATATATCCGAAGTAACTGACGGACGTGTCATGTTTATCGGTGATGCCGAGGCCATAGCCCGTATCAATATATGGTCAAGAACGGCAGAGAGAGTCCTTATCAAAGTGGGTAGCTTCCATGCTGAGACTTTTGATGAATTATTCGAAGGAACCAAGGCCATAGCATGGGAAGATTATATTCCCAAGGACGGAAGATTCTGGGTGACCAAGGCAGCCAGTGTTAAGAGTGCGCTTTTCTCACCGTCAGATATTCAGTCCATTATGAAGAAGGCAATGGTAGAGAGGATGAAACTCACTTATCCGGTTGATCGATTTGATGAATCGGGTGAGGATTATCCCGTAAGAGTGTTTATCCATAAAGACATCGTCACAATAGGTCTTGATACAACAGGGGATTCTCTTCATAAGAGAGGATACAGATTATTAAGTTCCAAGGCTCCGATTGCAGAGAATCTTGCTGCGGCGCTTATAATGTTGACCCCCTGGAGAGAAGACCGTATTCTTATAGATCCTTTCTGCGGAAGCGGAACATTCCCCATAGAAGCCGCACTTATGGTTGCGAATATTGCCCCCGGACTTAACAGGGAGTTCAGAGCATGCGACTGGGAACATATTGTGCCCGCCCGTATATGGAAGGATGCTTATGATGAGGCAAGAGAATCCGTGAATATGGATGTTAAGACTGATATTCAGGGATATGACATAGATGACGATATGGTTCGCATAGCAAGGGAGAATGCAAGACTTGCCGGAGTTGAAGAACTCATTCATTTTCAAAGAAGGGACGTTAAGGATCTGTCCCATCCCGGCAAATACGGTTTCATAATCACCAATCCTCCGTATGGTGAGAGAATCGGTGAAGATAATGAACTTGCCGGACTGTATGATACCCTCGGTGAGAGATTTGGCAGTCTTGACTCTTTCTCATTATATATGATCACATCTTATGAAGGCGCGGAGAAGTCGATCGGACGTAAGGCTGATAAGAACCGCAAGATATATAACGGAATGCTTCAGACGAGGTTCTATTCGTTCATGGGTCCTAAGCCTCCCGGGAGAAGACAATGAAGAAGTGGGTAATGATCGTTCTGGTAATACTCGTATCGGCGGCTACCGGAACAGGATACTATTACTATAATTACATATACAGAGCCCCCGAAGCTGTCGAGAGCAGAGAATTGATGGAGACCAATTCCGCATACGAATATCTGATCGCGGATGCCAAGAGTCGTATCGCGACGGGCAATTACACATATAAGGTATTGATCAATCCCATAGGCGGGGGACGTGATAACGGCATAACCGCGGGAGAACTTAAGGAGAGCGAAGTTGTCTTAAGTGTGGCCAGATATGTTGAGAGTCTTAATGAAGATGAGACGCTTGGTATATTCATGACAAGAGACACTGATACGGATCCCACATATGAGCAGCGTCTGTCCTTTGTTGAAGTGGTTGATCCTGATATTATAATAGAGTTAAGGATTGATTCATCCGACAATTCGGATATGATGGGTACTTCCGTATGGTATGACGATGAATACTATGATTATCACCTGGTTAATTCCCACCTTGCGGATGTGATGGTCAGATGTATAGTCACCAAGATACAGGGAGTGGCTGCGGGAATCTTCCCTCTCGAAGACGGATTCTCGGATTACGTTAAGTTATCTCACAGGCCTTCGGCTGTCATTAAGCTTGGTTATGCAAGTAATGATAAGGAATCACAGGCATTGTTATCAGAGACATACAGAAGTAATCTAGGACTCGGTATATTGGATGCGATCAGTCAGTTAAGAGAAGAGACAGAACCTGAGATTAAGGTATACGGATAAGGATAATATGGCATACAGAATAGTATTTGCAACGGGCAATAAAGGTAAGATGCGTGAGATACGCGAAATAATGGCAGATTTCGACATAGAGATCCTATCTATGGCGGAAGCGGGCGTTGAGACGGATGTTGTCGAAGACGGAACGACATTTATGGAGAATTCCTTCATTAAGGCCAGAGCTATAGCGGATAAGTGCCGTAAGATGGGATATACGCAGGATATAGTTCTTGCGGATGATTCGGGTCTTGTGGTGGATGCACTTGGTGGTGAGCCGGGCATCTATTCGGCCAGATATCTTGGCGAGGACACTCCTTATTCTGTTAAGAATGCGAAGATAATTGAGAGAATGGAAGGAATTCCTGATGATGAGAGAACTGCCAGATTCGTATGTGCCATTGCCTGTGTGATGCCTGACGGAAGCGAATTGTCTGCCGAGGCTACGTATGAAGGCGCAATAGGGTATGAAGAGAAGGGAGCCAACGGATTCGGCTATGATCCGATCTTCTATCTTCCGGACAGGAAGGTATACAGTGCAGAACTTGATCCCGATGAGAAGAACAGGATAAGTCACAGAGGTAAAGCACTGGTTAAAATGAGAGAACTGTTGCAGGATAAGATATGAGTGATAAAAAGTCTGCAAAGATACTTATAGTAAGTGATACACATGGAAGCAATTCTCTGTATCTGGCGCTTGTTAAGAAGTATGCGCCTCTTGATATGGTGATTCACTGCGGAGATACCGACGGAACCGATCAGACGATCCTTATGAGTCCCGAATGTCCGGTATATCTGGTCCAGGGTAATAATGACTTCTTCTCAGAGGCTCCCAAGGAGCAGGAGTTCCTGATAGGAAGATACAGGGTGTTGTTGACACACGGACATCACTATTATATATCCATGGGCAACGAGATACTTAAGCAGGAAGCAAGAGCCAGACATTGCAATATAGTGATGTACGGCCATACTCACAGACCCGTTATAGATCTAAGCAGTGATGTAATTGCAATCAACCCCGGTTCGCTTACATATCCCCGTCAGGAGAATCGCAAACCAAGCTATATTCTTATGACGCTTGATGATGAGGGCGAAGCGCATTTTGAACTTAATTATCTGCCATAGATTATGTATTAAGATGAATATTTGAATTAATTAAGGCGTACAGGATAACCTGTACGCCTTATTAAGTGAGCCACGTGGGAATCGAACCCGCGACAACTTGATTAAAAGTCAAGTGCTCTACCGACTGAGCTAGTGGCCCGTATGTATGAGGGCTGTTGTAACAGCCAAGCTGGGCCGACTGGATTCGAACCAGCGAATACAGGGATCAAAACCCTGTGCCTTACCGCTTGGCGACGGCCCAATATAGTAAAAAAGTTTTGCGATGTGTGTTATACAGCCGACGCAAAACATTATCGGGTGGATAGAGGGATTCGAACCCTCGGCCTCCAGAGCCACAATCTGGCGCGCTAACCAACTGCGCCATATCCACCATAACATTTGATTCGCCTATTTATAAAAGCGAAAACGTGCCTGAAGGGATTCGAACCCCCGACCCACGGCTTAGAAGGCCGTTGCTCTATCCAGCTGAGCTACAGACACGTAATTTAGGCAAAAGTCCTAAATTATAAGCGGGTGATGGGAATCGAACCCACGTATCCAGCTTGGAAGGCTGGTGTTCTACCATTGAACTACACCCGCATAGATAGCATTATTCTTAAGTCGGGGTGACAGGATTCGAACCTGCGACCTCCTGGTCCCAAACCAGGCGCTCTAGCCAAACTGAGCCACACCCCGATATAGCGCCCGATTACGTAGCTTACACACCCTGTTATCACGGCGCATTTCGCAACGCAAGAGTTATTATATGATAGCCCCCTTACATTGTCAACATTTTTTTGGGATAATCTGTATATCGTTAGGCGGATTGGTTGCGGATATAGTTATTCTGTGCTAATATTGTGTGTGCATTTAAGAAGGGATTAGGCTTATTTGGCCTTACAAAGCGGTGCCGATCGTATGGTAACAGTTAATAATGTATATAAGAATTTCGGCGCCGGTCAGGTCCTTAATGGCGTAAGTTTACAGGCGGAGCCGGGGCAGATTGTAGCAGTAGCCGGAAGAAACGGATGCGGCAAATCCACTCTGTTACAGATTATATCGGGTGCGCTTAAGCCTGATAGTGGAGAGATTAAGATATTTAATAAGGATGCTCGTAAGGATAAGAAGGCATTTGCCAAGTTTATCGGATATGTGCCCCAGGATGATCCTTTATACAGTGACTTAAGTGTTAAAGATAATCTTAAATTCTGGGCAGCAGGTGTTAAGAATCCCGATTCAAGTGTGATAGAGACCTTCGGATTAAGTGACATACTTAACAAACCCGTGCGTACCCTCTCGGGAGGAATGAGAAGAAGACTCTCGATTGCATGCGCGCTTCAGCGTAAGACACCGGTTCTTATACTTGATGAACCCACATCTGCCCTTGATATATATTATCAGGATGAGATAAGGGCGTGGATGAAGGATTATGCTGCACATAACGGTACAATAATTCTCTCAACACATAGCATAGAGGAATTGAAAGCAGCCGATAAAGTGTATTTCCTTGCAGACGGCGTCTTATCGCTTAAGGACGGCGCTGCTTTGGATGATAATGAAATAAAGAAAGAAATACTAACATCAGATAGATAAGGATATTAATTTAGGAGGATATAAAATGAGTATTACTTATGATCCCATGACAGGAGAACCTATTGAGACTCCGGATGAGACGACCACAGAGACTGTAACCGAGGCAGCTAAGGAAGCCACAGAGGAAGTTACAGAGGCAACCACTGAGGAAGTTGCAGATGCAGCTACAGATGCAGCCGCAGAAGTGGCTTCAGAGGTAAATGAGGCGGCAGAAGAGGTAACGGAGATTGTAACTGAGGCAGTCCCTGCACCTGTGCGCAGATTCGATCCCATGACAGGAGAGCCTATCGATTATTCCAAGGCTATTCCCGATGATCCGGAACCTTCTGATAAGAGTGGTTTCGGTGCCAAGGCCATAGTACTTGGTCTTCTTGGAGTTGCAATAGTTGCAGCTCTTATATTCGTGGCATCACAGTTCTTATTCTCTAAGAGAGTTAGAGTGGAGAGGGCTATTGCCAAGACCATGAATGTGGATTCACAGTTATATAAAGATGCCAGGAATCTGGCAGGCATCATACAGGGCAAGAGTTATTCAATGACTGCATCATTTGACGGTGATGATTTCGGCTCATTAAGCGGATCTGTTGCCATAGATGGTAAGGATAAGCAGGTAGGACTTGAAATCGATGTAGATGAGCTTCCTGAATTCAGTCTTCTTGCCGGTATCGATTCTAAGAGTGTTAAGGCAGAGATTCCCGAGTTCTTTGACTATCTGTTCGTATATAACTATACGGAAGATAATGACGGATATATCACAGAGCAGATGAGTGATAAAGATATTGAGGCACTTAATACATCCTGCAAACTTCTGTATGAATTCTCGGCAGGTTCAGATGAGTATGCGGCTAAGGTTGCCAAGCTTACAAGAACATATGAGAAGAAGCTTAAGTGGAAGAAGACAGCTGCTAAGTCATATAAGGTCAATGACAAGAAGGTTAAGTGTAAGGGTTACACCACTACATTAGAGAAGGACCTTGTACTTGATTACTGGGATGATTTCACTGATATCTATCTTGAGGAATTCGGTGATCTTAACGAATCTCTGCAAAGCATCGGCGGTACCGACCTTAAGGATTCTTTAAAGGATGTTAAGGACGAACTTAAGAGCATGAAGGATGTTGACCTTACTTTCTATATCTATAAGGGTGCACTTGCCGCAATCAAGATTGAAGCAGGCAAGGACGGCGAAGCCGTGATCATGTTTAAGGGCGGCGATTACAGAGCACAGAACATTCTTGTTGAAGTAGACGGCGATGAGGTATTTGAGCTTAAGGGTGACAAGAGTAAGGACAAAGAGAATTACACTATATCAGCCGGCGGTAAGGAAATTGCAGATCTTACATACAACACCAAGAAGGGTACACTTGCTGTTGAGTATGAGGATTACCGGGACAGCTATGAATATGAGTTTGATATCAAGTCATCAGGCAAGAACTTCACTATTTCCGCAGATGATATTGATATTGACGGAGATGAGTTAAACTTCAGTATTGAAGTAACCGACTCAGGTAAGATTGCAGATTACACCAATACCGATGAGTTTGATATCGGTAACGCGGATGAGGATGATTTCAAAGATCTTGTAGAGTCTTTGGATTATGACAAGATCGGAAGCCTTTCATATTATTTCTAAGATTATATGTTATTTAGTTTTCTGAAGCTTGAGTTCAAAAACAGTATAAAGGCTGTCAGAAAGACATTGCTTGGATTGATCGTTACTATCCTGATACTGACTGTCGCAACAGCGGCAGTCAGCTTTGTAATAGGGAAAGATAACACTGTCAATCCCCTTAAGGCGGCTGTTATTATGCATGACGATGACAGCTTAAGTCGCATGCTTGTAAGGTATGTATCCCAGACCGACAGTATACGTGCCATATCCGAGTTCACTTATATGGATGAGGATGAGGCTTTTGATGCGCTTGATAAGGGCAAGGTTGATATCGTCATAGATATACCGCCTGATTTCTTTAATGACATCAATGTCGGAATCAATACCCCTGTCGATGTCTATACGGGCAAAGATGCGGGATTTATAACCGATATGTTCGCCGAGGTAATAGCAAGCGGCACGGGCTATGTAAGGACAACGGAAGCTGCGGTATATGCATTTATAGATGTAAGCAATAAGAGAGAATATTCTCTGCTTATATCGGATAAACCCATAGGCGATCACATAGCTGAGATCTATGCGACTAAGATCATGCACAGATTAAGGATATTTGATTCTACGGTTGTGTCGGAGTACGGCACTCTCGGAATATATCAGTTCTATTTCATGACTCTTATGATGATACTTCTTATGTATTCGGGATTAAGTTTCGGATATCTGTATGATAAGGAGACAGCATCGATTGAGAACAAGCTTAAGGTATACGGCGTTAACAGGATAGCAGTGGCTGCCGTCAAAGAGATCGTGATGACGACACATCTGTATCTGTTATCGCTTATCATATATTTCGCGGCGTTTGTTGTTCAGAAATATGCGGATATATATATATTCGAATTTACGCCCGTTCATCTTGCGGTATTGTTCGGACTGTCCTTAAGCACTGCAATCCTGTATGACATGATCTATACCGTATCTTCGGATAATTACGGCGTACAGCCCGTTATCTTATTATTGCTTATAATCTCATTTATCATGGCCGGAATAATCATGCCTTATTCCCATATGCCTGAGTGGGTGCATGCGGCAGGCAGAGTGATCCCCCTTACATATATGAAGGATTATTTCACGGGACTGATCTACGGCGTATCTGAGAGTTATACAGGAGCGCTTATTATGATCCCAATAGTGGTAATTGAGCAGGCAGTGGGGGTATTATGTCGGGAACGTTAATGAGATTATTGATCAATCTCCGCTCTGTTCTTAAGAGTGGCATACTGTATGTTACCATAGCTGCCATGTTGCTTATATGCCTTATCCTATCTGGTGTTACCAAGAAGGATAATTATGACATCAGAGTCGGAATAGCATATGAAGATATAAGCGAATTCAACGATGTGCTTACGGATGAGTTGCGCAAAGATGCATATACATATAATATGTATGAGGATGCAGAAGACCTTAAGCAGGCGGTTGTAAGCGGCAAGGCCGATTACGGATTCATCATCGGTAAGGATATGATCGACCGCATCAGTGATGATGACACCGACAGTTCGGTAGAGTTTGTTACGACACCTTTTGCTGTTTACGGTGAGGTAGTTAAGGAGAGTTTTGCGCAGAGCTTTATTGCCGCATCAAGTGAATATATAATTAAGGACGAGGCATACAAGGCCTTTGACGGAGCGGATGATAAGCTTATAGCTAAGCTTAATAAGGCAAATGAAGGATACTTAGACAGTGACCTTTTGTTTGATGTTAATATTATCGGGGCGAACAGTGAAGACCCGACTGATAAGAACACAGACAGGATAAATGCATCTGTTTCCGATTATGTCAGAGCCGTCATAGCAGCAGCGGTATTTATGATGATATTTGCCGTATACGGACGCAAGTATAAGGGAGATATCAAAGCGATAGCCGGATGTATGGATGGGGGCAGGAGAACTGCATACTACTTATCATATATGTCCGCATCGGCCATTCCCGTGGCGATTGCCGGATTCATAATGTGCTTAATATGGGGAAGAACCGGTAATCTGCTTATATTATTGCTTAAGTTTATCGGCCTGATCATACTAAGTATGATATGGACTTATATAACCGGGATTCTTATTAAGAGGGAAGCGACTTATATTGCGTTAATTCCCGTAGTGATGGGAGTGCAGATGGTATTCGGGTTTGTGTTTATCAATCTTCATGATTACATGCCGATCCTTAACGTGCTTAAATACATATTCCCGGTAAGTGCGTTATTATAGATTAAGAAGGATTGTTAATATGTCAGATAATGAGAATAAGATGGGCGTTATGCCCGTCGGCAGATTGCTTGTAACGATGTCGGTGCCCATGATGTGCTCGATGCTTGTACAGGCGTTATATAACATAGTGGATTCGATATTTGTGGCACGTATAGAAGAGGACGCACTGACGGCTGTTTCGATGGCATTTCCGCTTCAGTCACTGATGTTTGCCATTGGCATCGGAATGGGCGTAGGTGTCAATGCGATGCTTAGTAAGTCGCTTGGTGAGAAGGATTTTGACCTTGTTAATAAATCTGCGACTAACGGAATTTTCTTATCGGTTGTTAATTACATCATCTTCCTTATCATCGGACTTACGTTAATAGAGCCATTTTACAGAGGACAGACTACCAATGAGAATATAGTGCAGTACGGAGTTACATATTTAACCATATGTATGACCTTAAGCTTCGGAGTATTTGCACAGATTATATTTGAGAGATTGCTGCAGTCAACAGGCAAGACCATATACAATATGATCACCCAGGGTACTGGAGCGATAGTTAACCTTATATTTGATCCCATTCTTATATTCGGACTATTCGGAGTACCGAAGATGGGAATCGCAGGTGCTGCCATAGCTACCGTCATCGGACAGATTGTTGCCGGAGCATTGGCGCTCTTCTTTAACTTAAAGGTCAATAATGAGATCACGATCTCATTTAAGGGATTTAAGCCTGATGTATCAGTAATTAAGAGGATTTATTCGGTAGGTCTTCCCTCTATAATAATGCAGTCCATAGGTTCTCTTATGGTCTATGGAATGAACAAGATCCTCGCCGGATTCTCTACGACGGCTGTAGCTGTATTCGGAGTGTACTTTAAACTTCAGAGCTTCGTATTCATGCCGATATTCGGACTTAATAACGGTATGGTACCCATCGTTGCATATAATTACGGAGCAGAGAAGAAACTCAGAATGGTACGTACTATTAAGCTGGCAACCGTATTTGCCATGGGCATCATGATATTCGGACTTCTGGTATTTGAGATATTCCCGGGACCGTTATTTACCCTGTTCTCGGCGTCCGACAATATGCTGTCAATGGGTAAGCCGGCCTTACGCATAATTGCCATTCATTTTCCCATAGCGGCATATTGTATAGTCATTGGCTCGGTATTCCAGAGCCTTGGTAACGGTGTGTACAGCATGATTAACTCGATCATGCGTCAGATAGTTGTGCTTCTGCCTGCGGCGTATCTGTTGTCGCTTACGGGCAATGTCAATAATGTATGGTGGTCATTCCCCATCGCCGAAGTAATGTCTGCGACCATGACGACCATATTCTTAATTAAGATCAATAAGGATATAATCAGTAAGATACCGGACGGAGTATTGTAGATGGAAGACAGGGAATTTGATCTCTGTATGAGCCGGATGGCGGATGGCGATAAGGATGCGCTTAAGGCCATATACGAAGCTTACAGGGCATATATATATCATTTCCTCTTAGGCATTCTTAAGTCCAAGGAGGACGCCGAAGACGTGGCGAGTGAGTTCTTCATTCGTCTGTGGAAAAACGCTGCCAAATATAAGTCCGGCAGCGGGCATAAGACCTATATAACAACGATTGCCCGCAATATGGCAATCGATTTCCTGCGCGCTAAAGGCAGGGAATCATTGATCGAAGATATTTTTCCACAAAAAAGTGATGACTCAGACGTATATATTACAGAGGACATGATCACGGCCGGAGTAAATACCGGCGGTATGGGTGTTATGGCGGGCTCTTCATCCGGAGACGGGGGTGGTGCCGGCTTAACAGGTGATGTCGCTTCGGCAGATGTGACGGCATCTGAGGCCATAGGCAAAGTGACCATGGAGGAGGCTTTATCCAAGCTTAAGCCCCCGGAACCTCAGATCATACATATGAAGTTTGCACTCGATATGACCTTTGCGGAGATAGCAGAGGTGCTTAAGATACCCATGGGTACGGTTACATGGAAGTATCGTGAAGCGATCGGGAAGTTAAGGAGGTGCGGCTATGCCTTCTGATTTTGAGAGAGAATACAAAGATTATATAGAGAACAGCACACCTGACTTCTGGGATAAGATCGAAGCGGGGATTGCAGACAGTGCAAGCGCGCAGTCTGAGAGTGTAACAGAGCCTGTTGTCACAGATGCACAGAGTGTAGGTGCGAAGAGTACAGGTGAGCAGAGCACAGAAGCCACAAGTTATGTTAACCGAGACAAGAAGGTGATCCGCTTGGGAGTATTTGCCAAGAGAGCAGGACAGATTGCAGCAGCGATAGCTCTGGTATTTGTGGCATATACTCTTGTGCAGGTACTTGCCAAGGGTGGTATGAAGTCGGCTTCTCCAACGATGTCTGAGAGTGCGGCACCTGCGGCAGCAGCAGAAGCGCCTGCAGAGGCTATGGCAGAAGCAGCAGAGGCACCTGTTGATTATGAGGCGGCTGAGCCCATGGCGGAAGCGGTAGAGGAAGCAGTTGATTCGGCTACGGATGATATGGCAGCCATGACAGAAGAAGCGGAGGCGCCGGCAGCTATGAATGAGGCCGCAACAGACAACGCGGCAGTTGCAGGCAGCGCGGAAGCTTCGGATAGTC
This sequence comes from uncultured Lachnospiraceae bacterium, assembly GCA_902778165.1. Taxonomy (GTDB): domain Bacteria; phylum Bacillota; class Clostridia; order Lachnospirales; family Lachnospiraceae; genus Colinaster. The sequence continues at coordinate 19,241 of CACYWQ010000006.1, forward strand.
CTGCAACTTTGGAGGGCGATTCAAATTCGCAGCGCTTGGATAAAGAGAATAAGAAAGATGCCGCTTCACTTGGTGCAGATAAGGAATATAAGTCAGGAGCCAAGCTGCAGGTGATAGAGTCGGCAGTTCTTAAAGAGATGATCGAACTGCCACCTAATGAGAAGACTAATTCATCTTCGGGCGAGCAGTACAAGTATGGGCTGACATTTGTGTCCGGCGATGAGTCGATCAAGTGTGTATTCACTGAGGCTGATGTCAAGCGCTTCGCAGAGCAGGGTATACATCTTAAGAAGGGTGAATCCTACGAGATATTTGTAGAGTCCAGAGGAGATTACAGAGAGAACTTCACTTCATATCCTTATTTGCTTAAGTCGATCGAGACTGAAGAGTAATAATATTTGTTGTTTGTAATTTGTAACGAAACTACGGAACTTTTGGCTGATTTGGCCGTTTGTTCCGTAGTTTTTTGCTTGCTCAGATTGCCATGTGGCATTGATTTACGGAACTATCAGCATTTTTCTCAAATACTTCCGTAAATTTTATTATTTCCTGTGTTATATCCTATAGATAATTACGGAAGAAACAGGAAATTTAGGCAATAGTTCCGTAAAATTTCACTGTTGCATCTCTCGGACTTAATAATGACTACGGAAGAAACAGGGTAAATAGCCAAAACTTCCGTAAATATCGCCATCACAGCGATATTTATAAATAAATCAAAAAAAATTTAAAAATTCCCCATAAAAAATTATAAGCTCCCACGTATATATTACAGATACAGCAAACAAGGCAAAAAGCCAAGGCAGATACATAGGATAGTTAGGGAGGAAAAATTATGTTAAAGAAGAATCTTGTAGCTAAAAGAGGAATGGTAATGATGATCGCGCTTTCTATTGCGCTTACATCAGTAACGGGATGCGGTAAGAGTAACACGGTGGCAACGGCTGATTATTCGACAGCCACAGAATCCCCTGCAACAGCGCCGGAGTCGCCTGCAGTGGATTACTCATATGTGGAGAGTGAGCCTATGGCAGAGGCTCCGGCAGATGCATATGAATATACAGAACAGAGTTCTGACTCAGCATCGGCTTCAAATAATTACGCAGAATCTGCCAAGCAGTCACTCGGAGCAACAGCCGAGGCAGCAACCAAATATGGCGGCGGATATTATGATTCATATAATAATTACGGATATTCGGATTATAACCACAATAACGAAGAATACCATAAGGAAGAGGAGAACGGTTTCTCAATCGTAAGCGTAGAACCCCTCTCAACATTCTCAGCGGATGTGGATACGGCATCTTATGCCAATGTAAGAAGAATGATAATGGATGGCTATTCACTTGATATGATAGATCCCGATGCAGTAAGACCTGAGGAGTTCATTAACTATTTCTCATATGACCTTAAGGCTCCAAGGAAGGGCGAGAAGTTCGGCCTTAGTGCAGAAGTAGCTGAGTGTCCATGGAATGAAGATCACTCACTTATGATGGTCGGAATGACAACCAAGCCCATTGAAAGAGATGAGAGCAAGCCCACCAACCTCGTATTCTTAATAGATGTTTCAGGCTCAATGTTTGGTGATGACAAACTCGGATTATTACAGAAGTCTTTCTGTGAACTTGTAGATGAACTTAATGAAAATGACAGAGTATCAGTTGTAACATATGCAAGCGGTGTCAGAACCGTGCTTGAGAGTGCAACCGGCGACCAGAAGAGAAAGATCAAGAAGGCCATCAACGGCCTTGAGGCAGGGGGTTCAACAAATGGTGAAGGCGGTCTTAAGATGGCCTATGAACTGGCTGAAGATAATTTTATAGATGAAGGCAACAACCGCGTTATCCTCGCAACAGACGGTGACCTTAACGTAGGTATATCAAGCGAAGAAGAACTTAAGAAGTTCATCGAGAAGAAGCGCAAGAGCGGAATCTATCTCTCAGTACTCGGATTCGGTTCAGGCAACCTTAAGGATAACAAGATGGAGACACTTGCTGACTACGGCAACGGCAATTACAACTACATCGATTCACTCATGGAGGCTAAGAAGGTCCTTGTTGAAGAAATGAGCTCAACTTTAGAGACAGTTGCGGATGATGTCAAGCTTCAGGTTGAATTCAACCCCGCATATGTTAATTCCTACAGACTAATAGGTTATGAGAACCGTATGCTTAAGGCAGCTGATTTTAACAATGATAAGAAGGATGCAGGCGAGATAGGTGCAGGACATTCCGTTATAGCACTCTATGAGATCATCTGGGCGGATGATGAAGGTGCGATTAATCTTAAGTACGGTAATAAGGGAAAAAACAAGAGTACTGACTTATTTGATGGCGAATATGCAACCCTCTCCGTAAGATACAAGGAGCCCGGTGAGAGTAAATCAGACCTTGTAAGTGTAGTAATAGATGAAGATGATTACACGGACCGTCCGAGTGATGATTTCATATTCGCATCAAGTGTTGCTGAATTTGCTCAGATCCTTGCAGACAGTGACAACAAGGGTGATGCAACACTTGCGGATGTTAAGCGCAGTATCAAGAAACTTGATCTGGATGATGATGAGTATAAAGAAGAGTTCGCTTATCTTGTACAGACACTTATAGAGGACGAAAGACACAGTTTCTAAGTTTTTAGATAAATAAGCATACCCTATACCACTGACCCACTTTCCACAAAAGCCTTGACTGGATTCGCAAATTTGCGGAAAATAGATGTTAAGATGACATCCGATCCGCGTCATATGCGATGAAAGGATAGGCTTTTATGGATTACAGCAATTACGAGACATACGGGTTTGACAGCGTAAGCGCTTTTAACATGTCTACCGGATATAAAGAGAGAAGCTATCAGATGCATTGGCATTCATACGGCGAGATACTCTTGGTAGGTCCCGGCAAGACCAATATATTTAAGGTCAATCAGGAGACTTATGATCTTATTCCCGGGGATTTTGTGTTAATATGGCCTATGGAGATGCATGCGATCGTGGATGCGGACAGAGAGAAGTCGCTTGTGATCCAGTTCAGTCACGCGTTTATGAATTCGCTTTTTGATCTTCAGAGGATCATGCATTTCTACAGGAATCTTCATGTGCTGTGTGTAAATGCCCATCCTGAGCTTGTGCATGAATTACAGGAGATTGCATATAAGATGAAAGATGTGTTCTTCTCTGAGGGAGCGGACCGTGAACTTAAGTGTTGCATGTTGCTTATGGAATTTATGATGGTGCTTGATGAGCACAGGAATGAATTCGCTCCGGAACTTGAGGCGGATGGACGCAGCGGTTATACGGATGACATTATGCATCGTATGATAGGGGTCACGGATTACATCAAGAATAATCTTACGGCCGATGATCTGTCCCAGGGTGCCATGGCAGAGAGAGCCGGTATAAGTAAGGATTATTTCTCGAGGATGTTTAAGAATGTCACGGGCTTAAATTACAGCAAGTGGCTTAATATGATTAGGCTTGAGAAAGCGACGGAACTGCTTTCTTATGATGATATAACGCTTACGGAGATTGCAATGTTATCAGGCTTTCAAAGTATTCCCAGTTTTAACAGAGTTTTTCGCAGCGAGAAGGGGATGGCTCCGAGCGAGTACAGAGCGCTGTTTATAGGAGAAAATAAAGATGAGCATTGATTTAAGTGTTATGCCTAAACTTGGTTTCGGACTTATGCGTCTGCCGGAGAATGACGGCGTGATTGATCATGAGCAGGTATGCCGCAGATTGGATGTACGGCTTGTAAGTATTGTTGTGACGGATGTCCCATGAAGATCAGTATCCCTGATGTATTCAGAACTGTTAACACATTAAGACGATATCCCGATGACTGGAGATCTAAGAATTTCTATTCGGGTCTTATTCATCGAAGTGGCAAGGCATCTGACTGTATCGCATGCGGACAGTGCGAGAGAGTATGCCCTCAGCACCTTCCCATTATAGATCTGTTAAAGGAAGCGGCAGAGATACTGGATTGATGCCTATGTTGGCATAGTAAATAGAGCATAATGATATATGAGCTTAGGAGGATATAAAATGAGTGAAGTAACTAATTTTAAATGCCCGTCGTGCGGAGCGAAGCTTACATTTAACGGTGAGAAGGGTGAGATGGCCTGTGAACACTGCGGCGCGAGCTTTACGATGGAGCAGGTCAAGGCTGCTGAAGAAGCCGAGAAGGAGAACGGCGCAGGTTCGTCTCTTTCATGGGAACATGTAAGTCAGGGAACGCTTACCGATGAAAGCGGCAAGATAAGAGGTTACGTATGTCCTTCATGTAATGCCGAGATGGTTGCAAGCGATCTTACAGCGGCTACGGAATGTCCGTATTGCGGCAATCCGTCCATTGTTGAGCATTCTTTTGAGGGTGTATATAAGCCCGATGTTGTTGTGCCTTTTGCGGTTAATAAGGAGACGGCCAAGAGCAAACTTAAGGAATTCATTAAGGATAAGAAGCTTCTTCCCTCCAACTTCGCTAACGGTAACAGAATAGATAAGATCACTGGTCTGTATGTTCCGTTCTGGCTCTTCTCATGTCATGCCGACGGTTTCGTTACATTCGACTGCTATAAGGAGAAGAATTGGTCGGATGCCAAGGCTGAGTATACCAAGAAGGATTACTACAGTGTCAAAAGAACCGGTGAGATGGATTTTAACAGAATTCCCGTGGATGCGGCTACGCAGATGGATGATGCGACAATGGATTCCCTTGAACCCTATGATATGAGTAAGGCGGTAGCCTATGATGCAGCATACTTCAGCGGATATCTGGCAGATAAATATGATGTTACAAGCAAGGATTCGGAGCCCAGAGCCAACGACAGAGTCCGCTCTACATTCGTAAGTAAGATGCAGGAGGCCGTTAAGGGATATGACAGTGTACTTAAGAAAGCCGAGAGCATTAATTTAACCGGCGGTAAGTCTGAATATGCAATGCTTCCGGTATGGATGATGTCGGGTAAGTTCGAGGGTAAGACCTATCACTTCGCTGTTAACGGTCAGACAGGTCGTATGGTAGGAGAATTGCCGGTAGATAAGAGTAAGTATTGGGCACAGATATTTAAGGGAACGGCAGTATCGTTCATAATCTTAATGATCATTATGTTCTTCTTGGATCTCTTCGATGGAACCGGGGCTGCTATCTCCCTTGTTATCGCGCTTATTATCGCTTTTATCAGAGGTGCAATACTTAAGAGTTCTATGAAGAATATCTCCAAACGCACACAGGCCAACGAGTATATGGTCAAGGAATCGCTTAAGATGCGCAATCCGATAGACCGTTTCCTCTATACCAAGACTGAGCGCAGAGAGAAGACGCAGAACTAGTCAGATTATTGCCGTGGCAGACAAATAATACTTTTTTTGGGCAAAAAACTACTCCTCTCGTGGAGGGGGGCACTCCAGAGGGGGTGCATTTGCACCCCTTAGGAAGATTAACTACCAATATAACTCGCTATTCTATCGTGAAGCTTTCCGTCTTCAAATCACAATAGTATCTTCCGCCTTCAGCGGTAAACTTTAATACACAATAATCCGGATCAGTAACCCCTCCCTTATAGAACATTGTGTCGCCTTTACGCCAGATCATATCTTTTGTCTCTTGATCAGTCAGCACTTCCATTTTGCCTTTCAGCATTACACCCACATACTTGATCAAACCCTTATGATAGAAGTAAATACAGGCATTGGGGTTATTCATATACTGCTTTACTCTCATGGATGATGTGTTTGTCGAAAAATAAAAACTATGTAAGCCTTCCATCTTTCTCGGCTTCAGCATCGCTTTTACATTGGGAAATCCATCTTCATCAATAGAACATATAAAGGCAACATTCTGCTTTCTGATAAAACTCTCAATAATACTATTATCCATAATGCTCCTCGTTTATGCTGGAATACAATCCTTACTACATCACATCAATAATGGATTATCACAGTTTCCAAACACTTTTACTTATTTCATATACTCCATCGTGATATTCTCCTTCTCCTTCAAAGAAGGTTTCAAATCTACACTTTTCCAAAACACGTCCTGAAGAAACATTTTCCAGGAGTCGAATGCCATATACTTCTTCAATCCCAACTCTTTTTGCCATAAGCGGAAGAAATGCCTTTACTGCTTCTGTTGCATAGCCCTTGCAAGTATATGCTTTTGCCACATGATATCCTATTTCCCACTTGCCTTCTCCGATAGGAACAAGTTGAACATACCCTATATTTTTATCGTCGGCTTTCAGAATCACTGCATAGACCAGTGGACCATCCGTAGAACCATATTGAGACATCAAAAACTCCACCGTTTCTTTTGCATCTTCCAATGTTTCGAAGACTTCATCCGGTACGAATCTTCTTGTATCCTCATCCAAAGAATTCTTATGGATATCCATAGCCATATCCATAGTCATTTCGGAAATTATTAATCGTTCTGTTTCAACTAAAACGTTCATAGTATCTCCCTAAAATTGTTATTCTCTTATTTCATATAACTGGAATATAAAATCCCCATTATCCCACGCTCAAAAGATTCATGACCATAGTCGTCATGATGTCTTTTTCCTTGGGATCAGACTCGGCTATCATGAGAGTGATAGCTACAAGAGCACCATCACTGATCACCTTATGTCCCTCTCTAAAAAGCGCATTATTCCTGTTTAGAAATTCAAGGAATAAAGAAGCAGCGATTCGTTTGCAGCCGTCTGCAAAAGGATGATCTTTTATCATAAAATACAAAAGATTGGCAGCTTTCTCCTCTAAAGAAGGATAAACTTCACCACCAAATACATCCTGATATACAGCGGCCAGAATACCTTCAATCTTGCCCGGTTCCTTCTCAACTCCGAAGACATCTGATTTGAAGCTGTCCTCCATGCGGTCAACCATTGTGCGGCAGTCAACATAAGTTATCCTGTATATAGGCTGATTTCCTTCAGGCTTCTCCAGTGACTGATGATCATATTGGTCAAGTAATGTCAGAGCTTGAGTATAAAGGTTTACTGCCTTTAAAACCTCATCAGAGTCACCTTCAATGGCCGTAGCCAGCATCTTGGCCTGAATCTCTACAGTTTTTTGTAAGGCCTCGAGGCGTTTGTCATTAATGGCATAGCCTTTTATGATATAATCCTTCAAAACTTTATTGGCCCAGCGCCTGAACTCAATACCCCTCCGAGACTTAACGCGGTAGCCGACGGAAATGATGACGTCGAGGCTATAAAATGCTACCGGTTTATCAGAATTTGCAATATGCAAAAAATGCATATTGCTTTCTTTATCCACCTCTTCATCAAATGAGTTATTAATATGCCTTGATATTACAGATTGGTCTCTGTCGAAAAGTTCAACCATCTGAGTCTGTGAAAGCCAAACGGTTTCATTTTCAATAGGCACACTCAGTCTTATTTCTTTATCCTCAGTTTCAAATAATACAATTTCATTTTCTTTAGCCATATCCATCCCCCTTAGGAAGATTATCTTCCGATATAAACGACTATCACTCATTAAGTGAAGGCAATACTTTTTGCTCAATAAATTCAACTCTGTCAAAGATTCTCGGCTTAAATGTACCTGTCATTCCAACCGATACATTTTCCTCTTTGTTTACATAGATAATATTTCCGCTGTCACCAATTGCCGCATATACATCTTTATCATCGTAAGGCTTATACCATAAGTATCCATAGTTCATGAAGCCAAAGCGCTCACCAAGCTTAATATGCGGTGTCAGCATGTCTTTTATATATTCTTCTGAGATAATTCTTTTCCCATTATATAGACCACTGCCTAAAACCATCGCCCCTATCACAGCCATGTCTCTTGCCGACATGCATAATCCCCAGCCTGCGGTGACACCGCCCTGTGGGTCAGCGTACCACTCATATTTTCTGGGTTTCTTATTCATAAAGAAATCAAATTGATCCTCTTTAGAACTGTCTCCGTGAGGTATTCGCTTGGGAAGCTCAAGTGGTTCAAACAGATTATTGTTAGCAAAATCAATGCATTTTTTACCCGTTACTCTCTCGATAATCCCCGCAAGAATCTGAATGCCAAGTGTTGCGTACCTGAATTCTCCGGTAATTCCGTTCCGGCCACCAAGATAATCAAGGATTGCAAGCGCAAAGTCCGGGGAAGTACATACCTTCTTCCATGGCTCTGACTTACCCTTATACGGGGCTGTCATTGTGAGCATATGCCTTATTGTAACTTCATAGATAGTTTTCTCGCCACGTTTTACAGAATAATCAGGAAAAAAATCCATCACCTTTTGATCCAGGTTTTTGATATATCCCCTGTCCAAAGCAACCCCTGCCAGTAATGCCATAATACCTTTCGTCACGGAATTGACATTCATCGCATCTAGAGTCTTGAACCCATGCCAACAATCATCAAGTGCCACCTCATTGTCTTTAATGACATAAATCTGACATATATTGCTTTCATTCCCGGTGTTCTCAGAAATGTGCCTGTGTAGTTGTTCCATATTCATAGCCAAAAGCCTCCTCTTAGGAAAGATTCGGACGTCCTAAGAAAAGGCTAATCGAATTAAAAATCTTTTTCAAGAATAATCTTAAAAAAATGTAGTCAAAGATATTGCACCCTTTTTTCAACACATTATTATCTCTTGACGGCAAAATTCATAATCCCGTTGATGGTATGAATCACAAAAAATGGAACCGCCGTTCCTGCCAACAGGTAATTTCTCTGCCAAAGTCCTAAAAACAAATAGTACAACGGAACAACGGCAAACTGAGTGATTATGATCAGCCATCCATACTGGTAACCCATATAGTACAGTATCCATCCAATAAAGTTGATCAGGATCATCAGAATCATAAGAAAAAGGAATATCTTTTCTTTTGTTGTTTCTTTCGGAATAAGTTTAACATCATCCCTTACAATCAACATCAGCAGAATCATAGACAAAATACCAAATATTCCCTGTACTGTCCCAATCCATTTGATCTCATTCGACATATTCATGATTGGATTTGATGCAGGTTTTATCAATGGCATAACGATATATGGAATCTCTTGTATCACAAATGCTGCTATACCTATAAACGATATTCCCAAGTAATAGTTCTTGAACAAATGTAAAAACTTTATCATATTACCCGTCCTCGTTAAAACTGAAATTTATCCGCAATATGCCACTCCATCTACCTGGAACAAGAGTCCGTCAGGTCCACCGACATGGGCAAATTCTGTCTGTATAGACTTAATTATTTCCTTAAGTACTTATCATCCGATTCATATTCTTCGCTAACAAATCGTTCCACTGTCATGTGAAGATCATACTTATCGCGAAGCTTGGCAAGTTGCTTCATCATCGGTGATGCATGATGTACATCTATAGCCTCCTGATCTGACCACGAATCAATGAGCAATACAGTCTCGGGGTCATTGAGAGGTTGAAAGTATTCATACCGCAGATTTCCTTCTTCTGCTCGAATAGCATCAGCGATACCTGATGATTCCATTTCATCAGCAAACGCACGTGCATTTCCATTAATTCCCTTATAGTACAGATTTACTGTTATCATAAAAATCTCCTTATATCCGTTTTAATCTACCGAGTATCTCGGCCGCCTGTTGCTGGGTCAGTTTTTTTCTGTTCTCAATTCTTTAATCGTGCTCGCATTGCGCCTCAGATATAACTATGATGCAATATTTGCACTTAATTATCAATAGGAAGTGCAAATATTGCACTTCCTATTGATCTTTCGTGAATCGTAGTTTTTGGGTAGTAAGAAAATGTTTATCGGGCAAGATATGCCGCACTATGCAGCGGTTCTGCGCTTATATGCAAGACCCTCACTGCGTGACTCCGTGTCATGGAATCTGTGATAAGCCTGTAGGGGTGAATGCAATAAGCCCTTACGGGTGAAATCAATTGACACGGAGAGTATCAATATATATAATACAACTTGCGCGATAAGCGCAATGAGCGGATATGGCGGAATTGGCAGACGCGCCAGATTTAGGTTCTGGTGGGAGACCGTGCAGGTTCAAGTCCTGTTATCCGCATAGCAAGAAGGCAGCCAACCGGCTGCCTTTTTGCTATGCGGATAACAAAGTGACTTGGAGCTGATTGACAAAGGCGACGAAGGAGCCTTTGTAGGGTTGGCGCCTACGCCAACCTGGTTCAAGTCCTGTAATCCTGACTTAAACCTGATGACAAAGGCACCGCAGGAGCCTTTGTAGGGTTGGCGTAAACGCCAACACATATGTATATGACGGTTCACTTGTTATGGGTAACCTCATGAATGCTGCAGAGAGCTTGGGTGTAGGAAGCATATGGATTCACAGAGCCAAGGAAGATTACCGGATGCTAAACTTAGTGTTTCGCAAATACTGTATTTCTAGTAGAATGATTATGTTGTGGCAACAGCGGATCTAAGAAGATCGCTGGGCATAAGGCATATGGTAGCGGAGGGGAAGAAGATGGCATCATGGATGGTGCATTTAAGAATAGCGGAGAAGCTGCTGGATCAAATCCAGGGGCTTGATAAGACGGCTTTTGTCATGGGCAATATCGCGCCCGACAGTGGAGTTCCGAATGAGGACTGGTCTGCATTTTATCCGCCCAAGGCGATCTCGCACTTTAAGACAAAGCCTGAGGATGAGACATATTTTGATATAGAGAAGTTCTGCGCGCAGTATTTCAGTGAGGAGAAGATTAAGACATATTCGACTAAGGAATATTCATTCTTCTTGGGCTACTATGTGCATCTTCTTTCGGATGTGGAATGGACGAACAATATATATAAGGCGCTTTTGGCAACGTATCCCGATGAAGCTGTGAAGGATAAATATAAGCTTGTGTGGGATGCCAAAGGTGACTGGTATGATCTGGATTTCCTGTATCTGGCGGAACATCCGGATTTCAGAGCCTTTAATATATATGAGAATGCTGTCGGATACGACAATGAATTCATGGATATGTTTGCCAAAGATGCATTCGAGAATCGCAGGCAGTATATATGCGGATTCTACAGGAGCGATAATCACGGGGATCTTCACAGAGAATATACTTACTTAACACCCGGACAGGCAGAGCAGTTTGTTGACGAAACGGTTGATAAGATAATGGAGAAACTTGCCGGAAATAAGGAAGAACAGTGATGTCCGGATGGTTCGTGATATAATGGGCGAAACGGAGGTAAAGGGTAGAATGATAACAAGAGCAGATGCGTGGGCATTGTTGAAGAAATATAATAAGGATCCTTTTCATTTACAGCATGCAATCACTGTGGAAGCTGTTATGAAGTGGTATGCGAAGGAGCTGGGGTATGCCGATGATCAGGAGCACTGGGGCATTGTCGGATTACTTCATGATATTGATTTTGAACTGTATCCGGATGAGCATTGTCTGAAGGCGCCGGAATTGCTTAAGGATGGCGGAGTTGAGGATGACATTATCCATTCTGTTTGTTCGCATGGATATGGAATTACGGTGCCCTGTGGCGCGACCATAGATGTTGAGCCTGTGCATGAGATGGAGAAGGTGCTGTTTGCAGCAGATGAACTGACAGGCCTTATATGGGCGGCTGCGCTTATGCGTCCTTCAAAGAGCACTAAGGATATGGAACTTAAATCTCTGAAGAAAAAATACAAGAGCAAGGGTTTTGCTGCAGGATGCTCAAGAGAGGTGATAGAGCGCGGTGCGGATCAGCTTGGTTGGGAGTTGGATAAATTATTAGAGATGACTCTTAAGGCCATGGCAGATTGCGAAGATGAGATCGAAGCATTGAAGGCAGCAGAGATATAGGAAGCAATTGATGAAAGAGATAACATATGATGAGTTGCGTTCGCTCCCTGAGGGTTCGTATGTGCTCATAGATATAAGAGATGAGGGACTGACTTCTTACGGAATGATTCCGGGAGCGGTCAATATCTATATAGATGAGCTTGAAGGCAACGAGAAGTTGGCCGGGATAGCAGAAGATAAGAAGCTTGTCTTCTACTGTGAGATAGGACGCAGATCGCGAGAGATCGATGATACTGTCCCTTGCCTTGAGGGAAGAGACTGCTACAGTCTGGCTGAAGGATATGTCGGTTATGTGCGAGCCGGCATGAACAGTAACAGCGACAGGGAAGAGAAGCAGAAGAAGGCGGAAGAGAGCATACAGAAGAAATTCCATAAGCAGCTTTTCTCACCTTTTGCCAAGGCATGTAAGACATACAGACTTATTGAAGAAGGGGATCATATCGCCGTGTGCATATCAGGCGGCAAGGATTCCATGCTGATGGCGAAGCTGTTCCAGGAGATCAAAAGACACAGACAGGTTGATTTTGACCTGACTTTTCTTGTGATGGATCCGGGATACAATAAAGCTAATCGCGAACTTATTGAGAGCAATGCTAAAGCGCTCGGGATACCGATCACGATATTTGAGAGTACGATATTCGATACCGTCGATACAGTAGATAAGAATCCGTGTTATCTGTGTGCGAGAATGAGACGCGGATATCTGTACAGCAGGGCGAAGGAACTGGGATGTAACAAGATTGCGCTCGGACATCATTATGACGACGTGATAGAGACGATCCTTATGGGAATGTTACACGGTGCTCAGATACAGACCATGATGCCTAAGCTTCACAGCACCAACTTCGAAGGGATGGAACTTATAAGACCCTTGTATCTTGTACGGGAAGCCGATATATGTGCATGGCGTGATTATAACGATCTGCATTTCCTTCAGTGCGCATGTCACTTCACGGACACATGTACCACATGTCATGAAGACGGAACTACATCGTCAAAGCGCTTAGAGACCAAGAAACTGATAGCGGAACTTAAGAAGACCAACCCTTATATCGAGTCGAATATATTCAGAAGTGTTGAGAATGTTAATGTTGACACGGTTATAGAGTATAAGAAGGACGGGGTTCGACATAATTTTATGGATGAGTATTGATGACGCGGCGGAGAGGCTAGTTAGCCAAGGAAGTCTGTCGCCAGGTGCGGTTGATCGCGCGCTGTGGCGCGGTGGATAGGCCGGATAGGTCGGATAGGCCGGAGAGGCCGGATAGGCCGGATAGACCGAATAGACCGGATGGGTCGGATAGGTCGGATGGAGTTATGTAAACTCAAATAAGTGATAGAATCTGAGAGGATTACGGAAGTAAATGCGATTTTGAACATTACTTCCGTAATTTTTTTTGTGAATTAGGCGATGAGAATCCGATAAAGACACGCAATGCGACATTAAGTCAGGCAGAAAGGTTGACATAACAGAAAATGCGCTTCAAATTTACGGAAGTAATCGAGAAAAATGAGAATAGTTCCGTAAATTGAGCGATCAAGCCTACAGACAGGTGCTGAAAAGCAGGGGAGAAAGAAATAACAGGAGTGGAAGGTAGTAGACAGGCGCTGAAAAGCAGGGGGAAAGGAATAACAGGAGTGGAAGGCAGGAAAAAGGCCGATGAGGATAATCAAGTCGGATTGCCAAGGTGGATGGACACAAGATGAGCATGTGATGATCATGACGAAAGAAACGTCCCTGTGTCATGCTCATATCCTGGACTAATAATGCCTGAAGAGTCATAATATAGTATAATGAGAATACTTATTTGGATTAGGGGAGATAGATTATGAGACCTGTTAACAGGAAAATCACAGCATTTCTTTTGGCTATATCGTTATGCACGGGCATAATTGCCTGCGGCAGATCTGACGGAGCGATCGAGTCTGATCGCAATATCATCGTCGATGAATTAAATGGTACGGCGAGCGTGGCATCGGCCGATAACGCTGAGTCGGATGCATATAAGGGCAGGCAGCTTATATCGGGTGATGTCGTGACTGTTGCAACGGACAGCGATATGACGCTTAAGATTGACGAAGATAAGCATGTCTTTGCAGATTCTGACACCAGGTTTGCCATAGAAGCAACGGGAAAAAAGAAGGCGACTGAGACTAAGATAACCGTAGCGGAAGGCTGCACCCTGATAGGTATCGATAACAAGCTTGGCGATGCCGAGACATTTAATGTATCTACACCTAATGCCACAATGGCGGTAAGAGGTACTGTATTTAAAGTAGAGGTATCACCTACTGCAGGCGGTACCGTAACCAGACTTGAAGTGCTTGAAGGAACGGTGGAAGTAAGCACTGTTGAAGCCGGCGCTACGAGGACTGAATCTGTAAGCGAAGGCGGCAGTGCAGTATATTCTGGAACGGCACCTGATGAGGAAAACGGTGCAGATCAGACTGCCACACAGGCTGACGATCAGAACGTCCAACAGCAGGCGGACCAGCCGATTGCTCAGTCTTCAAGCGGCATAGACTCCATAGATGATATTCCGACAGACCGTGACGGATCCAAGGGATTTGTCGGTGTATACCGCGGGGACGGCTGTTATGTAGTGATCGCGGAGAATGTTCCTTACGCATACAACAGAGCTGACGGAACGATCATAGATAATGAGATCAAGAAACCGTTCTACCTGGTTGTGAGCATCCCTTCGTATCCCGAGCCGTTCTTTGCAAGGGATGCTGAGAAAAAGAGCGATACTCTTATAACGGACTATACATACAGAGACGATGAGAATGTACATGTTATGGATGCGGAATACTATTTAGACGGCGATACATTATACTATCACAAGAGACTTAATGAGGACGATTATGATGAATATCATGTGATGTATCGTACCGATGAAGATCCGAGTTCAGTATATATGTCGCTGACACAGTAGGAAGGTTTTTATGGGAGATAAATTGAACAGCAAAGACAGACAAGGCGGGCATCTTGGGTATGCCCTTAGGCAGATATGGGAAGCGGACAAGCTGCTTCTTATATTTACGATATTTAAGAATTCGATAGAGCAGATATTCTATGTGTTCTTCTTCGTATATCTTACGAAGTATATCTTCAATTGTATAGAACGTAACATACCGTATGAGAAGCTGTTTTGGTTCTTGGTGGCAGCATGCTCCGGTCATGTGGTCGTGCATTTTATATGCGGATGGTATGAGACATACCGTAAGATCAAGACACCGAAGGTGTATCAGCACATATTCCACAGAGTCATGGAGATATCGGATGATCTTGAACTTAAGGATTATGAGTCGCCTGAGTTTTACGATAAATATGCAAGGGCGCTTGATAAGTGTGTCGATGATTCGATGAACATTGCAATAAAGACCGGAGTGTTTGTCGGTAACGTGGTATCTACGGTGATGTCACTTGTGATAGTCGTGACCGTGGATCCGGTATTCCTTGTGTTTTTGATAATCCCGATCATAGTAAGCTTTGCATTCGGTAAGAAAAACGCGCAGGCTAACTTTGACAGAGAAAAGAGCATCACTCGCGATAAGAGAACTGCGGACTATGTTAAGAGAGTCTATTATGAGAAGAAATATGCGGCCGAAGTCAGGCTCTTTGACATCAATTCACTTCTCCTTGATAAGCAGGAGAAGGCAGTTACCGAGATGGAGAGGATATCACTCGGTTACAGGATGAAGACAGCTTTCTATTCGTTCCTTATGAAGGGCAGTTATTCGATCCTTGCAGGTGTGTGTGCATACTTCTATGTGGTGTTCAAAGTCAAATATACAAATGTGACAGATGTGTCAAGTTATGTGGCGATGATATCAGCAATGGCATTCTCTACCAATCAGCTTAAGGCAGCAGTTGAGAATCGTATATTCATCACCAACGAGTCAAGACTCTTCGCTAACTTAAGAGATTTCTTGGAGCGCGACAGAGCACAGAAGATCGCAGGTACTGTTATAGATCACATAGATTCCGTAGAACTTAAGGATGTCACTTTTATTTATCCCGGTGCCGATCAACCCACGATACAGAATGTGAGCCTTAAGTGGCATAAGGGAGAGAAACTTGCGATAGTCGGATATAACGGAGCGGGTAAAACTACGCTCATTAAGTTAATCATGGGCCTGTATCCTGTCACCTCGGGTAAGATTTTAATAAACGGTACGGACATTAATGATATCGACCTCGACGCATACCGCAAGAGATTCGGAACAGTCTTCCAGGATCTGCAGGTATTTGCGATGACGCTTGCAGAGAACGTCCTTATGAGAAGACCGGAAAACGATGAGGACTATGAGACTGTAAGAAAGGCCCTTAAGAATGCGCAGTTTGATATAAACCATGAAGGCTTAATAAATGGGCTTGATACCGTGATAAGCCGTGAATTTGATGAGAAGGGCTTCGTACCTTCAGGCGGCCAGGCACAGAAGATCGCCATAGCAAGGGTGTTCGCACAGAGCCCCGATATGGTCATCTTAGATGAGCCGTCATCGGCTCTTGATCCCTTGGCCGAATACAACATGTACAACAACATGATGAAGTTATCAGAAGGCAAGGGCGTTATCTTTATATCCCACAGATTATCATCAGCCAGAATGGCGGATAAGATATATCTTATGAAGGACGGTAAGATTATAGAGCAGGGAAGCCATGAGCATATGATGAGCCTTAATGGATATTATCATGAGATGTTCATGCTTCAGGCAGAGAACTATCAGGACAGTATCCCTGAAGAAATGTTGAAAGGAGCGGCAGCGTACTATGGATAATAAAGAGACTACCGTTTCCGTAAGAAGAATAATACAGAACACGATCTTCATGATAAAGTATGCAGCCCGTTACGATAAGCCGCTTATCATCAAGATCATCGTACTTGTCGTCTTAAGCAGGGCCGGCAAGGCTGTTAATGATACATTTATCCTTAAGATGATCATAGACGGTCTTACGGGGAAAGCAGAATTCTCTGACATAATGGTCATCCTGCTTATCTCATTCGGCTTAGTTATCTGTCTTGAATGGATCAATCAGCTCATACAGGAGTGGAGTAAGGCCAAGCTTATCAAGTTGAGCGGAACGATACAGAGAGACCTTATTGAGAATAACAGTAAGATGGATCTTATATACTATGACGATCCGGACTATTATGACACATATGTCATAGCGGCCGGAAAAGCTGACACGACTATTGAACAGACAGTCATGGTCGTAAGCAGTATCCTGGGCGGACTGGTCGCCCTGGGCGTGGCATCAGCGATGATATTGTCGATAAATCCGGTGCTCGCCCTTTTCCCCATAGCCGGATTTACGATCAATCTCCTCACGAGATTTAAGATCGAGAGGATACACTACGCATGGGAAGTGGCCTACGGCAAGGCCATAAGGAAGGCGGACTATTCAAAGAGGGTGTTCTATCAGCCCGAGTATGCCAAGGAGTGTAAGCTTACCGATGTTAAGGGACCGCTTAAACAGCAGTTTGACGATGCGCTTATCGAAGCGGCGGATGCGGGCAGGAAGTATGCACCGATGTTGACATGGATATCGATCCTTAACTGGACGGCGGTATTTTCGGTGTTCTCTTTCTTTGCGGTGCCTGCGTACTTAGGCTACCTGGCATTGGTGCTTCGCTCGATCGCACTTGGTGAGGTGGCATCGGCCAATAATGCTTCCAATTATATAAGAGGAAATCTTAATGAGATCAACTTCTGCCTAGTAGATATACAGCAGATCGGCCAGTATGCGGAGAAGTTCAGAAAACTCCTTGATTATAAGCCGGTGATCGAAGGTGCAGACGGACTTAAGCCTGATGCCGGAGCACAGATGCTTAAGCTTGAGCATGTGAGCTTCAGATACCCGCATTCCGAGAATGATACGCTTAAGGATATCTCGATGGAGATACGCCCCGGTGAGAAGATCGCGATAGTGGGTGAGAACGGAGCGGGCAAGACGACATTTGTTAAGCTGCTAATGCGCCTGTATGATATCACTTCGGGAAGCATAAGATACGGTGATCATGATATAAGGGAATATGCGACGAATGAGTACCGCAAAAAGATTGGCGCCGTGTTCCAGGACTATAACATTTATGCGGCCACGATCGCGGAGAATGTGTTGATGCATCCCGTTACGGATGATGATAAGGACAAGATAGTCGGAGCGCTTAAGAAAGCGGACTTCGGTAAGAAACTTGATAAACTCACCGACGGTATCGATACGGTACTCACCAAGGAATTCAGTGAAGAAGGAACGAACTTATCGGGAGGTGAGAGCCAGAAGGTAGCGATCTCAAGGATATTTGCCCATGACGGGGACAGGTCCGTATCGATCCTTGATGAGCCGTCATCAGCACTCGACCCGGTGTCTGAATATAAGCTTAATAAGAATCTTATAGAGAATGCGGCAAACGATACGATAATCTTCATATCACACAGACTTTCGACAACGAGGATGGCAGACAGGATATATCTGTTCGAACACGGTGTGATCAAGGAACAGGGAACACATGAACAACTTATGGAACTGGGCGGAAGATACAGAGAGATGTTCGATCGTCAGGCGCAGAATTATATAGTATGATATTATTTTATAATCCCGGTCACTTGACTACTATACTCCCACAGGAGTATAGTTGATTCAAAGGGTGATTTTCGGAAGGATATAGGATGAGTGTATTGACTTTATATCATGGATCGTCTGAAGTTGTTGAGAAGCCGACATTCGGAAAGGGCAGAAGGGATAACGATTACGGACAGGGATTATACTGCACTGAGCATATAGATATGGCCAGAGAATGGGCGGTTGACAGAGATCGGGACGGATATGTGAATACATATGAGCTTGATGCGTCGGATTTCAATGTCTTGGTGCTCAATTCGCCGGATTACTGTATTTTGCATTGGATCACGGTGCTGTTAAAGAACAGAAAGTTCGATCTGGAATCCCCTCTTTCAAGAGAAGCATACAGATATCTTTGTGATAATTATTCCATAGATTTCAGTAATGTAGATATGGTGATAGGCTACAGAGCTGATGACAGTTACTTTTCTTATGCGAGAGATTTTATTGATGGAATAATCTCTGTATCACAATTGGCTTCAGCAATGCGTCTTGGTGAGTTGGGCGAGCAGGTTTTTATCAGAAGTAAAAGAGTATTTGCCGGATTGCGCTATTTGGGTAATGAGTTTGTCAGTGCAAATGAATGGTACAGCAGAAAAACGGACAGAGATACTAAAGCACGAAATGCATATAAGAATCTTAATAAGCAGGCATACATTCCCGGCGATTTGTATATGGTTCGCATTATTGATGAGGAGGTAAAGGCAGATGATCCGCGCCTACAATGAATTGTATATAAGTAATGCCCGAAAGAATCTGGCGAACAGCTTTGATTATGCAGTATATACATTGGGATATTCTCTCGAAGAATATTATGATATGTTTATAAGAAGCGGAATTGCTGCAAATTTCGAGCATGGTGATGCACGCCTCATTGTTGGAATGTCAGGTATAGAACTTGCACTTAGGGTGGTAGAGAAATGTACCGGCATATATGAACCTAAAGAGCGTGTTTATATGAACGGCAAGAGTCCGGAGTATTGGGCAGGCTGGGCGCTTGCTTATTATCAATGGTATAGTGCCTGCTCTTTTTCTGTATTTAAGAAAGAAGTGACAATATCTTCCTTGTTGATGATGTATGACAAGTACCACGAGATGGATATCATGCATTTTGTAGACAGAATAAATGAAGTAAGACAGGGTACACGACTTTATACTTATCTTAGGATGTATAGAGAAAGATGTGGCTTCAGTCAGAGTGAGTTGGCTGAGATTACCGGTATTCCTGTCCGAACGATACAGCAGTACGAACAGAGACAGAAAATGATCAATCACGCAAGAGCTGAGTATGTAATTGCGCTTGCGAATGCATTGAATGTTCAACCGATCCAATTGATGGAGATCGCAGGATGACATGTGAAAACGATGTGTGCTCCGCTGGATCGTTTCCTCTATACTAAGACCGAGCGCAGGGAGAAGACACAGAACTAAACGCGGGTGTGAGCGTGAGGCGGATCATGCGATAGAAATCATGACGGAAGGACCGCCCCGTGACGCGAAAAAATGCTTGACAACAGGCTATAATGGAAATATACTATAACGGCATGCGTAAAAGGCGTGCCGTTTTGTATGCCTAAAATGCGCGTAGTACTATATATAGGAGGTGAAACCGAATGCCAACATTTAACCAGTTAGTTAGAAAGGGTCGTAAGGCCGGAGTCAAGAAGTCTACGGCACCCGCTCTTCAGAAGACTTACAACTCGCTTCACAAGAGAAGCATTGATGCAAGCTCTCCTCAGAAGAGAGGCGTGTGCACAGCTGTTAAGACTGCCACACCCAAGAAGCCTAACTCAGCTCTTCGTAAGATTGCCAGAGTACGTCTTAGTAACGGAATGGAAGTAACAAGCTACATTCCCGGAGAAGGACACAATCTTCAGGAGCATAGTGTTGTACTTATCCGTGGTGGAAGAGTTAAGGATCTGCCCGGTACAAGATACCACATTATCCGTGGTACACTTGATACGGCAGGTGTTGCTAATCGTAAGCAGGCACGTTCCAAGTACGGCGCTAAGAGACCTAAGGATGCTAAATAATTAACGGACTTAGGAACACGCAGTATTTGTACCACAGCTAATTAAGTGTTGGAGATTTGGTTTACAGATAGACGACACGTACACAGTTAGTAGAGTCCGTCAGACGGACAATGTGAGTACCTATGAATTAATTTTAATGATTAAGGAGGGAAGAATCGTGCCACGTAAAGGACATATTCAGAAAAGAGATGTGCTCGCTGATCCTTTATACGATAACAAGGTAGTTACCAAGCTTATCAATAACGTAATGTTAGACGGTAAGAAGGGTGTTGCCCAGAAGATCGTATACGGAGCGTTCGGCAGAGTTGAAGAGAAGGCAGGCAAGCCCGCACTCGAAGTATTCGATGAGGCTATGAACAACATTATGCCCCTTCTTGAAGTTAAGGCAAGACGTATCGGTGGTGCCACATATCAGGTACCGATTGAAGTCAGACCTGAAAGACGCCAGGCACTTGCTCTTCGTTGGCTTACAATGTTCTCACGTAAGAGAGGCGAGAAGACAATGGAAGAAAGACTTGCAGGCGAGATCTTAGATGCAGCCAACAACACAGGCGCTGCAGTTAAGAGAAAAGAAGATATGCACAAGATGGCTGAGGCAAACAAGGCGTTTGCTCACTATCGTTTCTAGTATTAATATAGGAGGAAAAAACCTTGGCTGGAAGAGAATATCCATTAGATAGGACCAGGAACATAGGTATCATGGCTCATATTGATGCGGGTAAGACCACCACAACAGAGCGTATCCTATATTATACTGGTGTCAATCATAAGATTGGTGAGACTCATGACGGTTCAGCTACCATGGACTGGATGGAGCAGGAGCAGGAGAGAGGTATCACCATCACATCAGCCGCTACAACATGTCACTGGACATTACAGGATCACTGTAAGCCCAAGGCAGGTGCACTCGAGCATCGTATCAACATTATTGATACTCCCGGACACGTTGACTTCACTGTTGAGGTTGAGCGTTCGTTAAGAGTACTTGACGGTGCAGTCGGTGTATTCTGTGCAAAGGGCGGTGTTGAGCCTCAGTCAGAGAATGTATGGCGTCAGGCTGATACATACAACGTACCCAGAATGGCTTTCATCAACAAGATGGACATCTTGGGTGCCAATTTCTACGCAGCAGTTGACCAGATCCGTAACAGACTGGGCAAGAATGCTATAGTAATCCAGCTTCCCATCGGTAAGGAAGATGACTTCAAGGGAATCATCGACTTATTTGAGATGGAAGCATACATCTATAATGATGATAAGGGTGAGGACATCTCAATCGTTGCAATCCCTGATGACATGAAGGCAGATGCCGACAAGTATCATGAGGAGCTCGTAGAGAAGATCTGTGAGCTTGATGACGATCTTATGATGGCTTACCTTGAGGGCGAGGAGCCTTCAGTAGACGAGCTTAAGAAGGTACTTCGTAAGGCAACATGTGAATGTGCAGCCGTACCCGTTTGCTGCGGTACAGCTTACAGAAACAAGGGCGTACAGAAGTTACTTGATGCAGTTATTGAGTTTATGCCTTCTCCTCTTGACATCCCTGCTATCAAGGGTGTTGATATGGAGGGTAATGAGGTAGAGCGTCACTCATCAGATGAGGAGCCTTTCTCAGCATTGGCATTCAAGATCATGGCTGATCCTTTCGTAGGTAAGCTCGCATTCTTCAGAGTATATTCAGGTACATTGAACTCAGGTTCATACGTACTTAATGCTACTAAGAATAAGAAGGAGAGAGTAGGTCGTATCCTTCAGATGCACGCTAATCACAGAGCAGAGCTTGATAAGGTTTACTCAGGTGATATCGCTGCAGCAGTAGGCTTCAAGCTTACAAGTACAGGTGATACCATTTGTGATGAGCAGCATCCCGTTATCTTAGAGTCTATGGAATTCCCTGAGCCCGTTATTGAGCTTGCTATTGAGCCCAAGACTAAGGCCGGACAGGGTAAGTTGGGTGAGTCACTTGCCAAGCTTGCAGAAGAGGATCCCACATTCCGTGCTCATACAGACCCGGAGACAGGTCAGACAATTATCGCAGGTATGGGTGAGCTCCACTTGGAGATCATCGTAGACAGACTCCTTAGAGAGTTTAAGGTTGAGGCCAATGTCGGTGCACCTCAGGTTGCATACAAAGAGACCTTTACCAAGCCTGTTGATCAGGAATACAAGTATGCTAAGCAGTCCGGCGGTCGTGGACAGTACGGACATTGTAAGGTACGTTTCGAGCCCATGGATGCCAACGGAGAAGAGCTGTTTAAGTTCGATTCCGAGGTTGTCGGCGGTGCTATTCCTAAGGAATACATCCCTGCAGTCGGCGAGGGTATCGAAGAAGCTACCAAGGCTGGTTGCCTCGGCGGATTCCCTGTTGTAGGCGTGCATGCTACAGTATACGACGGTTCATACCATGAAGTCGATTCATCAGAAATGGCTTTCCACATTGCAGGTTCTATGTGCTTCAAGGAGGCTATGCAGAAGGCATCACCTCAGCTTCTTGAGCCTATCATGAAGGTTGAAGTTACAATGCCTGAGGAGTACATGGGTGATGTTATCGGTGATATCAACTCACGTCGTGGACGTATCGAGGGTATGGACGATCTCGGCGGCGGCAAGATTGTAAGAGGTTATGTTCCGCTTTCAGAGATGTTCGGTTACTCTACAGACCTTCGTTCTAAGACACAGGGTCGTGGTAACTACTCAATGTTCTTCGAGAAGTACGAGCCCGTACCGAAGAACGTAGCTGATAAGGTGCTTAGCAATAAGAACAGCTAATCAACAAAAGTGCTTGAAAATCTGCGGAATATTTAATATAATCGTAGATAGTCGAGCTTTCCCCTAAGTAGACGGGGAGATATTATGAAACGTAAGCAATAATGTATTTATTTTCAGGAGGAAAGTAAAAATGGCAAAGGCTAAATTCGAAAGAGGTAATAAGGCACATTGTAACATTGGTACCATCGGTCACGTTGACCATGGTAAGACAACTCTTACAGCTGCTATCACAAAGGTTCTTGCAGAGAGAGTTGCAGGTAATGAGAAGGTAGATTTCGAGAACATCGATAAGGCTCCCGAGGAGAGAGAGAGAGGTATCACAATCTCTACTGCTCACGTTGAGTATCAGACAGAGAAGAGACATTACGCACACGTTGACTGTCCTGGACATGCTGACTACGTTAAGAACATGATCACAGGTGCAGCTCAGATGGATGGCGCTATCTTAGTTGTAGCTGCTACAGACGGTGTTATGGCTCAGACAAAGGAGCACATCCTCCTTTCTCGTCAGGTTGGTGTTCCTTACATCGTAGTATTCCTTAACAAGTGTGACATGGTTGACGATCCTGAGCTTATCGAGCTCGTTGAGATGGAAGTTACAGAGCAGCTTGAGGAGTATGGTTTCAAGGATTGTCCTATCGTTAAGGGTTCAGCTCTTAAGGCTCTTGAAGATCCCAACGGTGAGTGGGGCGACAAGATCATGGAGCTCATGGATACAGTAGATTCTTACATCCCTGATCCTCAGAGAGAGACAGATAAGCCTTTCCTTATGCCTGTCGAGGACGTATTCTCAATCACAGGTCGTGGTACTGTTGCAACTGGTAGAGTTGAGCGTGGTACACTTAAGATGTCTGAGGAAGTTGAGATCGTTGGTATCAAGGAAGAGACTCAGAAGTCAGTCGTTACAGGTATCGAGATGTTCAGAAAGCTTCTTGATGAGGCTTACGCTGGTGATAACATCGGTGTTCTTCTCCGTGGTATTCAGAGAACAGACATCGAGCGTGGTCAGATTCTTGCTAAGCCCGGTACAGTAACATGTCATACAAAGTTCACAGCTCAGGTTTACGTTCTTACTAAGGACGAGGGTGGTCGTCATACACCTTTCTTCAACAACTACCGTCCTCAGTTCTACTTCAGAACAACAGACGTAACAGGTGTCTGCAACCTTCCCGCTGGCACAGAGATGTGCATGCCTGGTGATAACATTGAGATGACAATCGAGCTCATCCATCCTATCGCTATGGAGCAGGGTCTTACATTCGCTATACGTGAGGGTGGTAGAACAGTAGGTTCAGGCAGAGTTGCTACTATCATCGAGTAATTCTCGCGTTAGCTTTAAGTAGAGCGCAAGATATACAACAAAGAACAGCCCACCGTGCTTGCACGGAAAGGGCTGTTTTTTGTTGTATACCGCGGCATTTCTCGCTGCTATAAAGCTGCTTTTCGCTACTTTTTGCCTCTTTTCAATGCTCTTTGCTGTGAAAGAAGTTATGTAAACTGCATTTTGCGGAGTTTTTGGGACGCTTTACGGAAGTAATGCATGAATTGAACAATACTTCCGTAATTTTCTCGGTGCAAATTGGAGATAAGGCCGCGAAAAGCACGCGATGCGTCGCGCGCAAGCTTGTTTGCGGTTGACATAACACAAAAATCATCCCAAAATTACGGAAGTAAATGAGAAAATGCAAGATAGTTCCGTAATTTATGCACTTAAGAGTTAAAATGTATTGATCGCCCAAGCCGGCGCTGCTTAGCGCCGTTTGACGGATTGATCGAATCGCATTGAATTAGAGCCGCTTGACAGATAGATCAAACTACCGTAAATTTAAGGTAATGACTTAGTTCCGGATACTTATGATGATTGAGAACTTGGGAGGACTTAAGGGCCCTCCCTTATATTTTATTACATTTGAAAGGCAGTTTTTCTTGATGAGAAATAAATGGATAACAGTATCGATCTTGGCAGTGGTTGCTATGACCTTAGCGCTTTGTGCCTGCACAGGAAAAAGTGAGAGCGACTCTGCATTTGATTCTGCCAAGGCACAGATGCAGAACGAGCAAAGCGCTGTATCTGATGAAGGCGATGGAGAGCCTGTTGCCATGGGTGAGGTCAGTGCTAAACAGGCCGGAATGATCTCTATAAATGAACTTTTGTATACGGATGAGTATGACAAAGAGTATCTCACACCTGATTCGGATGATTATGAAGTGATAGTATATGAAGTCCCTGTTGTTCATCTTGTGTCGGATTATACGGTATTCAGAGATGCTTACGGGGTTCCGGAAGGATTCGGACTTCCCAGAAGCGGGAATGAATATAAGACATCATGCACATATATCAAAGTCATAAGTTACGGTACGGGACGTGAGATACTTTCTGTAAAGGAAAAGCTTGATTATCCGGATGAGAAGGATGCACTTCGTCCGTATCTTGCTGCACTTTCAGAGAATTGGGTAATGTTTGATAACGGAGTGATACCGGATGATTTTGATGAGGAGGAGGCTGTACGTAAGATAGTCGATGAGACAGTTCCGGCATATTTTTCTTCTGTTTCCGACGGCACTTTCATTACGCGAAAAGGGTCGGTATGGTATGGGCAGAAAGCAGACTCATCATCAGGATATAACCTGACGGATCTTGCGCAGATCAGCCTCAGAGACAATACTAAGGATTTCAAGGCAAAAAGCACCAATGATATCGGAATCAATTCCTTTGATATCAGTTATGAGACATCATCTGATGAGGTATGTCATGTTACAACATACTATTCTTTCCCTGAATATCATGGAAAGCGCTTATATGATGATTATACGCTTGAGACGATCGGGCAGAGGTTTAATAATCCCGATGATGAGAAGTATTTTAAGCCCGCGACGGATGACTATATTTATCATCTGAGGATGGCCGGAGGAGATTGTGATCTGATGTCTTTTGATGCGCAGGGCAATCTTGTACAGTGGATTAACCGCCGTGATGATAACACGGGTGGCTATGCCAATATGCTCTATGATGAGACTCTCGAGCCTTATATGACCAAGTCATCCGATAACATGGTCGAATATGAGGATATGCTGCGCATGGCCACGGATAGCGGATATATAAGAGAGAGCAGCGACAGCGGACGTACGATAAAGTGGGAATATATCTATGATGCCTATTATGGTCTTTATTATTCGACAGAGGATGAGCAGCTGATCATGTCCAAGGGTCTGTCTGAAGATGACACGAGACTTGTCAATGAAGAAAGCCCGATGTTTGATAAGATGAAGGAACTCGTTCCTGCAGGTGAGGACGACTATCTTTTGGAGATAAACGAGGATAAGTTCGAGACTGAAGCCAACGTATCAGGCGGTAAGATGTACCATGATGCCATTGGATATTATTATGCGAACCTGTATATATTTGATGAAGATGGCTATGAGAAACGGTATATCCGTATGCAGATATTTGATGATCCGTCCATGATAGAAGAGGAACTGAAGAGAACCTTCGGGACGAAGCTTGATGATTCAGGGAATATCGTGATCAATGACGAATACTATGAGCCTGCAAGGGAGAAATATGATCCGCAGAGCAAGGGCAGTATCTATTACTGGGACCTTCCCTGCGAGGACTATCATAAATGGGAGTTCGGTCAATATGAAGGCGATGGTGAACTGCGATACTTCTCCAAGCCCTACCTGACACCAAAACAGCTGGAGGCACTTGACGAGTATTACAGATAAATCGGTCGTATGTTGGCATAGCCGCGTAATTGATTATTTTGATCGGAGGATGGAATGAAGATAGAACATGCTGCAGTATATGTATATGATATTGAGAAGGCGAAGGATTTCTTCGTTAAGTATCTTGGCGGGACTTCAAATGACATGTATCGTAATGATGCGGGTTTTTGCTCATATTTTATCTCCTTTGATGACGGCGCAAGGCTTGAGATCATGAATAAGCCCGGTATATCAGACGAGGTTGATAAAGAGAACAGAACAGGTTATTCGCATATTGCTTTTTCTGTCGGAAGTAAGGAAAAAGTGGATGAACTGACAGCATTGATAAGTGCAGACGGATATAAGATCCTAAGCGGACCAAGAACCACCGGAGACGGATATTATGAATCCTGTATCATAGCAACAGAGGGGATATTGGTTGAACTGACTGTATGATCCGGTCTTCATTGGACATTTACTAAACTCGGAACGGACGGAGTCTTATTTGATGCCGATGCCATAGAGAAAAGCAGTTCAGATTGGAAATGGATAATGATCTACAGCGATTTCTGGGCTGATATGACTGGATATTGCAAAATGCTCCTTACGGTTTGCGACTAAAGCGATTTTTTTTGATTGTATGAGCAATTGTGATATAATGATAGAACACAACACTATTTCCCGGAGTATTACGGGATTTGTTCTTATGAGAGACTGGAGGTGTAGGCATATGGAAAGAAAAAAGACAAATCGTGTTGAAAAAAAGGGTAAGATAAGCATGCAATTGCTTGTAGTCCTTATTCCTATGATTGCGATTTTCATAGTTGTTGTTGCTGCAATAATCTTTACAGAATCAAAGACGATAATCACGGAGCAGGCTAAGAACGGCCTTGAAAAGGAATCAAAGGCTAATGCCAATGATATTTCGGGAACGTTGAATAATATCAAGGGATATTATAATGGACTTGGAGATAATCTGGAGGTATCCGCCCAGAGTGAAGCTGATATTAAAGAGGCTTTACAACCCGGAATGAAAGAATATCCGGATATGGTAAATGATGTATATGTTGCATTATCGGATAAGTCGTTCATTGATGGTGGGGATTGGGTTCCTGCAGATGATTATGATCCGACGACCAGAGGATGGTATAAGACCGGAAGTACATCTTCAACTGTTATATTTGGACCACCGGATATAGATATGGACACAAAAGAAATGGTTGTAAACGGTGTAAGGGCTGTCAGTCTTCCGAACGGAAGTCAAGGTGTCCTCTCTACGGATATATTCCTTAAAAAGCTCTCAGAGGCTGTTAAGGAGTATTCTCCTTTGGGAACAGGCAGTAGTATGTTATTTGCCGGTGCATCGATAATCGGAGCGCCTACAGAGGATTATCTTGGGGTTGATGCAACCACGCTTACCAATGACGGATTTGTTCAGGAAATATATAAGAATGTCAGTTCCGGAAAAAGCGGAGAAGTATATCTGATCAAAGGAAATGAGGGTGATGACTATTTCGTTTCGATGGAGAACGTAGAAGGAACCGATTGGACCCTTGTATCATATGTGCGCAAAGCTGATGTATTGAAGGGATTATATAATCTTCAGATAGTGACGGTCATTCTGGTATTACTCATGCTTCTCATCAGTACAGCCATAATACTGTATCTTGTTAGAAGGATGATCACCAAGCCGATCAAGAGCCTTACCGATACGATATCAAAGATCTCAGACGGAGATTTCAGTGTCAGCATCCAAAAGGGCGGAAATAATGAGATTGGCACTATGAATAACAGTATGGCTGATTACGTTGTACGCATGAGGCAGACTCTCGGTGAGATGAAGGCAGTGACCAACGGACTTTCAGTCGAAGCCGACAGCAGTATGAATGCTGCCGAATCAATGAGCGATCAGGCTCAAAAGCAGAGTCAGTCAATGGTACAGATCCATGAGGCAATGGAAGGAGTGGCTAATTCCGTTACAGAGCTTGCCACTAATGCTACCGAACTTGCGCAGGCTGTAAGTGAGATGACAGAACGCGGCGATGCTACAAGACAGATAATGAATGAGCTTCTGGAGAAGGCTAAAAAAGGCCAGCAGGATATGGATAATGTCCAGAAGAATATGAGTACGATCTCGCTGTCCATGACAGAGATGAACGAGGTAGTTGAATCTGTTGATGAAGCGGCCAATAAGATCAATACGATAGTTGAAATGATTAACTCTATCTCATCTCAGACCAATCTCTTATCTCTCAATGCTTCGATCGAGGCAGCAAGAGCAGGAGAAGCAGGCAGAGGATTTGCGGTTGTGGCAACCGAGATCGGTAATCTGGCAAACGACAGTGCCAATGCAACTACTGAGATAAGTAATATCATCAGAGATATCACTGAGCAGATCAAGACATTGTATGAACATTCACAGACAAGTATGCATGATATTGCAAACAGCAGCGAGGCGGTAAGTGAGACCGGCGGAACATTTGCAGATATATTCTCTGCCCTTGATGAAGCTGGACAAACTGTCAATGATATGGTCGGCAAGATGGATAAGGTAGGTGATATAGCAACAGCTGTTGCTGCCATTGCAGAGGAGCAGTCAGCAAGTACAGAGGAAGTAACCGCAACGGTTGAAGTCGCAGCTACGAGTGCAAAGAGTGTTGCTGATGAAAGTCAGAGTGTTGATAAGAGTGCTGCCACAGTGGCACAGTCTTCAACACGTATCGGAGAATTTGTTGATTCATTTGTTATATAGAGATTCTTATAGGGGCTGCTCGTTTGAGCAGCCCTCAGATTGCAGACAAAGCGGGAGCGGAATTTCGGATTTCGCTCCCGCTTTTTGCTTTAAAGGTTTGGATTAAATGCAATCATCGGACAAAGGCTGCAGATATGTTGTATGAATAGGTGTAATTAACGGTTTCCCGTCATATGAAGATATGATAAAATATCTTACAAAGAAGTGAGGGCGGATGATCTGTACAGTGAAAATGCGACAGAGTCAGGCCATTGGGAGGTACAAAATGAAGAAACTTATGTATGAACTGTACAAAAGAAGAGAGAAGATACTCATATTGCTGGTAGGATTCTTCTTCGGGACCGTAGTGGGCATCTTCTTGGCGCCGGTCAAAAACGGTATCACCATAGGAAGCTACAACGGCAATAATTCGGCCAAGAAGGATGCTGAGGAAGAATTCCATGAAGATCTCGCAATGGAGATGGGAGAATTAAGATAGCTAAGGGAGTTAAGTTATCAATATAACTTACCGATATAATAAACAGGATGGTTTATATCATCCTGTTTATTGCTGAAAAGGATTTCGGCGTTTATCTACATGGAGGTAGAGGGAAATGTTAAGCATAGGTGGAGTATCTCTGGATCAGAGATCTAACCAATCTTGGGGAGCCATACACGGCAACAGTGATCGTTTCAGTGTCCGTTCGGACAGAAATAATCAACAGATAAATGCGGAAATAAATAAGTCAGGTAACTCGGCAGTGTCGGGTTTATTAGGCATAAATAAGTCATCTTCTGACAGTAAGGGCAACAGGCGAGCACTTCTGCGTGATATCAATAAGTCGACTAAGACCGTTATAAGTGCTGACGGAATGAAGCATAAGGTATTTGAGAATGTATCGGAAGATAAGAAGAACGGATATATAGATTTAAACGCTACAAAGAATAAGAAGAAAGAGCAGAAGGCTGATAAGCCTGTAAGATATAACTATAAAGAGGTTGCATCAAAGATTCAGAGTGCCAAGACATCGGCAGGTGCAGAGCAAGCCGTATTATCAGCCAAGAGAAAGGTGCTTGAAATAAAGCGTAAGATTTCATCCGGTGACGGTGATGCCGAGGAATTACAGCTCGCACTTACACATGCCAAACGCATGGAAATGGTAGCGCGTAAGAAGAAGCATCATCTTGAACTTGAAGAACTCGTAGTAACTACGCAGTCAAGAGATGAGAGAGCGGAAGAGTTTGAAAAGAACATGTCGGGAGTAAGAGATGCTCTTATAACCTCGGGCGAAGTTAAGCTTGGCAAAGCAGAAGATGAGATATTGGATGAGCGTGTTGAGATGATCGATGAGACGCTTGATGAGATTAAAGAAGGAAATATAGAAATATCCGAAGAAGAACTGACTGAGCTTAATGAGATGATAGCAGAGTTTGGTGAAGAGGAACTTAAGGAACTTGAGGATGCAATGGAAGATTTAGAGAGCCTTGAGATCATAGATCCCCATATGAGTCCCGAAGATCTTAAGGAACTTAAGATTAAGCACAGAAACACCGAACACAGAGATATTGTTAAAGCGAATATGGATTATCTTAAGGAGTTGATCAGATATCAGCATGATAACGGCGGTATGTCACCGTCACTAAGTTCTGATAAAGCTTCAGATACCGCGGTTGCATATGCGGGTCCAGGAGCGGCATTTCTGTCGATGACAATGACTACACCTGAGATTGGTGCAGCAATGGATATGATGATTTAGAAGTACTACGGTTTTGTTTGCCTTACACTATGAGAGGATGCGAATTTCGCATCCTCTTTGTTTATGCACAACAAAAAATGAAATACATAAATGACAGAATATAATAAGTTGCTATAATTGAGCTATGATATACTTCGAAACTGTAATGTATATGACCATGCAGAAAGAGTGAGGTAATGTTATGGATATAGCGCACAGATATGCCGATAAGAGGATCAGATTCACGGATGCTTCAGGTAATCCGCTTGCCAATAAAGATATAAAGGTAACACAGAAATCCCATAAGTTCTTATTCGGATGCGGCGGTTTTGATTTCATGCCATATGTTATTGAGAATAACGAGTTCTTTAAGGACATAACCGAGAGTTGGCTTGAGATATTTAATTACGCAACGCTTCCTTTCTATTGGGGTAATTTCGAGCCCGAAGAGGGCAAGCCTGAGACGGAGAAGTTGCTTAAGACTGCGAAGTATTTACAGAGCAAGGGCGTTAAGGTTAAGGGCCATCCCTTATGCTGGCATACCGTATGTGCGGACTGGCTTCTTAAATATGACAATAAGACCATAATGGAGAAGCAGCTTGGAAGAATAGACAGGGAAGTTACAGGATTTAAGGGCGTTATAGACATGTGGGATGTCATCAATGAAGTGGTGATCATGCCCGTGTTTGATAAGTATGACAATGCTGTTACTAGACTGTGTAATGAGAAGGGCAGAGTAAGACTTGTTAAGGAAGTATTCGACGAAGCCCGTAAGTGCAATCCGGACGCGGTTCTGCTTCTTAATGATTTTAATACTTCTCCTAAATACGAGGAACTTATAGAAGAGTGCCTTGATGCGGGCGTGTCCATAAGCGCCATAGGTATTCAGTCTCATCAGCACCAGGGATATTGGGGCGCCGAGAAACTTAATGATGTACTTGAGAGATTCAGCCGATTTAATCTTCCCATACATTTCACGGAGAATACGCTTATCTCGGGTGAACTTATGGCTCCTCATATAGTTGATCTTAACGACTGGCAGGTGGATGACTGGCCGAGTACGCCTGAGGGTGAGGCCAGACAGTGTAAGGAAGTTGAGGAAATGTATCGCATTCTGTTTGCGCATCCGTTGGTTGAAGCAATTACCTCTTGGGACTATAAAGACGGTGCATGGCTTAATGCACCCAGCGGCTTTGTAAGACGCGATAAGACACCTAAGCCCTCACATGACATGCTTAAGAAACTTATTAAGGATGAGTGGTGGACGGATACAAGCGTTAGGACTGATTCGAATGGTTTCGCGTCCATAAAGGCAATGAAGGGCAGCTATGTGCTTGAATCAGAAGGTAAGAGTGTTAATGCTGATCTTGTCGATGACAGTGAAACAGTGATTGTTTTGTAATGTGTAATAGGGGAAAATGAAAGCAACTATAGGTTCTAAAACAGTTGATATGACCGTGGGCAGTCCCACGGGCCATTTGATCAAATTTGCGATTCCCATGCTTATCGGTAATCTCTTCCAGCAGGTATATAATCTGGTGGATTCCGTTATAGTGGGAAGGTTTGTGGGAGCAGATGCACTTGCGGCAGTGGGTTCTACGGGTTCCGTGGTGTTCTTATTCTTTGCTCTGTGTAATGGTATCGGAAGCGGTGGCGGTATAGTGGCATCACAGTTCTTCGGAACGGGAGATGACACTAATGTCAGGAAGACGATAGCCAATACCGCATATGTGATGGCGATTATGTCCATAGTAGTCGGAGGTTTAGCTTATTTGCTCTCCACTCCGCTACTCCATTTCTTAAATACACCGGATGAAATCATATCAGATGCACTCAGTTATATGCAGTTACAGTGCATCGGTCTTATATTTGTGGCTTTGTATAACTATGCGGCATCCATGTTAAGAGCACTGGGAGATTCCAGAACACCCTTGTATTTCCTTGTGTTTTCCTGTATCATTAATGCCGGATTGGATATATTCTTTGTCTATAATCTGGGCATGGGAGTATTCGGAGCCGCACTTGCGACAGTGGTATCGCAGTTCCTTGCCGGAGCCGCATGCCTTGCATTCGCGGTATATACCAATGAATACTTTAAGTTATCCCGTGATGACATAAGAATAGACAGATTCATAATGGGTAAGTCAATCAAGCTCGGTGTGCCGTTATCCATGCAGTTTGCGCTTATAGCAATATCATGTATGGCACTTCAGAGAGTGGTCAACGGATACGGTCCCGTTGCCGTAGCTGCATTTACAGCCACCAGCAGAGTCGAACAGGTAATACATCAACCTTATCAGACACTCGGAGCATCGCTGTCCACATTCAGCGGCCAGAATTACGGTGCCAAGAAGAATGACAGAGTGAAACAGGGACTGTATAAAGGCCTTATAATGATGTTTGTATTCTCATTGCTTATGCTCCCCGTCATGAAGTTTGGAGGCAAGGCAATAGTAAGGATATTCGTGAGTGACACAGATGTCATTAATATGGGTGCCAAGGCATTAAGCTTAACCAGCATGTTCTATGTATCCCTTGGTGTGATATATGTGGTAAGAGGCGTTATGACCGGTGTAGGTGACGGAGTGTTCGCCCTGCAGAACGGTATAGTAGAGGTCATAGGAAGGTTAGTCTTCCCCCTTGTTTTTACCATGATTCCCGTGATGGGATTATGGGGAATATGGTGGTCGGTAGGCGCGACATGGACCATAAGCGGTGCGGCCGCATATGCCAGATATCTAAGACACGGTAAGAAAGTGGGCATCAGATGAATAAGAGATTCGGAGCTTCTCCGATAAGAACCAGAGATAATGAATCGAATAACAGCACAGAGAAGGGTTATTATATGAATAACCCCTGTAATGATGTATTTACATGCGCTGTATGCGGTTATGAGATACATCCCGAGGGTGCGGGAAGTGACCACAGGAATCATTGTCCCAGATGTTTATCAAGCATTCACCTTGATAACATCCCCGGTGACAGAGCCAGTGATTGTCACGGTATAATGGATCCGATTGCAGTGTGGGTTCGTGACAACGGCGAGTGGGCTCTAATACACAGGTGCAGAAGTTGCGGTGCACTCAGTTCCAACAGGATCGCTGCGGATGATAATCCGGCCAAGCTTATGGCTATAGCTAATAAGGCGGCAGATAATCCGCCGTTTCCGACAGACAGGCTTAAGGATATGTGTAAGGCCCTTGGTTATGATCCGGATGAGGAATACCAGGTTTAGCATATATTACGAAAGAGAATAACATGGATAATGAATTACTTCGCGGTCACATGAATGACTGTATTAATTGGATAAGAGAATTCTTTGAATTAAATGGCCCGGGATGCAATGCCATCGTGGGCATTTCAGGCGGTAAGGACAGCTCCGTTGCGGCGGCTCTTTGTGTGGAGGCGCTTGGACGTGACAGAGTGATCGGAGTACTTATGCCAAGCGGAGTTCAACCTGATATTGATGCCGCATATACACTTGTTAACCACCTTGGGATCAAGCATTTTGAGGTCAATATAGGTGATACGGTAGCTGCTCTTAAATCAGCCGTAACTGAGGGAATGGGCAGTGAATTATCCGTTCAGTCCGTGACGAACATTTCTCCCAGAGTGCGTATGACTACTCTGTATGCGGTAGCGCAGAGTCATAACGGACGCGTAGTTAATACATGTAATCTCTCAGAGGACTGGGTAGGATATTCTACAAGATACGGCGATGCGGCGGGTGATTTCTCGCCTTTGTGCGGATTTACCGTAGATGAAGTTAAGGGAATCGGAAGACTGCTTAATCTTCCCGATGTGCTTGTTGATAAGGTTCCGATAGACGGACTATGCGGCAAGACGGATGAAGATAACCTTGGATTTAAATATGCCACATTGGATAAGTATATAAGAACCGGTGAGATAGAAGATGAGGGCATCAAAGAGATAATAGATAAGAAGCATAAGGCTAATCTGTTTAAGCTTAAATATATGGACTGCTTTGATCCTAAGATACCGGTTAAGGCTAAGCAGTAGGAGTGTTTGCTTAAGATGTTTGACAGTTTCGTGATAGTGGGCACTCAGGTGCTGACACTTTTTATATTAATAGGAATAGGATTTGTCTGCGGTAAGCTTAAGCTGTTGCAGCAGGCAGGCGTTAAGTCTGTCAATGACATAGTTATATATATCGTCAATCCCTGTCTTATCATAAGTGCGTTTCAGAGGGATTTCGAAGCGGGACTTCTGCATAATTTCTTATTGGCGCTTATGGGTGCGGCACTGGCGCATGTCATATGCTTGATCATTGCATCCCTTGTATTTCGAAGACAGGATGAGGGAAGAAGAAAGGTGCTTAGATTCGCATCCATCTTCTCTAATTGCGGTTTCATGGGAATACCCCTTCTGTCGGCACTGCTTGGACCTGACGGAGTGTTCTACGGTGCGGCATACCTGGTAGTATTTAATCTGCTTATCTGGTCATACGGCCAGTATATAATGGCTAAGGGATCAGAGGGATTTGAGACTAAGAAGATAGTTCTTAATCCCGGCGTGATCGCGGTTGTGATCGGACTGGTATTCTTCTTTACATCCACAAGACTTCCGCAGATCATCATGATACCCGTGGATTACATGGCCTCACTTAATACTCCGGTTCCGATGCTTATCATAGGTTATACCTTGTCAAGATTTAAGCCTTCGGATCTGCTTGGCGGATTTGATGAGATCAAGGTATATCTTATAAGACTTATAGCAGGTCCCGTGATTTTACTTGGAATTCTCTATGCAATGGGCTTAAGGGGTATGGTGCTTACGGCAGTTATCGTATCGGCTTCAGCACCTACAGCAGCACTTACTACGATGTTTGCTATTAAGTTTGGCTGTGATGAGGAACTGAGTGCAAGAATAGTGTCGACATCGACATTATTATCCATAGTCACCATGACATTAATAGTCGGATTTGCCGCACATATCGGTGCGATGCCTTGATTTGCAGAATATAAAAATACGGACATAATTAAAGAGTCGTCTTAAAGACGACTCTTATTTATTCCTATATTCGAACTGATGTGATTTAGTCTTCTCTCTTATCACCCCAGAAGAACAGGGCAACTGTTCCCGGACCGGTGTGGCTTCCGATTACGGCTCCGATAGGGAAGATCTCAACCTTACCGTTTAACTTCTTAAATTCATCTTCTATAAGTGCAGCTTCCTTACTGGCATCATCCAAACACTCTGAATTGCTTATATATACCTTGCCATCGTAGTCAAGACCGTTCTCTGCATGCTGTTGCATAAGTTCAACGGCTCTCTTGATAGCCTTGTTGGTTCCACGAATCTTCTCGCGGGGTATAAGCTTACCTTCAAAGTTCACATTAAGCATGGGACAGA
Source organism: uncultured Lachnospiraceae bacterium (assembly GCA_902778165.1). Lineage (GTDB taxonomy): Bacteria > Bacillota > Clostridia > Lachnospirales > Lachnospiraceae > Colinaster. The sequence continues at coordinate 55,984 of CACYWQ010000006.1, forward strand.
TATTAAGCACATTGCCTACAAATCCTGCAGTCTTGGTAACGCGTCCGCCTTTAATGAAGAATGTAAGGTCTGATGAGAAGAACCAGTGGTGAAGTCTTAACTTATTCTCTTCGGTCCATTCAACTAACTCCTCAAGGCTCATACCGCCTTTCTTAAGCTCAACCATCTTATCAATTAAGAGCCCATATCCGCTTGATGCAGCTAATGAATCTATTACATATATATTGGCGTCCGGATACTCATACTTAAGTTCGTCTCTTGCAACACAGGCTGAATTATAACTACCTGAGATTCCGCTTGAAAGCGTTATGTGCAATACATCCTTGCCACTTTTGATTATCTGCTCAAAATACTTGATATACTCGGCTACGGTAACCTGACTTGTCTTGGCATCCTCGCCTGCAAGCATTCTTCTGTATAACTCCTCGGGCTTAACACTCTTGCCGCAATCATCTACATACTCTGTATTACCTAATGTAAAGTGGAAAGGAATGTATCTTATTCCATATTCCTTGAAGCGTTCTTCGCTTAAATCTGCCGTTGAACAACAACTAAGGCAATAATCTCTCATTTTATATCTCTCCCTTACGGTTACATTGATTCGCGACTTTGTCGCTACTACACACCAATAGGTATTATAGAATAAACACTGATTTTTCTCAATATTTTTTGCTTTCCTTACTTTTTCCTTAAAAAATTCTGAATTCGTACATTTTTCGCCATCTTGTGGTATCATAGAAGACTGTAAGCGTCTGTTTAATATAAATTTAATAATCTTGACAGACATAACATCAAGGAGAATTCGATGAAGAAGATTTGGGAATTTATTAAGAAACATAAGAAGTTATTCATCATATTGGCGATAGTTCTGGCTATAGTGATCGTAATTGCTGTTGTGGTCCACAGGACCAAGAAGAAGGCCGAGGAAATGTTTGGCATGATGACACAGGAGACGTATGTATTAGAGAAGCGTAATCTTGTACAGTCCGTATCAGGCTCGGGCAAGATAGCGAGTGTGGAGAAGAAGGATATCGTGCTGGCATCCCTGGCTAATACCAAGGTGGCAACAATGGATGTTAAGGTGGGCGATACGGTCAAAGAAGGGGACATTATATGTACCTTCGATACCGAGGAAATCGAGCGCAATCTGGCGAACGCCAAGACCGACCTTGCCATATCACAGAAGAAGACTGCCAATCAGATGGAGAATCAGACCAGAAGTCTGTACAACACCAGAGTTGATGCCGTTAATGATACCAACCGCAACTTAGAGGAACTTGACAAGGCTCAGAGGATTTATGACACCGAGCAGGGTGAGAAGGCTGAGGCTTCCCGCATCTATGATGAAGTTGAGGACGTCTACGAAGATTATTGGGACGAGGACCTTTACTACGATTTGCTGGAAGATTATGCGGAAGTCCAGCACAGACTGGAAAAATATGCGAATGTTGATGCCGCAAATTATGCAAATCTAAGCCAGGAACAACAAGATGAATATGACGATTTGATAGGAAAATCCAAAAAGCTAAGTGCCCAAATTACTAATCTTGAAAGAGCCAAAGGCAGATTAGATGCTGCCAAGGGTGACACCGACTCTGCGACCAAGTCCGTTGATTCGGCGGCCGACAATCTTACAGATGCCAAGCGTAAGCAGGAAGATAACTTCCGTAAGGATGTAAGCGGTGCACTGGATGCTGAGAATAATTATGAGAATGCGCAGCTTGATGCGTCGGTTGCAAGCAGAGACTTTGAAGATAAGGTGCGCAAATACGAGGAGCAGCTTGAGGATGCGACGCTGCGGGCTCCGTTTGCAGGAATTATCACTGCGATCAATTTCGAAGCGGGCGACACATACAGCGGACAGGCGCTGCTTACGATAGAGGATTTAAGCTCGTATGTAATCGAAGCGGGAATAGATGAATATGATATAAGCAAGGTTGCAGTGGGTCAGAAGGTTAGGTTTAAGACCAACTCAACAGGCGATGAAGAACTTGAAGCGGAAGTTATACAGATTGCTCCGAGAGCATCGACAGCTGCTGCATCATCTGCATCATCCGGAACATCGACTACAGTAAGTACGGCCACATATCAGGTTAAGATGAAGATCACTTCGGATACCAAGGACTTAAGATTGGATATGACGGCGAAGATTAATATCATCATAGATCAGGCCGATAATGTATACGCGGTACCCTTCTCAGCCGTGCAAACTGATGAAAATGGAAACAAGTATATAGAGGTGCAGGATGAGGTGTCAGAGGCTGCAATGCCGGCATCCGAAGGTGCATCGGATGATGCGGAAGCCGCACCTAAGGGAGCCAAGGGAATGCCCGGAGCACCCATGGGAATGGGTGATACTCCTACTAAACGTATCCCGGTTAGCGTTGGTGTGGAGACTGACTACTATATAGAGATCAACTCGCCCGAATTATATGACGGCATGGTAGTCATCGTGCCAAGCAGTGACAGCAATCTTGATAATATGATGATGTTTATGGGCCCCGCAGGCGGACTTTGATCGACATAGTTCATAGTTAATTGATACGGACAATTGATATATAACTGATATAGATACAACATAATGGAAGACAATAAGAAACAGATAATCAACATGCGCGGAATAGTGAAGCGCTTCTATATAGGTACGCCCAATGAACTTACCGTCCTTAAGGGTATCGACCTTGATGTATATGAGGGAGAATTCGTTGCGGTAGTAGGTGCATCGGGCAGCGGCAAATCTACGCTTATGAATATCATAGGTTCACTTGACCGTCCCACGGAAGGATCATATATATTGGATGATATAGATATCTCTAAGGCCAAGGACAGTGAACTCTCAGGCATAAGGAACAAGAAGATCGGTTTCGTGTTCCAGACCTATAATCTTATCGCCAAGACCAACGCTATTAAGAATATTGAAGTACCGATGTTGTATGCGGGAATGAGTCTGCGCGAACGTAATAAGCGTGCGGAAGAATTGCTTGCGCTTGTAGGTATGGAGGATAGAATGCATCATCTGCCCGAGGAATTATCCGGAGGACAGAAGCAGAGAGTAGCCATAGCAAGAGCCATGGCTAATGACCCTGCGATCATCTTAGCCGATGAGCCTACAGGGGCGCTTGATTCATCCACGGGCCGTATGGTCATGGATATTTTCCATAAGCTGCATAAGGAACAGGGTAAGACGATAATCCTTATCACACATTCTCCTGAGCTTGCCGAAGAATGTGAGCGGATCATAACGATCAAAGACGGTGAGATCACCGGACAACGCAAGGGTAAGGGGGTGTCTGAATCATGATGTTGCTTGAGAATATCAGACTGGCCCTTACGGGACTTCGTGCCAATAAGATGAGAGCGTTACTTACGATGCTTGGCATTATCATAGGTATCGCATCCGTTATCGCCATCATGACGGTCGGTAATTCGCTTACGGTGGAACTTAACAACGAGTTCGCATCCATGGGTGCATCCAATATCGAAGTGCTCATCACCCGTAAGATAAATGAGGAAGATATAAGTACTGACGGAATGATATACACTGAGAGTTACCGTGACAGAAGACCGACAGATGATGACTACATAACAGAGGAAATGATTCAGGCTTATATCGAGGCTTATGAAGATAAGGTCTATGCGATAGCGGCATATGAGTCTGTGACTTCCGCTCAGGTTAAGCAGGGCAATCTGTATGCCAATGTCAATATCCAGGGTGTTAACTTAGGTCAGTTATATACGGATAAGACAGAGATCATGGCAGGTAGAGTCTTCTCAGACAGAGAATTAAACGATTCGGGCAAGGTCTGCTTGGTATCGGATAAATTCGTCAATAATATGTATGACGGCAATTTAGAAGAAGCTATAGGTCAGTCTGTTCCGGTTGAGATAGCCGGTAAGAGTTATTCATTTGTCATTGTCGGCGTCTATGAGTATGAGCAGAATTCGTATTCATTTGAGACCGTATCCGAGAAGGATCTATACACTCCCATGCTCATTCCGATAAGAAGTGCCAAGGCAATCACGCATACCAACAATTATCCTCAGTTCTCGGTGGTCGGCCAGACCGGCGTTGATGTCAACTCATTCATGACTGAGACGCAGAATTTTTTCAATAAATACTATGAGCGTAACAAGGACTTCGAAGTGATGGCTTATTCCATGAGCAGTTACTTAGAAGAGATGAACGATATGGTCAAGACCATGACCCTTGCGATCGCCGTTATTGCAGGTATAGCGCTGCTTGTAGGCGGTATCGGTGTCATGAACATCATGCTTGTATCTATAACCGAGCGTACCAGAGAGATCGGAACCCGCAAAGCCTTAGGTGCACCAAACAGTTCCATAAGGATGCAATTTATAGTAGAATCCATAGTAATATGTCTGATTGGTGGTATAATAGGAATGTTACTCGGCATCCTGATGGGATACGGCGGAGTCAAACTCATCCAGTCGACGGCATTTGAAGTATCGGTTAAGAGTGTACTTATATCCATCGGCTTCTCGATGGGCATCGGCGTATTCTTCGGCTATTATCCGGCCAACAAGGCTGCCAAGATGGACCCTATCGAAGCTTTAAGATATGAGTGATTATGAGCAATACTGACAATTACGGCAGATTCAGAACATGGCTGTATTCTTTCATACCGAAGGTAATAAGCAACAGACTTATGCTCGGTATCATGCAGTTTATGCGCGCCATGCAGCGCCACGGTGCTTTCTTTGCGGCATCGCATCACGACCTTAATGTTAAGAATCTGTCTGTGCTTATGTCTGAGGATATAAGTATGCGACTCAGTCCTTTTATGGAAAACCAGAAGCGACTGAGTTCTCTGTATCTCGGAATGTCTACTATGGACAGGGCGGGCTGTGAGATCATAGCGGTGTACAATGCATTAAGGGCATTGGGAATGGATATGCCCCTTCCTGATCTGATCGAGAGATTTGAAAAGGACGGAATGATATACAGCGGAAGATACGGAGTGTCTGCATATGCCATGAGAGATGCGCTTAAGGATGCCGGACTTAAGACGGTGACCGCGCATAAGATAACTGATATGGCTAAGATTCTTACGGAGTCGGCAGTATCGATTCTTACTATGTATAATGATAAGACAACGATCGGTGCGGAGATACACAGCGTATGCATCTCAAGATCTCATGACGGTTATCTTATTCACAATATGTACGGAGACGGAGCGGTATTAGGTCCTTATAAGGACTTTGATGATATGATAGGAACCCTTAGGGGCGGCAAGACAGGCCCTATACTAATGATTGGTGTTAATCCAAAACAGGAGAGTGAGTTATGTTAACTGCAGTAATTTTGTTTATACTCGGATTTGTGTTCTTGATATTCGGAGGCAACTGGTTCGTTGACGGTTCTACGGGCGTGGCCAAGAGATATCATATACCGGAACTTTTGATAGGAGCGACGGTGGTATCCATAGGTACGACACTTCCCGAAGTAATGGTATCTGCAACATCAGCAGCCAAGGGTATCGGTGATATAGCATACGGTAATGCAATAGGATCCATTATTTGTAATACCGCACTCATATCGGCGCTTACTATAGCAATTAAGCCTGCAGATGTTGAGAAGAAGGAACTGTTTAAGCCCGTTGCTTATTTCTTTACGGCTGCCGTTATATATGTGGCAACCTCTTATATAACCGGATATTTCTCAAGAATCACAGGTATTGTATTGCTTGTGATATTTGCGACATACATGTTTACAACCGTTAGAAGTGTGTTACAGGGAGGTGTATCCGCAGATACTTCGGATGTAAATATTGAACAAAAAGATGAAAATAGTACAAATAAAGGTTTTCAAGACAGCCTTTTATTTGATATACTGAAGATTGCGGTCGGTGCAACGCTTATTACAATAGGAGCCAATCTATTAGTAGATAACGGCACCATAATCGCGACGGCCCTTGGAGTGCCTACATCCGTAATTGCGCTTACATTTGTCGCACTCGGAACATCACTTCCGGAACTTGTGACAGCTATCACGTCATTAGCCAAAGGCCACGGAGCACTTTCGCTTGGTAATATTATCGGAGCGAACTTATTTAACCTGGTATTGGTCAGCGGTGTATCCATGACGATACAGCCCTTCCATATTCCGGTTGAGAAGACGATAGGAGGTATTAACGCTTCCTTAGTGGTGGATATTCCGGTTATGCTTGGAGTAATGTTACTCCTTACTGTTCCTTCGATTATTAAGGGCAAGTTATACAGATTGCAGGGAATACTTCTCCTTGCAACCTATGCAGGATATGTAATATTCCAGTTTGCAATGTAATGGAGGTTAGACTATGAAGATAGGTTTTATCGGAATGGGTAACATGGCCCAGGCCATAGCGGCGGGCTTCATATACAGTGGCAAAATCGACGGAACTGATGTATATGCATATGCACCTCATCAGGACAAGCTTAAGAGCAATGCAACCAAGATAGGATTCGTTCCGGCTCCTACACCCAAGGCGCTTGTTACAAGTGTTGATGTTGTGATAATTGCATGTAAGCCTTATCAGATAGAAGATGTGCTTGAAGAGATAGGCAAAGACCTTAAGGGCAAGGCTTTGGTATCGATTGCAGCAGGATGGTCATTTGATTCTTATGAGAAGATCCTTGGCAAGGATACCAGGATTCAGTGCATTATGCCCAATACACCTGCCATGGTAGGCGAAGGTGTACTGTTATTTGAAAGAATCCATTCCCTTAATGAAGATGAGAGGAATGAGATCATAGATTTGTTCGGAAGTCTCGGACTTGTGGAAGAACTGCCGACGGAACTTATGGGAATAGGCGGTGCCGTATCGGGTTGCGGTCCGGCATTTATGGATATGATAATGGAAGCTTACGCTGATGCAGCGGTTAAATACGGTATTCCGAGAACCCTTGCATATAAGCTCATATCTCAGACCATGTTGGGTTCTGCCAAGTTGCAGCTTCAGAGCGGTTCACATCCCGGAGTGCTTAAGGATGCGGTATGCTCACCTAAGGGCAGTACGATAAGAGGCGTTGAAGCTTTGGAGAAAGCCGGACTCAGAGCGGCGTGTATGGATGCCGTTGATTCGATAATGGACTTTATTAATAATAGGTGATTAGATGGGATTATTGGAGACTAAGAGAGTGATTCAGCCTCCCAAGCGGCGCAGGATGACCAAGAGAAAGAGGATCATGTTGGCCTGTGCCAAGGCGGCAGGTGTAGTTCTTGCGGCTTTCGCCGTTGTCATTATTATCTACATGTTGGCATTTGCCGAATATACTTATATTGATCTAAGCGAGCTTACTGCAGCTACCGTAACCGGATATAACGGACACGGTATGCTTAATACCGTTACGCAGACCCTGGCCGGTCAGGAAGAGTTCTTTGATACGGTGAGTGTCAACGTACTTGATACGGATGAGGTTAAGAACGGAAGCTTAAGCAACGGAGATAAGATTGAGATTGAGTATTCTTACAACAAGAATTATGCCAAGGAGCATAAGTTAAGAGTAAGAGGCGGAAGCGAATTCGTTACCATCAAAGATCTTCCCGAGGGAACAGCAATTTCATATGATGATCTATTTGCGGGAGCCAAGCTTGAGTATACGGGAGTGGCGCCCTTAGTTACCGTAAGCGTATCCAATGTAAGTACCGATACCGTATTATCCGGTGTTGAATATACCATAGAGGGTGAGAAGCAGTATTATGACGAAGGTGACGTTGTAAGAGTTCGTGCTCAGTTTGACGAAGCTAAGGCTATAGAGGCTGCATATGATATAGAGAAGGGTCCCGAAGGATATGTTAAGGACTATACCGTAAGCGGTGTTGACAGATACTTAACGGATGCATCGGAACTTCCGCAAGAACTTCTTGATCAGATGAAGGAATATGGCGCTACGCTGTTTGGCAAGAATGAGGGAGATGCCAATGAATTCGGATTAAGAATCTTCATGGCAGCAGGTACCATGTACAGTACGTCCGGCGGGGATTATACATTCTCTTGGAGAACTCCTGTGTATATCTCTTCTTATTTTACGTGTCTTAATGAAGAACATTTGGGAGAGCCCGGACAGCAGGTCAATGATGTTAAGGTGGTATATGACACAGGCATCAGTCAGAATGACGGTAAGTCAGTATCGGCAGAGGCTGTTGTAGTGTTTAAAGATATAATAAGAAAGGCCGACGGAACCATAACGGTTAATCTTGATGGAGGGGAGATCGTATCAGCGTCAACTAAGGACAGCGACATCAAGAATATGGTTAAGGCCAAGAGTGATGATAATTATACATCTACCAAATTGGAACAGTAGATATTAGTAACAGGAGGAGAGAAAATGGGTAATATCGAATGGTTCTTAATAGCATTTGTATGCTATTTGATAGTAATGGTCGTGATCGGTGCGACTTATGCCAAGCAGAATACGAATTCTGAGGATTACTTCTTAGGAGGTCGTAAGCTTACCGGTTGGGTTGCGGCAATGTCTGCACAGGCTTCCGATATGAGCGGATGGCTTCTACTTGGTCTTCCGGGAAGTGTATATGCCCTCGGAACCGGTCAGTCATGGATAGCAATAGGTCTTTTGATAGGTACGGTTGTTAACTGGCTTGTAATATCCAAGAGACTTCGTCGCTATACGATAGCAGCCAACAATTCACTTACTATTCCGAGATTCTTCCAGAACAGATTTGAAGATGACAAGAAGGTATTACTCGGTGCCTCATCAGTGGTAATCGTTATATTCTTCTTGGTTTATACGGCTTCAGCATTTGCATCAGGCGGTAAGTTATTCAATTCCGTATTCGGTGTGGATTATCATATCGCCCTTACTATAGGCGTAATAGTGATCCTTGCTTATACATACATGGGCGGATTCTTAGCCGTTTGTACAACAGACCTGGTACAGGGATTGCTTATGCTTGTTGCTCTTATGCTTGTTCCGATCTTAGCTTACGGACTTATAAGCGGAGATATCACAACAGGTCTTACTGCAACAGGAGTTAATGATGCGGCAGGTTATCTTAATATAATGAGAGACGGTGACGGCAATCCGATCACATTCGTATCTATCATCTCACAGCTTGCATGGGGACTCGGATACTGTGGTATGCCTCACGTACTTGTTCGTTTCATGGCAGTTAAGGATGAGAAGGAACTCAGTAAGAGTAAGGTGATAGCTATCATATGGGTAATTCTTTCACTTACACTTGCAGTAGTGATAGGTGTGGTCGGACGTGCTTATCTTCCTACGCTTCTTACAGACGGAGCTGAAGAGAAGGTATTCATAGAGATGATCATCAAGGTATTCACACAGGATATTAAGGTACCGTTATTCGGAGGCCTGTTCTTATGTGGAATCCTGGCAGCCATCATGTCAACGGCGGATTCACAGTTACTTGTTTCAGCATCGGCTGTATCTGAGGATATTTATACAGGTGTACTTCGTAAGGAAGCTGATGATGATAAGATCCTTCGAATCAGCCGTATCACGGTGCTTTCAATTGCAGTTATCGCATATTTCATAGCATGGAATCCCAATAGTTCCATCATGAAGCTCGTGTCCGATGCATGGGCAGGACTGGGTGCAGCATTCGGCCCTACAGTGGTCATGGCATTATTCTGGAGAAGAACCAATCTTGCCGGTGCCGTTGCAGGTGTTGTAAGCGGTGCAGCAACCGTTATTCTCTGGGACTACATTCCTTTGATGGGTGGACAGACACTTGGCGATGTAACAGGCTTGTATTCACTTCTTGTAGGTTTCTTCATCAGCCTTATACTTATCGTAGTGGTTTCACTTGCAACCAAGGCGCCTTCTGAAACAATGCTTAAGACATTTGATGATGTTAAGTCAGGCAATGTTGAGAACATATAACAGGTATTGATTCTGCATTCCGTTTATGAGAGGGGGCGAAATGCATGAACCCGACAGATGAGCAATTATACACCCGTTTCCTTAAACAAAGGGCGGAATCCGATATAAGGATATTACTTGACAGATACAGGGAACCGCTTATATTCTTTATTAACGGAATAGTTCATAACATGGATGATGCTGAAGATCTTGCCATGGATTGCTTTGCGATCATAGTATCGGGTACTGCGCATTATCATCCCAGGGTCGATGCAAGCTTTAAGACCTGGTTATATGCAATAGCCAAGAAACAGGCATATATGTGGCTTAGACGTAATAAGCACATGATGAGTGATATAGACGAAGCAATCGACACCGGTGAGATATCAAGCGATGAAGATATGCCCGAATCCCATCTTATTACGGATGAGAGGAATAAGAGGATATATGATGCGCTTAAAAGACTCAACGCTGATTATGCCACGGCTCTGTATCTTACATACTATGAAGATATGAAGGTTGAACAGATAGCGCGCATAATGCACAAGAGTGCCAAACAGGTCTATAACCTTTTAAGTCGCGGCAAAACATCGCTTAGAGAACTGTTAAGTGATGAGGACTTATAAGTCATGAGTACTGTAACATTAGTTGATATAATCCAAACATCGATACAGATAATGGTACTTGTACCTGTGATCATTATGTTTGTAAGAATATCCGGCAGAAGCAGGAATAAGCTTTTGCCGGTCTTTTTTACGTTCGCAATGATAAGTTTCTTATTAACCGATCTGTATTGGATCGTATATAACTTCTTAAGACCGGATACAAGAAATCCGATTGCGGCCAATGAGATAGCGGAGTTAGCAACCTTGTTGTTATTATCCGCCACATTGGAGAATCTTATCAGGGATAAGGGGAGATTTAATAAGCTCTCTGTTACGATACTTGCTTATTCGACGGTATTTATAGGAGTCAATATCGCTCTGTGGATCATATGGTCTGGCGAGTGGGCCAAAGACATAATATTCGGTATACCTTATATCTATCTTATGTATCTGGTGTCTGACGGAATAGTAAGAACCAAGGTCATGGATCTTAAGCATTCGCTTACGGTACTTATCTTAAGTCTTGCGGTATTGTTTATGCTTATAGCAACAATTATATCATCCGGAACCTTATATGTTGCGGCTACGGTAGCATCATTTATCTGTGCCTATGTCATATTCGGATATACATTCGGCAAATGCATCGGGTTTATGACTAAGCCTGATGAAGGAGTACGCACGGTACTTATGGCGGTAGGTGCTTTTGAATGGGCATTACTTATCACATACATAAGTGACGGATGGATGTATATAGTTGCGGGAGTGGCTGTTACATCGACAATCATACTGATGTGTCTGGCTTATAAAAAGGAGGTATCCGAAGATGATCTATGCTGAGAATATAATAATCTGCATAGCGATTCCTCTTATTATCACTTTGATATTTATAGGAGGCGGTGCCGGAAGATTTGTTAAGGCGTTTATAACCGGAATGGTGATCTGTCTTCTGGCAGCATATATAAGCGGGTATCTTGAGAGCATTTCAGGACTCGGTGCTGAAGATGCATCCATATTCATATCACCCATCGTGGAAGAGATCATGAAGTATCTCCCTATACTGTTCTTCATGCTTGTGTTTAATTCTGACGGAAACGTTCTTATACTGATGAGTATAGGAGTGGGTGCGGGATTTGCTACATTTGAGAACTGTTGCTATATATTATCTTCTGGCGCCGATAATCTGACTTATATTCTTATAAGAGGAATGGCGGTGGGAGTTATGCATATCGTAAGTATATTTGCGCTTACGTTAGCCCTTGTATTGCTTAGGAGATTAAATGTCTCTTCTTATGCAGGCATGGCCGGAGCGTTAAGTTTATCAATAACATTTCATTCTCTGTATAATCTTCTGGTGTCAGAGCCCGGAATTTCTTCTGTTATCGGCTATTGTCTGCCGATAGCCGCAGCCGTTACTCTGGGCATTTCAATCAAAAAAGAAAATTTTTATCAAATAGGTGAGTAAAAATTATATTTCCTGCAATTAAGTATATAAAAGGGACAGATAAGGTCATATGGATTAACGGAAGTGCAGGGAATAAGATAAGGGGCCTTTATGAAATACTCTACAGACGAAGCTTTACGAGAAGTTTATAAGCGAAGCGACCGCCTCATCCGTAAGAGGGAGAGGAGAATACGTAATGTGATGTGTGCATTATCGGTATTCTTATTTACGGGTATGATTGCTATCATAGCTAATCTGGCGGGCACACCGGGGGCCGAGGGTGTACAGTCTGTATACGGAGCATTCATGTTATCTTCCGATGCGGGAGCTTACGTACTGGTAGCGATTATAGCATTTATGCTTGGTATTGCCGTTACGTTGGCAACACGCGGATATCGTAGTGATCATAAGGATAAGTGATCCTGATCATTACACTTAATGCGGTGGGACGCATTAAGAATTAAATCGGTTGTAACAAGGGGATTTGGATATAACCAAAGAAAAACGGGGCTTACGCCCCGTTTTTTGCTGTCTTTATATTTGGAACTTATTCTTAGTTAACACCCTTCTCAAGTGCAAGTGTTCTTGTTGTAAGATCACATACCTCAGCAGGTCCGAAGTACTGGATCGCGCCGGGATATAAGAATGATGTCTTAACTGCCCACTCATCTCTGTGAGCTTCGAAATACTTAAACGGAGCTCCGTCAAGTTCTACAAGTGCCTTACGGATAACGGGCTTGTCTTCACCGTTACGTCTCTCCATGTTCATCATCTTGGTAATCGGCATTCCGCCTGCAACCCACTCATCAGCAGGCTTAGAGATGTTAGATACCTTAGAAAGATATCCTGTGTAGCCGTACTGGATAAGCATGAATGCATTGTATCCTAATGAGTAGCAGTAGTCTGCATCGAAGTTTGAAGGGAATGCACATCTTCCTTCGTAACCGAAGAAGTGATGCTGTGCACCGAACTTACCCTTGTATGTGCCTGCAGCCTTACGCTTAGCAAGCTCAGTTCTAACCATCTCAGAGAATAACTTCTCAGACTCGATAAGTGATACCTGAACGTTACCGTGAGGATCTCTCTCTAAGAATAACTGCTGCTGAATACCCTGAGGAAGGATATCAAATACTGCAAATGACTCAGATGTAAGCCCCTTCTTGATGAATTCGTACTTAGCATTCCAGTCGGGAAGAGCATTGAATTCCTCTGTCTTATTACCTGCAAGTAATTCGTTGATCTCAGCGATAAGCTTAGAGAACTCGGGAACGAACTCAACGATACCCTCGGGGATAATAGCCACACCGAAGTTCTCGCCGTTGTTGCCACGCTTCTCAACAGAGTCGGCAATGTAATTGGTAATCTGAGCAAGTGACATCTTCTTAGCAGCAACTTCCTCACCGATAAGGCAGATGTTAGGCTGTGTCTCAAGTGCACACTCAAGTGCAACGTGAGAAGCGCTACGTCCCATAACCTTAATGAAGTGCCAATATTTCTTAGCTGAGTTGGCATCTCTTTCGATATTGCCGATAAGCTCTGAATAAGTCTTGGTTGCTGTATCGAATCCGAATGAAGCCTCGATATCTTCGTTCTTAAGGTCACCGTCGATTGTCTTGGGACATCCGATTACCTGAACGCCTGTGTTGTTGGCAGCCATATACTCTGCAAGAGTAGCTGCGTTAGTGTTGGAATCATCACCGCCGATGATAACGATAGCTGTAAGACCGTTCCTCTTAGCGTTCTCAGCAACTATCTTAAACTGTTCCTGTGTCTCAAGCTTGGTTCTTCCTGAACCGATGATATCGAATCCGCCTGTATTTCTGTAAGCGTCGATGAATGCATCGTCAAATTCAACGTAGTCGTTATTAAGAAGTCCGTCCGGACCGCCCTTGAATCCGAGTAATACGTTGCTCTTATCTGTAGCCTTGATAGCATCGTAAAGACCGCAGATAACGTTGTGTCCTCCGGGTGCCTGACCGCCTGAGAGGATAACACCTACAACCTGCTTCTTAGCAACTGAAGTGTTGGCTCCCTTGACGAAAGTAATCTCATTCTTACCATATGTGTTGGGGAACAGAGCCTTGATCTTATCCTGATCAGCTACGCTCTCTGTAGCAGCGCCGTCCTTGACACAGATCTCTGATATGCCGTTTCTAAGCATTGCAGGAAGCTTAGGCTGATATGCATATCTTGCTTTTTGAAGTGGTGAAAGATTCATAATATATCTCCTTTACAAAATATGATTGATTGAAAATAAAAACCATAGAGGATTATAACACAGATGCCCCTAAATTGGGGATTTCTTTTCAAAGTTTAGTAAATTTTCGCAAATTGAAGATTTTTGCTTTACTTTTCTTTTTTGCTGTTATAAACTACAATAAGTAGTGTATGGCAATTTAACCTCTACTGATGTTTATTATAAAGGAGAAGGACATGGCGTTACAGGAGACATTGCAGAGAAGTGTTATAGAAGACCATATGGAGGAAGAACTTCTTCATATAGCCGATGAACTCTACGGTAAGAAACTTGAGGACTGTACGGACTTTGAAGTCTATATGAGCGTACAGGAACTTACCAAGGAACTTGCCGAATCCACAACCGATATAGCAGGCGGTAAGAAAGTCTACTATATATCAATGGAGTTCTTGATCGGAAGACTTCTTGCCAATAATCTCATTAACATGGGTATGTATGACAGGGTTAAGGCAATCCTTGCCAAGCACGGTAAGGATATATCCGTAATAGAAGAAGCTGAGCCGGAGCCTTCGCTTGGTAACGGCGGATTAGGAAGACTTGCCGCATGTTTCCTTGACAGTATCGCAACCCTTGGACTTCCCGGTGACGGTATAGGCCTTAACTATCATCTGGGCTTATTTAAGCAGGAATTTAAGGATAAGAAGCAGTATGCGGTTAAGAATGACTGGATCAATAAGCACAGCTGGCTTCATAAGAGAGATATAACGTTTACGGTAGAATTCGGTGACCGTAAGTTAAGATCCAAGCTCTATGATATAGATGTTGTGGGATATGACAACGGTGTCAACAAGCTCCATTTATTTGATGTGGAGAGTGTGGATGAGAGTATCGTCAAAGAGGGTATTGATTTTGACAAAGAGGATATAGATAAGAATCTCACACTTTTCCTCTATCCCGATGATTCTGATAAAGAAGGCAATCTGCTTCGTATATATCAGGAATACTTCATGTGCTCGAATGCGGCACAGTTGATTCTGTGGGAACTTAAGGAGCGTCACTATGATCTTCGTAAGATGTATGACCATTGTGTGATCCAGATCAATGATACACACCCTTCCATGATCATTCCGGAGCTTATCCGTATCCTTGTATATGACAAGGCATTTACCATGGATGAGGCTATTGAAGTCGTATCCAAGACATGCGCATATACCAACCACACCATACTTGCGGAGGCATTAGAGAAGTGGCCGGTTGAGTATCTTGAGAAAGTAGTGCCTAAGCTTGTTCCCATCATTAAGGAACTTGATAAGAGAGTAAGAGCCAAGTATAAGGATAAGAGCGTATATATCATAGATGCCGATAAGAGAGTTCATATGGCACATATGGATATCCATTACGGATTCTCAATTAACGGTGTAGCGGCCATTCACAGCGATATTCTTAAGAATACCGAGCTTAATAACTTCTATAAGATATATCCCGAGAAGTTTAACAATAAGACCAACGGTATTACTTTCAGAAGATGGCTTATGAGCTGTAATAAGGAACTTGATACCTTAATAAGCGGAACCATTGGTAAGGGATATCGTAAGGATGCGAAGGAACTTGAGAAACTTCTTGATTACATGGGCGATGCTGCGTTTATGAGTAAGCTTCAGGCCATTAAGGATGAGAATAAGCGCAGACTTGCCGCATATATTAAGGACAAAGAGGGCGTCGAGATCAATCCTCTGTCAATATATGACATTCAGATCAAGAGACTTCATGAGTATAAGAGGCAGCAGCTTAATGCGCTCTATATCATACATAAGTATTTGGAGATTAAGGGCGGAGTTAAGCCCACCACTCCGGTGACATTTATATTCGGAGCCAAGGCAGCTCCCGCATATGTGATCGCGCAGGATATCATTCATCTGCTGTTATGCTTACAGGAACTTGTCAATAACGACCCCGATGTAAGTCCTTACATGAAGGTCATAATGGTAGAGAATTACAATGTAAGTTATGCCGAGAAGCTTGTACCTGCCGCTGATATTTCAGAGCAGATATCTCTTGCAAGTAAAGAGGCATCAGGTACCGGTAATATGAAGCTTATGCTTAACGGTGCCGTAACGCTCGGTACATCTGACGGAGCCAATGTGGAGATACATGAACTTGTCGGTGATGAGAACATATATATCTTCGGTGAGAAATCCGATACCGTAATCAAGCATTATGAGAAGGCAGACTATGTATCCAAGGATTTCTATACCAAGGTTCCTGCCATCAAAGAAGCGGTTGACTTCATCACATCCAAGCAGTTGCTTAAGATAGGAAGCAAGGAGAATCTTAACAGACTTAAGAAGGAACTTATCGGTAAGGACTGGTTTATGACTCTGCTTGACTTCGAGGACTATGTTAAGACCAAGGATAGGATGCTTAAGGATTATGAAGACAGAGTAAGATGGCAGAAGATGATGCTTGTCAATATTGCCAAGGCAGGATACTTCTCATCAGACAGAACGATAGAAGATTACGACAGAGACATCTGGCATTTAAGAGACCAGGTAAGATCAAACTAATACTGTATATAAGCGGTGTTCCCCTTGGAGCACCGCTTTTTGGTTGCTATTCCATTGCGGCAGAATCTGTGATATAGTATATGTTGGATTTGTTTCGGGATAACGGAGGGATGATATGACATACGAGGAGATAGTTGAGAACGCCAGAAGCATATTCGAGAATGCAGATGCAAGAATGATATTTGATCATATTGCCGTGCAGGTTAATATACACGGTGAAGGAGCCGGTGCGTTCTATATGGAAGTAGCGGACAGAAGCATTTGCATAGAACCATACGATTATTATGACAGGGATGGCACGGTGGATACCGACGGCCAGACCATTATGGACATATGTAACGGAGTTATCACTCTTAATGAGGCGGTAGAGAGCGGAAGATTCGTATTATACGGCAATGATGAGAAACTTGCCAAGCTTCGCGATATCAAGTATCGCAACAAGAAGCTTAAGATCAATCAGAAGCTTGTAAGCAAGCCTCTTACCAAGCATATCAAGAAACCGTCGGCGCGTACTTCGCAGGCGGTGACCGAGACTGAGAGAAGAATAGCGGCGAGTGATAAGTCTGCCACTAAGAAGAAGTAATCAGGAGGAACAAATGGCTGACGAGAAACGATTCGCCATCTTAATAGACGCAGATAATATAGCACCTAAGTACATCAACAGCATTCTAAACGAGATTTCAGACAAAGGAACAATTACATATAAGAGAGTCTATTGCGACTGGACCGGACAGGCGGCCAGCGGATGGAAGAAGGTATTGCTTAAGCACAGCTTAACACCCATCCAGCAGTACAGTTACACCTACGGTAAGAACGCAACGGATTCGGCCATGATCATAGATGCCATGGACATCCTCTACGGTGGGGAAGTCGATGGCTTTGCTCTGTGCTCATCAGACAGTGATTTTACAAGACTTGCGGCAAGATTAAGAGAAGCGGGCAAGATTGTTATAGGACTTGGTGAGTCCAAGACACCTTCGCCTTTCTGTGCGGCCTGCAACGAATTTAAGTTCCTTGACAGAATAAGCGATGATGATGAGGATGATGATGCCAAGGAATCCAAGTCATCTAAGAATTCGGGCAAGAAGTCCGATTCCAAGACAAGTGACAAGCAGACATCCAAGTCTAAGAAGGATGATAAAGATGATGAGACTTCGGTTACTCCTCTTGATAAGATTGCATCCGCTCTTAAGGATATCATTCTAAACAGCGGTGAGAGTAACGGAATGGATATGGGAGAATTGGGCAGCAGGCTTCAGAAGAGATATCCTGATTTCGATACGCGTAACTACGGCTATTCGAAGTTCTCAATCTTCCTTAAGACATTTGATTTCTTAAGCATGGAGCATATCGGTACATCAATAAACGTTATGCTTAATGTTCCTGCGGCTGATGAGAATGTTGAGAATATGATAATCGAGATGGTAAGAAGCCACGGAGATAAGGGAATCAATTTGGGTTCCTTAAGTTCGGATATCAAGAATGAATTCCCGACATTTAATCCCAAGGAATACGGGTATTCTAAGTTTGAGCAGTATATAAGAAGTATTGATGCCTTGGAGGTTAAGAACACCACGCCTCTTAACAAGAAGGTATATATAAGATAATAATTTAGGGCAGGGGGAGCGAGATATTGGAGACAACGGTCAAGCTTAATTACAAAAGAACGTTTATAGTGGGATTGGCATTCATGTCAATATGTGCCTTCTGGCAGTTATATGACAATATAATCCCGCTTATTCTTAAGAATACATTTCATCTCTCGGATACGATCTCGGGAGTGATCATGGCACTTGACAATGTCATAGCGTTGTTCTTATTACCGCTTTTGGGAGCTGTGTCAGATAAGAGGAATACCAAGATAGGAAGGCGTATGCCTTTTATTATTGTGGGTACGGCACTTGCTTCGATACTGATGACCATACTGCCTTTGCTTGACAATAAATACTATGAGACACAGGAAAGCTGGGTGTTCCCGGTATTTATGATAACTCTCGGAGTGCTGCTTATAGCGATGGCATTATACAGATCGCCTGCGGTTGCGCTTATGCCCGATGTAACGCCCAAGCCCTTAAGAAGTAAGGGTAATGCCGTTATTAATCTTATGGGAGCTGTGGGAGGCATCATATACCTGATCATCTCAGCCATGATGTTTACCGATAAGAGCGCACGTAACGATTACAGAGCAATCTTCTGTATAATCGCGGGCATAATGGTTATCTCAGTTATAGTGCTGTTTCTGTGTATCAATGAACCTAAGTGTGTACTTGAGGTTAAGGAATACGAGGCGGCTCATCCGGAGGATAATCTTGAAGTAACCGAAGAGGTTAAGGGAAGTGACGGCGAGGAGTCGGTAAGAACTTATCTTCCTAAGGAAGTTAAGAGAAGCCTGTATTTTATCTTATCATCCATCGCGTTATGGTTCTTCGGATACAATGCCGTGACAACGGCTTTCTCAAGATATGCGACAATAGAATGGGATATGAGTTTAAGTCAGGCCAATCTCTGCCTTACGGTTGCAATGGCAATAGCCATAGTCGCATATATTCCCATAGGTGAGGTTGCATCGAGAGTGGGACGTAAGAAATGTATCATATTCGGAGTATTATTACTCTCGGCATGCTTCGTTGTATGCTTCATACTTAATAATATAATGGACGGATTCTCACCCGTGATCATCCTAATCTTCTGCCTTGTCGGTATAGCCTGGGCCACTATCAACGTCAATTCGCTTCCGATGGTGGTGGAGATGTGTAAGGAATCTGATATAGGCAGATATACGGGTTATTATTATACATGTTCGATGGCAGCTCAAATAGTGACACCCATCATATCGGGAGCCTTGCTTGAACATGTGGGATATTGGACAATGTTTCCCTACGGAGCATTGTTTGTATTCTTATCATTTATCACCATGTTAAATGTTAAACACGGTGATAATAAGCCGGTTCTTCCCCAAGACAGATTTGAACTGCTTGATGTAGATGACTGACTTAAAGACTAATCTATACGACACAGAGGTTTAACTGCAATGCTTACATACATAATCATAGGTCTTATTGTGATACTTATTTCCGTGTTATTGTATCTGATAGCACCGGGGGCTAAGAGAGACTATTCTGATTATAAAGGGCTTATGTATGCCCACAGAGGACTGCACGGTAACGGAGTCCCCGAGAACAGTATGAAGGCATTTAAGCTGGCGGTGGAAGGCGGATACGGAGTAGAACTGGACGTACAGTTTACTAAGGATCATAAGATCGTTGTGTTCCATGATGCCAATCTTAAGCGTATGTGCGGAGAAGACAGAAGAGTTCGTGACTGCACATATGAAGAACTCCTTGCATACAGACTTGCCGGAACCGATGAGGTAATTCCCTTATTTGAGGATGTACTTAAGGTTTTAGGCAATACAACGCTTATATGTGAGATAAAGAATCACAACGGTAATCGCAACAACAGACTCTGCAGAGAGACATATGAGATGCTTGCAACTTATAAGGGCAAGTACTGCATAGAGTCATTCTCACCTTTCCTGGTTGCATGGTTTAGGAATAATCATCCTGAGGTAATAAGAGGACAGTTATCCTGCGCGATGAAGGATGAAGGAAGCTTGGGCTATATAGCAAGACTTGCTCTGTCACAGTTGTTCATCAACTTTATCTCAAGACCGGATTTCATAGCATACAGACATCAGGACTACAGACAGTTGGGATTTGTGTTGTGTGCCAAGTTATATAAGCCTCTTTTGATCGCATGGACAGCCCGCGGAGAAAAGGAACAGGCTGAGAGTTTTAAAAGGTTTGATGCGGTCATTTTTGAATTGCAATAATAAGGTTATCAAGGTATAATTTCTAATGAGTGATAAATCCCATGCAGAGTACAGAAAGCGACGGGTGAAGCGCCTTAAACGCATGATAGTCGGCGGAATCATTATTCTTATAAGTCTGCCGCTTGCATCAAGTATCTGGCTTGTCTGTAAGCTTCATTCCAAGGAGAATGAACTGGCTGAGATAACGGCCCAGTATATGGCGCAGATGCAGATCATGGATGAGATGCAGCAGCGCTTCGATGAAGAGAACGCCGCTACGGAGCAGAAGTACGAAGACCTGCTTAAGAGAATATCGGAACAGAGTGCCGAAGAGAGTGTGGATACGGAGACACAGGAAGAGACCTGGGACGGAATCAGGCGTGTGTATCTGACGTTCGATGACGGCCCCAGCATATATACGGATCAGATTCTTGAGATCTTAGATGAGTATAATGTTAAGGCCACATTCTTCGTGACGGGTGAAGAGGCAGAGACCAATCCGGAGCGATATAAGGCAATAGTCGATCACGGACATTCCATAGGGATGCACTCATATACCCACAAGTACAGTGAGGTATATAAGAACAAAGAGAGTTTTATCAAAGACTACACCAAGATAAGAGATTATCTTACACAGACCGTGGGAGTAACACCTACGATATACAGATTCCCGGGTGGCAGCAGCAATACGGTATCCGCAACGGATATGGATGAGTTGTGTGAGTATATCACCGATGAGGGAGTCAGATATTTTGACTGGAATATAAGCAGCGGTGATGCGACCAGATATGCGCTTTCACCGGACAGGATAACAGCCAACTGTCTTAACAGTTTGGAGAATTACCACACAGCCGTGATACTTCTTCATGATACGGGAACGAAGTATACTACGGTGCAGGCTCTGCCGTCCATTATAGAGGGAATAATCGAGATGGACGATACGCAGATATTACCGATTACGGATGATACAGTAGCAGTTCAGCATAGAAAGAGTAAGGAGATAGAATAATGGGTTTTTTTCAGGAGTTGAAAGAGGATTTGTCACAGGCTGTTAATGAGTTGGTTCCTGAGGAGGAGGCAGCTTCAACAGCAGAATCTGAGGTAAGCGATTTATCCGCAGCAGAAGAGGATATCTTCGCAGCAGCCGAGGCTTCTATGGGAATCGAGCATACTTCAGATGTTGCAGATATGATCGCGGCATCAGAAGAGATGGACAAGACCATGAGCGAATTTGAGGCAGAGCTTGAGTCTACACCCGCCAGAGTAATCACACCTCCGCAGCCTAAGGAGGAGCCTGTCGTTGAGCCTGAGTACGTAAGCGATGAGGTTGCAACCATTACCAAGATGATGACTGTTAACGGCGATCTTAATTCAAGAGGTTCTCTTGATGTGATCGGTGCCATCAACGGTAATATCAAGGTTAAGGGTAAGCTCAATATCACAGGTAATGTGGTAGGTAATTCGGAAGCAGCAGAAGTATATGCACAGGATGCTACCATCGCCGGTGATGTAACAAGTACAGGCAGTGTTAAGGTTGGCAGCAATACAGTTATCCGTGGTAACATCTATGCAACAAGCGCAGTTATCGCAGGTGCCGTTAAGGGTGATATCGATGTACACGGTCCGGTTATTCTAGATGCAACAGCCATCGTAATGGGTAATATCAAGTCTAAGGCTGTACAGATCAATAACGGTGCTGCAATAGAAGGTATGTGCTCGCAGTGTTATGCAGACGTAAGTCCTTCTAACTTCTTCAAAGATTAATTGATAATTCAAGATATTACATAGGAGATATCCGGTGAAGAGAATACTACTTAAGTTAAGCGGTGAAGCCCTTGCGGGTCAGAAGCATACAGGGTTTGATGATGAAGTCATAAGAGGAGTCGCAAGACAGGTTAAGACTATCACATCCGAGGGAATTGAGGTAGGTATAGTCATAGGCGGAGGTAATTTCTGGAGAGGCAGAAGCTCTGACAGTATAGACAGAACCAAGGCCGATCAGATCGGAATGCTTGCTACGGTTATGAACTGTATCTATGTATCCGAGATATTCCGCTCAGAGGGGATGATGACCAATATCCTTACACCTTTTGAGTGCGGTTCATTTACCAAGTTATTCAGTAAGGACAGAGCTAATAAGTATTTCGCCAAGGGACAGGTTGTATTCTTCGCAGGCGGTACGGGCCATCCTTATTTCTCAACGGATACGGGCGTTGTCTTAAGAGCAATAGAAGTGGATGCGGACGGAATCCTCTTAGCCAAGGCTATAGACGGTGTATATGATTCCGATCCCAAGACCAATCCGAATGCCGTAAGATATGATGAGATATCGCTTGATGAGGTTATAGAGAAGAGATTGCAGGTTGTGGACCTGACGGCTTCGATAATGGCCAGAGACAATAAGATGCCGATGTGGGTATTTGCTCTTAATGATACAGACAGCATAATCAATGTGATTAAGGGTAAGGGATATTCGACCAAGGTAACGGTTGATTAAAGGTTAAGGAGAAGATTCTTATGGACGAGAAATTACAGGTATACAGTGACAAGATGACCAAGGCTTTTGATTATCTTATAAGCGACTATCAGACGATCAGAGCGGGAAGAGCCAATCCTCATGTTCTTGATAAGATCAAGGTGGATTACTACGGAACTCCCACACCGCTTCAGCAGGTCGGCAACATATCGGTTCCCGAACCCAGAATGATTCAGATAGCACCTTGGGAGAAGAACCTTGTTAGGGATATAGAGAAGGCGATACTTGCATCAGATATAGGTATCACTCCTACCAATGACGGAACCGTCATAAGACTTGTTTTCCCCGAGCTTACAGAGGAAAGACGTAAGGAACTGGGTAAGGAAGTCAAGAAGAAGGGTGAGGATGCCAAGGTGGCGATCCGTAACATCAGACGTGACGGTAATGATGCACTTAAGAAGCTTGCAGGCGGTGAGATATCCGAAGACGGAATCAAGGATCTTGAGGATGCACTTCAGAAGATGACCGATAAGTTCATTAAGGATATCGACAAGGCGATAGAAGATAAGACCAAGGATATTATGACGGTATAACAGAATAAGATACATATACAGAGGGGCTGATACAACGTAACGGTTGTGAGGCTCCTTTGCGTTGATTATAAGCAGGGCATACAAGCCCGCATGGTGAGGTAAATGCAGGATAATCTTAATATTCCAAGACACGTAGCTATAATACTTGACGGCAACGGACGCTGGGCCAAGAAGCGCGGACTCCCCCGTAATGCGGGACATGTGCAGGGTGCCAAGGTCGTTGAAGACATGTGTGAGATCACATGGAATAAGGGCATTGAATACTTCACGGTATATGCATTCTCAACCGAGAACTGGAGCAGACCCGATGATGAAGTTGCGGCACTTATGAAGCTGCTTCGCAATTACATGACCAATGCCAAGAAACGTGCCAATAAGAACAATATGTGCGTACGTGTATTAGGTGATAAGACACGCCTTGATAAGGACCTTCAGGAGTCGATCGCAGATCTTGAGCAGTCAACTGCAGGCAACACAGGTCTTCACTTTCAGATAGCCATTAATTACGGCGGAAGAGATGAGATAACAAGAGCGACCAAAAGCATTGCCTCAGATATAGCCGAAGGTAAGATTAAGATTGAAGATATCAATGAAGAACTGGTCAATTCAAGACTTGATACGGCGGGACTTCCGGATCCCGATCTGTTAATTCGTACATGTGGCGAACAGAGAATATCCAATTTCTTATTATGGGAAGTTGCTTATACGGAGTTTTATTATACGGATGTTGCATGGCCTGATTTTGATGAGGCTGAACTTGATAAGGCCATAGAAGCATATAACAAAAGGGACAGAAAATACGGCGGACTTAAGAAATAGTCAGGGGAGGTAAGTATGCGCACACGTATCATAAGCGGAGCGGTGCTGATTGTATTGATAACAACTCTTATTATATTGGGCGGAATACCTTTTGGTGCTTTCATGATGATCGCATCCTTGGTTGCTGTATATGAACTGTGCAGTGCGTGCAGAGTGCATGATGCAGGAGCGTCTAATACATCCGGATACAGAAATATTGCGGATGAAGGCAATGTTAATAATGCGACTACTAAGAAGAATAAGATTCATATTTGCAATGCACTTGAACTGCCTGCATATATTACCACCGTATTGCTGTATGTGCTTATCACATATTATGCGGATGTACTTAACAAGGGTAAGAACGCGACGGCAGCAGGTCCTGCCGGTAAGGTGTTAAGAGGACTTGCTTCGAGAATATCCGAAGGCGATGCAATACTTGCGCTTATTGTTGTATTTATCCTTGTGATACTTGGAATATATGTACTTAGCTACCCCAAATACGATATAAGACAGGTCATGGCTGTTATATTTGCGGTTATATATGCGCCCCTTATGATCTCATTTATGTACAGAACAAGAGTGGATGACGGCGGCAGCGTAACGGATATGATCATGACATTCCTTATTATCATTACGGCATCCGGAAGTGATATGAGCGCGTATTTTACCGGAGTTAACTTAGGTAAGCATAAGCTTGCGCCTCTTCTTAGCCCTAAGAAGACCATAGAAGGAGCCATAGGCGGAGTGCTTGGTGCGGCCCTTCTTAATACGGTATTTGCGCTTGCGCTCTGTGCATTTGATTTATTCTCATTAAGATATATATGGATATTTGCCCTTATCGGATTTGTGGGAAGCATAATATCGCAGATAGGAGATCTGGCGGCTTCGGCTATTAAGAGAAGCTTTGATATCAAGGATTACGGTAAGGTAATCCCCGGACACGGCGGAGCGATGGATAGACTTGACAGCATACTTGTCGTGGCACCCATCATATATATGATGATAAGATTATTACAGTAGGATTAAGAGAACATACCAATGAAAAACATAGGAATATTAGGGTCCACAGGTTCCATAGGTACACAGACCCTTGATATAGTAAGAGAATACAGAGATGACCTTAATGTTGTCGCAATGGCTGCTTCCAAGAATGTTGATCTTATAGAGAAGCAGGCAAGGGAATTTAAGCCAGAGATCATATGTATGTATGATGAGTCGGCGGCAGCTGATCTTAAGCAGAGATTATCTGACATGAGTGTCAGAATCGTAACGGGTATGGACGGACTTATTGAGATGTCCGTTCTTCCTAAGATGGATATACTTGTGACGGCTATCGTAGGTATGATAGGAATAAGGCCTACAATAGCAGCCATAGAAGCAGGCAAGGATATTGCTCTTGCCAATAAGGAGACTTTAGTCACCGCAGGACATATCATAATGCCTTTGGCTGCAGCCAATAAGGTATCCATACTTCCCGTTGACAGTGAGCACAGTGCGATATTCCAGTCATTGCAGGGCAGGGATACATTTGCGGTAGGCGGAGATTCATCCGATATCGATAAGATACTTCTTACCGCTTCAGGCGGACCTTTCAGAGGTAAGAGTGAATCCGAATTACGTGCCATGACCGTACATGAAGCACTTAAGCATCCCAATTGGGATATGGGTCCTAAGGTAACGATAGATTCGGCATCGTTATGCAATAAGGGTCTTGAAGTTATTGAGGCTAAGTGGTTATTTAATGTGGATATAGATAAGATCCGTGTTCTTATTCATCCTCAGTCAATCGTCCATTCGGGCGTGCAATTCCATGACGGAGCCGTAATTGCGCAGATGGGTATACCGGATATGAAGTTACCTATTCAGTATGCATTATTCTATCCGGGCAGACGTCCCATGCATGATAACAGACTTGATCTGTGTAAGCTTGGCTCACTTACATTTGAAGAACCCGACATGGAGACATTTAGGGGTCTTAAGATGGCAATCGAATCAGGACGTAAGGGTGGCAATATGCCCACCGTATTTAATGCTGCCAATGAGAAGGCGGTAGCTTTGTTTATCAAAGAGAAGATAAGATTCCTTCGTATATATGAGATAATCGAAGAGTGTCTTAAATCTGTTAAGTATATAGAGAATCCGTCACTTGATGATATATTTGAGACGGAGAAAGAATGCTATGAGAGGATAGCGACTTGGATAAATTAGTCAGTATTTTATTATTTCTTCTTGTTTTCTTTATAATAGTGGTAAGTCATGAATTCGGTCATTTCATCGTTGCCAAGATTAACGGTGTCAGAGTTATCGAGTTCGGAATCGGAATGGGTCCTAAGTTAATATCGTTTACAAGGAAGGGAACAAGATATGCCTTAAGAGCCCTGCCCATAGGCGGAGCCTGCATATATGATACCGGACTTGAGGATGCATTCTCGGATGATAATGACGATATCAAGCGTAAGGCAGAGGCTGCCGTTGATTCACATTCGGCTGATATTAATAAGGATGAAGAGAAATCTGTAGAACTTGGGTCCGACGCCGGATTCTTAAGTGAACTTCAGGGGATGGCATATACAGATGCCCCGCTTTTCAGCCGTATAGCAATTGTGTTGGCGGGCCCGGTATTTAACTTCATCGTGGCCTTCCTGCTGGCGCTTATTGTGGTGTGGAATACGGGATCTACCAATGCCAAGATCACTTCGCTTATGGACGGTTATCCTGCCAAGGAAGCCGGACTGCAGGTAGGCGATATAATCACCAAGATGAACGGAAGTCGTGTATATCTGGCCAATGAGATATACATCAATACATATACCAATAAGGAACGACCGATCAAGATCGAGTATATGCGTGACGGTGTTAAGCATACAGTCGATGTGGTGCCCAAATACAGTGATGAGGCCGGAAGATATCTGATCGGTCTTAACGGATACGGTGAGTATGTTCCGTGTAAGAATTCTCAGATATTTAAGTATGCATATTATGAAGAGAGATATGCTTTCGTGGGTACATGGAAGTCACTTATAGCACTGTTATCAGGCAGAGGAAGCAAGGATGATGTGGCAGGCCCCGTCGGTATGGCGCAGGCTATAGATGATGTTAAGGATGCGGCGGCTCCTTACGGACCATGGGTGGTATTGCTTAATATGTTTAATATTGCAATGCTATTAAGCGTTAACCTTGGTATTCTTAATCTGTTGCCTCTTCCCGCGATCGACGGCGGCAAGTTCCTATTCCTTATAATAGAAGCACTAAGAGGTAAGCCGATACCGCCTGAGAAGGAAGGCATAGTGCACCTTGTGGGATTTGCGCTTCTTGCAATCCTTGCGGTGCTTGTAATGTATAACGATATCCTTAGGATAATCGGATAGAGGTCTTAATGTAGCCTTATATGAATATGGAGGGGTATGCATAATGGCAAGACGATATGATGTAACGGCTATTGGTGAGCTGTTGGTTGATTTCACGGATAACGGTCTGAGCGCTCAGGGTAATAAGCTAATGGAAGCCAATCCCGGCGGTGCTCCGTGTAATGTACTTGCGATGTTATCCAACTTGGGATTTAAGACAGCATTTATCGGCAAGGTCGGTGACGATATGTTCGGCAGGATGTTAAGGCGTAATGCAATGGAAGCCGGCATCGATGTATCGGGCCTTGTGGCAGATGAGAATTATAATACGACTCTTGCCTTTGTTATGAATCATGAAGGCGGAGAGAGGGATTTCTCATTCTACCGTAAGGACGGAGCAGATCTTATGCTGCGTAAATCGGAAGTAAGCGCGGACATGATCCGTAATTCCAAGGCACTGCATTTCGGTTCGTTGTCGATGTGTGATGAAGTGGCGGAAGCCGCAACCAGATATGCCGTAAGTGTAGCCAAGGAAGCAGGGTGTCTTATAAGCTTTGATCCCAATTACAGAGAACCTTTATGGGATAATAAGGCTGAAGCCATAGATAAGATATGTTGGGGACTTGAGCAGTGTGACGTGCTTAAGATATCCGATAATGAGATAGAACTTGTAACCGGACGTAAGGACATAGAGGAAGGTGCAAGATTTATCAAGGATAAGTACAATATACCGCTTGTATTTGCCACGCTCGGAGCTGAAGGAAGCATAGCATTAAGCGGTGATAACGTTGTTAAGGTGCCTGCATTTATTAATAAGGATACAACAGATACAACAGGTGCCGGTGATACATTCTACGGTTGTGCGCTGGGTTATATATTAAGGATGGCTGGTGTTGCGGGAGCCGTAGCTGCCGGTGTGGGTGCAACGGTGGGATATGACGGTACCTGGGATAAGGCTACGGCATTGCAGCCTATGGATAAGTATCACATGGGAGATCTGCTTACTTATTCCAATGCGGCCGCATCCATAATCACGACGCGCAAGGGTGCCATGATGTCGATGCCCACACGTGATGAGATCACGGTATTTATAATCAATCATTTGGAATAGATAACGGTTTGGAAGCAGAATATGAGAATCAGACTACTGCCCGAATATCCGTACTTGTATGAAGCTCATATGCATACCAATATCGGAAGTGCCTGCGGAAATAACACAGGCGCCGAGATGGTTAAGGCATGCAAGGAGTACGGGTATACGGGTGCTTTTATTACAGATCATAATTGGGGCGGCAATACCGCCATAGACAGGTCACTTCCATGGGAAGAATGGATTCTTAGATATGCCGGTGGCTATAATGATGCCAAGCAATGCGGCGATAAGTGTGATTTCGACGTCTTCTTCGGGATGGAGACCGGATATAAAGGTACGGAATTCCTGTTATATGGGCTGACAGTTAAGTGGTTTATCGATCATCCTGAGATAAGAGAGGCTTCGATAGCAAGGCAGTATGAACTTGTACATGAAGGCGGCGGTATCGTATCCCAGGCTCATCCTTACAGGGTGGAAGATTATATACCGGAGATAAGGTTATTCCCCGAATATGCTGATGCCATAGAAGTATGTAACGCTACCCACTCATCGCCTTACAGCAAGGCTCATAACAACCCTGCATGGGATGATTCTGCAAGAGAACTTGCGGCCAAACATAATAAACTTGTCACTGCAGGTTCCGACACCCATTCGA
Source organism: uncultured Lachnospiraceae bacterium (assembly GCA_902778165.1). Lineage (GTDB taxonomy): Bacteria > Bacillota > Clostridia > Lachnospirales > Lachnospiraceae > Colinaster. The sequence goes on from CACYWQ010000006.1 coordinate 85,410, forward strand.
TCAATATGTTAGGCGGAGGAATGGCATTTAAGCACAGACTTAAATCGGCCGAAGAGTTCTGCGAGGCGGTATTAAGTGACGAGGATTACATACTCTCAGACGGAATGTACTGGCGTCATAAATCCGGCGAGATAATAGATAAGATATATTAAATATCCATACATATATAAAAATATATGTGTGGATATTTTTATATATTCTCAGTAGGATTTTATATTCTATCCTAAACCCTTATGTAATAAATTGTATACAACAGGTTCGGAGAGACCGAACTTGTTGTACACATTATTTAAGGAGGGTTTTAAATGAAAAAGAAAGTTTTGGCAGCTTTGATGGCAATGACGATGTTGGCATTAACAGCATGCGGAAGCGCAGCAGCTCCTGCAGCTCCGGCAGCAGGCGGATCAGATGCAGGTGCAGCAGCAGCAACATCAGCAGGTGGTAAGAAGGTAGCAGTGGCAATGCCCACACAGTCTTCAGAGAGATGGATGCACGATGGTGCAAACATGAAGGCACAGCTTGAGGAACTCGGTTATACAGTTGATCTTCAGTACGCTGAGGATGATGTACAGGCTCAGGTTTCTCAGATCGAGAACATGATAGCAGCAGGCGCTAACTGCCTCGTTATCGCAGCTATCGACTCAGATGCACTTGTTAATGTAGAGCAGCAGGCTAAGGATGCAGGAATCCCCGTTATAGCTTACGACAGACTTCTTATGAACACTGACGCTGTTTCTTACTACGCAACATTCGATAACAAGGGTGTTGGTACTAAGATCGGTGAGTACATCGTTAAGAACTGTGGCGCTACTAAGGACGATCCTAAGACTATCGAGTTATTCATGGGTTCACCTGATGATAACAACGCTCATATGCTTTATGCAGGTCTTATGGAGCAGATCCAGCCTTTACTTGACGAAGGTGCACTTATCTGTAAGTCAGGACAGCTTGCATTTGAAGATAACAACACTCTTAGATGGGATCAGCAGACAGCCATGAAGAGATGTGAGGATCTTCTTACAAGATACTATGCAGACGAAGACCTTGATATCTGCGCATGTGCATATGACGGATTATCATACGGTTGTATGTCAGCACTTGAGGGTGCAGGTTATACAGAAGCTAACTGGCCTATGATCACAGGTCAGGATGCAGAGCTTATGGCTACAAAGCACATCATCTCTGGTAAGCAGACAATGTCTATCTACAAGGATACAAGACTTCTTGCTTCTAAGTGCGTTACAATGGTACAGGCAGTGCTTGAAGGTTCAGAGCCTGAGATCAACGATACAGAGCAGTACAACAACGGCAAGATAGTAGTTCCTTCATATCTGTGTGAACCCGTTCCTGTTGATAAGAACAACTACAAGGAAGTTATCATCGGCGGCGGATACTATACAGAGGAGCAGCTGGCTGAATAATTACAGACAGAGAATTAATGACAATACAGGGCGGTGGCAGACAGCTGCCGCCTTGTTTTAAAAAGTTATTAGAAGGAGTGGTAGGATGTCGGATTACATCTTGGAAATGAATCATATAACTAAAGAATTCTCCGGTGTTAAAGCGCTTGATGATGTTAACATCAAGATCAAAAAGGGTGAGATTCATGCGTTATGTGGTGAGAACGGAGCAGGCAAATCCACCCTTATGAATGTTTTGTCCGGTGTGTATCCCTACGGTACATACAGCGGAGATATCGTATATAAGGGAGAACATTGCAAGTTCCATAATCTGAGGGATTCGGAAGCCAAGGGTATAGTTATAATACACCAGGAACTGGCACTGAGTCCGCTGCTTAGTATAGCCGAGAACGTATTCATCGGTAATGAGCAGACCAAAAGAAAGGGCATAATAGATTGGACTAAGACAAGAAAGCATGCACAGGAGATGCTTGCCAAGGTGGGTCTTGAGCATGAGGATGTTGATGTTCCGATCAATACATTGGGTGTAGGTAAGCAGCAGCTTATAGAGATAGCCAAGGCTATGGCCAAGAAGGTTGAACTTCTTATATTGGATGAGCCCACTGCAGCCCTTAATGATGAAGAGAGTAAGAAACTGCTCGATATAATGCTTCAATTAAAAGAACAGGGTATTACCTGTATCATCATCTCTCATAAGCTCAATGAGATAGAATATGTATCCGATTCGGTGACGATCATACGAGACGGCAAGACCATTGAGACTTTGGTTAAGGGAGTGGACGATTACTCTGAAGACAGAGTGATCAAGGCAATGGTAGGTCGTGAGATGACCAACCGTTATCCTGTCAGAGAAGGTGTTGATATCGGAGATGTGGTCTTCGAAGTTCGTAACTGGAATGTATTCCATCCCGATGATGAACACCGTCAGGTACTTAAAGATATTAATATCAACGTTCGCGCCGGTGAGGTCGTAGGATTAGCCGGACTTATGGGTGCGGGCAGAACGGAACTTGCGATGAGTCTGTTCGGACACAGTTACGGACAGAAGATATCGGGTACCGTACTTATTAACGGCAAGGAAGTCCATCTTAAGACTGTCAAAGATGCCGTTAAGAACAAACTTGCATATATCTCCGAAGACAGAAAGACTTACGGTCTTAACTTAATAGGAGATGTCAAAGAGAATATGGCGATCGCGGCAAGACCGTTCTTCTTCTCCAAGCATGGCGTGATTAATGCAAATGATGAGATAATTGCGGCTCAGGAGTACAAAGAACGTATAAATGTTAAGACGAATTCCATCAATCAGGTGGTCGGATCGCTTTCCGGCGGAAATCAGCAGAAGGTGGTTGTTGCCAAGTGGATGCTTACACAGCCGGATGTTCTGATCATGGATGAGCCTACAAGAGGTATCGATGTAGGTGCCAAATACGAAATATATTGCGTAATAAATGAGCTTGCCAAGGCAGGTAAAGCAGTGGTCATCATCTCATCCGAGATGCCTGAGATCATAGGTACCTGCGACAGATTGTATGTAATAAACGAAGGTGAGATCGCAGGAGAGTTAAGCAAAGAAGAATTCTCACAGGAGCGAATCATGCAATGCATAGTGGCTCATAACAGAAAGGGAGATGGAAATGGAAACGAATAATAAGAAAACAGTCAAGATGGACATGAAACAGTACGGAATGTTTTTTGCCCTGATAGCTATTTATCTGGTATTTGCCGTACTTACCAAAGGCGCCAATCTGACTCCTATGAATATCAACAACCTTATCATGCAGAACGGATATGTTGTTATACTTGCAATAGGTATGCTGTTGTGCGTCCTTACCGGTAACATTGACCTGGGTGTCGGTTCCGTAGTTGCCGTAACAGGTTCTTTCGCCGGAATTATCATGATGGACCTTAAGATGAATATGTGGGTGGCTATAGCCGCTGCACTCTTAGTAGGTCTCTTAACAGGAATATTTGCAGGATTCTTCATAGCTTATTTAGGAATCCCGCCTTTTGTAACAACACTTGCAACAATGCTTATGGGCCGTGGTCTTACCTATACACTGTTACAGGCTCAGACCAAGGGACCCTTTGAACAGTCATATAACTTCATCGGTGCAGGATTCCTGCCCGTTGTCAAGATTCCGTTTGGTGACGGTACGCTTGATCTTGTAAGTATAATAGTGGCTGCCGTAGCCTCAGTTGCCCTTGTTTTTGCAGAGTTTAAGAGTAATTCGACTAAGAAGAAATATAACTTCGCAGTCAATCCGACCTGGCAGATCGTACTTAAATTAGCTCTTATGCTGTTTATCATCTGGTTCTTCTTCACAAGACTTGCCAGATACAACGGTCTTCCCTTCGTATTATTGATCATGGTGGTGCTTATCGTTATCTACGGTTTCATCACAAGCAATACGGTCGCAGGTCGTCAGATCTATGCTTTGGGTGGTAACAGGAAGGCAGCCAATCTTTCAGGTATTGACACTAATAAGGTGTTCTTCTGGGTATATGTTAACATGGGTGTGTTATCGGCTATCGCAGGTATCGTGCTCTCAGCAAGAAACGGAGCAGCTACACCTAAGGCCGGTGACGGATTTGAGATGGACGCAATTGCATCATGTTATATCGGTGGCGCAGCCGTAGCAGGTGGTGCCGGAACGATCGTCGGTGCAGTTGTCGGAGCTTTCATCATGGGTATTCTGAACAACGGTATGTCATTGTTCGGATGGTCAACGGATATACAGAAGATCGTCAAAGGTGCGGTACTTCTCGGTGCGGTTACATTTGACGTATTATCAAAGCGTAAGAAGAATTAACACAATATACAAGATACGGTTTATCAAACGACAAGGCTGCATTAAATGGCAGCCTTGTTGTCTATTTGCACTCATAATGATAAGATGGGAATATATGCTAAGGAGGCACCATGGATTTGTATAAGGTCATCCTCGTTGATGATGAGGAAGAAGTCA
>CACYWQ010000007.1 GCA_902778165.1 uncultured Lachnospiraceae bacterium
AGAAGATTAATACCGAAGCAGTATTCGGCATACACGAAGGTACAAATCGTGTAACAATTAAGCTTGTAGACAAGAATACCAAGGAGACAATCAAGGAGCTTCCGCCTGAGAAGACGCTTGATATGATCGCTAAGGTATGGGAGATGGCTGGAATCTTAGTAGACGAGAAGAGATAAGCCTTTGAATGCATGACAAAGGCAGTTTTTTCTTCATCATAAGACAAGGATGTTGATTAAGTAGCAAGGACGCTAAGGAGGTACATTATGCCGGTAAGATTATCAGGAATGAATTCGGGACTCGATACGGAAGCTATCGTAGCAGAGTTGGTTAAAGCTAAATCGACTAAGAAAGAGAATCTGGAGAAAGACCAGAAGAAGTTAAGCTGGAAGCAGGACGCTTGGAAGGACCTTAATTCCAAGATATACGGTCTGTATTCTAAGACTCTGTCTGATATGAGATTCTCTTCAAGTTATGCCAAGAAGAAGACTACAGCAAGCAGCAGCGCTATATCTGTAGTTACCGGTTCCGGTGCGCCTGAAACGGTTCAGTCTCTTAAGATGGTATCTATGGCCAAGGCCGCATATCTTACCGGAGGAGAACTTACCGTTAAGAATGATGAAGGTATGGATGTTAAGGCATCATATAAGGCCACATCAACAATGGCTGAGATGGGCATGACATTTGCTGAAGGTGAGACCAAGAAGATTACCATCAGTGTAGAGGGTAAGGATCCGCTTGATATAGAACTCACCGCCGATACCAAGATCAGTGATGTTGTTAATGAATTAAGTAAGGCCGGCGTTAAGGCCAACTTCGATGAGAAGAATCAGCGCTTCTATGTTGCAGCCGAGGGAATGGGCAAGGATAAGAATTTCGAGATTACATCGGATGATAATGCTGCGCTTAGAACACTCGGACTTGATTACAGTAATGTAAACAATCCGCAGGGTAAGAAACTTAACGGTTCGGATGCCGAAATAGAGCTTAACGGAGAGACATATACATCCAATTCCAATACATTTGAGATTAATGGTCTTACCATTACTCTTAACAACATGACATCCGATGAGATCACACTTACGACCTCGCAGGATACAAGCGGAGTATTTGATACGATCAAGACTTTCCTTAAGGAATACAATACTCTCATCAATGAGATGGATAAGTTATATAATGCGGAGAGCGCAGCCAAGTATAAGATGTTATCCGATGATGAGAAGGAAGAGATGAATGAGGATGACGTTAAGGAATGGGAAGACAAGATCAAGTCAGCTCTCCTTCGTAAGGACTCAACACTCGGTAATGTTTCAAATGCATTAAAGACCATTATGCTTGCAGGAGTAGAGATGTCTGACGGAAGTAAGATGTATCTTAGTGATTTCGGAATCAACACACTCGGATATTTCGCAGCTGCAGACAATGAGAAGAGTGCTTATCATATAGACGGAGATAAGGATGATGAGTCTACGTCGGGTAAAGAAGATAAGCTCTCAGCTATGATAGCATCAGAACCTGAGAAAGTATCTGAATTCTTCTCACAGCTTGCCAAGAATCTCTACAGCAGACTTGATGAACTGATGGCTCGTACGGATTACAGTTCAGCCTTCACGGTATACAATGACAAGGCCATGAAGACGGAATATGACGATTACAAGACCAAGATCAGCAAGCAGGAAGAGAAGATCAATACTTGGGAGGACTTCTATTATAAGAAGTTTACAAGAATGGAGAAGGCTATGGCCAAGCTCCAGAGCCAGGAATCAGCACTTGGCGGATTATTCGGAAGCAATTAATTGATATAAATACTACAGATACACGGAGGTAAAGCGTTATGGCACTTCCCAATGCATATGCGCAGTACAACAACAGCAAGATCTTAACTGCATCACCGGCAGAACTCACACTTATGTTATATGACGGAGCAATTAAGTTCTGCAATATAGCTTTGCTTGGAATAGAGCAGAAGGATATTCAGAAAGCTCACAGCAATATAGTCAGGGTGCAACGCATAATAGAGGAGTTCCGTTCTACATTGGATCATAAGTATCCGGTTGCGGAGGATTTCGACAGAGTTTATGTGTATCTGTTACAGAGGCTTCTGGAAGCCAATCTTCATAAGGATCCGGAGATCCTTAATGAAGTACTAACACACCTTCGTTCCATGAGAGATACATGGGTAGAAGTCATGAAGAAGAATAAAACTAAATAACAGGCGATTAAATAAGGTCCGTGGCGGTTGTCACGGACCTTATTTTGTTGCGTATATTGGTGCGGCAGAGGGCAAAATATGATATACTGTCTGTTAAGAACAGTCTCTAAAAGGAGTGCATATGTTAGATAAATATCTTAAGATTTTGAGCGAGAGTCTTGATAAGAAAGCGGAGTTACTTAAGAGCATAGAGGACAAGAGCAAGGAACAGAGTGAACTTATAGCGAATATGGCGGAACTTGAGGATATAGATGCCAATATGGATGCCAAGGATGTTCTTATTACCGAGTTGCTTAAACTTGATGAGGGCTTTGAGGCCATGTATGAGAATATCAAGAGCGAGCTTGGCGATCATAAAGATGAGTATGCGGATGAGATTAAGTCTATTCAAGGTAAGATAACCAGGGTCATGGAACTCAGTACTTCCATAGAAGCCATAGAAGCAAGAAATAAGACTGAGATGGAGAAGAGATTCAGTATAGAGAGGAAGAATCTTCAGGATCAGCGTAAAGTATCGACCGCGGCGTATGATTATTATAAGGTGTCCAACAAGTTGAATGCTATAACGCCGCAGTTTATGGATAAGAAGAAATAGGTCAGGGGAACGGGTATACAGCAGGAGGTTACACAATGAAGATTCAACAGTTAAGCGGAGGATTGGCTAATCAGGTATTCCAATATGTATTCTACAGATGCGGTGAGATGGCCGATAAGTCACATACATGGTATCTGGATGATTCTGCGTATTTCGCAGGCAATGTTCATAACGGATACGAACTTGAGAAGGTGTTCGGTGTTAAACCGAGATTATTAAGCCAGAGTTTTGAAGCCGACGTATGGAAGGAATATGTTGAATACAGGAAGCGCGGAATAAGCGTTCCCGAGGTAATACTTCAGTGCGGTGAGGATATAGTCATGTATGCGGAGACGGATGACTATACCATGACCAATCCGTTCTCGGGTGAGATATACAGAATGACTCCTCCGGGTAATTTCTATCCCGATATATTAACCATTAAGGCTGACAATGTGTATTATCACGGCAACTGGGTAGATGAGCACTGGTTTGAACTTCATAAGGATGTATTCCTAAGTGAACTTCAATTCCCGGAGCTTAAGTCTAAGCAGGCAGTTAAGTATTTGGAAGAGATAGAGAGCGGATACTCGGTAGCTGTGCATATCAGACGCGGCGACTACCTGGATCTTGGCATTAACCTTGCAACAAACTATTACAAGGAAGCGATAGACAGACTTGAAGTATATCGCAAGGATTATGAATTGTTTGTATTCTCCGATGATCTGTATTGGTGCAATCAGCACGCCAGCGAACTTGGCTTGCAGCGAGCACCAAAGCTGACATATGTGTCAGGTAATTTCGGCAAGGATAGTTACGTAGATCTTCAGCTTATGAGTAAGTGTAAGGGACTTATAATGAGTAACAGCGCATTCTCATATCTTGCGGGGCTTCTTAACAGAGAACTTGATTTCTGTGCAGGTCCCGATGCGACTGATTTAGGTGGTGGAACAGATGAGATATGATTATCTTATTGTAGGCGCCGGTTTATATGGAGCCGTATTTGCATCCGAGGTTAAGAAGGCCGGATATAGGAGTCTGGTCATAGACAGAAGAGATCATATAGGTGGCAATATATATACGAAAGAGATGAACGGAGTCAATGTGCATGTGTACGGAGCACATATATTCCATACAAGTAATAAGAGGGTATGGGATTATGTGAATGAGTATGCACAGTTTAATAACTACGTCAATTCTCCGGTAGCAAGATATAAGGATGAATTATATAATCTTCCCTTTAACATGAATACGTTTCATGAATTGTGGGGAGTCAGAACACCCCAAGAGGCTAAGAATAAGCTTGATGAGCAGATTGGCACAGCGCGTGAAGCGTTAGGCGATAGTGAGCCTGCTAATTTGGAACAGCAGGCTTTAAGTCTTGTGGGCAGAGATGTATATGAGAAGCTTATTAAGGGCTATACCGAGAAGCAGTGGGGCAGAGACTGCAAGGATCTTCCTGCTTTTATCATTAAGAGACTTCCCGTAAGATTTACTTATAATAATAATTATTTCAATGATATCTATCAGGGAATTCCGATTGGCGGATACACGGGTATTATATCAAGACTTCTTGAGGGAACAGATGTCAGGCTTAATTGTTCGTTTGAGGAGTATATGAAATCAAATGAGGCGAAAGGGTCAGAAGCGGATATTTTTGACAAGATAGTCTATACGGGCATGATAGATGAGTATTTTGGATACAGTCTGGGGGCTTTGGAATACAGAACGCTTAAGTTTGAGACAGAGACGCTTAAGGATGTGAATAATTTCCAGGGCAATGCCGTTGTTAATTATACGGAGAGGGAGATTCCCTTTACCAGAGTGATCGAACATAAGCATTTTGAACATATACTTGATGCGGAGAGTATTCCGGATACGGTTATAACCAGGGAATATCCTAAGGAATACGAAGCGGGAGATGAGCCGTATTATCCCGTAAATGATGAACGAAATGCCGCACTGTATGAGAAATACAGAGAACTGGCTAACAAACAGAAGAATGTCATATTCGGTGGACGTCTCGGTCAGTATAAGTATTATGATATGGATAAAGTAATCGAGGCGGCGCTTGATGCGGCAGCAGCCGAGGTACAAAGATAAGAGGTATTATGTTAACCAATAGGGAGCCTGTGTCGTCGGCACAGAATTCAGATAAGTTAAGCGGATTTGGAAGTCAGCATGTCAATTTCGTTCCGATGGACATGATAGGCGGCTATGAAGTCAGACCCGGATTCTATGAGATCAACGGTGCAACCGTAATTCCGGGCGGTATTAATTTCACTATTCATTCAAATCAGGCGACGGGTTGCGAATTGCTGCTGTTTAAACGTAAAGCGGTGGATCCCTTCGCTGTCATTCCTTTCCCGGACAATTACAGAATAGGTAATTGCTACTCCATTATCGTCTTCGGCTTAGAGCAGGAGAATCTGGAGTATGCATACAGAATGGACGGACCTTATGACGAAAGAAGAGGTCTGTTATTTGATAAAGAGAATATACTCTTGGATCCTTATGCCAAGGCCGTTGCCGGTCTTCGTGAGTGGGGACTTGAAGGAACGGCGCCTGAGTATTCCGGATACAGAGGTAGGGTCGTAAGAGATGATTTCGACTGGGGCGATACCAAGCAGTTACATACTCCGATAGAGGATGTCATTATATATGAGATGCATGTCAGAGGATTTACTAAGGATTCATCATCGGGAGTTGATTACCCCGGAACCTTTGACGGAATCAGACAGAAGATTCCGTATCTTAAGGAGCTTGGAATTACGGCGGTTGAACTCATGCCGATATTTGAGTTTGATGAGATGCATGATGCCAGAGAATATAACGGCAATCAACTCCTTGATTACTGGGGTTATAATACGGTCAATTATTTTTCACCCAATACCGCATACAGTTCCAAGCCCGAGTATAACAGAGAAGGTAACGAACTTAAGAGATTGATTAAGCTACTGAAAGAGAACGGGATTGAAGTATACTTAGACGTTGTGTTTAATCATACCGCTGAGGGAAATGAGCACGGACCGATATTCTCGTTTAAGGGAATGGATAACAACATATACTATATGTTGACTCCGGACGGATATTATTATAATTTCTCGGGCTGCGGCAATACGCTTAACTGTAATCATCCGATCGTAAGACAGTTCATCTTAGACTGCTTAAGGCACTGGGTAATCGCTTATCGTATAGACGGGTTCAGATTTGACCTTGCATCAATACTTGGTCGTAACGAAGACGGCGCACCGCTTAGTAAGCCTCCGCTTCTTGAACTTCTGGCATTCGACCCGATTCTGGGTGATGTCAAACTAATCGCCGAGGCATGGGATGCCGGCGGAATGTATCAGGTTGGAAGTTTCCCGTCATGGAACCGTTGGATGGAGTGGAACGGTAAGTATCGAGATGATGTGCGTTCATTCCTTAAGGGTGATGATCATATGGAGGCGGCAGCAGCCAATCGAATCTCGGGTTCTCCGGATATATACGGTGGCAATACAAGAGGTCATTTCGCGTCGGTTAATTTCATAACCTGTCATGACGGCTTCACCATGAACGACCTCTATACTTATAACTATAAACATAATGAAGATAACGGTTGGAACAATACCGACGGATCGAATGACAACTACAGCTGGAATTGCGGATTCGAAGGTGAGACGGATGATGAGACCGTATTGGCGTTAAGACGCAGGCTTATAAGGAACGCCTTCGTTACACTGATGTTAAGTCGCGGCATTCCCATGTTCCTTGCCGGAGATGAATTCGGTAATACACAATTTGGTAATAACAATGCATATTGTCAGGATAACCTGATATCATGGCTTGACTGGAACAGGCTTAAGAAGAATCATGAGCTGTTTACATTTGCCCAGTATATGATATGGTACCGCAAGCAGCACAGAGTCATCCGTATAGATACCGAGAAATGTTCGATGAACTATCCTTGTATCAGCCAGCACGGATTACAGCCTTTCTGGGCGGACTATAACGGCGGACATCATTATGTGGGCATAATGTATGCCGGCAAGAATAAAGCGGGCAAGGATGAACTTGTATATGTAGCCATCAATTCATATTGGCATGAGCAGACGGTTACACTTCCGGCGGCTCCGGATGGAATGCATTTCTATCTTATGATAGATACTTACAGGGAAATGAGCATTGTACAGGATAAGGTGGAACTCGGAGGATCGTTCACCATTCCGCCACGAACAGTATATGTACTTGAGGCATTCCCGGTACTCGGAGATGTATAAATTGTATCAATTGTGCAAATTGACCGCAATTGAGGAACTTTTGGAAATTCGCTGTTTTTACGGTAAAAGTGTTGACAGCCTTGACTTCTAAGTGATAGAGTAAGATTGTACTATAATGTATTATACCCTAGGTGTAGTGTCTGAGTCTTTAGATTAAGCGGATTATAGTACATATCAGAGAGAATATGTTTACAGAGTATAGAATGACTATTACTCTTGCTCATACAAGGATGGTATGACTCTAATCATGGAAGAAAGGAGGAGCAGGGTATGGCATATTCGGCAGCACTTAATACTGTATATAACCAGTATCTAACTACATATGCACCTAAGAAGAGCGATACCCGTTACGACACTCATAAGCGTAGCGAGCTTAAGGGTATCACCAATTCCATGGTGCGAGTCAATAAGGACGCTCCTCTGTATAAGTTGGAGTCTTCGCCTGAATCCCGTGAATTTATAATAGGTCTTAAGGAAGAGTCAAGAATCTTCCAGAATACGATTATGTCTTCTGTCGGCAGTAATGAAGGCGGAGATATTGACGGTAAGATCGCATATTCTTCTGATGAAAGTATTGCTTCGGCTAAGTATGTCGGTGAGGATAATGCTTCATTAATGGTTGAGCAGGAAGTGGATGCTGACGGTACCGTAAGCTATGTTAATAAGGAAGTTCCCGAATATAAGATAGAAGTACAGTCTCTTGCATCTGCTCAGGTCAATATGGGTAAGTATCTTCCGATGAATGAACTCGGTATAGAGCCCGGCGACTACAGTTTTGACATGACTGTTAACGGACAGGGTTATGAGTTCCAGTATACTATAAGAGAAGATGACACCAATTTCGATATACAGAACAGATTAAGCAGATTGATCAATAATTCCGGCATACACCTCACATCAACGGTGGAAGAAGATGGAGAAGGTAATGCTTCGCTTCGTATTGAGTCTGCCCAGGTAGGTATTCATTTCGGTGAGAACAGCCGCGTATTTAATATATCAGACCCTGCAGACAGAGAGACAGGTTCCGGTTCTGTTAAGTATTTCGGAATTGATTATGTTGCAAGAGAAGCATCGAATGCACACTTTACCGTTAACGGTATTGAGGCATCGGCTTCATCGAATACCTTCATATTAGAGAAGAACTATGAAGTGACTCTTAACGGTGTCAGCCCTGAGGAAGGCATAGGCGCTACAATAGGCGTTAAGCCCGATACGGAAGCTGCGGTTGAGAATATAAGTAATCTTATCGGCGGATACAATCAGTTCATGGAGAAGATGGCAGCGTATAAAGATACGATGTCAAGAAGCAATGCTCTTATGGGTGAGATGTACGGAATAGCAGGCTTATACAGCAAGGATATGAGCGAGATGGGTATCACCCTTGATGATGAAGGTATCATGAGCATAGACAGGGATAAGTTAAGCAAGGCCATTGTATCTGATGATGCGGCAGGCAAGGTTAATATGCTTAAGGAATTCTCTAACGCCATGATGCGTAAGTCAAGACAGGTATCCCTTAATCCTGTTTCTTATATTAACAAGACGGTAGTTGAATATAAGAACCCCGGCAAGACATTCTCCAATCCATATACGGCAAGTGCATATGCCGGTCTTATGTTTAATTCATATTGCTAAACAAGGCCTTAAATAGCGACTTTAGATAAGTTAAAAATAATAAAAAAAGATGTTGACGAGTAGTTTGACACTGTGTTATATTGTTCTAACGAGGCGTAACGTCTTTTTTTTGTGCAGTAAATTGTACAGTAATACGAAAGGATGATGAATAATATGCGTACCAAGATTACATTAGCATGTACAGAATGTAAGCAGCGTAATTACAATACTACTAAGGATAAGAAGACACATCCCGACAGGATGGAGACTAAGAAGTATTGCAGATTCTGTAAGGCACATACCTTACATAAGGAGACAAAGTAATGGCAGATTCCGCAAAAGAGAACAAAGTTAGCTTTTTTGACGGCGTTAAGGCTGAGTGGGGCAAGATTATCTGGCCCGGTAAGGATCAGCTGACCAAGCAGACCATAGCAGTGATCGTTACCACTGTTGTAGTCGGTGTTATTATTTCGTTGCTTGATACTGCCCTGCAGTATGGTGTTAGTCTTCTTTCTATGTAATGTAGAAGAAGATGATTCGATTCTTATTGCAAAGGAGTAAGTATGTCAGAGGCTAATTTGACAGAGAACAATATAGCGGAGACAGAAGCGGCTGAGGTTGTTGAGACTGAAGCAGCGGAGACTCCCAAGTCGGATGCGAAGTGGTATGTTGCACATACCTATTCGGGATATGAGAACAAGGTCAAGGCAGATCTTGACAAGACCATCGCCAATCGTGGATTGGAAGAGCAGATATTAGAAGTAAGAGTGCCTATGCAGGATGTTGTAGAGGTTAAGAACGGTGCACGTAAGACTGTTCAGAAGAAGCTCTTCCCCGGTTATGTACTTGTCAATATGATCATGAATGACGAGACCTGGTACGTAGTCAGGAATACAAGAGGAGTGACAGGCTTCGTTGGTCCGGGATCTAAGCCCGTACCGTTGTCTGATGCAGAGATGAAGCCCCTCGGTATCAAGACCGAGAATGTCACGATCGATTTCGAAGAAGGCGAGACAATCGTTGTTGTCGCAGGCCCTTGGAGAGATACTATCGGTGTCGTACAGCGTATCGATTACGGTAAGCAGACAGCGACAATCAATGTAGAACTCTTTGGTCGTGAGACCCCTGTCGAGATCGGATTTGAAGAAGTTAGAAAAATGATTTAATCATTTTTTATATCAGTGGAAGGGCACCTATAACCCGTACCACAATCTATTATTATAGGAGGAGCCACACATGGCAAAGAAAGTAGAAGGTTACATCAAATTACAGATTCCCGCCGGCAAGGCAACACCGGCACCCCCGGTTGGACCTGCTCTTGGTCAGCACGGTGTTAACATCGTAGAGTTTACCAAGCAGTTCAACGCGATCACGGCTGACAAGGGTGATATGATCATCCCTGTTGTCATCACGGTCTACGCTGACAGAAGCTTCAGCTTCATCACAAAGACCCCGCCGGCAGCAGTACTTCTTAAAAAGGCTTGCAACATCAAGTCAGGTTCGGGTGTTCCGAATAAGACTAAGGTCGCTTCAATCTCTAAGGATAAAATCCGTGAGATCGCTGAGCTTAAGATGCCTGACTTAAACGCTGCATCAATTGAAGCAGCTATGAGCATGATAGCAGGTACAGCAAGAAGTATGGGTATTACGGTAGAAGACTGATTTAGTAGGAGGATATCGTTATGAAGCATGGTAAGAAGTATAGCGATGCTGCTAAATTAGTAGATCGCACAGTACAGTACGAGCCCGCAGAGGCTATAGGAATAGTTAAGAAGACGGCTACAGCCAAGTTCGATGAGACAGTAGAACTTCACATTCGTACAGGTTGTGACGGACGTCACGCAGATCAGCAGATAAGAGGAGCTGTCGTACTTCCCAACGGAACAGGTAAGACAGTAAGAGTCCTTGTTTTCGCCAAGGGTACTAAGCTTGACGAGGCACAGGCAGCAGGTGCTGATTTCGTAGGCGGTGAGGAGCTCATTCCCAAGATCCAGAACGACGGTTGGTTCGAATTCGATGTTGTAGTTGCTACACCTGACATGATGGGTGTTGTAGGTCGTCTCGGTAAGGTATTAGGACCTAAGGGCTTGATGCCCAATCCTAAGGCAGGAACGGTTACAATGGACGTAGCCAAGGCCGTAGAGGATATCAAGGCAGGTAAGATCGAGTACAGACTTGACAAGGCTAATATCATCCACGTACCTGTAGGTAAGGCCTCATTTACAGAAGAGCAGTTGTCTCAGAACTACGAGGCACTTATGTCTGCAATTCTTAAGGCTAAGCCCGCAGCCCTTAAGGGTCAGTATCTTAAGAGCATTACGCTTGCTTGTACAATGGGCCCCGGCGTGAAGATTTCAACAGCCAAGTATTGATTCTAAGCATATTTAGAGCCGATGCATATGCGTCGGCTCTTTTTGTTTGCGTGCACATACGGAATGCGCTATACTACATATATGCATAATAATAGGAAGAAAACACAACATATATGGATAGTATTCTTGATTACACTTCTTATTACGATTACCGTAGGTGTGGGTGTAATGTATGTTGTTTCGGGCAAAACGACCGCGACTGATACTGCCTATAAGGCGGAGACTTCGGAGAAGCCCGAGGCGAACAGTGTAACCGCGCAGATCATGAAGATCGATGATGTGAAGGATGAAGTAGCGGAAGAACCGGCTGTTGCAGAAGAATCCGATGATTCAAGATTCGGGGCAATCCTTGCAGATAAAGAGCTCTGTGCCAAGCAACATATATATGCCGCAGATGCTATGTATGAAGATGAGATTAAGCTGTTGTTTGCAGGAGATATATCCCTTGCCGAAGGATATTCGATTATGGGTGCGCTCAGAGATAAAGGCGGAGATATAAGCGCGGGATTCTCTGAAGATACACTCTCTGTTATGAGAGAAGCGGATGTGTTTATGCTTAACAATGAATTCACCTACAGTAACAGAGGTGAACCGACACCTGATAAGCAATATACCTTCAGGGCCAATCCGGCCAATGTTCATTATCTGACGGATATGGGCGTGGATATTGTATCCCTTGCCAATAACCATACATATGATTACGGACAGGTATCCCTGCTTGATACGCTGGATACGCTTGAAGGAATAGATATGCCGTATGTCGGCGCGGGTCGCAATATAGAAGAAGCCATGCAACCGTCATATTATATAGTTAATGATACTAAGATCGCATTCGTATCCGCGACTCAGATAGAGCGTAATGACAATCCCGATACCAAGGGCGCCACGAAAGACAGTCCGGGAACATTCAGATGCTGGTTTAACGACAGGGTATTGGATGTAATAAAGGAAGCGGATGATAACAGTGACTATGTGGTCGCATATATTCATTGGGGAACGGAATTGGAAGAGAATACGGATTGGGCTCAGGATGAACTTGCTCCCAAACTTGCATCTGCAGGGGCGGATCTTATCATAGGAGATCATCCCCATATCTTACAGAGACTTGACTATGCTGGCAATACTCCGATCATATTCAGTATGGGCAATTACTGGTTTAACAGCAAGACTCAGGATACGGGATTGCTTGAGGTAATTCTTAATACGGACGGAAGCACCAAGACAGTAAGATTTATCCCTGCAATACAGTCCGGATGCCGTACAGCTATTGTTTCCGGCGAGGAGCAAACCAGAATACTTAATTACATGCAATCCATATCACCGCACGTATCCATAGATTCTGACGGATATATCACGAAAAAATAGTTGACACCGTATTACGGTACATGATAATATTACTTTCGGTCGCTTAAGCGACTATGCCGAAGACAGCAGGTAGCAGGTCTTAACAGACCGCTCTAACGACTATCGCCTGCCGAGGAACGAATGTGAGATTACAGTGTCCCTTTGTCTTCGTATGAATGACAGAGGGATTTTTTGATACCACTTTCTTTCGGCAAAAATCTTAGAAGGAGGAAAGAAAAATGGCAAAGGTTGAGATTAAGAAGCCTATTGTAGAAGAGATCAGCGCTGCTATTAAGGACGCACAGTCAGTTGTACTTGTTGACTACCGCGGACTTACAGTTGAGCAGGACACAAAGCTTCGTAAGGAGCTTCGTGAGGCCGGTGTTAACTACAAGGTGTACAAGAACACAATGATGAACTTTGCATTCAAGGGTACTGACTTCGAGTCATTAGCACCTTACCTTGAGGGCCCCAGTGCAGTAGCTATATCTACTTCAGATGCTACAGCTCCCGCAAGAGTATTAGCAAAGTTTGCCAAGAGTGCAGAAGCTTTAGAGATCAAGGCCGGTGTGGTAGAAGGAACATTATATGATGCAAACGGTATGAAGAGCATCGCTTCAATTCCTTCACGTGATGAATTGCTTTCTAAGTTGCTTGGAAGCATCCAGTCACCTATCGCCAACTTCGCTCGCGTCATGAATCAGCTTGCTGAGAAAGGCGGCGCAGGAGAGGCAGCACCCGCACCTGCAGCAGAGGAAGCTAAGGCAGAAGAGCCCAAGGCTGAGGAAGCAGCAGCTGAGGCAGCTCCCGCAGAGGAAGCACCTGCAGCAGAATCAGAAGCACCTGCTGAAGCTTAGGATGGAGAAGTACTAACATCCTTGTCGTTCGTCTGACGAACGACTACAAACTGAGAAATATACAATTATTTGAAAGGAGTCATTATCATGGCAAAGTTATCAACACAGGATATTATTGATGCTATTAAGGAACTTACAGTACTTGAGCTTAACGATCTCGTTAAGGCTTGTGAAGAGGAATTCGGCGTATCTGCAGCAGCAGGCGTTGTAGTTGCAGCAGCAGGCGCTGGCGCAGCAGCAGGCGCAGCTGATGACAAGGATGAGTTCGATGTAGAGCTTACAGACGTTGGAGCAGAGAAGGTTAAGGTTATCAAGGTCGTTCGTGAGGCTACAGGTCTCGGACTTAAGGAAGCTAAGGATCTCGTTGATTCAGCTCCCAAGGTTATCAAGGAAGGCGCAGCTAAGGCTGAGGCTGAGGACATCAAGGCTAAGCTTGAGGAAGTTGGCGCTAAGGTTACACTTAAGTAATATTCTCATTATGAGTATCAATACCCCGGGATCATCCCGGGGTATTCTTATTATCACATCAAAGGATAGGTCGGCATACAGGTGCCATGATCCTAATATACTTCATCGAAAAATTCCTTAAATTTTTCCTTGACATCAGAATAACACTTGACGTACAATGGACAGTGCACTATTGTGGTGCGATATGCGCAAGCATACTTAAAAATTCAATTCAAACGGGGTGAAATGTCAATGGAAAAGAACAGAATACGTCCTACCTATGGTGGCAAAAAGGTACGTATGAGTTACTCTAGGCAGAAAGAAGTCCTGGAGATGCCCAATCTCATCGAAGTCCAGAAGGACTCGTATAACTGGTTCCTTGAAGAAGGACTCAAGGAAGTCTTCGACGATATCTCTCCAATAGCAGACTATAGCGGACATTTAAGTCTTGAGTTCGTAGGTTACGAGCTTTGCAGAGACGAAGTCAAGTATTCCATCGAGAAGTGTAAAGAGCGCGATGCTACTTATGCTGCTCCTTTAAAGGTTAGAGTACGTCTCTATAACAAGGAGAAGGAAGAGATAAGCGAACATGAGATATTCATGGGTGATCTCCCTCTTATGACAGAGACGGGTACTTTCGTAATCAACGGTGCTGAGAGAGTTATAGTCAGTCAGTTGGTACGTTCGCCCGGAATATATTACTCTATCGCACATGATAAGATGGGTAAGGAACTCTATTCATGCCAGGTAATACCTAACCGTGGTGCATGGCTTGAGTACGAGACCGATGCCAATGATATCTTCTATGTAAGAGTAGACAGAACACGTAAGGTTCCCGTAACGGTACTTATACGTGCTCTTGGTGTGGGTACTAACGAAGAAATCAGAGAATTGTTCGGTGATGAGCCCAAGATTGAGGCATCATTTACCAAGGATGTGGCTACCAACTATCAGGATGGTCTCCTTGAGTTATATAAGAAGATCCGTCCCGGTGAGCCTCTTAGCGTAGAGAGCGCAGAGAGCCTTATTACGGCTATGTTCTTTGACCCCAGAAGATATGACCTTGCAAGAGTAGGTCGCTATAAATTCAATAAGAAGTTATTATTATCGAACCGTATCCGCGGACATGTATTGGCAGAGGATGTTGTAGATGTTAATACAGGTGAGATAATAGCTACAGCCGGTACAACGGCTACTAAGGAACTTGCAGATCAGATCCAGAATGCAGCAGTTCCCGGCGTTCTTATTCAGACAGATGAGAGAAACGTCAAGGTTCTGTCTAACATGATGGTTGACATAACACAGTTCATAGAATGTGATCCCGCAGCGCTTGGAATCACAGAACTTGTATACTATCCCGTACTTCAGAGAATCATCTCTGAGTTCGGTAAGGATCCCGAGGCTTTAGCTGAGGCTATACAGAAGAATGTTCACGAGCTTGTTCCCAAGCATGTGACCAAGGAAGATATCCTTGCTTCTATTAACTACAATATGCATCTTGAGTATGGTATCGGTAATGATGATGATATCGACCATCTCGGCAACAGACGTATACGTGCGGCAGGTGAGCTGCTTCAGAACCAGTACAGAATCGGTCTTTCACGTCTTGAGAGAGTTGTACGTGAGCGTATGACAACACATGACAGTGAGGATATCTCACCTCAGGCACTTATTAATATCAAACCTGTCCAGGCTGCAGTTAAGGAGTTCTTCGGTTCTTCACAGCTGTCACAGTTCATGGACCAGAACAACCCGCTTGGTGAGCTTACTCATAAGAGACGTCTTTCAGCCCTTGGTCCCGGCGGTTTGTCAAGAGACAGAGCAGGATTCGAGGTTCGAGACGTACACTATTCTCATTACGGAAGAATGTGTCCCATTGAGACCCCCGAAGGTCCCAACATCGGACTTATTAACTCACTTGCATCATATGCGCGTATTAACAGCTACGGTTTCGTAGAGGCGCCTTATCGTGTGATTGACAAGTCAGATCCGGAGAATCCGAGAGTAACTGATGAAGTTGTATATATGACAGCGGACGAAGAGGATAACTATCATGTAGCTCAGGCTAATGAGCAGCTTGATGAGAAGGGTCACTTCGTACGTAATTCGGTGTCAGGTAGATATAAAGACGAGACACAGGAATATCCCAAGGCAATGTTCGATTATATGGACGTGTCTCCTAAGATGGTGTTCTCTGTAGCTACAGCCCTCATTCCTTTCCTTGAGAATGACGATGCTAACAGAGCCCTCATGGGATCTAACATGCAGCGTCAGGCGGTTCCGCTTCTTATGACGGAAGAGCCTGTAGTAGGTACGGGTATGGAGACCAAAGCTGCAGTTGACTCAGGTGTCTGTGTAGTCGCTACCAAGCCCGGTACCGTAGAGTACGTTGCAGCCGATGAGATCAAGATCAAGGCTGATGACGGCGAAGAGATGGATTATAAGGTAGCTAAGTTCACAAGATCCAACCAGTCTAACTGCTACAACCAGAAGCCTATCGTTGTTAAGGGCGACCATGTAGAGGCAGGACAGGTTATTGCCGACGGTCCTTCGACATGCGGCGGTGAACTTGCACTCGGTAAGAACCCTCTTATAGGTTTCATGACCTGGGAAGGTTACAACTACGAGGATGCCGTACTTATAAGCGAGAGACTTGTACAGGATGATGTATATACATCCGTACATATAGAGGAATACGAGGCTGAGGCAAGAGATACCAAGCTCGGACCTGAGGAGATCACAAGAGATGTTCCCGGTGTCGGCGAGGATGCTCTTAAGGACCTCGATGAGCGAGGCATCATAAGAATCGGTGCTGAGGTCAGAGCCGGTGATATCCTGGTAGGTAAGGTTACACCTAAGGGTGAGACTGAGCTTACGGCAGAAGAGAAGTTGCTTAGAGCAATCTTCGGTGAGAAGGCAAGAGAAGTAAGAGATACTTCACTTAAGGTTCCTCACGGAGAGTATGGAATAGTTGTGGATGCCAAGGTATTCACAAGAGAGAACGGTGATGAATTATCACCCGGTGTCAATCAGGCAGTCAGAATCTACATCGCACAGAAGAGAAAGATCTCTGTCGGTGATAAGATGGCCGGTCGTCACGGTAACAAGGGTGTCGTTTCAAGAGTATTACCTGTTGAGGATATGCCTTATCTTCCTAACGGTCGTCCCCTTGATATCGTGCTTAACCCCTTGGGTGTGCCTTCACGAATGAATATCGGACAGGTGCTTGAGATTCACTTATCTCTTGCGGCCAAGGCACTTGGATTCAATGTATCAACACCCGTATTTGATGGCGCGAACGAGAACGACATCATGGATACATTAGATCTTGCAAATGACTATGTAAATCTTGAATGGGAAGAGTTCGAGAAGAAGCATAAGAAGGAATTATTACCTGAAGTACTTCAGTATCTGTCAGATAACAGAGAACACAGGAAGTTATGGAAGGGCGTACCTATAAGCAGAGACGGTAAGGTAAGACTTCGTGACGGACGTACAGGTGAGTATTTCGACAGCCCTGTAACAATAGGTCACATGCATTACCTTAAGCTGCACCACCTTGTAGACGATAAGATCCATGCTCGTTCTACAGGTCCTTACTCGCTTGTAACACAGCAGCCTTTAGGTGGTAAGGCACAGTTCGGTGGACAGAGATTCGGTGAGATGGAAGTGTGGGCCTTAGAGGCATACGGTGCATCGTATACACTTCAGGAGATTCTTACTGTTAAGTCCGATGATGTTATAGGACGTGTTAAGACATATGAGGCTATCATCAAGGGTGACAACATTCCCGAGGCCGGCATACCTGAGTCATTCAAGGTTATGCTTAAGGAGCTTCAGTCACTTGGTCTTGATATAAGGGTATTACGTGAAGATAATACGGAAGTCAAGATTATGGAATCAGTCGACTATACCGATACGGATTATCGCTTCGCAATGGGTGATGACAACCGCTTCGGAAGAGAGAATGAATCCTTTGCTTCGCATGGTTTCAGCAAGCAGGAGTTCAATGAAGACGGTGAGTTGACGGATGCCGAGGATGAAGAGTTTGAAGAATCATTCGAGGAAGATTTCGCAGAAGTAAGTGACGAAGAGTAGAAGTAAGAGATTTACTTAAGGAGAGATAAAATGCCTGTAAATAATAGGGAAACATATCAACCGATGACTTTCGATGCGATCAGAATTGGACTTGCATCACCGGACAGAATCCGTGAGTGGTCCAGAGGAGCGGTAACCAAGCCTGAGACCATCAACTACAGAACACTTAAGCCTGAGCGCGACGGTCTGTTCTGTGAGAGAATATTCGGACCCAGTAAGGACTGGGAATGTCATTGCGGTAAGTACAAGAAGATACGTTATAAGGGCGTAATCTGTGACAGATGTGGAGTTGAGGTTACCAAGGCTAATGTCCGCAGAGAGCGTATGGGTCATATCGAACTTGCGGCACCCGTGTCACATATTTGGTATTTCAAGGGTATCCCCAGCAGAATGGGTCTTATCTTAGACTTATCTCCCAGGGTACTTGAGAAGGTATTATACTTTGCATCTTATATAGTACTTGATCCTGCAGATTCAGGTCTGCAGAAGAAGCAGATACTTTCTGAGAAGGAGTATTTGGATGCAAGAGAAGAGTGGGGCAATAAGTTCCGTGTAGGTATGGGCGCTGAGTCCATCAAGGAACTCCTGCTTGATATAGATCTTGAAGAAGAGTCTAAGGCTTTAAGAGAAGAGCTTGCTGATTCAACAGGCCAGAGAAGAGCCAAGGTCATCAAGAGATTAGAGGTAGTTGAGGCTTTCAGAGAGTCAGGTAACGATCCTTCATGGATGATTATGGATGTTATTCCCGTAATCCCGCCAGATCTTCGTCCTATGGTACAGTTAGACGGCGGCAGATTTGCAACATCTGACTTAAATGACCTCTACAGAAGAATAATTAACCGTAACAACCGTCTCCAGAGACTTATCGATCTCGGTGCACCGGACATCATTGTTCGTAATGAGAAGAGAATGCTCCAAGAGGCAGTGGATGCACTTATCGATAACGGAAGAAGAGGCAGACCTGTAACAGGCCCCGGCAACAGAGCACTTAAGTCACTTTCTGACATGCTTAAGGGTAAAGGCGGCCGCTTCAGACAGAACCTTCTTGGTAAGCGTGTAGACTACTCAGGACGTTCGGTTATTGTCGTAGGACCTGAACTTAAGATATACCAGTGCGGTCTTCCCAAGGAGATGGCAATCGAGTTATTCAAGCCTTTCGTTATGAAGGAACTTGTAGGTCGCGGTATATCTCAGAATATTAAGAATGCCAAGAAGCTTGTTGAGAGACTTGATACAAGCGTATGGGATGTGCTTGAGGAAGTAATTGCCGAGCATCCTGTTATGCTTAACCGAGCTCCTACACTTCACAGACTCGGTATCCAGGCATTCGAACCGATACTTGTAGAGGGTAAGGCTATTAAGCTTCATCCCCTTGTATGTACGGCTTTCAACGCCGATTTCGACGGTGACCAGATGGCGGTTCATCTTCCTCTGTCAGTAGAAGCACAGGCAGAGTGCAGATTCCTCCTTCTTTCACCCAATAACTTGCTTAAGCCTTCAGACGGTGGTCCGGTGGCCGTTCCTTCACAGGATATGGTGCTTGGTATCTACTACCTCACTCAGGAGAGAGAGGGTGCGCTCGGCGAAGGTAAGTATTTCAAGAATCTTAACGAAGCAATCCTTGCATATGAGAACGGAGCATGTACGCTTCACTCACGCATTAAGGTCAGAGTTACCAAGACTGTTGACGGCAAGGAGATTACGGGAACAGTTGAGTCAACACTCGGAAGATTCCTCTTTAATGAGATTCTTCCTCAGGATCTCGGATTTGTTGAGAGAAAGAATAAGGCAGATGCCCTTAAGCTTGAGGTGGATTTCCACGTAGGTAAGAAGGGACTTAAGCAGATACTTGAGCGTGTAATCAATATTCACGGCGCATCAGTAACAGCAGAAGTGCTTGATGATATCAAGGCTACAGGCTATAAGTATTCTACAAAGGCTGCCATGACTGTTTCTATTTCAGATATGACAGTGCCTCCGACTAAGCCGCAGTTATTAGAGGAAGCACAGGCAACAGTTGATCAGATATCTAAGGACTTCAGAAGAGGATTACTTACTGAAGAAGAGAGATACAGACAGGTTATCGAGACATGGAATAAGATCGACGGCAAGATCACTGAGGATCTGCTTAAGGGTCTGGATAAGTACAACAACATCTTCATGATGGCAGATTCCGGAGCCCGTGGTTCTAACCAGCAGATCAAGCAGCTTGCAGGTATGCGTGGACTTATGGCGGATACAACAGGTCGTACGATCGAGCTTCCCATTAAGTCTAACTTCCGTGAGGGTCTTGACGTACTTGAGTACTTCCTCTCAGCACACGGTGCCAGAAAGGGACTTTCAGATACGGCTCTTCGTACAGCCGACTCAGGTTACCTTACAAGACGAATGGTCGATGTATCACAGGAACTTATCATTCGTGAGATGGATTGCTGTGAGGGCAGAGATGAAATCTACGGCATGAATGTTAAGGCATTCATGGACGGTAAGGAGACAATAGAGAGCCTTGAAGACAGAATCACAGGCAGATATGCATGTGAGGATATCACGGATAAGAAGGGCAAGCTTATTGTAGGTGCCAATCATATGATCACACCTTCAAGAGCTAAGGCAATCATTGACAATGAGATTGATACGGTTAAGATCCGTACAATTCTTACATGTCATTGCCATAACGGAATATGCTCTAAGTGCTACGGTGCCAACATGGCAACAGGTGAAGCCGTACAGGTCGGTGAGGCAGTAGGTATCATCGCCGCACAGTCAATCGGTGAGCCCGGTACACAGCTTACGATGAGAACCTTCCATACCGGTGGTGTGGCAGGTGACAATATCACACAGGGTCTTCCCAGAGTCGAGGAATTATTCGAGGCCAGAAAGCCTAAGGGACTTGCAATCATTGCTGAGTTTGGCGGCAAGGTCGAGATTAAGGATTCCAAGAAGAAGAGAGAGATCATTATTACCGATGAAGAGTCAGGTGAGTCTAAGGCATATCTGATTCCTTACGGATCACGTATCAAGGTATTGGACGGTGCAATCTTAGAGGCCGGTGATGAGCTTACAGAGGGTTCTGTTAATCCTCATGATCTGCTTAAGATCAAGGGTATCCGTGCCGTACAGGATTACATGCTTCGTGAAGTACAGCGTGTATATCGTTTGCAGGGTGTTGATATCGCCGATAAGCATATCGAAGTCATCGTACGTCAGATGCTTAAGAAGATACGTATAGAAGAGAGCGGAGATTCAGAGATTCTTCCCGGCAACCTCATGGATGTTCTTGATTACGAGGACGAATGTGAGAGACTTACAGCCGAAGGTAAGGAAGCTCCTACCGGTGTACAGATTATGCTCGGTATCACCAAGGCAGCTCTTGCAACCAACTCATTCTTGTCAGCAGCTTCATTCCAGGAGACCACCAAGGTTCTTACTGAAGCGGCTATTAAGGGTAAGGTTGATCCGCTTATCGGACTTAAGGAGAACGTAATCATCGGTAAGCTTATACCTGCAGGTACAGGTATGAGAAGATACAGAGATGTACACATCAATACCGATTACAAGCTTTCTGATTACTTCGATATTCCGGAAGAGGAATATGATGTAACAGACGAAGAGCCTGTAGAGATCATTGAAGAGATCGATGAGAATGAAGTAGTGGAGATTGCCGAAGAGTAATCCTGCTTAATAAGAATAATTGCAATCAAAAGAGGTTCGTTAGTATTAGCGGACCTCTCTTGCATTAATTGATTGTCACAACTATAATAGTTATTGTGAAATCTATGGAAACTAAGCATCATGGTAAATTTCATAATACATTAACGGCAGTTGCCATAGCGGGCATGATTATGACATTAATGTCAATTACTGCCTGTGGAGCGGCTGTGTCCACATCTGCTCTTCAACAGTCTAAATCATCTGCTGATGTACCCGCATCCAATACGTCGGATTCATCTGAAAATAATAAAGAGCAGAAGAAGGATGAGGAACCGGAGGAATCCGGAGAACCTGTTAAGGGCCAGAGAGATAATACTTCGCGTGTTCTTGTTCCTTCTGCAGACGGAGACATGGCATATTCAGATTCGTCTTTCAGTATAGACAAATCAGGTGCATCCGCAGGATATGTTGTCATTGATTATGAGGGAAGTAACGATAAGCCCAAGCTTCAGGTGACAGGCCCTGAGAGTGTTACATATACATTCGATGTTCATAGGGGGCCGGAGACAATTCCTTTGACGCAGGGTTCCGGTTCTTATCAGATATGTGCATTTGAGAATATCGGTGGCACCAAGTATGCACAGTTATGTGCCGTATCCGTGGATGCGGATATTACAAATGAGTATTCTCCTTATCTGTATCCCAATCAGTATGTTGATTTCACTGCAGATTCCAATGTTGTGGCACTGGGTGAGGAATTGGCCTTCCCGTGTAACAACGATCTTGAAGTGGTATCCAATGTATACAACTATATGATAGATAATGTGGTATATGATACGGATCTTGCGACAAGTGTTCAGAGCGGATACCTTCCGGATCCGGACAATACCATTGCAACGGGTAAGGGAATATGTTTTGACTATGCGGCGTGTATGGCATCAATGCTTCGAAGCCAGCAGATTCCCACACGACTCGAGATAGGTTATGCCGGAGATGCATACCATGCGTGGATATCCACATATATAGATGAAGTAGGTTGGGTCAACGGTATAGTTGAATTCGACGGAACGAACTGGGAACTTATGGATCCGACACTCGCGGCCAGCCAGGGAGATAAATTCCTTAAATCATTTATCGGTGACGGCAATAATTACGTTAAAGTATATCAGTATTAGTCATAGACAAAAGGGAGATAGAAAGGACTTAATATGAGTAAGCAGATTACACTGAGCAACAGCGAAATAGCGGCCTTCTGTGAGCAGATGGCGATGATACTTAAATCGGGTATCACACCTAAGGACGGCCTTGACCTGATGCTTAATGATGCCAAGGATAATTCTACCAAGGAGGTGTTGCGTAAGATCATAAGCTTCACCTTATCGGGAGACAGTTTCACAAGCTCACTTAAATCAAGTGAATTATTTCCTGAATATGTTGAGAATATGGTGGCCATCGGAGAAGAGACAGGAAGACTTGATGAAGTTATGCAGTCGCTTGCCGATTACTATAATCATGAGAATGTAGTGGCGGATAATATAAGAAGTGCCATTACCTATCCTCTTATTATGGTATGTATGATGGTATTTATTATCATTGTTCTTATAACCAAAGTATTGCCTTTATTTAATCAGGTGTTTATTCAGCTCGGTACCGAGATGTCAGGTATAAGCGCAAGCCTTCTTAGAATAGGACAGTCGCTTCAGACATATTCCA
Organism: uncultured Lachnospiraceae bacterium; assembly: GCA_902778165.1. Taxonomy (GTDB): domain Bacteria; phylum Bacillota; class Clostridia; order Lachnospirales; family Lachnospiraceae; genus Colinaster. Next base: position 23,142 of record CACYWQ010000007.1, read on the forward strand.
TAGTTTTGGTTATTATACTCGTTGCTTTACTTGCATTTGTAATATTCTTAAGCAGAACAGCACCGGGTAAGAGTCTTGCCCGCAGAATGAAGAATAATTTCGGACCCACCAAGAGTTTCTTCCGTAATATTGCATACGGACGTTTCGCAAGCGGTATGGCTCTCACATTATCAAGCGGCATGGGAATTTACCAGGCTCTTAATATGGTCAAGGAACTTGTGGAACATGAAGAGGTTGAAGGACAGATAGATGTCTGCGAGAGAGCGATCCAGGAAGACGGTGACAGTTTTGCAGAGGGCCTTATGAAGGCAGGTTTATTCGGTAATCTGTATTCAAGAATGATAGCTATCGGTGTTAAGACAGGTGATGTTGATGAGATCCTTAAGAAGATCGGTCATCTGTATGAAGAGGATACCGATAAGAGGCTCCAGAGTTTCATATCTATCATTGAGCCTACACTTGTAATAGTATTATCGCTTATTGTAGGTCTTATTCTTCTGTCGGTAATACTTCCGTTACTCGGAGTAATGTCAAGCATAGGATAATTAATTGCGAATATGAGTACATTTACGATTCATAATAAGAGAAAACTTAACAGTACACACTTCAATATCATCCTGTTTGCAATCATCATAATAGTCTTTATGTATGCCATAAGATTCACGGCAGGCAATACGCTTGACAGACAGGAAGAGGCACTTAACCGTGCCATGCAGAGAGATATTGTGCAGTGTTATGCCGAGAACGGTTATTATCCGCCTTCGCTTGAATATATTAAGGAGCACTATGGCCTTATATATGATGAAGGCACATTCTTCGTGGATTATACACCTGTCGGAGGCAATATATACCCAAGCTATAAAGTGATGAGACATAACGGCACTTCGGTAAGTAAGCTGTTAAACGGAGAGGAATAGAATGACCAGACGTAATAACAACAGGCATACAGTTGATATGCTGTTCGTGCTGACACTGTTCGCGGTGTTCGCCGTATCGGCTTCACTCCTCATAGCGTTTGGGGCCGGAATATATCGTAATACCATCAACAGCATGGACAGACATTACAACTTAAGCACTGCATCAGCGTTTATCACGGAGAAGTTACATCAGCATGATGAATCGGGTGATGTTAGAATCAAGAGCTTCGGTGACGGAGATGCGTTGGTGTTGCTTGAGTCATACGGCGATGAGACATATTGCAACTATATATACATATATGACGGTTATCTTAAGGAATTGTTTACCGCAGCCGATGTAAGCTTAAGCCCTGAAGCGGGTGAGAATATTCTGCCTGTTAAGGAATTTAAGGTAGGGCTTGATTCAGAGGGATTGGTAAGTGTTGACATTATAGATGAGAGCGGAAGGAAGGTTAATACTTCGGTATATGTCCGTTCGGATTCATAACACAGAGGATTAGTTACAGATAATGCAGAAATCAAGAGCAGGATTATTCCTGATGGAACTTACAATTTCATTATTGTTCTTCGCGATCGCCTCGGCTGTATGTATACAGCTGTTTGTTAAGAGCCACAATATCAATAAGGAATGTGAAGCTTTAAGCGATGAGCATATTATAGCATCCAATATTGCCGAGAATTACAGAGCAGGCGAGTTGGAGAGCCTTATTCCCGAACTGATAAATGAGGACGGAATATATGTGGACGGAGATTATAAGTTGGTATACGGAGGTGATATGAATGTCACCGGTTCGTCAAACGGAGTGTATGAAGCTAACCTTACACTTAATGACGGAACGCTTGATATCGCCGTATCATCCGTAGATAATCCCGAAACGGTTTATACACTTAATGTATACAGATATTTCCCGACGGAGGAAGGACAATGACCAGACGTGTAGGCGGCAATCTTAATATAGGTACATCTTCACTTCTTCTTATATTTATAGTATTGAGTCTGGTCTCTTTTGCCGTGCTGTCATTATCATCAGCCCTTACGGATAAGAGACTTACGGAGAGTAATCTCACAAGGACATCCATGTACTATGAAGCCTGCAATAAAGCAGAATATAAGATCAGGGAACTTGATGAGCAGTACAGGAAGGAATATGCGAATACAGGGAATATCCCCGATGATATTCCTCAGATGACATTTAAGATCAATGATGCGCAGGAATTGTACGTTCAGCTTTTAGCACATGAGCCGGATGATTCGGGCTCCATGGTCGAGGTGGTCAAGTGGAAGGTTGAGAATGTGACAGTTCCCCAGATAGATGACTCCATTACGTTGTTTGTACAGTAAGGCATTGGTCATTCTTCGCGGTCAGTCAGCAATCAGACAGCAAAGAGGAGACAGAATGAGAATAGTGATCGTCGATGATGACAGATTCATGACGAGAATCTTAAGTGACAATATCAAGGCAATACTCGGGGACGAGGTTGAGATAACAGTATATAATGATCCGCTTGTCGCCAAGGAGAAAGTAGGGTCAAGACCGGTTCCGGATATTGTATTCATGGATATAGAGATGCCGGGGATGTCAGGGATCGAACTGACCAAATACGCAAGGAAGGTATTCCCCAGAGGCCATATAGTGTTCGTGACTGCATATACCGAGCACGCTCTGACGGCTTGGCAGTTGCATATGGACGGTTATCTTCTGAAACCGGTACAACAGGAAGATCTTAAGCTTCTTTTCGATCATATCGGACTGCTTGATGATACGGCCAGGAATATAGGAAGCAAGTTACGTATCAGATGCTTTGGCAAGTTTGAAGTATTCAGGGGCGAGATTCCGATTAAATTCTCCAGATCCAAAGCCAAAGAATTGCTGGCATATCTTATAGCCGCAAGAGGATCAGCCGTTACCAGCGGTGAACTGTGCGGAATATTATGGGATGATGCCACGGATATTGAACGCAAGAAGACATACTTAAGACAATATGCATCTTCACTTCGCGCAGGACTTAAAGCAGTCGATGCGGAGGATGTCTTTATTCATAACAGAGATTCTTATTCTGTAAATATCGCTTTAATCAATTGCGACTATTATTCATATTTAAGAGGTAATACTATGACCGTCAGGTATACCGGTGAGTTTATGTCTCAGTATTCCTGGGCGGAAGAAATCGGCGCGCAACTTCAGTAGGACTTTGGTACGGTTTTGCTACTGTTGCTATGTTAGTATTATTTAAGTAGGAAGCGTATCCGCGTACAGGCAGGTGCACACTCCATGCATTTGCGACCCTCTGTATGGACTACTACAAGTTTTCGCATAATCGGATATGCTTCTTACTGTTTTTATGGGGGAAATTTCCGAAATAAAAAATTTAAAAAAGTGCTTGCAATTCTTGGGAACCTTGTGTATACTATGTTTTGCTGTGACATGATAGCTATGAAGCGTGAGGTTGCTGTCCGTCGTAAGGCGAGGCAGGTAGTTCCGTGGAGCGAAGGTCATGTTAATCTGACGACAAGTCACTGTATACAAGCAAGGTCTTATTTATTTAAGAAACGACGTGTTAAGGTCGATTTTTGTTTAGCAGAACACGACACACACGGAAAAGTGTACAGTCACCAGCTTGTCGTACTTATCATTATAAAGTGCGAAAAGGAGGCGACTTTTTTTATGGCAAATCAGGTAATGAGGATTACACTCAAGGCTTATGACCATCAGTTGGTTGATGCTTCTGCAAAGAAGATCATCGATACGGTCAAGAAGAACGGATCACAGGTCAGCGGACCGGTACCGCTTCCCACTAAGAAGGAAGTAGTAACTATCCTTCGTGCGGTACATAAGTATAAGGATTCGAGAGAGCAGTTCGAGCAGAGAACACACAAGAGACTCATCGACATCATTATGCCCACACCCAAGACCATTGATGCTCTTCAGAGATTAGAGATGCCTGCGGGTGTATACATCGACATCAAGATGAAGAATAAGTAATATAAGGAGATAACGATATGAAGAAAGCAATACTGGCAACTAAGGTTGGTATGACGCAGGTCTTCGGCGAAGACGGTAAGCTCATACCGGTAACAGTTCTTGAGGCTGGTCCGTGTGTAGTTACACAGCTTAAGACTATCGAGAATGATGGCTATAACGCAGTTCAGGTAGGCTTTGGTGATAAGAAGGAAAGAGTAGTTACTAAGGATAAGTCCGGACGTAAGGAAGTAGCTCACAGACATGGTGTGGGTAAGGCTGAGGCAGGTCATTTCAAGAAGGCCGGCGTTGAGCCCAAGAGATTCGTAAGAGAGTTCAAGTTTGAGAATGCAGAGGAATATACATTAGCTCAGGAGATTAAGGCAGATATCTTTGAAGCAGGCGATAAGGTAGATGCAACAGCAATCTCTAAGGGTAAGGGATTCCAGGGTGCCATCAAGAGACTGGGACAGCACAGAGGACCTATGAAGCACGGTTCGAAGTTCCATCGTCATCAGGGTTCCAACGGCGCATGTTCTTCGCCCAGTAAGGTGTTTAAGGGCAAGGGTATGCCCGGTCACATGGGACATGTGAAGGTTACGGTTCAGAATCTCGAAGTAGTAAGAGTTGATGCAGACAAGAATCTTCTTCTTATAAAGGGTGCGGTTCCCGGACCCAAGAAGGCTCTGGTAACCATCAAGGAGACTACAAGAGCAGACGTTTAATCAATCTGAAAGGAGGACCATTTAACGATGGCTAATATATCTGTATATAATATGGAAGGTAAAGAAGTTGGTACAATGGAGCTTTCCGATGCTATCTTCGGTGTAGAGATCAATGAGCACCTTGTACATATGGCTGTTGTAGCTAATCTGGCTAACAAGCGTCAGGGCACACAGAAGGCCAAGACACGTTCAGAAGTGTCAGGTGGCGGAAGAAAGCCTTGGAGACAGAAGGGAACAGGTCACGCAAGACAGGGTTCTACAAGATCTCCTCAGTGGACAGGCGGCGGCGTAGTATTCGCTCCCACTCCCAGAGACTACAGCATCAAGCTTAATAAGAAAGAGAAGAGAGCAGCACTTAAGAGCGCGCTCACAGATAAGGTAAAGAACGAGAGCCTTATCGTAGTAGATGAGCTTAAGTTTAATGAGATCAAGACCAAGGATTTCGCTAAGGTACTTGACAATCTCAAGGTTGCAGGCAAGTCACTTGTAGTACTGCCTGAGAAGGATGAGAAGGTTATCATGTCGGCTAGAAACATTCCTACATGTAAGACTTCGCTCACAAGCACAATTAACGTATATGACATCCTGGATGCCAAGACACTTATTCTTACACAGGATGCGGTTAAGACAATCGAGGAGGTGTATGCATAATGGCAGATTTAAAGTATTATGATGTAATCTTAAAGCCCGTCATCACCGAGAAGAGTATGGAAGGTTACGGAGATAAGAAGTATACATTCTTAGTTCATCCCGATGCCAATAAGTCACAGATCAAAGAAGCTGTTGAGAAGCTCTTCGAAGGAGCCAAGGTAGAGAGTGTTAACACTATGAACCTCGATGGCAAGAAGAAGCGTCGCGGAATGACAGTAGGTCGTACAGCTAAGACTAAGAAGGCTGTAGTTAAGCTTACAAGCGACAGCAAGGATATCGAGATCTTCTCGGGTCTTTAATTAACAGACCGATTTGACTCGAAGAATATAGGCAACTAAGCCTGATAAGATTAGTAGAAAAGGAGAAAAATCATGGGAATCAAGACATATAACCCATATACACCGTCCAGAAGAAACATGACAGGTTCGGACTTCTCTGAGATTACGAAGACAGCTCCCGAGAAGAGCCTTACATCTTCACTTAAGAAGAACGCAGGACGTAACAACCAGGGTAAGATAACAGTTCGTCATCATGGCGGCGGTAACAGAAGAAAGTACAGAATAATAGATTTCAAGCGCAACAGCAAGGATGGAATTCCTGCAGTGGTTAAGAGCATCGAGTATGATCCTAACAGAAGTGCCAACATCGCACTTATCTGCTATGCAGACGGCGAGAAGAGCTACATCTTAGCTCCCGAAGGACTTACAGTTGGTCAGAAGATCTTAAACGGTGCAGATGCCGAAGTAAGAGTAGGTAACTGCTTACCTCTTAACAACATTCCCGTAGGTACACTCGTACATAACATCGAGCTGTATCCCGGTAAGGGCGGACAGATGGTAAGAAGCGCAGGTAACTCCGCACAGCTTATGGCTAAGGAAGGCAAGTATGCTACATTACGTCTCCCTTCAGGCGAGATGAGAATGGTTCCTATAGTATGTCGCGCAACAGTCGGTGTCGTAGGAAACGGTGAGCACAACCTTGTGAACATCGGTAAGGCAGGACGTAAGCGTCACATGGGTATCAGACCTACAGTAAGAGGTTCTGTTATGAACCCCAACGACCATCCTCACGGTGGTGGTGAGGGACGCGCACCTATCGGTCGTCCCGGTCCGTCTACTCCTTGGGGTAAGCCGGCACTCGGTCTTAAGACACGTAAGAAGAAAAAGGCTTCTAATAAGTTAATCGTTAGAAGACGCGACGGCAGAGCTATTAAGTAATTAGGAGGAGATTAAAATGGCTAGATCACTTAAAAAAGGACCATTCGCAGATGCAAGCCTGCTTAAGGCGATAGATGCTATGAATGCTTCAAATAACAAGACTGTCATTAAGACATGGTCACGTCGTTCTACTATCTTCCCGTCATTTGTGGGACACACGATAGCTGTTCACGACGGAAGAAAGCACGTTCCCGTATATGTAACGGAGGACATGGTAGGACATAAGCTTGGTGAATTCGTAGCAACAAGAACTTACAGAGGCCACGGCAAAGACGAGAAGAAGTCTAAGTCTAAGTAAGTTACCTGAAAGGAGGTTTAATCTAAAATGGCTAAAGGACATAGATCTCAAATAAAGAGAGAAAGAAACGCTAATAAGGATACCAGACCGTCTGCCAAGCTGTCATACGCCAGGGTGTCGGTGCAGAAGGCCTGCTTCGTATTAGATGCAATAAGAGGCAAGGATGTAGATACAGCATTAGCTGTTCTCACATATAATCCCAGATATGCTTCAAGCGTAATCAAGAAGCTTCTGGAATCAGCAATCGCCAACGCTGAGAATAACAACGGTATGAACCGTGACAATCTCTACATTGCAGAGTGCTATGCAAATAAGGGACCTACAATGAAGAGAGTAAGACCCAGAGCACAGGGTAGAGCTTACAGAATTGAGAAGAGAATGAGCAATATCACAGTAGTGCTCGATGAGCGTTAATCAGGAAGGAGAACGATATGGGACAGAAAGTTAATCCTCATGGTCTGAGAGTCGGCGTTATCAAAGATTGGGATTCGAAGTGGTATGCAGACGCTGATTTTGCAGACTATCTGGTAGAAGATTACAATATCAGAAAGTTTTTGAAGAAGAAACTCTATCAGGCCGGTGTCTCTAAGATCGAGATAGAGAGAGCATCTGACAGAGTTAAGGTGGTAATCTTTACTGCTAAGCCCGGTGTAGTAATCGGTAAGGGTGGACAGGAAATAGAGAACACCAAGAAGGAGCTTGCTAAGCTCACAGATAAGAAGATCACTGTTGACATCAAGGAAATCAAGAGACCCGATAAGGATGCTCAGCTTGTTGCAGAGAACATCGCAGGTCAGCTTGAGAACCGTGTATCATACAGACGTGCAATGAAGTCTACCATGGGCAGAACCATGAAGACAGGCGCTCTCGGAATTAAGGCGTGTGTATCAGGTCGTCTCGGCGGTGCTGATATAGCTCGTTCAGAATTCTACAGCGAGGGTACCATTCCTCTTCAGACACTTAGAGCAGACATCGACTACGGCTTCGCAGAGGCAGATACCACATACGGTAAGATCGGTGTCAAGGTTTGGATATACAAGGGCGAGGTTCTTCCTACAAAGAATAAGGAAGAGGAAGCCGCAGAAGGGAGCGATGAATAATGTTAATGCCGAAGAGAGTAAAGCGCCGTAAGCAGTTCCGCGGTACAATGACAGGTAAGGCGCTCCGCGGTAATCAGATCACCAATGGTGAGTTCGGTCTTGTGGCTACAGAGCCGTGTTGGATCAAGAGTAACCAGATCGAAGCAGCCCGTATCGCCATGACACGTTACACCAAGCGTGGCGGTAAGGTATGGATCAAGATATTCCCTGATAAGCCTGTAACAGCAAAGCCTGCTGAGACTCGAATGGGTTCAGGTAAGGGAGCACTGGAGTACTGGGTAGCAGTAGTTAAGCCGGGTCGTGTAATGTTCGAGATCGGCGGCGTATCAGAAGAAGTTGCAAGAGAGGCACTTCGTCTTGCTATGCACAAGTTACCCTGCAAGTGTAAGATAGCTTCTAGAGCAGATTTGGAAGGCGGTGTGGCAAATGAAAACTAGTAAGTATATAGAGGACTTAAACAGCAAGCAGACTACAGAGCTTAACAATGAGCTTACAGCTGCCAAGAAGGAACTGTTTAATCTGAGATTCCAAAATGCTACCAACCAGTTGGATAACACAGCCAGAATTAAGGAAGTGCGTAAGAACATCGCACGTATCCAGACGATCATCACACAGAAGGAAAAGGCTGCTAAGGCAGAATAGTGAGATCGATAGGTTAGTAGGTTTGGAAAGGAGATAAATCGTGGAAAGAAATCTAAGAAAGACACGTACCGGCAAGGTAGTAAGCGATAAGATGGATAAGACAATAGTGGTTGCTATCCAGGATAACATCAAGCATCCCCTGTACGGTAAGATCGTTAAGAGAACATATAAGCTTAAGGCACATGACGAGAACAATGAATGCCATACAGGCGACACTGTTAAGGTCATGGAGACAAGACCTCTGTCAAAGGACAAGAGATGGAGACTTGTAGAAATAGTAGAGAAAGCAAAATAAGATAGGGTTATCCCATTATCGGAAGGAGAAATAAGCATGATTCAGCAGGAAAGCAGACTTAAGGTCGCTGACAATACCGGTGCAAAAGAACTGTTATGCATCAGAGTAATGGGCGGCTCAACAAGAAGATATGCTAACATTGGTGATGTGATAGTTGCTACTGTTAAAGATGCAACACCCGGCGGCGTTGTCAAGAAGGGTGATGTCGTGAGAGCTGTTGTAGTTCGTACTGTTAAGGGTGCTCGTCGTAAGGACGGTTCCTACATCAGATTCGACGAGAATGCTGCAGTTATCATAAAGGAAGATATGACTCCGAGAGGAACACGTATTTTTGGACCTGTAGCGAGAGAACTTCGTGATAAGCAGTTCATGAAGATCGTATCTCTTGCTCCGGAAGTATTATAGGAGGTGCAGCATGGCAAGTTTAAAGATTAAGAAGGGCGATACGGTTAAGGTCATTGCCGGTAAGGATAAGGATAAAGAAGGCAAGGTTATCGCCGTAGATCCTAAGAAGGGCAAGGTAACCGTTGAGGGCGTTAATCAGGTTAAGAAGCATACCAAGCCTTCTATGGCCAATCAGAATGGCGGAATCATTACAATGGAAGCACCTATTGATATATCCAATGTAATGTATGTTCACAATGGAAAGCCTACCAGGATTGGTTTTAAGATTGAAAAAGATAAAAAGGTTCGTTTCGCCAAGAGTACAGGCGATACAATCAAAGACTAATCTAAGGAAGGAGGACATTATTTCGTGAGCAGACTTAGAGATCAGTACAACGATGAAATCGTTGATGCATTAATGAAGAAATTCGGATATAAGAATAAGATGCAGGTACCGAAGCTTGATAAGATAGTAGTCAACATGGGTGTTGGCGAAGCTAAGGAGAATGCCAAGATATTGGAAGCAGCTGCAGGCGACCTTGAGACAATCACAGGTCAGAAGGCTATATACACCAAGGCTAAGAACTCCATAGCTAACTTCAAGATTCGTGAGGGCATGCCTATAGGTTGTAAGGTTACATTACGTGGCGAGAAGATGTATGAATTCCTGGATCGTCTTGTGAATCTTGCACTTCCCAGAGTGCGTGACTTCAGAGGTGTGAATCCTAACTCATTCGACGGCAGAGGAAATTATGCTCTTGGTATCAAGGAGCAGATAATCTTCCCCGAGATCGAGTACGATAAGGTAGATAAGGTCAGAGGCATGGATGTTATTTTCGTAACAACAGCCAAGACAGATGAAGAGGCAAGAGAACTTCTGACACAGTTCGGTATGCCTTATGCTAGGGCATAGTTGGTCAGATTCGCACTAAGGAGGAAAAAGAAAGATGGCAAAGACATCTATGAAGATTAAGCAGCAGCGTAAGCCTAAGTTCTCTACAAGAGAATATACACGCTGTAATATATGCGGTCGTCCGCATGCGGTACTTCGCAAATACGGCATCTGCAGAGTATGCTTCCGTGAGCTTGCATACAAGGGCCAGATTCCGGGCGTTAAGAAGTCTAGTTGGTAAAGGAGGCAAAATCAATGACAATGAGTGATCCTATTGCAGATATGCTTACAAGAATCCGTAATGCAAATACTGCAAAACATGATACAGTAGATATTCCGTCGTCTAAGATGAAGCTGGCTATTGCCAATATTCTTCTTGATGAAGGTTATATCGCAAAATATGACATAGTTGAGGATGGAAGCTTCAAGACCATCCATATAACACTTAAGTACGCTGATAACAAGAATGAGAAGATCATTACAGGTCTTAAGAGAATCTCTAAGCCCGGTCTTAGAGTATATGCCGGCAAGGATGAACTTCCTAAGGTACTCGGTGGACTCGGTACAGCGATCATCTCTACCAATCAGGGTGTAATCACAGACAAGGAAGCAAGAAAGCTTGGCGTAGGCGGAGAAGTTCTTGCATTTATCTGGTAATAAGAAGGAGGTACGGGCATGTCACGTATAGGAAGATTGCCAATCGCCATCCCGGCAGGTGTAACTGTCACGGTGGCAGAAAATAACAAAGTGACAGTCAAGGGTCCTAAGGGAACTCTTGAGAGAACACTTCCGTCAGAGATGGAAGTAAAGGTTGAGGGAGCTGAAGTTGTAGTAAGCAGACCTAATGACCTTAAGAAGATGAAGAGTCTTCACGGACTCACAAGAACACTTATCAACAACATGGTTATAGGTGTTACAGAAGGTTATGAGAAGAAACTTGAAGTAAACGGTGTCGGCTACCGTGCAGCTAAGCAGGGCAAAAAGCTTACACTCTCACTTGGTTATTCACACCCTGTAGAGATGGAAGATCCTGAGGGTATCGAGACTGTGCTTGATGGTCAGAATATCATCATAGTAAAGGGTATCGACAAAGAGAAGGTCGGTCAGTTCGCAGCCGAGATAAGAGACAAGAGAAGACCTGAGCCTTATAAGGGTAAGGGTATTAAGTATGCCGATGAGCATATCAGACGCAAGGTTGGTAAGACCGGTAAGAAGTAATATAAGGAGAGTGAACAATGGTTAGTAAGAAATCAAGACAAGAAGTACGTGCTAAGAAGCACTTAAAGACACGTAACCGTTTCAGCGGTACTGCTGTAAGACCGAGATTGTCGGTGTTCAGAAGCAATAATCATATGTATGCTCAAATTATAGATGATGATGCAGCTAAGACACTTGTTGCAGCAAGCACTGTAGAGAAAGAAGTTGCAGGCGAGCTCAAGAAGACCAATGATGTTGAAGCAGCAGCATATGTGGGCACGGTTATTGCCAAGCGCGCACTTGAGAAGGGAATCAAGGAAGTCGTATTCGACAGAGGCGGTTTCATATATCAGGGCAAGGTTAAGGCATTGGCAGAGGCGGCCAGAGAAGCCGGCTTAGAATTCTAGGAAAGGAAAGATAACATGAAACGTACTATCATAGATACAGAGAACATGGAATTGACCGAGAAGGTTGTCTCTATCAAGCGTGTAACCAAGGTTGTCAAGGGTGGTCGTAACATGCGCTTCACAGCCTTAGTCGTTGTCGGAGACGGTGCCGGACATGTAGGAGCAGGCTTAGGCAAGGCTACCGAGATCCCTGAGGCTATACGTAAGGGTAAGGAAGATGCTATCAAGAATATGGTATCTATCGCACTTGATGAGAATGCATCAGTTACACACGATCAGTTAGGTAAGTTCGGTTCTTCAGAAGTTCTTCTTAAGAAGGCTCCCGAAGGTACAGGTATCATCGCAGGCGGTCCCGCAAGAAATGTGTGTGAGCTTGCAGGTATCAAGAACATTCGTACCAAGTCACTTGGTTCAAATAATAAGCAGAACGTTGTATTAGCTACAATAGCAGGATTAAGCGCAGTTAAGGATCCCGAGGAAGTAGCTAAGAAGCGTGGTAAGTCTGTAGAAGAGATTCTGGCATAGGAGGTAGATAAAAATGGCAGCAAAGAAGCAGAAAATGCTGAAAATCACATTGGTTAAGTCTCCTATAGGTGCCGTTCCCAAGAACAGAGCGACAATCGAAGCTATGGGTCTTAACAAACTTAATAAGTCTGTATTATTACCGGACAACGACGCTACTAAGGGTATGATTCGCAAGGTCGGATACATGCTCAAGGTAGAGGATGCAGAATAATAAAGGAGGTAAAGGCAATGGAATTATCTAACCTTAAGCCTGCAGAGGGCTCAAAGCACAGCGATAATTTTAGAAGAGGCCGTGGACACGGTTCAGGAAACGGCAAGACAGCCGGCAAGGGCCACAAGGGTCAGAAGGCTCGTTCAGGTGCTCCCAGAATAGGCTTCGAGGGTGGTCAGATGCCGTTATACAGAAGACTTCCCAAGCGTGGCTTCACCAATCGTAATACTAAGGAAATCGTAGCAATCAATATAAGTGAACTTGAGAGATTCAGATCAGGTTCCAACGTAACCATCGAGAAGATGTTGGAAGTTGGCCTTATCAAGGATCCCAAGGATGGAGTAAAGATCTTAGGAAACGGAGAACTTACCAAGAAGCTCAATGTCAAGGCTAATGCTTTCTCTGAGTCAGCTAAGGCAAAAATTGAGGAGCTTGGTGGAACAGTAGAGGTGATCTGATGTTTACGACACTTAAGAATGCGTTAAAGATCAAAGAGATTAGAGATAAGATTTTATTCACATTCGCGATGCTTGTAGTTATCCGTTTGGGTTCACAGCTTCCGGTTCCGGGTGTTGACAGAACTTATTTCGCCAGATGGTTTGCTGCACAGAGCGGCAACACATTTAATTTCTTTGATGCATTTACAGGCGGTTCATTCCTGAACATGTCCGTATTCGCATTGAACATCACCCCCTATATCACATCTTCGATCATTATGCAGCTTATGACAATAGCCATACCTGCACTTGAGGAGATGCAGAAGGAAGGTGAAGATGGACGTAAGAAGATTGCATCCATCACCAGATATGTAACAGTAGGTCTTGCACTTATCGAATCTACAGCAATGGCGATCGGATTCGGAAGAAGCGGCTTACTTGAGCAGTTCAATGCATTAAATGTGATTACTGTAGTCACAGCCTTAACAGCAGGTTCTGCAGTGCTTATGTGGATCGGTGAGCGTATCACGGAGAACGGTGTGGGCAACGGTATATCAATAGTCCTCATCATTAACATTATCTCTCGTATACCTCAGGACCTTGCAAGTCTGTACGAGCAGTTCGTTAAGGGCAAAGCAATTGCGCTTGCCGTATTATCATCAGTGATAATACTTGCAATAATAGCAGCAATGATCGTACTTGTTATCATCTTAAATGATGGTGAGCGCCGAATTCCCGTCCAGTATGCCAAGAAGGTACAGGGACGCAGAATGGTAGGCGGCAACAGTACACACATTCCGCTTAAGATTAATACCGCGGGTGTTATCCCGATTATCTTCGCAAGCTCTATACTTGAGTTTCCTGTGATCATCGGATCTTTAATCGGTGCTCAGGCATCGGGAGTGGGAGCGGAGATACTTAAGGGCTTAAGCTCAAGCAACTGGTGCAGAATCAATACTCCCAAGTACTCATGGGGCTTAGTTGTATACATCTTATTGGTATTATTCTTCGCTTACTTCTATACATCAATCACTTTCAATCCTACTGAGGTGGCTGATAATATGAAGAAGAGCGGCGGCTTCATCCCGGGAATCAGACCCGGTAAGCCTACAAGCGATTACTTAAGTAAGATTCTTAAGTACATAATATTCATAGGTGCATGCGGACTTACGATAATCGGTATCCTGCCTTTCGTTTTCAACGGATTGTTCAATGCCAGCGTATCGTTCGGCGGCACAAGCCTTATAATCATCGTCAGCGTTATCTTAGAGACGATCAAGCAGGTTGAGTCACAGATGCTTGTAAGAAATTATAAGGGCTTCTTAAATGACTAATTTGGTCAATGGATATATTGGGGCAAGGTGATGTCACAGTCGCCTTGTCCATTTTCCCGATTAATACATATATATAGAAAGGGACTTGATTATGAAGATAATTATGTTAGGTGCGCCCGGTGCCGGCAAAGGTACACAGGCCAAGATGATAGCTGAGAAATACGGAATTCCGCACATCTCAACAGGAGATATTTTCAGAGCAAATATCAAAGAAGGTACTCCTCTTGGTAAGGAAGCCAAGGGCTATATGGATAAGGGACAGCTGGTTCCCGATGAGCTTACCGTTAAGATCTTACTTGACAGAGTAGCCAAGGATGACTGCAAAAACGGTTATGTGCTTGATGGTTTCCCGCGTACTATTCCTCAGGCTGAGGTACTTGATAAGGCGCTTACGGAACTTAATGATAAGGTTGACTTCGCAATAGATGTGGATGTACCCGATGAGAACATCGTAAAACGTATGGGTGGCAGAAGAGCATGTGTAACATGCGGAGCTACATATCATATAGAGCATGTACCGCCTAAGAAAGAAGGCATCTGCGATAAGTGCGGAAGCGAACTTATATTAAGAGATGACGATAAGCCGGAGACGGTTCAGAAGAGATTGTCCGTATATCATGAGCAGACACAGCCGCTTATCGAATACTACACTAAGAAGAATATCCTTAAGACGGTGGACGGCACTGTTGATATGATGGATGTATTTAAGGCTATAACGGATATCCTTGGTTAATTAAATCGGAGGATTAATAAGATGGCAATATCAATTAAGTCCGAAAGAGAAATACAACTCATGCGTGAGTCCTGCAAGTTGCTTGCCAAGGTTCACGAAGAGATGGCGGGGATAATAAGACCCGGAATATCCACCTATGATATAGACAGACTCGGAGAGTCTTTGATACACGGTTTCGGATGCACACCGAACTTCAAGAATTATAATGGTTTTCCCGCAAGCATATGCGTATCCGTTAACGAGGAAGTGGTACACGGAATCCCGAGTAAGCACAGGATACTGCAGGAAGGCGACATAGTAAGCCTTGATTGCGGACTCATATATAAGGGTTATCATTCGGATGCCGCAAGGACCTACGCGGTAGGCGAGGTTAGTCCGGAAGTACAGCAGCTTATGGATGTAACCAAGCAGGCATTCTTTGAAGGAATCAAATATGCCAAGGCAGGAAATCATCTTTTCGATATATCCAATGCGATAGATGATTATGTATCGGGATTCGGATACGGCATAGTAAGAGAACTTGTTGGACACGGAATAGGAACCGCGCTTCATGAGGATCCCCAGATACCGAACTTTAGGCAGAACAGAAGAGGACCGAAGTTAGTTCCGGGCATGACGCTTGCCATAGAGCCCATGATCAATATGGGAAGAGCGGATGTTGAATGGCTTGATGATGACTGGACGGTTGTAGCAGAGGATGGACTTCCCTCATCACATTATGAGAACACGATATTAATCACCGAGGGAGAACCCGAGATACTTACGATTCTGTAGACACTGTATTATAAGGAGATTAGGATGTCAAAAACTGATGTAATTGAGATTGAAGGCAAGGTAGTTGAGAAGCTTCCCAACACGATGTTTAAGGTAGAACTTGAGAACGGACACGTTGTACTTGCACACATAAGCGGTAAGCTTCGTCAGAACTTCATAAGAATATTACCCGGCGATAAGGTTACACTCGAAATGAGCCCTTATGACTTATCCAAGGGAAGAATCGTATGGAGAGATAAATAATTAAAAAAACTGTTTACAAGGCATTTATGCTTTGATATAATGTTAAACGGACTTTTTTAGCGGACTTTTTAGACAAGAGGTAGAAAGGAGGTCTAAGAAATGAAGGTTAGATCATCAGTTAAGCCGATTTGTGAAAAGTGCAAAATTATCAAGAGAAAAGGTTCTATTAGAGTAATCTGCGAGAACCCTAAGCACAAGCAGAGACAGGGTTGATATAGTATAGATTCCGAAGCCACGGAATTGTCCTATTGATACCGAATGTCGTTATTCACAGTTCGGAAAGGCAGGCAGTAAGCTTGCTGGGTAAGTAATTACCCCAATCAATCAGCACAAATTGTTTATGGACGGCGATCATTATCGCCGCAAAGGAGGAAAAAATGGCTCGTATTGCAGGTGTAGACCTTCCGAGAGATAAGAGAGTAGAAATCGGTCTTACATATGTGTATGGAATAGGTCGTGTAAGCG
Source organism: uncultured Lachnospiraceae bacterium (assembly GCA_902778165.1). Lineage (GTDB taxonomy): Bacteria > Bacillota > Clostridia > Lachnospirales > Lachnospiraceae > Colinaster. The sequence continues at coordinate 39,549 of CACYWQ010000007.1, forward strand.
CTAACAAGATTCTTGAGAAGGCTAAGGTTAATCCCGATACAAGAGTAAGGGATCTTACAAGTGAGGAAGAGAAGAAGATCAACGAGATTATCGAAGCTGAGTACATGGTAGAAGGTGATCTCAGAAGAGAGACAGCTCTTAACATTAAGAGACTCCAGGAGATCGGTTGCTACAGAGGTATCCGTCACAGACGTAACCTTCCCGTTCGTGGTCAGAAGACTAAGACCAACGCACGTACACGTAAGGGTCCTAAGAGAACCGTAGCAAATAAGAAGAAGTAATTAATTAAGTAGTAAGTAAGGTTTTCTTACTGTCAGGGACGAAGCGGATATATCATTCGTGGATAGGTGACATTGTCCCTCTGTACGTCACTCGTACAGGTCAATAGGAAGAAAGAGGTATATAGAAATGGCTAAAGCAGTCAAGAAGGTTGCTAAGAAGCGTGTTAAGAAGAATATTGAGCATGGTCAGGCTCATATTCAGGCTTCTTTTAACAACACAATCGTAACACTTACAGATGACCAGGGTAACGCAATAAGCTGGGCAAGTGCAGGCGGACTTGGATTCAGAGGATCTAAGAAGTCTACTCCTTACGCAGCACAGATGGCAGCTGAGACAGCTACCAAGGCAGCAACAGTTCACGGCCTTAAGAAGGTTGACGTATTCGTTAAGGGACCCGGTTCAGGACGTGAAGCAGCTATCAGAGCGCTTCAGGCTAACGGTCTTCAGGTTGAGTCTATCAGAGACGTGACTCCTGTTCCTCATAACGGATGCAGACCTCCCAAGAGACGTAGAGTTTAATTTTGAGTGTTTTATAAACAAAACACCCGGATGTTATCAGTATGGATGAAGGCGTTCCGTAACGGATACGTTGTAAACATCATTTAAAAGGAGATTAAAATGGCAGTAAATCGCACACCCGTGCTTAAGAGATGCAGATCACTTGATCTTGATCCTGTATTCTTAGGCTACGATAAGAAGTCTAACAGACAGAAGACACACGGTAACAAGAAGATGAGTGAATACGGCTTACAGCTTCGTGAGAAGCAGAAGGCTAAGTTCATCTACGGTGTACTTGAGAAGCCTTTCCGTAACTATTACGAGAAGGCTGACAGAATGAAGGGTATGACCGGTGAGAACCTTATGGTATTACTTGAGAGCAGACTTGATTCTGTAGTATTCAGAATGGGATTTGCAAGAACACGTAAGGAAGCAAGACAGGTCGTAGATCACAAGAGTGTAACAGTTAACGGTAAGGTAGTTAACATTCCTTCATACCAGATTAAGGCCGGAGACGTTATTGAGATAGCTGAGAAGGCTAAGTCTTCACAGAGATTTAAGGATATAGCAGAGATTACAGCATCACGTATCACACCTGAGTGGATGGATGTTGATGTCGAGGGTCTTAAGGGTACTATCAAGAACCTTCCGACAAGAGATATGATAGACGTACCTGTTAACGAGATGCTTATCGTCGAGTTGTATTCAAAATAATACGTATAAGTTTCCCAAGCTTTGGCATATGGAGGAAGTTAAATGTTCGATTTTGAGAGACCCAATATTGAGATTACTGAGATGTCTGAGGACAAGAAGTACGGCAGATTCGTAGCAGAGCCGCTTGAGAGAGGTTATGGTATCACTCTCGGCAATTCTCTTCGCAGAATCATGTTATCTTCACTTCCCGGCGCTGCAGTAAGCCAGGTTAAGATAGACGGAGTACTTCATGAGTTCTCTTCTATACCGGGAGTCAAGGAAGATGTTACTGAGATAATCATGAACATCAAGAGCCTTGCAATCAGAAATAACAGCGAGAGCTTCGAGCCCAAGACTGCTGTTATCGAATATGAGGGTGAAGGTGTTGTCAAGGCATCTGACATCCGTGTCGATTCTGATATAGAGATTCTTAATCCGAATCAGACAATCGCTACATTAAGCGGTGGCAAGCTCTACATGGAGCTTACAATCACCAAGGGCAGAGGATATGTATCTGCCGACAAGAATAAGAACGAAGATCTTCCCATCGGTGTTATAGCAATTGATTCAATCTATACACCCGTTGAGAGAGTTAATGTAACAGTTGAGAATACACGTGTAGGTCATATCACAGATTATGACAAGCTCACACTTGATGTATCAACCAACGGTACAGTAACACCTGATGAGGCAGTAAGCCTTGCAGCTAAGGTACTTAGTGAGCACTTAAGCCTCTTTATAGATCTCTCTGACGCAGGTGAGAATCTTCAGGTAATGGCTAAGAAGGAGAAAGAGGGCAGCGAGAAGACACTTCTTGTTATGAGCATCGATGAGCTTGAACTCTCAGTTCGTTCTTACAATTGCCTTAAGCGTGCAGGCATCAACACAGTTCAGGAGCTTATCAATAAGACTCCCGATGACATGATGAAGGTACGTAACCTCGGTAAGAAGTCACTTGACGAGGTATTGGCTAAGCTTAATGAGTTAGGACTTAAGTTAAGTTCCAACAATTAATAACTAATCACTAATACGGATCGGATAAATCCGAAGAGTACCGTTCCGCATCTTCCCACCGGATCATAAGACCACAGGCAGATCCTAAAGAAAAGGAGAGTAAAATGGCAAAGTACAGAAAGTTAAGCAGAACATCAGATCAGAGAAGAGCATTACTTAAGAACCAGGTAACAGCACTTCTTTATAACGGCAAGATCGTAACAACCGAAGCTAAGGCTAAGGAAGTTCAGAAGATCGCCGAGGGACTTATCGCACTTGCAGTCAAGGAGCAGAGCAACTTCGAGACAGTAACCGTTAAGGCTAAGGTTGCCCGCAAGGACAAGGACGGCAAGAGAGTTAAGGAAGAGAAGGATGGCAAGAAGGTAACTGTTTATGATGAGGTAGATAAGGAGATTAAGAAGGATATGCCTTCAAGACTCCATGCCAGAAGACAGATGCTCAAGGCCATGGTTCCTGTTAAGGAAGTTCCCAAGGAGGCAGCAGGCAGAAAGAAGAATACTAAGAGTGTTGATATGCCGGCTAAGCTTTTCGATGAGATAGCACCCAAGTATGCGACTCGTAACGGCGGATACACAAGAATCGTTAAGATCGGTCAGCGTAAGGGCGACGGTGCAATGGAAGTATTACTTGAACTTGTCTAAGATGTAAATTATTAAGAAGGCCTGACTCAGTGTCAGGCCTTTTTTGACATATGTGTATTCATAAGTCATACAGGTATCGTCTATGGATTCATTGATCAAAACCGACAATCTTATATATGAATATACCAAGCGTGATGACAACGGTGAAGTGATTGGCAAGATAAGAGCTGTTGACGGCGTAAGCATTGATGTGAAGGAAGGACAGTTCATAGCAATACTCGGCGCGAACGGTTCAGGTAAGTCGACCTTTGCCGCGCACTTAAACGCCATTCTTTTTCCCACTGAAGGTTCTGTATGGGTAGACGGCAAGAATACTAAGGATCCTGCCAACCTGTGGGATATAAGAGAGACCGCCGGAATGGTATTCCAGAATCCTGACAATCAGATAATAGGTCAGATCGTTGAGGAGGATGTAGGATTCGGCCCTGAGAATATGGGTATTCCTACGGAACAGATATGGGAGAGAGTTGAAGAGTCTCTTAAGGCTGTAGGTATGTGGGAGTACAGGGAACATTCGCCCAATAAGCTATCCGGAGGACAGAAGCAGAGAGTGTCCATTGCCGGTGTAATTGCCATGCATCCTAAGTGCATCGTGCTTGATGAACCCACGGCGATGCTTGATCCTTCGGGCAGATGGGAAGTCATCAGAGCGGCAAGAGCACTTAATGATGTTGAGAAAGTAACGATTATCCTTATCACTCACTACATGGATGAGGTGATCCATGCGGACAAGGTGTTTGTAATGGACAAGGGTAAGATTGCCATGGAGGGAACACCGAGAGAGATATTTGTAAGAAGAGATGAACTTAAGAAGCTTAAGCTTGATGTACCTCAGGTGACGGCGTTGGCACATGAATTAAGGAAGCGCGGAGTAAATGTACCTGAAGATGTATTGACACCGGATGAACTTGCAAATGCGCTTGATGCGTTGAAAGAAAGATAAATGGCGATAGAATTAAGAAACGTCAACTACATATACGATCCTGACAGCACACTATCCTACAGGGCTTTGGAAGATATTAATCTTGTACTTGAGGACGGTGTGTTCTATGCGCTTATAGGACATACGGGATCAGGCAAATCAACGCTGATACAGCATATGAACGGATTGGTCAAACCGACATCGGGTCAGGTGTTATACGACGGTAAGGACATTGCGGATAAGAGTATGGATCTAAGAGAACTTAGAAGCAATGTGGGTCTTGTATTCCAGTATCCTGAGCACCAGTTGTTTGAGACGACCGTGTATGCTGATGTATCTTTCGGTCCCAAGAATCTTAAACTGTCAAAGGAAGAGATTGATATAAGAGTAAAGGAGGCACTTAAGCTTGCGGGTGTGGATGAGTCGCTTTGGGAAGTATCGCCATTTGAATTATCGGGCGGTCAGAAGCGAAGAGTTGCCATAGCAGGCGTGCTTGCCATGAAGCCTAAGGTACTTATATTGGATGAACCCACGGCAGGACTTGATCCCGGAGGAAGGGATGAGATATTAAATGTCCTTCGTAATCTTCATGATAAAGAAGGAATCACTATTCTGCTTGTCAGCCACAGCATGGAAGATGTTGCGGGCTATGCCGACAGGATCATAGTGATGAACAAGGGCAGGATAATGTATAACGATGTACCGGATGAGATATTTGCACACGCCGAAGAACTTAAAGAGATGGGACTGTCGGTTCCTCAGGTAACAAGCGTATTATCCGCACTTAAGAATAAGGGCTTTGATATATCCGATAACATCACTAAGGTTGATAAGGCAGCCGATGAGATAATTCGCGTACTGGGCCTTGAGAATAAAGGAGAACGGAATGAGTGATAGAATGACTCTGGGTCAGTACTATCAGACGGATTCCGTCCTGCACAGATTAGACCCCAGAGTGAAATTAACCGGAACAATTGTATATATAGCGGCACTGTTTGTGGCCGACAATATTTGGGGATACTTATTGGCTACGGTATTCCTGGTTACGGCCATAGCCTTATCCAGGGTGCCTGTGCGTTTCATGCTTAAAGGCATGAAGTCTATTGCGTTTCTGATCGCGTTAACAGTGGTATTCAATCTCTTTATGACGCCGGGAGATATACTTGTTAAGTTCTGGCGCCTGGCAATCACCAAAGAGGGTGCGATCCTAGCCACAAGAATGGCTGTGAGACTGATATATTTGATAATCGGTTCCAACATTATGACCCTTACCACAACGCCCAATCAGTTAACGGACGGACTTGAGAGGCTGCTTAGTCCCCTTAAGGTAATACATGCGCCCGTACATGAGGTGGCGATGATGATGTCCATTGCACTTCGTTTCATCCCGATTCTTATGGAAGAGACGGATAAGATAATGAAGGCACAGATGGCTAGGGGTGCAAGTTTCGATGAGGGCGGTCTTATAGACAGGGCCAAGAGCCTGGTGCCCATCCTGGTACCCTTATTCGTATCAGCATTTCGTCGTGCCGGTGACCTTGCCCTTGCAATGGAAGCCAGAGGCTATCGCGGCGGAGACAGACGTACCAGAATGAAGCCTCTGCACTATGAAGCAAGGGACTATGTGGGCTATTTCTGCCTTGTTCTTCTGCTTGCATCAAGCATAGTGTTAAGGATGATGTTGTAGTATTAATGAGGGAACGGTAGGATGAAGAGGATTGACTCTAAGATAATTAAGGCAATAGTGGCGCTTGTGGCCATCATAGTGCTGCTGTCACTTACTGCCAGATATTTGGGAGGTTCGCAGACACTCTCGGATTATGCCAATGAGCATCCTGAGCAACAGGTACCCGTTGCCATACAGGTAACACCTATAGTTACGGATGAGGTATCTAAAGAGAGTGCATTAAATGCGACCGATTCTGCAAATGTATCTGAATCTGCTACAGCGGAAAAAGCGACCGATTTAGAGAACACTGTTACTCCGGGTGCACCCACTGACGGGGCGAACACCGAGGATAGTAATACGTCTTTAAATACTATTAAGGAATTTGAAGATGAATATTCCGGAACCGATATGCGCACGATTGTTGCTGAAGGGTTCTATTACGAGCCTATTCCGCAGGCGATCCGGGACAGAATGCAGGGAGTCTCATACCCCGATGATATTAATGAGAATAAGGTCAATTACGACTGTTTAAGGTATTTAAGGCTTAAATACATTGATTTTAACGGCAATGAAGCTGTGGGTGAGATGGTATGCAACGTGGCGATAGCTTCGGATGTGACAGAGATATTCCATGAACTGTATCTGCATGAATACCAGATAGAGAGCATCAGGCTCATTGATGATTTTGATGCGGATGATACTGCTTCGATGCTTGCCAATAATACGAGCTGTTTCTGCTACAGAACAGTTGAAAACAGCAATAGCCTGTCCAACCATGCATACGGAAGAGCCATAGATCTTAATCCTTTCTATAATCCGTATATCGTATACGGTAAGGGAGAGAACGGAACAGATTATATATCGCCCAAGGAAAGTGAGATGTATGTGGACAGGACACAGGATTTCCCGCATAAGATAGATGAGGATGATCTTGCCTGTAAGTTATTTAAGCAGCATGGATTTAAATGGGGCGGTAACTGGAGTACACAGAAGGATTATCAGCATTTCGAGAAGAAGGGCTGATCAATATCAATTCAATTAACCGCACTTAGAGATGATAATATGAGAAGAATACTTCTTACGGTAGCATATGACGGAACTGAATATCACGGATGGCAGTTACAGGATAACGGACCCACGATAGAAGGCGAACTTAACCGTGCGATTGAGGAATTGACCGGAACAGTCATTGAGGTAATAGGAGCCTCAAGAACCGATGCAGGCGTTCATGGCAAGGGTAACAGGGCTGTGTTTGATACGGAGAGTACGATTCCCGCAGAGCGCTTCACGGCTGCAATTAACGCATTTCTGCCACGTGACATTCGTGTCATAAATTCACAAGAGGTGGACATCGATTGGCATCCGAGGAAAGTTAAGACCATTAAGACCTATGAGTACAGAATAGACAGAGGAATCATTCCGGATCCTCTGCGCGTAAGATACACATGGAATGTATGGGGAGAACTTGACATTGATGCCATGCGTAAGGCAGCAGGTCATCTTGTTGGTGAACATGATTTCACAAGTTTCTGTGCGGCGGCTTCACCTGTCGAAGATAAGACAAGAGAGATTATATCGATTGATATAGAAGAGAATCCGTCGGCGTCAGGTGGTGGAATACCTTCCGAAGAACTGATCATTCGAGTTAAGGGATACGGTTTCTTATATAATATGGTAAGGATAATTGCCGGTACATTGATCGCAGTCGGCCAGCATAAGATTACATCCGATGATGTTAAGACCATACTTGATGCACGTGACAGGACCCGTGCCTGTGAGACTGCACCGGCCAAAGGCCTGACCCTTATCTCTATTATCGATACGGAGTAGCTCTGTGTACAGATACTTTAACAGTGTATCATAATGAAATAATTATAGAACGTGACGACTATATATGATATGATAGTCGCAGTGTTAACATAGTCCGGAGGGGACTACAGGAGATTGGAGGATTTAATATGAGCGAGATACCTTATAAGATCTATCTTGAAGAGAATGAGATGCCGAAGGAATGGTACAATGTCCGCGGCGATATGAAGAAGAAGCCTGCACCGCTTCTTAATCCGGGAACTCTTAAGCCCGTGACCAAGGAAGAGTTGTCTGCAGTATTCTGTGAGGAACTGGTAGCCCAGGAACTTGACGATACAACGAGATTTTTTGAGATCCCTGCAGAGATCAGGGAATTCTATAAGATGTACCGTCCCTCACCGCTTGTAAGAGCATATTGTCTTGAGAAGAAGCTTGGAACGCCCGCTCATATCTACTATAAGTTCGAAGGCAACAATACATCAGGTTCTCACAAACTTAATTCGGCCATAGCTCAGGCATATTATGCCAAGAAGCAGGGCCTTAAGGGCGTGACCACGGAGACCGGCGCAGGTCAGTGGGGTACTGCTCTTTCGATGGCATGTTCATATTTCGATCTTGACTGTCAGGTATACATGGTTAAGGTATCTTATGAGCAGAAGCCTTTCAGACGCGAGGTTATGCGCACATACGGAGCTAAGGTAACACCTTCTCCTTCTATGGATACAGAAGTAGGACGCAAGATCAATGCTGAGTTCCCGGGTACAACCGGAAGCCTTGGCTGTGCGATTTCTGAAGCAGTAGAAGCAGCTGTATCTCAGGATGGATACAGATATGTGCTTGGAAGCGTTCTTTCCCAGGTGCTCCTTCATCAGTCGGTCATAGGTCTTGAGACCAAGGCCGCTCTTGATAAGTACGGTATTAAGGCTGACATGATCATAGGATGTGCAGGTGGCGGTTCTAACTTAGGCGGACTTATCTCGCCTTTTGCCGGCGAGATCCTTCGCGGTGAGAATAATTATGAGATCATCGCGGTTGAGCCCGCATCATGTCCTTCCCTTACAAGAGGTGTATATGCATATGACTTCTGTGATACGGGTAAAGTATGTCCCCTTGCTAAGATGTACACACTCGGAAGTGGCTTCATCCCTTCAGCGAACCATGCAGGCGGCTTAAGATACCACGGCATGAGTTCAATTGTATCAGAGTTATACGATCAGGGACTTATTAAGGCAAGAAGTGTTGAGCAGACTGCTGTATTCGAAGCGGCTGAGATGTTTGCACGTGTTGAAGGTATTCTTCCTGCTCCGGAGTCAAGCCATGCCATAAGAGTAGCCATAGATGAGGCTCTTAAGTGCAAGGAGACGGGTGAGGCCAAGAACATCGTATTCGGTCTTACGGGAACAGGTTATTTTGATCTTGTTGCATATCAGAAGTACAATGATAAGGAAATGAGCGACTACATCCCTACGGATGAAGATCTTAAGAAGTCTATTGATCTTATACCCAAGGTTGAGGCGTAAGATAACAGATTAATGCTTGTTATGAATCGCCGGCCTTATGGTCGGCGATTTTTTGGCTTAATTTAGGCATAAAATGGTTGACACACATTCGTGTGTGTCGTATAATCACTCAGTGTGACTGTCAGATGGAAGGCAGTCTTTGGTGGGAAGAAGAGTCAATAGCCCCGATTTTTCGACCACTCGCATGAACATATTAGGATTATTAGTAAAGGAGATACATATGAAGACATTCATGGCTAATCCTGCTACAGTCGACAGAAAGTGGTATGTAGTGGACGCAGAGGGTCAGACACTTGGCCGCCTTGCTTCAGAAGTAGCCAAGGTACTTCGCGGCAAGAATAAGCCTATCTTCACACCGCATATTGATACAGGTGACTATGTTATAGTTATCAACGCTGAGAAGGTAGCAGTTACAGGTAAGAAGCTTGATCAGAAGGTTTATTATCATCATTCAGACTACGTAGGTGGTATGAAGGATACAACTTTAAGAGAGAAGATCGCTAAGAAGCCTGAGGAAGTTATAGAGCTCGCTGTTAAGGGTATGCTTCCCAAGGGACCTTTAGGAAGACAGATGTATAAGAAGCTTTTCGTTTACGCAGGACCGGAGCACAAGCATGCAGCTCAGAAGCCTGAGGTATTAACGTTCTAAGATAGGAAAGGAGAATTGTAATGGCTAAGGCTAAGAAGAGTGCTCAGTACTACGGTACCGGTAGAAGAAAGAGTTCTATCGCCAGAGTATATCTGGTACCCGGTAAGGGCAATATAACAATCAATAAGAGAGACATCGACGAATACTTCGGTCTTGAGACACTTAAGGTTATCGTTCGTCAGCCTCTCGTAGCTACAGATAATGTAGAGAAGTATGATGTGAAGGTCAATGTTAAGGGCGGCGGATACACGGGTCAGGCAGGTGCCATCAGACACGGTATCGCAAGAGCTTTACTCCAGGTTGATGAGGAGTTAAGACCTACACTTAAGTCAGCAGGATTCCTTACAAGAGATCCTCGTATGAAAGAACGTAAGAAGTATGGTCTCAAGGCAGCGAGACGTGCTCCTCAGTTCAGTAAGAGATAATTGTAACAAAATTGAATTTTCTGGAAGCCCCGTATTTACGGGGCTTTCTTTTTACATTTTATTACATCTGTGTTGATTCTCTGTAAATAAGTTCAGTCTCTGTATAGGTTATCCTGTAATTGAGATCAGGCTGCTCAATCCTTGAGATTACAAGGCTGGCAGCTGAATAACCGATTATCTGGCTGTGTATGTGGCTGGTTGAGAGAGAAGGAGACATGATCTTGGACTCGGGGGAATCATCAAAACCGAATATCTTGATATCACGTGGACATTCTATTCCCATTCTCTTGAGGCCGGATATCAGATCGAGAGCTACAAAATCGTTGGCACAAATAAAGAGTTCGGGCATTTCTTGAATCTTCGTAAGAGCTTCGAATAAGTATTCTCTATATTCTAATCCGTGAGGATGAACCTCTGTAAGACAATATTTTTCGTCAAAGTTCAGATCATTGATATACATTGCCTCCCTAAAGGCTATGAATCGCTCGTAGAAAGAACGGCAATGTGTGACCTGGCCTACAAATCCTATCTTTGCAATTCCCTTTTTGCTCATGTCATTAACGACTGTATATATATTGGAAAAATTATCCATGAGCAGAACATCTGCGTTTAATGGTCTCCAGTAGCTTGCAACGGGAGCATCTATCATGAGAACAGGTAATCCTAGGCTGCACAACATTTCACAATAGGAGTGATCAAACATTTCGATGCATACAATAGCCTTGGTGTTATCCGGTCTGTATGAGAGAGGAAGAGTTCTTGACTCTATATTCTGATGATCAACCCGGTGCATTGTCAGGCTATAGCCAAGCAGAGAAATTTCATATTGAAATTTATCCAGCATGGTAGAAGCAAAGTGAGAATTATTAAGGAAATTGCCTGAAAAGAGAGCAATCTCTCCTGAAGCCTTGGGCTGGGAACTGAAAGGATTTGTAATGTCTGAAATGGAATTGGCATAAGAAAATTGCTTGTATCCCATTTCGATAGCCTTCTCTAAAACTCTCTGTCTGGTAGCTTCAGCTAAAACTCCGGTGTTATTTATAGCCTTGGATACGGTATTTCTGGATACTCCAAGAGCATCTGCTATATCCTGTAAGGTGACTTTTGCTGGCATAATGTAGTCTCCACTTTCTAAATAAAAGATGAATGTGTCAAAAGATGGGTGTGCCCCAGATAGTAGGTATTTATGACTTTTTGACACCAATATCATTATAAAACGTAAAAACTAAAGTGTCAAATGTAAATATATATCGTGCAAATGTAAAATAATTATGTTGACAGTTGAAAATATGTGTGCTATATTTTACATATGCAAATGAGAATTATGCAAATGTAAAACTTGGGAGGGGCTACATGAACACAAAGGTAAAAGATAATTCGATGTATAACACCCTGGTATATGTTAAACAGCATTGGCAACTATATGTGTTCTTTCTGGGGCCAGCCCTGTTACTGACAATAGTGTTCAGGTACATTCCGATGGGAGGCATTCTGATTGCTTTCCAGAAATACAATCCATTCAAAGGCATTTTGGGAAGCGAATGGGTTGGCCTTAAATACTTTAAACAGTTTTTATCATCGCCGGATTTTCTTCAGTATCTTGCCAATACATTAAAGTTAAGTGTTTTCGGTCTGTTATGGGGATTTCCAATGCCGATAATACTGGCGCTTCTACTTAACAGGATTGCTAGTAGCAAGATCAAACAGAAGATACAGCTTGTTCTGTATATGCCTAACTTCATATCTGTCATAGTCCTCTGTGGTATGGTCAGGATTCTTTTGTCGGTTACAGGACCATTCAATATGCTTTTGGGAACGAACATCAACTTTTTGACAATCCCTGCAGCATTCAGACCAATCTACATCATAAGTGGTATCTGGCAGGGCGCCGGCTGGGCATCGATCATGTACACAGCAGCTCTTTCAAATGCCAGCAAGGAACTCAAAGAGGCAGCACAGATTGATGGAGCCAATATCTGGCAACAGATCAAGGCAGTAGAGTGGCCGGCTATCAAGGATATGGTAGTTATCCAATTCATCCTTCAGGCAGGAAACATTATGAGTATCGGCTTTGAAAAGGCCTATGCACTTCAGTCAGATATGAACCTTGCTTCATCTGAGATCATAGCTACTTATGTTTACAAAAAAGGTCTTTTGAATGGTGATTACAGTTATTCAACAGCGGTTGGATTATTTAATACGATCGTAAATGTAATTCTTCTCATAGTGGTTAATAAGGTTGTTGAGAAGCTTAACGACGGTCAGGGACTATAAGGGGGAGCGAAATGCAACAGACAGTAAATATTAAAAAAAGCGAATTTGCCAGAGCTTCCATTGGAGATAAAGCATTTCTTTTGGCTGGTTATATTCTCCTTGCAGCCTTTGTAATGGCTATCATAGGCCCTGTAGTTTATATTATTGTAGCTTCCTTCATGGATCCTATAACACTTCAGAACAAGGGAATAGTATTTGATTTCAGCAAATGGACTCTTACAGCTTATGAGAGAGTTTTGACCAATTCTCAGATATGGATTGGATTTAGAAATTCAATTATATATTCCGTATTATTTGCGGTTATTTCTGTATTTATAACACTTTTGTGTGCGTATCCAATGTCAAGAGATGATTTTAAAGGCAAGAAGTTTTTTAACGCAATCTTTATTATCACAATGTTCTTTGGCGGAGGACTGATTCCTACATACCTTCTTATCAGTAACATTGGACTTCTTGATACCATGTGGGCTGTAATTCTTCCGGGATCATTTAGCGTATGGAACATGATCATCGCAAGAACTTACTACAAAGGTATTCCAAGCGAACTTAGAGAAGCTGCTGATGTGGACGGAGCTAATGAATTGGTGTTCTTCTTCAGAATACTTCTTCCTGTGTGCACACCACTTATAGCAGTGCTGATATTGTGGCAGTTTGTAGGAATGTGGAACAGCTACTTTGATGCAATGATCTATCTGAATTCAGCAGATAAGCAGCCTCTTCAGCTGGTGCTTAGGGCTATCCTCATCCAGAATGAACCGGATCCGGGAATGATAGCAGATATGCAGAGTACAGCTCAGAGAGCACAGCTTGCAGAACTTCTTAAATATGCAACCATCATTATTTCAAGCTTACCGCTTATAGTAATGTATCCATTCTTCCAGAAGTATTTTGATTCAGGAATCATGGTTGGTTCAGTTAAAGGCTGAGAGGCTTAAACAATCAGAACTTCCCCTGGCAACAGGAGATAATAAAGAATTTTTATAAGGAGAGGGAAAATGAAAAAGAAGACAACAAAGTTATTTTCAGCAGCACTTGTTCTTGCAATGTCAGCCAGTGTTCTGACAGGTTGCGGAAAAGGTGCTTCAGGCAGTGGGGCAGCATCAGTTACAGCGGATGATATCAGCTTTCCGCTGGAAAACAAGGTTACTATCACAGGTACAATCAGCTATCCGTCAGGAACTGAGTCAGAACCTAACAACAGAACAATCTTCAAGAGACTTGAGGAAGAGACAAACGTACATGTTGATTGGACAGCTATTTCAAATGATCAGTGGGGCGACAAGATCAAGCTCAACATGGCTAACAAGAACACACTTACAGATTTTGTATTTAATGCAGGCTTTAGTAACTCAGACCTTATCAGATATGCTGATCAGGGAGTTATCCTTCCTGTAGAAGAGTACATTGACAACAACATGCCTAACCTTAAGGCAGTATTTGATAAGTATCCAGAGTACCGCACAATGTGTGAGGACTCCGAGGGACACATCTGGGCACTTCCATGGATTGAGCAGCTTGGTTCTAACAAGACCGCTATCCAGACAGTAGGTAATAACTTCACTTACATCAACAAGAAATGGCTTGATTTCCTCGGACTTCAGACACCTAGAACAGTTGATGAATTCGAAGAAGTACTTAAGGCATTCAAGGAGCATGCTTCAGAGCTTCAGGCTGAGTTTGGTATTGAGGGTGACATCATACCTATGTCATGCATCATGAACGATCAGGATCCAAGCCTTCTTATTAACGGCTTTGGCGAAGGTTACGGTGACAATGATATCGGACAGCACATTGCAGTTACAGATGACAAGAAGGTTATCTGCACAGCAACACAGGAAGGTTTCAAGTCAGGTATGCAGTGGCTTCATCAGCTCTATGAAGAGGGACTTATCGATCCTGAGTGCTTCACACAGGACTGGTCAACTTATGTAGCTAAGGGTAAGTCACACAGATATGGTGTTTGCTTTACATGGGACGTTGCTAACATTGATAACCTTGAAGATTTCGTTCCACTTGCAGCTCTTAAGGCTGATGTTAAGAATGTAACTCCTATGAACAGCTCTTTCACATCAGGTTTTGACCGTGGCAGATGCGTTGTAACTTCTAAGTGTGAGAACCCTGCATTCGTATGTGCTTGGCTTGATAAGATGTATGATCCATTCCAGTCACCACAGAACAACTGGGGAACATATGGCGAGGATGATGAGTTTGATATCTTCGAGCTTTCAACAAATGCAAACGGCGACAAGATGCTCAAGCATGCACCTCTTGGCGATGCTTCTCCTGTAGAAGTTCGTGAGGCTGAGTGTGTTGGTGGTCCTCTTGCAATCCTTGATGAGTACTACGGCGTATATGTTACATGCCCTGATGACGCTCAGTACCGTCTTGACTGGATCAAGGAGTACTACACAGACGATATGAACTGCAAGTATGTATATCCTAACGTATTTATGACAGCTGATGATACAGAGGCTCTTACAACTATCCAGACAGATCTTATCAGCTATATCAACTCCAGCAGAAGTAACTTCGTTATGAACGGTCTTACAGATGCTGAGTGGGATGAGTACCTCAAGCAGGTTAATGCATATGGTCTTGATGAGTATCTCTCTATCTACCAGAAATATCTTGATGAGTTCTATAACTAATTCATATAACCGGAAAGGCAGGGAGGAGATTTTCTCCTCCCTTTTTTAAAAAATGAAAAGAAAAGTTGCCATAATTGCAGCACTTCTTGCATGTATGCTCACAGGATGTGCTGATAGCCAAAATGCAGATACTCTTTTTCCAAGGGCTGAGGGCAGTTATGTTGGAGATGTAATGGCTCTTTCAGAAGAAAATGGAGTATATCTGAATTATTTATATGAAACAGATCATAACGGTGTGGGCTATCATCCCATTCACCGTTTTTATACCAAGGATTTTTTAAGCTTTGAGGATAAAGGAGAAGTTCTTCCTTTTGCTGAGGATTCAGAAATACAGGATCTTGCAGTAGGAACCGGTTCTTTTATCAGGGATGAACAGGGAAACTATCACTGTTTCTATACAGGACATAATGATTACTACGACACATATGGACTAGATAAAGAATGTGTGTTACATGCTACAAGTAAAGATAACAAAAGCTTTACCAAAGACTATGACAATATTATTCATGCACCAAAAGGGTATAGTACAAACGATTTTCGTGATCCGCAGGTTTACAGAACCGATGATGGCTATCTGATGCTTGTGGGAGCAAGAAAAGAAAACGAGAGCGCTATAGTATATTACGAGTCACAGGATTTAGAGAACTGGACTTTTAAGGGAGATTTCTATACCAGTCGGGATCTGTATTTTATGGAATGCCCGGATGTTTTCCAAATGGGAAATAAGTATTATCTGGTATTTAGTTGGAACAACGTGGTCTATTACAGAGTTTCGGATAATTTCTTTGGGCCATGGGAAAAAGAGGAGATTGATACTTTCGATGGGGATGGCTTCTATGCAGCCAAGTCTTGTGAATACAAGGGTAAGAGGTATCTTATAGGCTTTCTGGACCGCAAAAAAAGAGAAAAAGACAGCCTGAAGTATACATGGGCAGGAAGTGTCCTGGTATATGAACTTAGACAATTATCAGACGGCAGACTTGGGGTATGCATGCCTGATCAATATAATGAATATTTCACAAAAGAACTGTTAAATGCCACTTCTGAAAATAATGCGCTGGATTTAGGGAAGGTGCCGGAAACTTGTCACCTCTCTTTTGACCTTGATATGGAAGAAGCCGGCAGAATGGACCTGGTGTTTAGTAATCCTGAGAGCGGAGAAGAATACAAGCTTAGCATCGACAATCAGGATGATAATATATCTTTTAATGCTTTTCCTAACAATCAGCCGATCAGGCTGGAAAGCGGAACCAAATATCATATAGATGTTGTGGTTGAAAAAGAAATTGTAGTTATTTATGCAGATGGAATAAAAGCTTTGTCAAACAGAATTTATGCAGCTGTGGGAGCGGATTGGGAAATTGAGCTTACAGATGCTTTGGCAGAAAATGTAATGATTTACGGTAAGTGAGGATAGAAATGAGTGATAAGTTAAACAAGGCACGTGAATATGAAGAGAAAAAGGAAAAGATGATTGTCCCTGAAATGAGGCCTCTTTTTCATCTGACACCAAGATGTGGATGGATGAATGATCCTAACGGTTTTAGCCTTTATAAGGGTGAATACCATCTCTTTTACCAGTATTATCCATATGAGACAGTATGGGGACCTATGCACTGGGGACATGCGGTTAGTAAGGATCTGATCACATGGGAATATTATCCTGCTGCTATAGCTCCTGATATGGAATATGACAAGAACGGTTGCTTTTCAGGTAGTGCCATTGAAATGGAAGATGGCAGACAACTTCTGGTGTACACAGGAGTTCAGAAAATGGAAGATGAAGATGGCAACATCAGAGAGGTTCAGACCCAGTGTGTTGCTTTTGGTGACGGCAAGGATTATGAGAAGTATGCCAATAATCCTGTAATTGACAGTACTATGCTTCCTGAGGGCGCCGGCAAATATGACTTCAGAGACCCTAAGGTATGGCGTGAAAATGGCAAATATTACATAGTAGTTGGCAATAAAACTGAGGATATCGATGGACAGATATTACAGTTTGTAAGTGATGACGGTATTAACTGGTCCTATGATAAGACTGTTATCAAGAACAACCACAGATTCGGTGTAATGTGGGAGTGCCCTGATTACTTTAACCACGATGGTAAACAGGTCCTTCTCACAAGCCCGCAGGATATGCTCCCTGAAGAACTTGAGTTCCACAACGGAAACGGAACCTTGTGTGTGATAGGAAGTATCGATGAAAATGGAGAATTCTGCGAAGAAAACTGTCAAGCTGTTGACTATGGTATTGATTTTTATGCGCCACAGACAATCAAGACTCCTGATGGACGAAGAGTCATGATCGGCTGGATGCAGAACTGGGATACATGCGGAATCAGGCGCGATGACTTCCCATGGTTTGGCCAGATGAGTATTCCAAGGGAAATAACTATTAAGGATAACAGACTTATTCAGTGGCCTGCCAGAGAGATAGAGAATTATTACGGCAAAAGAATCAGCAGACAGAATGTACTTATTTCTGATAGTGCTTCACTTTCAAGTATTGAGGGCAGATGCGTAGATATGACAGTAAGAGTCAGATCTACACAGGCAGAACTTTCATATAAAAAATTTGAAATTCGTTTTGCTGATAATGGCAAGGCTTATTCAACGATTGAATATGATCCTGTTGACAATATTGTTAAGATAGACAGAAAGCATTCAGGAAGCAGAAGAGCCATTGTTCATCAGAGAAGATGTAAGGTTGCAGGAAATAAGGGTGAGATTTCATTTAGACTTGTTCTTGACAGATACAGCATGGAGCTCTTCATCAATAATGGGCAGCAGGTAATGTCTATGGTAATCCTTACAGATGTCAGAGCTGAAGGTATCAGTTTTAAGGCAGTTGGAGAACTTCTTATGGATGTTACTATGTATGAGCTTGAGAGGAAATAACTTATGAAAAAAGATGTAGTTGCGCTGGGGGAGTTGCTTATTGATTTTACAGGAAGCGGAGACAGCAACCAGGGAAATCCTTTATTTGAGGCTAATCCAGGCGGAGCACCCTGTAATGTGCTGTCAATGCTTCAGAATTTAGGCAACAGCACAGCTTTTATCGGCAAGGTTGGAAACGACTTTTTTGGGAGAATGTTAAAAGAGAGAATTGAAAAGCAGGGTATAGACTCTACCGGACTTGTCTTTGACGAGGAGGTAAATACTACCCTTGCATTTGTAAACAAGCTTCCAAATGGAGACAGAGATTTTTCTTTTTACAGAAAGCCCGGAGCAGACATGATGCTGACAGCAGAGGATGTTGAGAAGAATGCTGATCTTATCAGGAATGCAGATGTATTTCATCTTGGAACACTGTCAATGACAGACGAACTTGCAAAAGAGGCAACTGTCAGAGCTGTTACAATAGCTAAAGAGAGCGGAGCAGTCATATCTTTTGATCCAAATTACAGAGAACCTTTATGGAAGAATGTAGACGATGCAATAGATGCTATGAAATATGGCTTTGAAAACTGTGATATCCTGAAAATTTCAGATAATGAGATTGAACTTTTTACAGGCCTTAAGGATATAGAGGCAGGAGCAAGGAAAATAAAGAGAGACTTTGGTATTCCAATCGTGTTTGCCACACTTGGACCTGAAGGAAGTATAGCTCTTTACAAAGATATGGTGATCAAAAAAGACGGGTACAGAAATCCTGCTACTATAGAGACTACAGGAGCAGGCGATACCTTCTGTGCCTGTGCCATAGATTACATCCACATAAACGGACTTGATAATCTGACAAAAGACGGATTATTTGAATGCCTGTCGTATGCAAACGCTGCGGCATCTATTATAACCACCAGAAAAGGTGCACTTTCTGTAATGCCAACCCAAGAAGAAATAACAGCTTTTCTAACAAACAAGTAATGATAAGAACAATGATGCGGGAGAGAAAGCAGATGTAATTGGACAGGTCTTTAGCGGAGCTGCGCTTATGAATGCAGGCTATGCCTTTGATCCCGTGTTCGGTTCATACCCGGCGATACAACTTCATTTTAGAAAGAAATGTTACGAGAGTAGAAAGTAAAATCAGAGTATTATTTTTGATCGCGGTTATTAAAGTTGCCACCAGCGGCATGCAGTAGCCCTGAGCTTTCTACCGTACGCAGCAGGTAAACAGCAACTTAACTTGAAAATGCCGAAAGCAAGGCACTTTCGAATCATTAATCGTTATCAAAGAGATAGACTTATAAAAATGATTTTTTCAAAACCCCCGAGATATCGGGGGTTTTGTTCGGTAAAACAACCTTAGTACTTTTGTTATAAAAAATTTATTAAATTGTTGCTATAATTAAAACAATATGATAATATAGTACCAGTGTTAAATAGAAGTGCAAAAGGAACGCCCGCAACATCAAGCCTTTGCGTATTTCCGAAAGAATCGGGAGTATAGGGGCTTTTTTTAATGCCCTAAAATAAGTGTAATAGGAGACGGAAAATGAGAAGACAGATGGGAAACAAAATTGTTATGCGCGCAGTTTCAATGGCTGTAGCGACAGTGGTTGCATTAACAGGCATGCCTATAACGGCATTGGCTGCTGATACGCCGGTTACGATTGAAAGTGTGCAGGGTGATGAGAATAATGCAGAGACAGCAGTGGGGGAGGCTCAGACAGCGGTTAATGGCATATCCGCAAATGAGCTTAAGGCTGAAGTACCTGTTAAGGAAAGCGAACCGGAGGGTGAGAAGAAAGAAGTAACTGTTAATGATATTAACAGTGGACTTAACGCTGCGCAGAATAGTCTTGATAACGCAGAACAGAATCTTAAGGATGCTGCTAAGACTGCTGCAGAACTCAGCTTGAATAAGGATGGTAAGGATACAGGCTTAATCACAGATGCCACAAATGCTTCGAAAGAGGCTGCTGAGGCAGTTAAAACTATGCAGGTGCTTCTTGTACCTGTAACCGATGCGAATGGTGATCCCATTTATGAACAGAAACTTGATGAGAACGGAAATCCCGTCTTAGATGAGAACAATAATCCTGTTTATGTACAAAAGACTAAACTCAGAACGCTCGTTCCTGAATTAGATGAGAATGGCAATATTAAATATGAAGATGTTCGGGATGAGAACGGTAACCTTGTATATGATGAAAACGGAGAACTCAAGAAGGCTCCGAAACTTAAGGAAGTCGTTTTTGCAGATACATATCAGAACGCAGACAAAGCTGCCGATGCAGCGATCTCTGCGGCTAATACGGCTAATACCAGTACTTCTGAGTCTGTAGCCTCTGCAGCAGAACAGACTGCAAAAGACGAATTAAAAATTGCTAATGATGGTCTTGTACTTGCAGGACAGATTGTTGATGAAGCACAGAAAGCAGTTGATGAGGCAGTAGCTAAGCTAAAGGCAGCTAATGAGGCAGCAACAGCTGCTCGCGCTAAATATAAGGCGCTTCAGGATGAATTAAATAAGGCTCAGACTAATGCTACGGCAGCCAATGAACAGCTTAAGGCAGCCGAGAAAGCTGCAGATGCATTGGCTAAAGAGGCAAATGATGCATATTTAAACTATATCGGTGCCAAGGATAATCAGGAACTTGAAGACCTCTTTAATGAAATCAGTAAGATGGCCAAAGGCGAAGCTAATACAAATAATCTTACTAAACTCTCTCAGGCTCTTGTTAAGTATTATCTTATGACCGGCAAACTTACAGTATATGATGACGAAGGCAATCCTGTTGAAACTAAAGACGGCAGTGAATTCAAAGTTTTAGATAGTTTTAAAGTTACACTTACAAATCGTTCCGTTAATGAAAATGATGGTACAGTAACGGAAGTTCCAACAACATATACTCTCACTAAGAATAATGGTTGGGATAATGGTAATGTTTTGGAGTTGTACTATTATAATCAGAATACCCAGAGTAAGTCTGCGTACATTGACGGAAATAATTTCGTTTATGCCGGAAAAAGCTATTCGGGGAATCGTTTCGGTTTATCTTTTAAGGACAAAAACGGAGACGAGCATACCTTCTATTTTAACTATAAGGAAAACATAGATAAAAAAGGAAATAAACCCGGTACTATATATGTTTACCAGAAGTTCTTCGCTAAGACCGGAGAAACAATTGCAGATGGTGTTGTCAATGAAACAGGCATTGAATGGGAGAACGATTCGTCTTTTTATCGTGAATCTCAGAAAAGGGCTCTAAATGACGGACAGCTTTTTACAAAAGATAATGGTGAGACATATTCAAATGCAACCGAAGCAAACGGTTATTTCAGCTATGTTGAGGCTATGAATAAAAAACGCCTTTCTGAGGAATTTGCTACAGCTAAGAGTAAAGTAACCACTGCAAGCGGACAAACTCAGACATTCAGTGATAATGTAAACAGACTTGTCCTTGATTATGTCGGCCAAACAGTAACGGTAGATGATGAGAAGAGAACCATTGAACCTGACAATAATCTGTACGCATCTATCATAAGGATTGAGAATACTATCAGCTCTTTAGAAAAACAGCTTGAATCTGCAAGGTATGCTTTAGATTTAGCACGAAATGCAAAGGCAGCGCTTAAGGCTAAGATTGATTCAATTAGTATCTCAAGAATTGTACAAAACTCAGACGAAGGTGATGATTCTTCAGATGCAGATGATGACACATCTTCAAGCGATGAGGCTGTATATTCAGGTCCTGCAGCAACAGTTACAGAGAGCATCGTTGGTGCCGGAGCAGGTGCAGTTACAGCCCGTACAGACAGAGCGGTTCTCGGTGCAAGAAAGAATACGACACCGGCAGCAAACGGTAACGGTGATAATGTATCTGCGGCAAATTCTGAGAATAAGAGTGATCAGATTAACAAAAACAGCAACAGTAAGAAGATAACGACAATTACAAATCAGGCAGTGCCTCTTACCGGCAATGTAGAAGCAGAGAATTCTCAGTTTAATGCACTTTGGATATTGGCTGTTTTGGCTTTGGCTGCAGTTGCTTTCTTAGCTAAGAAGATATATGATGATAGAAAGGTTTCAACAAAATAAATTGTTGTCATAAAGATATTTGTGTGATTGCTTTGAGGAGGAAGAGACATGGCAGGAATAATAGTATCGATAATAATAGGTGCTGTAGCAGGTTGGCTTGCAAGCCTTATCATGAAGAAGGCTAACGGACTTCTGATCAATATAATTCTCGGTATTGTCGGTGGTTTCGTAGGCGGCTTCGTATTCGGCCTGATTGGCTTCGGTGCAACGAATCTTATTGGTCAGATAATCGTATCCGTAGTCGGTGCATGTATCGTTATAGCAATCTTCAACGCGATCAAGAAGTAAGATACATATCAATCTAAACACAGTAATACAAAATGCGCGGTTTCCGGCAAAGAAACCGCGCATTTCTTGGATTATTTTCCATGAACAAACTAATTAATTCCAGTTATCCCCGAAGATATGCTCACGTACGGGAGCAAGGGCATTGAGTAATATTGAACCGATCAAGATGCAAGAGATCACCTCGCCTGCACCAACCGTAAGCATCTGAAGCGGAATACCGCCGGGAATGTGATAGGCGTATGTCAGTACAAACGGAATGATGATCGCATTGGATACAACAGGCGGAAGAGTCACAAGTATCTTATTCTTTCGTAAGAACCATGAACCTATGGCGCCGATAAGCGTTGCAAGCGTGCCGAATATCACATCGGGAACCAAACATCCGGTAACGATATTGCTGATAAGACAACCTATTGCAAGTCCGGGGATTGCTGCCGGTGTGAAATACGGCAGTATTGTCAAAGCCTCCGAGAATCTCACCTGAATCATTCCGCTTGCAAGATCGAATCCTGCAGCTATCATGGTGAGGACTACATAGATGGCAGCGATAAGTGCTGCCTGAGTAATAAATAATACCTTCTTATTGCGCATTTTATTGCCTCCTTTAGGAATAGTGTACGGATGGGAAGGAGTTAACATCCGTGATGAACGCATCGATTGATAGAGTAGCACACATCATTTTGATTGTCACGTAAAAATTTTATAAACAGTACAACGGACAAGGCACTTGCTGTACCTTATTATCAAAAACTGGTATAATCGTAATGTTGGGGAAGTAAAGCATTAAATCAGGCAACAGATATGAAGATATTAGTATTCTTGATAATAATACTTGCATATATAGTTGTAATAGGGATAGTCAATGAGAAGGTATTCCGTATCCAGAGCGATATCGCAATGATACTGTTCTCGCTTGTCATATCCGGAGTATTATTGGTTATAAGGTATATCAGCCCGTCGGAGACGATAGGAAGGTTTGTTGAGAATCTCGGTGAATTTGGATTTGAAGAGTATCTGATGGACGGGATGTTGTGCTTCATGTTATTTGCGGGGGCAGGTAAGGTCAATATGGGTAAGTTCAGACAGAACTTACGCCCGATATGTTTACTTGCGCTTCTTACGACTCTTATATCATCATTTCTATACGGCGTGCTGTTCTACGGAATCGCCTTATTACTTAAACTTCCCATGGATATATGGATGTGTATACTCTTAGGCTGTGTTGTATCACCCACAGATCCTATAGCGGCTACGGGCATTCTTAATAAGATAGGATTATCCAAGAATGTATGCTCTGTTATAGAGAATGAGTCGTTGTTTAATGACGGAACGGGTGTGACGTTATTTGTATTTGTGCGCTCTATAATCCTGCACAGCGGCGGAGATAATTTCTTTATTCTTATGTTTAAGGAAATAGTCGGAGCCGTGGCGGTAGCGTTAATTATCTCATTTGTGCTTTTTAAGCTTATGGAACTTACAAGAGATCCCATAAGATATATCTTAATATCACTTCTTGATGTATCACTTGTATATATGGTATGTGAGCATCTGGGATTCTCGGGTGTCATCGCTTCCGTAGTCTGCGGAATGTACTTCTCTTATAACATGGATAGGATGGAGAGGACGGTACGCGTGATTGACCCATCTGAGTATTACAAAGACTTCTGGGAGATACTTGAGAATATCCTCAATTCAGTGCTTTTTGTAATGATAGGAATGCTTGTGGTGGATCTAAAGCCCTGCGCATATATGGCGATAATCATTCCGGTTGCACTACTTTTGCTTGTAATATCAAGAATGTTTGGTGTATCACTTAGTGCCGTATTAACAGGCAGGAAGATACCGGGAAATTACAACTTATCTGAGTATGTGACACTTATGACCTGGTCGGCGCTTAAGGGCGGACTCTCCCTTGCGCTTGCCATAGGAACGGAAGAGTATTTATCGCCTCAGGTCTATGAGATATTTATGGCAGTAACCTATGTGACGATCTTCTATACGGTACTGTTCCAGGGACTGACGGTTAAGAAAGTATATTTCGCACTTGAGAAGCATAAGGCGGACAGGCTTAAGGAATCAAGAAGCGTAGAGAGCGCATAAGGAGTTAATATGTTATGAAAGTGATAATAGTAGGTCTCGGACGTACGGGACGATTGCTTGTTAAATATCTGTCCGGTACGGATTATGACATTACAGTCATAGATAAGGAGAAAAAACTGGTTGATTCAGTTACTGACAGATATAACGTAAACGGAATAGTCGGAAGCGGAGCATCTAAAGATACGCTTAAAGCAGCAGGGGCTGATATTGCGGATGCAATAATTGCGCTTACACACATAGATGAGATCAATCTCTTAAGTTGTATGCAGGCTAAATCACTGGGTACAAGTAAAGCTGCAGCAAGGATCCTTCATCCTGACTTTGTCAATGAGCAGGAAGACCTTAAGAATGAATACAATATAGATTATCTTATGAAGCCAAAGTATGATATGGCCGAGGAGATATACAGGAATATAGGTATGCCCGGATTCATGAAGATTGAAGGATTCTGGGAAGATGATACAACGGTGATCAATCTTAACATACTTGACGGTTCGCCTTTATCAGGCTTAACACCCGGACAGATCAAAGAGTCAGTTTCGGCCGATTTTGCCATAGTAACCGTTATAAGGGGCGGTAAGTTACATGTTCCGGATGATAACTTTGTGTTAAAAGTTGATGACAGTATTGATATTACGACTGATAAGAAGAATACAGAGGCGGTATTAAGCAAGCTTGGAATAGTTAAGTCCAAGACAGGTCGTGTTGTGATCGCAGGATGCGGTGCAACGGGAGAGAATCTGCTTAGGTTACTGGATGGGCAGAGAATGAGCATTACCGTGATCGAGGCAGATCCGGGTAAGTGCAGGGATCTTATGCAGAAGTACGAGCATGTGAAGTTCATATGCTGCGAAGATGAGATTATAGATGTGCTTGAAGAAGAGAAGGTATCTGATGCGGATGTGATGATCTCGCTTACGGATAATGATGAGACGAATCTTGTAATCAGTATGTATTCGTGGTCATGCGGCATACCTTCGGTAATCACCAAGGTGGATAATCCGGAGCATGTTAAGTTGCTTCATAAGGTTAATATAGATATTACGGTTTCACCCACCGAGTTATCTTCTCTTAAGATGCTTAAATTCCTTCGAAATATAAGTCATGATACTGAAGAAGATAAGATTGCAGGGGAGTATCATGTCGGTAATATAGGGGCGGATATAATAGAGTATGTGGCGGCTAAGAGCCACTTAAGACCCGGGAGGTAGAAGATGTCTGATAAGAATCAGAAGAAATATCGCAAGATCAAGAGATCGCATATCGGAAGCTCGATCATAGAGTTTGTGCTGTTCTCCGTATTGGCAGCTATGATGACGGTCCTGGCAGGGAGGTCGTTTGCGTCATATATCGTTGATTCCAAGATAGCGGCGGAGTATGACAGAATTAAGTACATGGCAAGGATCTATGATAATTCTGTCAGAAATAAGGACAATAATATATATAACCTTCTGGTTGAAGAAGGACGTGATTATATAATCACTAATTCCAATAACGAACTTACGCATGTAAACGGCATAAATACGATATCGGATGCGGGCGGATATGTTAAGCTTCCGGGATATGATGAGAAGGTATTTGTGTATCGCGATAAGGAGAAAGGCTTCATATATCCAACTACTTCGGAGAAACTGGCGGTTGATTATATGGGCTTCCGTGATTGGGCATCGGATGAGGCCAATGAAGAGGCTACAGATCTTGAAGCGGCAGCGGAAGATGATACGATGATCATGTTGCCTGTATGGATATCGGTGGATCTTGAAGGTGGTAATTCTCACCTTATAGGTAAGGCCGTATTCTCGGCAAGCAAAAGAGATATCAACATGCTGATGGCTTTGGCAGGTGCGATGGCAGTACTTACAGCCATTATTCTGATCACATTGCTTTTCAATGCGATTAAGAACGTGGTAAGACAGAGACGTATGATATCGGTATTCTTCACCGATGTTGCAACGGACGGACATAACTGGAACTACTTCATGGTCAACGGTAATCGTATACTTAAGAGGAGTTGTAATGCGAGGACAAAGTATGCGGTGGTAAATTTGGTATTCGTTAATTACAGGAATTACTGTGTTGCGCATACGATAGCAGACGGTGATAAGGCTTTATGTAAGATATACAATGCAATCAATTCTTTCATAGGAAGACGTGAAATGTGTGCGCATACATCATCTTCGAGTTTCGCTCTGATGCTTCGTTATAATAATCAAAACGAGCTTGAGGCAAGACTTAATAAGCTTATAGATAAGTTATCGCACGTGGATGAGGATCATATATTTGACTTCCAGGCAGGTGTTGCGCTTACGGATAAGACTTATGATGAGCATGGTAACCGCATCAAGAATAAGGATATAAGCCTTGATAACGAATACAACAATGCATCGGCTGCAAGAGAGAACTTAAGCGGTTCGCTGGATTCGGGCATAGCGTTCTTTGATGATAAGATGATCGAAGAACAGAAGTGGCTTGATACTGTTAAGGAGAGGCAGCAGGCTGCGCTTGATAATGAGGAATTCAAGGTATATTATCAGCCCAAGTACGATCCGCAGACAGGCAAGCTTAGAGGTGCTGAGGCACTGATAAGATGGAATTCGCCTGAATTCGGACTGATCCCGCCGGGAAGATTCATACCTATATTTGAGAAGGACGGATTCATCACAAGCATCGACCACTATATGATAAGCCATGTGGCGGCAGATCAGAAGGAATGGCTTGATAAGGGATATAAGTGCGTACCGGTATCCGTCAATGTATCGAGGGCGCATTTTATTGAAAGTGACTTGGCAGAGCAGATCAGGGATATGGTCGATAAAGCCGGAACTCCTCATGAATACATAGAGATAGAACTTACGGAGAGTGCGTTCTTTGATGATAAGAAGGCAATGCTTACTACGATAGGTAAGCTTAAAGGATACGGATTCGCGGTATCGATGGATGACTTCGGTTCGGGATACTCCTCTCTTAATTCACTTAAGGATATGCCCCTTGATGTGCTTAAGCTTGATGCGGAGTTCTTCAGGGGCGATACAGCTGATAGCAGAGGACAGATCGTGGTATCCGAGGCCATTAAGCTTGGTAAGCAGCTTAACATGAGAATTGTTGCTGAGGGTGTTGAGGTTAAGGAACAGGTTGATTTCCTTGCAGGCGAAGGCTGTGATATGATCCAGGGTTATTATTTCGCCAAGCCCATGCCTAAGAGTGATTATGAGCTTAAGATGGATGCGCCTGAAGAATAATTGTATATATATTTGTGACGATGTGTTATGATAAACAATATGAGTAAGTTGCGGGTAACTTGATTGCGATAAGATCGGAGGATTGTCAAATGCGTGAATCGGGTGAGATGTATCTTGAGACTATACAGGTCCTTAAAGAGAGAATAGTTAATGTTCGTTCCATAGATATAGCCAATGAGATGGGATTCAGTAAGCCCAGTGTAAGTCGCGCCGTAGGAACTCTTAAGCGTGACGGATATATAACGATAGATGAGCATGGACTTATTAATCTGACTCCATCAGGAGAGAAGATTGCGAGTAATATATACGAAAGACATAAGGTACTGTCAGGCCTTCTTCGCAGCATCGGTGTGGATCCTAAGATTGCTACGGAAGATGCCTGTAAGATAGAGCATGACATCAGTGATGTTACTTTTGAGGCTATTAAGAAATTTATAAGAGACAGGTCCTTAGGGGACGGATTGTAAGAGGAAGAGAGGTAATACCATGGAATTAATGCAGGCAGTACAGACAAGAAGAAGTATAAGGGCATATCAGGACAATGCAACGGTAACGGAAGATCAGGTAAGAGAGCTTATAGAATGTGCGATTCAGGCCCCTTCGTGGAAGAATTCACAGACCGGACGCTATTACGTTATACTTACTCCGGATAAGATCAAAGAGATTGCAACAGAGTGTCTTCCGGAATTTAATGCCAATAACTGTGTCAATGCCAAAGCACTTATAGTAACGGCATTTGAGACCAAGAGATCCGGATTTACAAGAGAAGGAGTTGCTGAGAATGAGCTCGGTGATGAGTGGGGAGCATATGACCTCGGCCTTGCCAATGAGAATCTTGTATTAAGGGCCAGGGATATGAGTCTTGATACGCTTATTATGGGCATAAGAGACGGTGAGAAACTGCGTGAGAAGTTAGACATC
>CACYWQ010000008.1 GCA_902778165.1 uncultured Lachnospiraceae bacterium
CGTTAAGTTCATCGAAAGAGAGATAAGACGTGGAAATAAATACGACGGAATAATCATGGATCCGCCTTCATACGGCAGAGGCCCCAAGGGAGAGACGTGGAAACTTGAAGATAACATCTTCCCGTTTATTAAACTTACCGCAGAACTCATGTCGGATGATCCGTTATTCTTCTTAGTTAATTCTTACACCACGGGATTACAGCCTGCAGTGCTTAACTATATGCTAAGTCTTGCGCTTACGGATAAATACGGCGGAACCGTAGAGGCTGATGAGATAGGATTGCCGGTAACCGATACCGGACTTATCCTTCCTTGCGGAGCAACGGGACGTTGGTATAAATAGCGAGGCAGAAAATGCGTAACAGAAAAAACAAAACCGAGTTAATAATCCAAATATTGATAGTAAGCGCAATCATCGTATTGATACTAAGCATTGTATTCATGGTTAAGAAGTGGGGCAAAGGACAGGAGTCGGATTATGATCCTGATGAGGTGACAACCGAATACGATACGGAGCCCACAGATTATGTGCTGCCTCTTAGTGCATCCGAAGTTGAAGGTAAGGAAGCTGACGATAAGATTACGATTCTCACTTTGGGTAACAGCCCCTTCGCGGACGATTATCCGAATAATAATCTTGCTGCGGCTTTCTCTGAAGTGTATGACGCCGATGTAATTAACGGCGGAATAGAAGGTTCTTATATTACCTGTAAAGATGCGGAGCTTGGAGACCATCCGGAAGACGGTGTCAGCTTATATAATATTGCTTATGCGCTTACAACCGGCGATTATACAATTCCGGATGAGACAGCGGCTGATGTATCGGATCAGGCTACAGCTGCACTGGATACTCTTAAGAATACGGATTTAAGCAAAGTTGATGCGATATTTATTATGTATGACCTTGAGGATTATGTGGATCACAGACCTCTCGGAAGTGAAAGCGACACGGATGTCACCTGCATATACGGCGCAATTAAGGAATCAATTAAACTTATAAGAGAAGCATACCCTTATATAAGAGTGGTATATCTGTCTCAACCGGCATCCGGTAAGACGATAGATGATTTCTATGTTGATGGGGATCTTCATAATATCGGTGAGGGTCTGTTAAGCGATTATGTTACATTTGAGCTTACGGCAACTGCCAATGCCAGCGCAAGTTTTGTGGATATATACTATGGCGCCATAAATGTGGATCAGAGAGATGGATTTATAGTTGACGACTATCATATTAATGATGCCGGCGCCGCGTCTGTTGCAGAGAGAGTACATAAACTTATAGAGTTAACTCCGTAACCTATTATGAAAGAACGTAACGCAACCTTTACAACACTGTCTGCCATAGGCATCATATTGATCATATTGGGACATCTGGATCTTGGCATCGCCACATTCGGAGGTCTCTTTCCTTATTATTCATACCATGTAATGATATTTGTTTTTGTTGCGGGATACTTCTATAAGCCCGAGAATGAAGAACACATAGGCGCCTTTATTCTTCATAAGGCCGGTAAACTTTTGTTGCCGTATTTTGTATGGAATCTGATATACGGAATAATTGCGATTCTGATGCGGGGTGCCGGATTTGAATTTGCCGGTGAACTTAATCTGTATAATCTCTTCATAGCGCCATTTATGGGAGGCCATCAATTCGGACTTAACGCCGCAGCGTGGTTTGTGCCGGCACTGTTCCTGCTTGAATTATGTGATATTTTGGCAAGAAAAATGACAGCGACTGTGTGCGCGTTTATTCGAAGAAAACACAGATCCGAGGGCGAACTATCGAAGGATAACAGTGATGTCTACAACCCCAATGCCATATACGGAACAAATGTAGAATGGCTGTTTATGATATTGTATCTTGCAGTCGGAATCCTGGTTGTATATTTGGCAAAGAGGGGCAGTGTATATGATTATTATAAGATTCCGGGCAGATTGATGCTTATGGCACCGTCACTCCAACTTGGAAGACTATACAGAACAAAACTTGAGAAATCAGATATCACGCCTTCAATCATATATATACCGCTTGTATTTGTGATGAGTGCAATCGTTAAGTTTACCCATGGCGGACTTGCTTATTCAACCGTATGGGTTACGGGATTTGCAGGAACGGTATTAACCCCGTTTATAACAACTCTCATAGGAATAGCATTATGGCTTAGAGTAGCTAAGATATTGGCTAAGTTATTTGTTGAGGGGAGAGCAGTTAAGGATAAGACAACGGCCACTGACAGTTCGCCCCGATACGGCGTAATCGGACGAATTATCAATGTCACAGGCGCTCACACTTTTGACATAATGATGCATCATCTGGCGGTATTTATGATTATTAAGAGTATATTCGCATTTATGGCTGAAAGGACCTCAGTCTTGTCAGGTTTTGACATGGAAGCGTATAAGTCGGATCTGTATTATGTATATGCACCGGGAACCCCGGCACTTAGTAAGTGCGTATATCTTCTGCTTGGACTGATTATTCCTATACTGATTGGATGCATGACGGGTTCGATTAAGAATAAGATCTGCAAGAATCGGTGAGGGTATAAGACACAATCTTGTCGGTGTCATAAGACTGTAATATACATATAGATTCAAGATGTAGCGGTTATGCGTAAGGCTGACCGCTATTTATTGTGTGTAATGCTTGAATATTATGCGCGTTGATGATATACTTATACAGATTATGAGAAGGTGGGGAAGAATCGCATGTTAAGCGAAAAAGGAGAAGAAAAGGGGAACATGATTAAAGACGACGACATTAGGACAACAGATGATGAGATCATTAACAGCTCTGCCGATGAAGTCAAGGCAAGAGGCGGAAGATATGCCGACAGTTACGCGTCAAGCGAAAGTAATATTGCGGATATGTTGGCAGAGTATGATTCCATAGGAAATGATGACAGAAGGCCTGTCAGAAGAAGTGCAAGACCGACAGAGAGCCGTGAGGGTGCCACTCATAAGAAAAGGCCTGCGGAAGCTAAGAGAGAAGCGGATATGCGCAGAAGACCCACAGAGGCTAAGAAGTCTTCAGATAAGCACAAGAAGCCTGTTAAAGCCAAAGAGGCACCAAGCAAGCATGTGAGCAAGAAGATTTCAAATAAGCCTGTTAAGACTAAGCATGTTGCAGCAACAGGACAGGCCGTTAAGAGAAAGCCTGTTGTATCTGATAAGAAGAACAGATACGCGGATGCGATGTATGATGAGATTAGAGAGCCTAAGAAGCGCATAGCTGAGCCTGTGCATAAGAGCGCTTCGGCTGCACCTAAGGCTTCGGCTCATAAGGGCGCTCCGACCACATCTAAGAATCCGCATTCAGGAACAAGCCGCAGCAGAAGTGCGGTCTCTTCAGGAAGAACCGTAAGGCATGCCGAAGCGTCTGCCAAGGGAAGTCGTAATACTAAGAAGAGACGTTCCGGTAATATATTCACCGAATGGCTTCACGGACTTACGGGTCTTGATTATATGGTTGGCGCAACAGGAGTTGCAGTACTCGTTGTAGCCATCGTACTGGTGAATGTATTCGGCAATGTCAAGGCCGTTGATGATAAGGTATCTGAATTTGTTGCTATCGGTAATGAACTTTCGGGAATCGGAACTGCAGGCGAAGGAGTATTATATGCGACTGCCAACAGCAGGGATATAGAACTTCCGGATGAACAAGACGAGGATTTTGAACTTACCGAATATAATGAGAAGGAAGATGAAGAATCCGGTAATGTGACCGTAAGCATGAGCCTTCAGTCGGTAGTTAAGGATCTTAAGATCAAGTTCATCAATAAGAAGAGCGGCAAGCTTATAGCGGGTATTCCCTTTAAGGCAGAGGTAACCGATGCCAATGGCAAGACACAGACATATACGGATGATGATAAAGACGGAGTAATATATATCTCCAAGATTCAGCATGGTGAAGCCAAGGTTAAGCTTGTTGAATTGGATGGCTATGATAAATACACATTCGAGACCGGCGATCAGAAGGTAACGGTTAAAGAGACTCCCGATTATAAGAAGATCGATGTCTCCAACGAGGTTAAGAAAGAGTCACAGGTAAATGTCGCTAAAGAGGACTTCAATCAGGATATGCAGGTTGAAGGAGCTCTTAAAGATACCGTAGAGTGGGTAGAATCAACCAAGACGCCGAATGGAACAACAACCAAGTACACTGCGGTAAGTGCAGGCGACATAGCTAAGCCTGCAGCTATATCAGGTGTTGATTGGATAGATGCGCTGTATTACAGATTTATTTCAGCGACGGAACATACATGGATTCCCAGGGTGTTAGCAAGTAATGGAGAAAACTCTTCGAATGAAGGCGAATCTGGTCAGAGTAATACAGCTTGCACGCACAGTTTTGGCGAGTGGACAACCGTGAAGGAGCCAACATGTAAAGAAGAAGGAACAAAAGAAAGAACATGCTCGATATGCGGAACAAAA
The DNA here is from genome assembly GCA_902778165.1 of uncultured Lachnospiraceae bacterium. GTDB lineage: Bacteria > Bacillota > Clostridia > Lachnospirales > Lachnospiraceae > Colinaster. Next base: position 4,438 of record CACYWQ010000008.1, read on the forward strand.
GAAACAGAAACCATACCTAAGAAAGAGCATTCTTGGGATAGTGGAACAATAACAAAGGAGGCTACGACAACAGAAGAGGGTGAAAAAACATTTACTTGTACCGTCTGTGGTGAAACAAAGAAAGAATCCATTCCTAAATTGATTGTCACTCCTACTCCTACTCCTAGTCCGAGTCCAAGCCCAAGCCCGAGTCCGAGTCCGACTGCTACGCCCAAGTATGATTCAGAGGCCAGACTTAAAACCACAAAGGGAGAACAACTATACATAAAAGATGGAGATAATTATAGAGAAGCAAAAGCAAGTGATTACTTCAAATATGAAAATGACCTTAAGGACAGGTTCTTCAAGCAGTCAACTGAGGCCACAGGATATAATTACACGGGCTGGCAGACCATAGACGGCTCAACATACTTCTTTGATAAAAACGGTAATAAGGTTACGGGCGAGCAGGTAATACAGGGAGCCAAATATACATTCAACGGTGACGGTGCATTACAGGCAGGAAGCGGCAACTTGGGAATAGACGTATCCAGATTCAACGGTTCAATAGATTGGACCAAGGTAAGGGATTCCGGAGTTTCATATGTGATAATTCGCTGCGGATACAGAGGTTATACTTCAGGCGGTCTGATAGAGGATTCCAAGTTCAGAGAGAATATTAAGGGAGCTACGGCTGCAGGCCTTAAGGTCGGAGTATATTTTGTTACTCAGGCGGTAAATGAGGTTGAAGCAATTGAAGAAGCTTCGATGACCCTTAATATGATAAGCGGTTATAAGATCAGTTACCCGGTATTCCTCGATGTGGAGAGCAGCGGCGGAAGAGGAGACACAATTGATTCCGGCACAAGAACCGCGGTAATCAATGCATACTGCAAGACTATAGCTAACAGCGGATATTCGGCAGGTGTATATGCCAATAAGACATGGCTGACACAGAAATTTAATCCGGGTTCGCTTGGAAGTGCAAGGATTTGGCTTGCGCAGTATGCCGCATCACCCACATACAGCGGAAGATATAACATGTGGCAGTACACAAGTAAAGGTCAGATTAGCGGTATCAGCGGCTATGTAGATATGAACTTAAGTTACTTAGGATATTAACAGGAGGAGCCATATATGCATACATATTTGGTCACCGGCGGAGCCGGATTCATAGGAAGTAATTTTGTACATTATATGTTTGACAAATACGGAGATGACATTCGTATCATTAACGTAGATGCTCTTACGTATGCGGGCAATTTAGAGAACCTTAAGGGTGTGGAAGACAAGGCGGGCTACACCTTTATTAAGGCAGATATTACGGATAAAGAAGCAATCGAGAAGATATTTATGAACAATCCGGATATCGACAGAGTTGTGCATTTTGCAGCAGAGAGTCATGTGGACAGAAGTATTCGTAATCCCGAAGTATTTGTACAGACTAATGTACTCGGTACAGCCGTAATGCTTAACTGTGCCAAGGCTGCATGGGAGAATTCCGACGGAACATTTAAGGAAGATCACAGATTCTTACATGTTTCAACCGATGAAGTATACGGTTCACTTCCGGATGATGACAATGCTTTCTTCTATGAGACGACGCCTTACGATCCCCATTCTCCTTATTCGGCATCCAAGGCTTCATCCGACATGCTTGTTAAGGCTTATATGGATACATATAAGTTTCCTGCAAATATCACCAATTGCAGCAATAACTACGGACCTTATCAGTTCCCCGAGAAACTCATACCTCTTATGATCAACAATGCGCTTCAGGGTAAGAAGCTTCCGGTATACGGTGACGGTAAGAATGTACGTGATTGGCTGTATGTTGAAGATCACTGTAAGGCAATCGATCTTGTGATCAACAAGGGAAGATTATTTGAGACATACAATATCGGCGGACATAACGAGAAGAGAAATATAGAGATAGTTACGATCATCATTGAGACACTTCAGGATATGCTTGATGATTCGGACCCCAGAAAGGCCAATGTGACCAAGGATCTTATCACATATGTGGAAGACCGTAAGGGTCATGATCGTCGATATGCCATTGCTCCGGATAAGATTAAGTCTGAGCTTGGTTGGGAACCCGAGACGATGTTTGCTCAGGGCATACGTAAGACGATTGCATGGTATTTCGATCACGAAGACTGGATGAAGAATGTTACATCTGGTGATTATCAGAAATACTACGACAGTATGTATTCGGTTTAGGAATACACATTAAAGGAGAATGTATGAAGGGAATAATACTTGCCGGAGGGTCCGGCACCAGACTCTATCCTCTTACCAAGGCGATATCCAAGCAGATTATGCCCGTATATGATAAGCCGATGATTTATTATCCCTTATCAACGCTTATGCTTGCGAATATAAGGGATGTACTTATCATTTCCACTCCGAGAGATTTGCCTGTATTTGAAGAACTTCTCGGTGACGGAAGTGACCTCGGAATGAGAATAGAATACAAGATCCAAGAGAAGCCTAACGGCTTGGCAGAGGCTTTCATCATAGGTGCTGAGTTCATAGGCGATGACAGAGTTGCTCTTGTGCTTGGTGATAATATATTCTACGGCCAGAGTTTCTCGCATCTGCTTAGGGAAGTGGCAACAAGAGAAAAGGGTGCCACAATATTCGGATATTACGTAAGAGATCCCAGAGAGTACGGAGTCGTTGAATTTGATGCTGACGGCAAGGCAATCTCAATAGAAGAAAAGCCTGAGCATCCTAAGAGTAACTATGCGGTTCCGGGACTGTATTTCTATGATAACAGAGTTGTTGATATAGCCAAGAACGTTAAGCCTTCAGCCAGAGGAGAACTTGAGATAACGGCAGTTAATAACGCGTATCTACAGATGGGAGAACTTAAGGTTGAGACTATGGGACGAGGTTTCGCATGGCTCGATACAGGTAATCACGATTCATTACTTGATGCAAGTGATTTCGTATGTGCTTTCCAGAAGAGACAGGGATTATACATATCCTGCATAGAAGAGATAGCATATAAGAGAGGTTTTATAGACAGAGAACAGCTGCTTAAGTTGGCAGAGCCGTTACTTAAGACGGATTACGGTAAGTATCTGACAGAGGTTGCGAATGGACTCTAGGGTGCTAAGAAGAGCGTTACTTATAGTGACGCTTTTTGTAGTGACAATATTCATAGTTATCTTGGGAATGAACGGATACTTAGGCTCCAAGGGTAAATCCGGTGCAACTGCGATTACCGCCAAGGAAGAAGAAGCCGCAGATAAGGACGGACGCATTAAGGGTAGCGATCTTAATGCGTGGAAATACGACGAGACATTCTTTGATCCTAAGTTAATCGGAGACGGCAAATACGAGAATATGTCCGCAGAGGGCAATGCTGCACCTGATATGCCTGATAAATCAATAGCACTAAGTGCTTCTTCCGTAGAGAAAGACATTCGTATTCGCATAATGGATTCATCGGGAGAACCGGTTAAGGGACAGTTCTTCATAGTCTTAATCGGCGGTACGGAATACAAGGATGAAGACAGAGACGGACTTATATATGTTAATAATTTAACCCCGGGAGACTATGAGGTTAAGTTGGCAGCCATGGAAGGTTATGATGTTCCGTCAGAACCAATAAAGTGCTCGGTTAAGGCCAAACTTGAGTATAAGGTTATTTCAGATATTTCATATTTAATAAAGACGGAAGCCGATATAGATGCGCTTAAAGAGGATACCGGAGAAAATGATGCCGGAGACTCATCTGCAGGTACGGATGCAGTTAGGAATGAGGAGAATGCCAAGTTCGGAATAGATGTATCTAAGTATAACAAAGAGATTGACTGGAATGCGGTCAAAGAATCCGGAGTACAATTCGCTATTATAAGATGCGGATACAGGGGTTCACAGTCTGGTTCAATCATAGAAGATCCGTATTTTAGAGCCAATATCGAAGGCGCAACGGCAGCGGGAATCCCTGTCGGAGTATATTTCTTTACACAGGCAATCAATGCGGTTGAAGCGGTCGAAGAAGCCAGTGCGGTGCTAAGCCTTACATCGAAGTATAAATTGGATTATCCGATATTTATCGATACGGAAGGTGCAGGCGGCGCGGGAAGAGCAGATAATCTTGATGTGGCCGCAAGATCGTTAATCGTTGAAGGTTTCTGTGAGACAATAAGAAACAGCGGCGGTAAGGCAGGTATTTATGCAAGCAAGAACTGGTTTAACAACAGACTTGATATAACCAAGTTTAATGACAGTGATGTCATATGGCTTGCAGAATATGCGGATTCACCTTCATACGGTGGCAAGTATTCAATATGGCAGTACTCTTCCGCAGGACGTATAAACGGAATTGAAGGAAGGGTGGATATGAACATAAGCCACCTTAATACTAACTAGAAATGAGAGGATAACATGGGCAAGATAACAGTTGAAGGATGTGAAATAGAAGGACTTAAAGTCATAACTCCTACGGTATACGGAGATGAGCGCGGATACTTTATGGAGGTATATAACAAGCAGGATTTCGATGCCGCAGGCATAGACAGAGTGTTCGTGCAGGACAATCAGTCAGCTTCTAAAAAAGGCGTATTAAGAGGACTTCATTTTCAGATTAATTACCCTCAGGCTAAGCTTGTAAGAGTAATAAGAGGTGAAGTATATGACGTTGCTGTTGATCTAAGACCGGGTTCAGCAACATTCGGTAAGTATCACGGAGTTGTATTATCCGAGGAGAATAAGAAACAGTTCTATATACCGGAAGGATTTGCTCACGGATTTTTAGTATTAAGCGATTATGCGGAATTTGCATATAAGTGTACTGATTTCTATCATCCCAATGATGAAGGCGGAATCATATATAACGACCCTGAGATAGGTGTGGATTGGCCGATTCCGGATGATATTGAACTTACATTATCTGATAAGGATACCAAGTGGCAGGGACTTGCAGAGTATAAGAAGAATCAGGACATAAAATGAAGAAGACCAAAGGCGGATTAATAAAAGAATTAATTACAAACCGCGAATTGATATGGAAGCTTGCATGCAATGATTTCAAGAAAAGATATGCAGGCTCATATCTTGGCGCTCTTTGGGCAATGATTCAGCCTGTTGTGACCATAGCGATGTATTATGTGGTCTTTGATATCATCATGGGTGCTGGCGCACAGACTGGTCCAAGAGCCACAAGTATTCCTTATGTTTTGTTCTTAACAACCGGATTGGTACCGTGGTTTTTCTTCTCAGAAGCATTAACCCACGGAACAACGGCTATGGTTGAATACAATTATCTTGTTAAGAAAGTGGTGTTTAATGTAAGCATTCTGCCGGTCATTAAGGTTCTGGCGGCAATATTTATTCATATATTCTTCGTATGTGTAATGCTTATCATGAGTTGCATATACGGCTATTATCCATCGATATATACAATTCAGGTAATATACTACAGTTTCTGCGTATTCGTACTTACTCTTGGAATCAGCTATATCACCGGTGCGGTAATGGTATTCTTCCGGGATATAGCGCAGATTATAGGAATCATGCTTCAGATAGGAATGTGGGCGACTCCGATATTATGGAACATAGAGAATCTGAGTCCCACATGGAAATTGATAATAAGCATCAATCCTCTTGTATATATAGTTAACGGATATCGTAATGCAGTAGTCTATCAGGTATGGTTCTTTGAAGATATATGGGGAACATTATACTTCTGGGCCTTTACAATAATAGTATTTATACTCGGAACAACGTTATTTAACCGCTTAAAGCCGCATTTTGCGGATGTATTATAGGTATTAAGATGCAACAGGTAGCTATCAAGGCCGACAAAATATCGAAAGTATATCGATTATACAATAAGCCAGGTGACAGGTTTAGAGAGGCAGTGAATCCTAAGAAGAGGCGCAGCACGGACCATCATGCTCTTAAAGAAGTGGATCTTACCATATATAAGGGTGAGACTGTGGGAATCATAGGAACCAACGGCTCAGGCAAGAGTACGATCCTTAAGATAATTACAGGCGTACTGAGCCCGACATCCGGTGAGATAAGTGTTGACGGCAGAATATCAGCCCTTCTTGAACTCGGCGCCGGATTTAACATGGAGTATAACGGTATTGAGAATATCTATCTTAACGGTACGATGATGGGATTTACCAAGAAGGAGATAGATGAGAGGCTTCAGGATATTCTGGACTTCGCGGATATAGGCGAATACGTATATCAGCCGTGTAAGACATACAGCAGCGGCATGTTTGTTCGTCTTGCATTTGCCGTAGCCATAAATATTGACCCGGAGATACTTATCGTGGACGAAGCTTTATCTGTCGGAGATGTGTTCTTTCAGGCCAAGTGCTATCACAAATTCGAGGAATTTAAGGCTGCAGGCAAGACAATCTTATTCGTAAGCCACGATCTTACATCCATTGCCAAATACTGTGACAGAGTAATACTTCTTAACGATGGTGTTAAGCTTCGTGAAGGAGAACCTAAGGAGATAATAGACGCTTACAAGCAGGTTCTTGTGGGACAGTATGCGGATGATGGTGAGAAAGCAGCAGTTGCCGATTCTGCGCTTAATCCGGAAACACTTGAATACGGTGACGGTCGCGCAACGATCAAAGATTACTATATTACGGATAAGAATGGTCTTAAGACTACGGCAATCATCAAGGGCGAACCGTTCACGATTCATTTCAGTGTAGATTTCACAGCCGATATAACGGGTCCTATCTTTGCATTTACGATTAAGAACATCAAAGGTACCGAAATCACCGGCACCAATACAATGTATGAGAAGGCCTTCCTTGAACCTGTTAAATCCGGGGATACTAAGACAGTAACTTTCACTCAGGATATGAACCTCCAAGGCGGCGAATATCTCTTATCTCTGGGAGTAACAGGCTATGAGAAGGATGATTTTGTGGTATATCATCGCCTGTACGATGTGGTTAACATAACAGTCATCTCAGACAAAGACACAGTGGGCTTTTATGATATGAATTCAACTATCACTGTTAAGTGAGTTAAATATGAACAACGAATTAATAGGCAAAGTACAACTGACATATGAGCATTACAGCGGCGAGGACATCTATTCCGACGGAAGTATCGAGGATGAACTTCTTGATATTGTGCGCAATTATTCGGTATTGGAGTATCCGAGGATTATAGAGGAGAAGGCTAATTGGCCCGTATTGTATCATTTATCCAAGCAAAGAGAGAACATAGTAGACTGGTTGCCAATTGATAAATCCATGAAGATTCTTGAAGTAGGTTCGGGTTGCGGCGCCATTACAGGTTCTCTGGCTTCAAGAGCAGGCAGAGTGGATTGTGTGGATCTGTCAAGGAGAAGAAGCCTTATTAATGCTTACAGACATGAAGAGATGGACAATATCACGATTCATGTGGGTAATTTTAAGGAATATGAGCCTGAACTTGATTCCGATTATGACTATGTGATGCTAATAGGCGTATTTGAGTATGCACAGAGTTATATGGGCACGGATAAGCCATATGAGGATTTCTTAAATATATTGGCTAAGCATGTATCTACTAAGGGCAGAATAGTTATGGCCATAGAGAATAGATACGGACTTAAATATTGGGCAGGATGCGCTGAAGACCATCTTGGAACATACTTTTCATCAATCGAGTGTTATAAAGACGGAGGCGGAGTCAGGACCTTCTCAAGAAAGGGCCTTGAGGATATTTGCGCCGTATGCGGATTTGATAATATTCATTTCTACTATCCGTACCCGGATTATAAATTCATGACTACGGTATTCTCTGATAACAGACTCCCGGATGCCGGTGAACTGTGCAATAATATGCGCAATTTTGACAGGGACAGATTGTTGTTGTTTGATGAGAAGGCAGCATTTGACGGCTTGGTTAAGGAGGGGCAGTTCCCGTTCTTCTCCAATTCGTATTTATTGGTCATCGGAGACAGACCAAAGACGGATTATGCCAGATATTCCAATGACAGAACTGATGAATATGCCATATGCACCCAGATACATGGTAATAAAGTGTATAAGAGAGCACTTAATCCTGAGGCAGGTCTTATACATATCCAGAATATGCGCAAGAGTTATGAACTGTTAAGTGCCAGATATGAGGGCAGTAAACTTAATATCTGCCCCTGTAGAGCAGGAAGTGACGGATGCAGTGTGGAATTTGACTATATACCCGGACGACCATTATCCGAGATATTTGATGAATTCGTGGCTAAGGATGATGAAGAAGGATTTGCGAAACTTTTCGATGAATATGTATCAAGAATCGGTTACGGAGAAGATAAGGCCGTGGCGGATTATGACCTGGTATTCTCCAATATTCTTACACCTGATGACTATATGAATGAACCTTGGACAGTTATCGATTATGAATGGACCGAGTATAAGAAAGTACCCACCAAAGAACTTGCATTTAGGGCGTTCTACTGCTATTTATTGGAGGATGACGAACGTTCTAAATTTAATTACGAGTTAATTATAAACAAGTTAAAACTGACACCTGATGAGGCTGAAGGCTTAAGAGATAAAGAGGCTGCTTTCCAGAAAGAAGTGACCGGTAAGCGTTTAAGCATGGGAGAATTGCGTGAGATTATCGGTGGCGCAGTCATATCCCCGAATAAGCCGGGAGCGGATGCCGCAGAGGCTGAACTTAAGAAATCCGTACAGGTATACTTCGATACAGGCGCGGGGTTCAATGAAGAAGAGTCGTATTTTGCATCAGAACGCTATGACAGGTTCGGTAATGTGGAACTTAACATATCCGTTCCAAGCAAAGCCTTAAGAGTCAGAATAGACCCTATTATGAGTCATTGTATGACTGCACTCAGAAGTGTAACTCTTAATAATGAGATCATAGATTTAAATGACAATAAGAGAGTATATGTCAACGGTAAGAAGTTGCGTGCAGACTACGGTGTATTGCTCATATTCTATTATGATGATCCATGTATAGTAATAGAGGTCAAAGATAAGGTCAGAAGCACCGGCAATGATATGCATATCAATATGAATACCGCGACTATACCGGGTGAGATGGTCGAGTCGTTAAAGACAGAAGTATCCAAAAGGTTTAGATTCTGATATGTTGGACGGATTAAAAGAGTTTATAAGGGCTCCCAGAGTAAGACAATTAAATACAAGGTATGAGCGGGAACTTGATGAGTGCTATGTCTCTTATGATTCCTGGATCAGACAGAAAGAGTTGGAGTATTTGGCTGGTACCTTGCCGAATACGGATGATGTCCAGGTCATAGAGTATTCGGAACTCGGCAATGCGCCTTTATCTGCAGACGTGATTTTATTTACCGCGGACAGACATAAACTGGCCAAGAGAGCATTACATGCCGTAATCTCCGCATTTAATGCCTATCCCGAGACTATGGTGGTATACGGTGATGAGGATGAGTACAATTCAAACAGAACAGTCAGAATGAATCCGATTCTTCGCCCTGAATGGTCGCCTGATACGCTAACAAGCTATCTGTACATGGGTAATGTTATAGCCATGAGAAAAGAGGCTGTTGTATCGGGATTAAACGATATATATGATATGGTACTTGCATCGACTAAGGGCATGAGTGCCAATCAAGTCAGACATGTGGATTATGTATTATATCACAATGATTACTCAAAGACCTTATATGAGACGGGAATGAGCGATTCTGCCGATATATACCGCGATAACAATCTCTGTAACGATATATCGGTCTCTGTGTTAATACCTTCAAAGGATAATCCGAAAGTGCTTAAGCAATGTCTTAAATCCATTGTCGACAGGACTAAGACTTCCGGAGAATACATAACAGGTGTAACATACGAAATTTTCGTACTTGACAACGGCAGCACACCTGAAAATAAAATCCTGATTGAGCAGATTATAAATGATATTAAAAGTACTTCGAAAGACGGCTTTAAAGGCGCAGAATATCTGTATTCTGTGCAGGAATTCAATTTCTCGAAGATGTGCAATGAACTTGCGTCACATGCAAACGGTAATTATTTGCTGTTTCTAAATGACGATATCGAGATAAGAGACAGCGAATGGATGATTAAGATGCTTAAATACGCCCTAAGAGAGCATGTAGGAGCCGTAGGAGCTAAGTTATATTATCCTGAGAGTAAGGTTATTCAGCACTGTGGTATTACTAATCTCAGATTAGGCCCCGTACATAAACTTCAGTACAAGGAAGATACCAGAGTATATTATGATCACGCAGCAGATAAAGACCGTGATGTGATTGCGGTAACAGGAGCCTGCCTAATGGTAAGCAAGGCTGTATTTACATCAATAGGCGGCTTTGATGAGGATCTTGCGGTCGCATTTAACGATGTGGACTTATGTTTCACCTTATATGAGAAGGGTTATTACAATGTTGTGGTCAATACCACACATCTGTGGCATTATGAGTCATTAAGCCGCGGTGATGATGAGTCTAAGGATAAGATAGTAAGGCTTATGAGTGAGAGACAGAAGCTATATAAGAAGCACCCGTCTCTTTATATGAAGGATCCTTATTATCATGATTATCTTACAAGAGATATATTAGACAGCAATTATACTTACGCCTATGAATATGAGTATGACGGAACCAAGAGGATTATATCCAAGACTCCGACCAAATTAAGACGTAAGATTGCGGATACTCAGCTTAACGATTGCCTTATCATAAGTCTTGAACAGTGCGGAACTCTTAAGTACTGGATGGGACCTGAGGATAAGGATACCGATGAGCATACGATATATATAGCAGGTTATGCCTTTGTTGCAGGCAGTGACAATTCCTGCTTTGATTATAAGTTATTGCTTAAGGGGGAAACGGGGGATATTTATGTATTGCCGTGTAACAGGGTGTACAGGCCGGATCTTGAGATTAATCTGGATGAGAAAGAAAGACCGGCATTATGCGGATTCTCCGTGGTGCCGGATCTAAGCGGTCTGCCCAAAGGAGAGTATCAGGTGGGAGTGTTGGCAAAGGGATTGGCGTCCAAGCTTAGACTTGGCAGATTCACTAACAGGTATGTGACAAATGAGTGATAATTATCGGGAACTGTACGAAGCGGAGAGAAACCGCAACAGAGAATATGCTATGAGGATAGCCAGGCTTGAGGAGGAGAATGCCTCTTTAAGTTTCAGGCTTGACCGTATTCATAACAATCCGTTATGGAAGCATACCAAAGGAATAAGGGATACGATGTTAAGAGTCGGCAAGCTTAAGAAACGTATTAAGAATCTTGGCGGCTTTAGAGGCTTTGTAAGCAAGGTATTGTATAAGATCAGGGAATCTAAAGCTAAGAAGGGATACGGAAAAAGAAGTTTCCCCAATGCCGAGCGAAGACGTTATGAGGAGAATTACGAATTCGCATACAGGCCGCTAATAAGTATTCTGGTGCCTTTATACAATACACCCGCAGGATATATGAAACAGATGCTTGAATCGGTTAAATATCAGACTTATTCGGGCTGGGAACTTGTACTTGCGGACGGTTCCGATGATGCACATTCTTACGTCGGTGAATATTTTACCGCACAGGCGGCAAACGATAACCGTATTAAATACAGGAAACTTAAGGAGAACCTGGGAATCTCCGGCAATACCAATGAATGTGTGGCTGATGCGACAGGTGATTATCTGGCGTTGTTTGACCATGATGATATATTGCATCCTTCTTTGCTGTTTGAGTATGTTATGGCCATCAACGAGAAAGGTGCGGATTATCTGTATTGTGATGAGACGACATTTAAGGGCAATAACATCGATAAGATGATAACAATGCACTTTAAGCCCGATTTTGCCATAGATAATCTGCGTGCCAATAACTATATATGTCATTTCAGCTGTTTTAAGAGAGAATTGCTTGAAGGTACGGAATTGTTCAGGACTGAGTTTGATGGAAGTCAGGACCATGATATGATACTCAGACTGACGGACAGAGCGCGAAATATCGTACATGTCCCCAAACTTCTGTACTATTGGAGATCCCATGCGGGAAGCGTAGCCAAGGACATCGGCGCCAAGAGTTATGCGATAGAAGCGGCCAAAGGAGCGGTTGCGGATCATTTATCTTCCAAAGGATTTGAGAACTTTACAATATCAAGTACAAGGGCATTTGAGACAATATTCAGGATAGATTATGAATTGGTGGGACATCCCAAGATTTCGATAATCATTGCCAACAAAGATCATAAGGATGATCTGTCAAGATGTATCGATTCAATCTTAAGCAGAAGTACTTATGAAAATTATGAGATAGTCATAGTTGATAATAATTCAACGACAAAGGAAATTGAGGAATACTACAGAAGTATTAAGGATTCCCGCGTCAAACTTATAAGATATATAGGTGAGTTTAATTATTCGAGAGTAAATAACTACGGTGTTGAATATGCCGACGGTCAGTATGTTGTTCTGCTTAATAATGATACTGCCGTCATAACTCCCAATTGGATGGAGCAGATGCTTATGTATGCACAGCGCAAGGATGTGGGCGCAGTGGGAGCCAAACTTCTGTATGCGGACAGAACTATTCAACATGCCGGAGTGGTTATAGGTCTTGGTGCTCACAGGGCAGCTGGACATACTCATTACGGTAAATCATACGACAATCTGGGCTATATGGGCAGATTGTGTTATGCGCAGGATGTTACGGCCGTTACGGGTGCATGCCTTATGGTAGCCAAGCATCTGTATACTAAGCACGCGGGTCTTGATGATCATTTCGCCGTATCGCTTAATGATGTCGATTTCTGCTTAAGATTAAGAAAACAGGGACTGCTTAATGTATTTACTCCTTTTGCCGAATTATATCACTATGAATCAAAGAGCAGAGGGCTTGATACTGATGGCAGTAATGCCAAGAGGTATGAGAAAGAGACACAGTTGTTTAAGAAGAAATGGGAGGCTGAACTAAAGGCCGGAGATCCGTATTTTAACCCCAATTTCTCTCTTGACCGAAGTGACTATTCGGTTAGGATATGCTAAGATATAGACTGAAATCAGATTAAGGAGGGCAGATCTAAATGAGTTACAGAGAAGAATATGAATTCTGGTTAAATGACGACTATTTCGATGAAGGAACCAAAGCAGAGCTTAAGGCAATAAGTGCCGACGATAAGGAGATAGAAGACAGATTCTATAAGGAACTTGAATTCGGTACAGGTGGCTTAAGAGGAGTTATCGGTGCCGGAACCAACAGAATGAATATATATACCGTAAGAAAGGCTACACAGGGTCTCGCCAATTATATTATCAAAAAAGGCGGCCAGGACAGAGGAGTTGCAATAGCTTATGACTCAAGAAGATTCAGCCCCGAATTTGCCGATGAAGCTGCTCTGTGTCTTAATGCCAACGGAATTAAGGCTTATGTTTTCGATGAACTTCGCCCCACACCTGAGTTAAGTTTCGCGTTAAGAACCCTTAACTGTATTTCGGGTATCGTTGTTACGGCAAGCCATAATCCTCCGGAATATAACGGATATAAGGTATATTGGGAAGATGGTGCTCAGGTATCCGTACCCATGGATGGCGAGATCATAGCGGAAGTAAATAAAGTAACTGATTATCACGAAGTTAAGACCATGTCTAAGGACGAAGCCTTAAATAAGGGCTTATATGTCGTAATCGGTAAGGATATCGATGATAAGTACATGGCAGAACTTAAGAAGCAGATTATTCATCCTGATGTTATTAAGAAGATGGCTGAGGATATCAGAATAGTCTACACACCTTTCCACGGAACGGGTAATAAGCCGGTTCGAAGAATTCTTTCAGAACTCGGATTTAAGAATGTGTACGTAGTTCCGGAGCAGGAACTTCCGGATCCTGATTTCACCACTTTGGAATATCCCAATCCCGAGGATCCCAAGGCATTTACCCTTGCACTTAAGCTTGCCAAGGAGAAGAATGCAGACGTTGTGCTTGCAACGGATCCCGATGCGGACAGACTCGGAATATATGCGCTTGATACTAAGAGCGGCGAGTATGTGCCCTTCACAGGTAATATGTCCGGTATGTTGATAGCTGAATATATCTTAAGAGAACGTAAGGCAACCGGTACAATGCCTGCAGATCCGGCTCTTGTTAAGACCATTGTAACGACCAACATGGCAGATCCCATAACCGATAAGTACGGTGTAAGACTTATAGAGGTGCTAACAGGATTTAAGTATATCGGAAGAGAGATTAAGAGATTTGAAGATACAGGCAAGGGTAATTATGTATTCGGCCTTGAAGAATCATACGGTTGCTTAGCCGGTACTCATGCAAGAGATAAGGATGCAGTTGTTGCAGTTATGTGTCTGTGTGAAGTTGCGGCATGGTGTAAGGCTAACGGCTTAACACTCTGGGATCAGATGGTTAAGATGTATGAAGAGTACGGTTTCTATAAAGAGGATATGTACACCATAACCCTTAAGGGAGTGGACGGTTCTAAGCAGATACAGGAGATAATGGATAAACTTCGTGCCAACCCGCCTAAGAATTTCGGAGACCTTAAGGTACTTAAGTTAAGAGATTATGAGAAGGATATTGTGACAGATCTTGCAACCGGTGCAACATCTCCCACAGGCTTACCTAAGTCAAACGTACTTTACTTCGAACTTGATAATGATTCATGGTGCTGCGCAAGACCTTCGGGAACAGAGCCTAAGATCAAGTTCTATATGGGGGTTAAGGGTAACAGCTTAGAGGATGCCAAAGAGCGTAACGTTAAGCTTACAGAAGCGCTTAAATCTTATATCTAGAACGTATATTATATAAATGGGTAACTTAAAAAAAGCACTGAATTACCTTAAGAAAAACGGAATAGAAGATACATTCTATGCCTCTGTAGAGAGGATAATGGACAGACAGGAGTACAGATTTGTGCCTGTATCCGAGGATGTACTTAAAAGTCAGAGTGAGCGTATATGGCCTAACCCTGTTATGTTCAGTATTGTTGTGCCTGCATATGAAACAGGCGAGAAATATTTAAGAGCCCTGATAGATTCCGTACTGAAGCAGACTTATAAGCATTTCGAACTGATAATTGCAGATGCTTCCCGCATGGCAAATGTAAGAAAGGTCTGTGAATCTTATAACGATCACAGAATCAAATATATGCATTTGCCTGAGAATAAGGGAATAAGTGCCAATACCAATGCGGGACTCAGAACGGCAAACGGCGATTACGTAGGCTTACTTGATCATGATGATCTGCTTACTCCGGATTGTCTGTATGAGTACGCTTCGCTTATTGATAAGCTTAAGACCGAGAAGGGCAGTGAATACGCTTTTATTTATTCGGATGAAGATAAGTGTGATTCGGACGGCTCTAAGTTCTTTGAGCCTAACTATAAGCCCGGTTTTAATCCGGATCTGTTGCTTACCAACAATTATATATGCCATTTCTTAGTGATGAAGACATCACTTATCAAAAGTCTTATGCTTCGAAGCTCTTATGACGGAGCGCAGGATCATGACCTTATTCTAAGGGCATATGCGGCTACGTGTGAGACTTCCGATGACAATCCCTTGGAATACGGACATATATCGAGAATACTCTATCATTGGCGGTGCCATAATGCGTCAACGGCAGCCAATCCGCAGAGTAAGACCTACGCATATGAGGCAGGCAGAAGAGCTGTTGCGGATTATCTTAAGTGTGCGGGAATAGCTGCAGATGTTAAGATGACCAAGCATAACGGCTTCTTCAGAATAGACTACAGGGATGAACTTATATATCCTAAGAACGGCCCTATAGTAGACAGAAGGGATAAGCTTAAGAGCACAGACAGAGGCCTTATTGCATATAATACATTTCTTAACAGATATGATGTGGGAGCGCTGGGAGGTCCGCTTGTACGCGATAATAAGGTAATAGGCGGAATAATGGATTCGACCAAGACCTGTATATATGACGGATTAAATGTACATTTCAGCGGATATATGCACAGAGCATCTCTTCAACAGGATGCATTGTATCTTGATATACGTAATGTGATGGTTGTGGATGATCTTGCAGGGCTTGTAATTAAGGTTGCAAGAGATGAACGCAATATACATTTATTTAACCGTGAATTAATTAATGAACTTGAGCAACAGATACGGGATAATGAGATTAACTCGCCATATGTGGATGTTTCCGCATATCTTGCAAATGTCACATATGATGAAGTGGATTATCTTAATGCCGGTGTTGATATAAGCAGGGAAGTAACTTTTGAGGGTTATCTTAATCTGTATGATCCGAAGTTTGTTCGTATTATGGAAGATAACGCACAGAAATGAGGAATTGATATGAGGACGACCGTAGTCATCCCCAATTACAACGGAATAGAGTATCTGAAGGCATGTCTTAACAGCCTGCATAAAACAGAGGATGTCCCCTATAAGATAATCGTCGTTGATGACGGCTCTTCTGACGAAAGCGTGCAGTATGTTAAGGACAGGTACCCTGATGTTAGCCTAATTATTCATGATATCAATAAGGGATTTGCTGCATCCGTTAATTCGGGTATTACGGCTTCTGATACGGAATATGTACTGCTCCTTAATAACGATACGGTTATAGAGGAGCATTTTGTCGATAATATGCAGAAAGCTTTGGATGACGATGATAAGATATTCTCGGCCTCTGCCAAGATGCTTAAGATGAACGACCCGGATATGGTGGACGGGGCAGGAGACTATTATTGTGCATTAGGTTGGGCCTATGCACACGGCAAGGATAAGAGAGCCGTAACGGTAAGTAAACCAAGGAAAATATTCAGTTCCTGTGCAGGTGCCGCAATTTACAGAAGAGAGCTTTTGATCAAACTCGGAATGTTTGATGAAAGGCACTTTGCTTATCTTGAGGATGTTGATGTGGGATATAAGGCAAATATAGCGGGATATTATAATGTCTATGTGCCTGAAGCGGTTGTATTGCATGCAGGAAGCGGATCGTCAGGTTCAAGATACAATGAGTTTAAGGTAAGATTAAGCAGCAGAAACAGCACATATTTAATATGCAAGAATATGCCGCTTATACAGCAGCTTATTAATCTGCCCTTTATGATTATTGGATTCGGTATTAAGCTTCTGTTCTTCTTATCCAAGGGATACGGGCTTATATATCTTAGAGGTCTGTTTGCCGGAATTAAGATGGGATATGACAAAGAAGGCAGAGCAAAGAAGGTAAGATTTACCCCGGCTAATATCGGTAGTTATATACGGATTCAATTGCAATTATGGCTTAATATTCTGCGAAGATTCATGTAGTTGTGCTTTTGTTCCGATTATTGTAAAATACATAAGATAATGGGCTGTTTTGTGCCTATATAGCAGGATAAATGCGATGATTAAAGATAATCAGAAATATTTCAACAGATTACAGGTACTGTTGGATGCGGTAGTGATTGCCGGCTCTTATCTGCTGTCATGGTGGCTTAAATTCGAGGGGCCATTGGCGGATACCAATGCCGGTGCATATACGATGCAGTTCTATTTCTCGGCACTATATTTCTTAGTGCCGGGTTATCTTGTGCTCTATTATCTTAACAATATGTATACGCCTAAGCGTACACGAAGGATAGAGACGGAGATAACGCAGGTATTTGCTTCAAATCTTGCGGGTGCATTTGTATTCTTAGTCTGCATCGCGGTATTTAAGATAAGTGATTTCTCCAGAGGATTGATCGGTATATATTCGGCAATCTGCGCTTTCTTATTGATATTTGAGAGACTGATAATCAGATGGGTATTAAGTCATATAAGGAGAAGGGGTTATAACATCAAGCATATTCTTCTTATAGGTTATTCAAGAGCGGCTGAAGAATATATAAGTCGAATCAAAGCCAATCCCCAGTGGGGATATGTGGTAAGAGGAATCTTGGATGATAAGGTTCCCAGAGGCACCTTATATAAGGGAGTTAAAGTAATAGGCGGAATTGATAATCTGGCAATGATTCTGCCGGTAAGTGATCTTGATGAGATTGCGGTTACGTTATCCTTATCAGATTATGACAGACTTGAGGAATTGGTGGGGATGTGTGAGAAATCCGGTGTTCATACCAAGTTTATCCCGGATTATAACAGCTTAATTCCCAACAAACCTTACACGGAAGATCTTAACGGACTACCCGTAATCAATATAAGATATATACCGCTTACCAATACGTTTAATGCCATTGTTAAGCGATTGTTTGATATCGTAAGTTCGCTTATCGGTATAGTCATTCTTTCGCCTTTCCTAATAATTGTGGCAATTATTATCAAGTTTACAAGCAAGGGGCCTGTGATATTTAAACAGGAAAGAGTCGGACTTCACAATAAGCCGTTTAATATGTACAAATTCAGAACGATGTATGTTCAGGATTCGGATGAGGAAGTCAAGGCATGGACTATTAAGGATGATCCCAGAGTAACGAAGGTGGGTAAGTTCTTCAGACGTACCAGTATTGATGAACTGCCGCAGTTGTTCAATATACTTAAGGGTGATATGAGCGTTGTGGGTCCAAGACCCGAGCGACCTCAGTTTGTTGAGAAATTCAGAGAAGAGATTCCGAGATATATGATCAAGCACCAAGTAAGACCGGGTCTTACGGGATGGGCACAGATTAACGGGTTCAGAGGAGATACTTCGATACGTAAACGTATTGATTATGATATCTACTATATTGAGAACTGGTCATTCGGCTTCGATATCAAGATTATATTCTTAACGATATTCAGAGGCTTTATAAATGAGAATGCATATTAGACAGACAGGAGATTATGAGAAATGTCCGGTAACACACGTAGAAGAGACAGAGCAGATCGTTATTACGAAGATGATTACGATTATGAATACGAAGAGAGGAGAGCAAGAAGCAAATCGCGTTCTTCACACTCTGCTTCTGCTAAGAAGCGCGCTGCGATGGAGGCTAAGAAGAGAGCCAAGAAGCGTCGCAGAGTAGTGCTTCTTATAGCAGAGATAATTGTACTTGCAGGCCTTGTAGGCCTTGTATGGTTTGTTAAGCAGGGTACATCGATTCAGAAGGTTACGATTAATGAAGAAGATATCGTAATAAATGAGACTGTTGCAAGCAGCGAGACGCTTAAAGGATATAAAAATATCGCATTGTTTGGCGTGGATGCAAGAGATAAGTCACTTGGTAAGGGTAATCGTTCCGATACGATCATCATTGCTTCCATTAACGAGGATACAGGCGAGGTAAGACTCTGTTCCGTATTCAGAGATACTTATCTTAACTTAGGCAACGATACATACAATAAGTGTAATGCGGCATATGCCAAGGGAGGTCCCGAGCAGGCCATCAACATGCTTAACATGAACCTTGATCTTAACATTACGGACTATGTAACGGTAGGATTTACAGGCCTTGCCAAGATTGTCGATGCACTCGGCGGTATTACGATAGACGTACAGGAGAACGAAATACCGCATCTTAATAACTACCAGATATCGATGGTTGGTAAATCCGATGATGATAAGGTGTTCTATGCAACCGAAGGTAAGGATTATATAGCTGTTACTTCACCGGGAGTCCAGAAATTAAACGGCCTCCAGGCAACGGCATACTGCAGAATCAGATATGTCGGTGATGACTTTGAACGTGCAGCAAGACAGAGAAGAGTAATAACACAGTGTGTTGATATAGCCAAATCATCAAGCCCCAAGGAACTGGCGGCAGCTTATGACGGAATCAAGGATTATGTATCAACTTCGCTTGATCCCGATGAGATAGTAGATCTTATGGGTAAGATCGGAAGATACCAGATTACGGCGGATGACGGATTCCCGTTTGAGTCAAACAGAGCCACGGGTAAGGTGGGTTCCAAGGGTTCATGCGTAATTCCGGCTAATCTGGAACAGAATGTAGTATTGTTACAGAAGTTCTTATTCGATGATGACAGCTACGTACCTTCGACAGAGGTGCAGAATTACAGCGCCAAGGTATCATCGGATACGGGATATTAGAATGCAGGATTATACAATTGATGTAATAATTCCAACATATAAGCCGGGCAGTGAACTGTTAAGCACCATAGATATGCTTAATAAGCAGACGGTTAAACCCAATAAGATCATAATCGTTGATTCTCTGCCTGATTCCAAGGCCGGTACGGAAGATATTAAAACGGCCGAGACTTTGCTTGCGGATAGATTAAGCGAATATAAAGTTCCCATTATGATCTATAGCATAGATAAGGGACAGTTCGACCACGGCGGGACGAGAAATCAGGGGGTAGAACACTCAGATTCTCGCGTTTTTATCTGTATGACACAGGATGCAATTCCTGCTAATGACGATTTCGTTGAAGCGCTTATCTCACCACTTGCGGATAAGCAGGTAGCGGTAAGTTATGCAAGGCAGCTTGCCAAGGAAGACAGCAGCATAGAAGAGCAGGTGGCAAGGGCATTTAATTATCCCGAAGCTTCATGTATTAAGGATGCATCTGATTTAGGCAGGCTGGGTATTAAGACGTATTTCTGCTCCAATGTAAGTTGTGCATATAATGCGGAAATATTTGCAAATCTTGGCGGGTTTATTGATAAGACGATATTTAACGAAGACATGATATATGCTGCCAAGGCAGTTAAGGCGGGGTATAAGATATCATATACGGCGAAAGCTATGGTGTATCATTCGCATAATTACACGCCGAGGCAGCAGTTTAGACGTAATGTTGATATAGGCGTGTCACAGGCGCAACATCCTGAAGTATTTGACGGACTGTCTTCGGAATCTGAAGGTAAGAAGCTTGTGATGATGACGATGAAACGCCTTGTAAGTGAGGGAAGGATTCTTCGGATTCCGGGCTTTATTTGGATGATAGTTAACCGCTATGCGGGATTTTTGATAGGGAAGCATTATAAGCGCTTCCCCATAAGTTTTATTAAGAAAGTATCCATGAATCCGGGTTATTTCGGATAAGAAAGGAACAGGGAAATTATGTGCGGAATAGTAGGTTATATTGGTAATAAGCAGGCTGCCCCTATATTGCTTGAGGGCTTATCCAAGCTTGAATACAGAGGATATGATTCTGCAGGACTTGCTGTCAGAGACGGTGAGAACGAAGCGGTTGTTGTCAAGGAAGTCGGCAAGCTTGTTAATCTCTATAATAAGACAAATGGCGGAGATGCACTTAAGGGAACTTGCGGTATCGGTCATACAAGGTGGGCCACTCACGGAGCTCCCAGCATTACCAATGCGCATCCTCACGTAAGCGGTAACTGCACGGGCTCGGGTTCGGGAAATGTTGAGTCTGAGGTTGTCGGTGTTCATAACGGAATCATCGAAAACTTCCAGGAGCTTAAAGAGAAATTAAGCAAGCATGATTATGCTTTCTATTCAGATACTGATACTGAGATATTGATCAAGCTTGTGGATTACTATTATAAGAAATATCAGATGGGTCCCATAGATGCCATAGCCAAGACACTTGTCAGAGTGCGTGGCTCCTATGCCCTTGAAGTAATGTTTAAGGATCATCCGGGTGAGATCTATGTTGCAAGAAAGCAGTCACCCATGATCATCGGTGTTGAGGGTAATGAATCATTCATTGCTTCCGATGTTCCTGCCATCCTTAAGTATACAAGAGACGTATATTATATCGAAGATATGGAAATGGCCAGAATTAAGGCCGGTGATGTTACTTTCTTTAATATCGACGGAGATGAAGTCAAGAAGGAAATCACTACTGTAACATTCTCCGCAGAAGCTGCAGAGAAGGGCGGTTATGAGCACTTCATGATGAAGGAGATTCACGAACAGCCTAAGGCAGTTGCGGATACCATAAGTAAGTATGTTGTAAATAACAAGATTAACTTCTCGGAAGTCGGAATAAGTGATGAGGATATTAAGGCTACATCGCAGATATATATTATTGCCTGCGGTTCAGCTTGGCATGTGGGAATGGATGCTCAGTATGTTATAGAAGATCTTGCGGGAATACCCGTAAGAGTCGAACTAGCATCTGAGTTCAGATACAGAACGATGTCGCTTGATCCTAATGCCTTGGCTGTGGTTATATCTCAGTCGGGAGAGACTGCTGATTCGCTAGCAGCACTCAGAATGGCTAAGGAGAAGGGACTTAAGACTCTTGCCATCGTAAATGTTGTGGGTTCATCAATTGCCAGAGAAGCAGACCATGTAATGTATACAATAGCAGGACCTGAGATATCGGTTGCAACAACAAAGGCCTACAGCTGCCAGCTTATATGCGGATATCTTATGGCCCTTAAATTCGCTGAGGTAAGAGGAACCATTAAGGATAATAAGGCATTAGAGAATTATGTTGCCGAGATATTAAGTATCCCCGATAAGATTGAGAAGATATTGGAAGAGAAAGAGAGAATTCAGTGGTTTGCGGCCAAGTATTCCAATGCTCATGATATCTTCTTTATCGGAAGAGGCATAGACTATGCTATTTCTCTTGAGGGAAGCCTTAAGATGAAGGAGATAAGTTATATCCACTCTGAGGCATATGCGGCAGGAGAACTTAAGCACGGTACGATCTCACTTATAGAGAATGGAACCCTGGTAATCGGCGTTCTTACGCAGCCTGATCTATATGAGAAGACTGTTTCCAATATGGTGGAGTGTAAGAGTCGAGGCGCTTATCTTATGGGCCTTACAACATACGGAAGATATAATGTTGAAGATCAGTGTGATTTTACCGTATATATTCCCAAGGTTGATGAACATTTCGTCGGTTCCCTTGCCATAATTCCTCTTCAGTTGCTTGGATACTATACAAGTGTGGCCAAGGGCCTTGACGTTGATAAGCCGAGGAATCTGGCTAAGTCCGTTACTGTTGAATAATCCAAGATAGGTTTGGCAGATTTAAGGGATCGATTAAACATAAATTCTACACAAACAGAACACAATTTGGACACAAATTAGGATTATATTGTTTCTCAGATACGGTGATATCGAATAATACCGATAAGGAGGAGAAACGTTATGGAAGACAAGACAAACGAGCAAAGCGGAGTATATTCTTCAAGGCATTATGACTATACGGGCAGTGTCGATAAGGCTACATATACAACCGGCAATGCATCGGAGAGTACATATTATACCAAACCTGATAATAAGGATACTTTCGGCAAGGATAAGCCCCGTAAGAACAAAGGCGGTGCAGGACGAGTATTCGGAAGGATATTTGCAACCCTTGGTTTGGGTATATTATTCGGGTTGGCAGCAGGCGTAACGGCTTTTGTTCTGTATAAGACGGCTGGACCTGCAGGTGTGCTTGATGATAAGACTGCTGTGACACAGAGTGAAGATAAGGCAGATAAGGTCGGATCATCAAATAAGAAGAAGGTTAAGGATGAAGAAGCCGATATAGCGGATATTCCGGGAGAGGCATTTATATCATCAGAGATTGAGTCGGATATGGATGATGCGGCTAAGATAATAGTTGCTGATGTATCCGATATGGTGGATCAGACGATGCCTTCAATCGTTTCGATTACCGGTAAATACATCGTAACGGGTCAGAGTTTCTGGGGTCAGACTTATTCTCAGGAAACAGAGGGTAGCGGCTCCGGAATCATAATTGCGCAGGATGATGCTAAACTCTATATCGCAACCAATAATCATGTGGTTGAAAACAGTGAGAAACTTCAGGTTCAGTTCATAGACGGTAATAAGGCCGACGCGACAATCAAAGGAACGGATGCCGATATGGACCTGGCCGTAATAATGGTTGATATAGATGATTTGGACAGCGAAACAAAGAATAAGATTAAAGTAGCGGATCTTGGCAATTCTGATGATATCAAACTCGGTGAGCCTGCGGTCGTAATTGGTAATTCGCTCGGATACGGTCAGACAGTAACATACGGTGTTATAAGTGCAGTGGATAGAACACTTGAGATGGATGACGGTACTGTATCCAAGGGCCTGATTCAGACGGATGCGGCCATTAACCCCGGTAATTCCGGCGGTGCGCTTCTTAATGTCGCAGGCGAAGTAATAGGTATAAGTTCAAGTAAGATAGGCGGAGCCACTGTAGACGGTGTGGGATTTGCAATTCCTATTTCTTCTGCGGAGCCGATCTTAAGTGATATTGTTACAAGAACAGAGAAATCTAAGGTATCTGAGAATAAGCAGGGATATTTGGGAATCGGCGGACAGACGGTTACCGAAGAAGTGGCCAATATGTACGGCATTCCCGAAGGAGTTCTGGTAAGACAGGTATATGAAGGCACAGGTGCTGAAGAGAGCGGTCTTGAACAGGGCGATGTAATAACCGCCATCGGTAATAAGAAAGTGAAATCAATGGAGGACCTTAGAGAGGAACTTCAGTATTATTCCAAGGATGAAGTGGTACAGGTGACAGTATCAAGATTGTCAGACGGTTTGTATAACGAGATGACACTCGATGTAAGACTTGTGGATAAGGATGCATTGAATTGATCCATATAAGGCTTAATGACAATAAGAAAGGTAAATAATGGCAGATTACGAAGAAGTGTGCATGCTGTGTCACAGAAGTGAGGACAAAGCGGGCAAGATGATACACCTGATGAACAATATCTGCGTATGCAGAGACTGTCTGGATCGTACAATGAAATTGGCTAACAATCTGGACATCACCAAGCTTGGGAGTGATCCTAACGTCTTAGCTTCTGCAATGAAGGAATTGTTCGGCGAAAAATCTGATAATAAAGGTACTGATAAAGGCTCATCCGTTACGGATGGGCCTAAGCCTGTTAAAGATGAGGACACTGAGATGACGGTCAGTGAAGATGGCGATAGGCCCCATGGCGAACCGTCTAAGACAGAGGAAGCGCCCGATAAAGAGGAACACAAGGAAGAACCTAAGGGTGTGCCGCTTGGAAGCATATTCTCGGGAATGCCCAATATAAGTTTCCTTAATATGTCGGATCTATTCGCAGGTGCAGAGCCCGGAAGATCAAGGGTTAAGAAATCCAAGGAACATAAGCCCATAATAGAACTTAAGGATATTCCTGCTCCTCATAAGATTAAAGAACAGCTGGATGAATATGTGATCGGTCAGGAACAGGCCAAGAAGATTCTCTCGGTTGCCGTATATAATCATTATAAGAGAGTGGCAACCGATACAATGGATTCAATAGAGATAGAGAAATCCAACGTGCTTATGATAGGTCCCACCGGATGTGGTAAGACATATCTTGTTAAGACTCTGGCTAAGCTTCTTAACGTTCCGCTTGCAATAACGGATGCCACATCTCTTACGGAAGCCGGATATATAGGAGATGATGTTGAGAGCGTTGTATCGAAGCTTTTAGCGGCTGCAGGTAATGATGTAGACAGGGCTGAACAGGGAATAATATTTATTGATGAAATAGATAAGATTGCCAAGAAGCATGATCACGGATCAAGAGATGTTAACGGTGAGTCGGTGCAGCAGGGTATGCTCAAATTGCTTGAAGGAGCTGATGTGGAAGTACCCGTCGGTGCATCCAGCAAGAATGCAATGGTTCCGATGACTACGGTCAATACACGTAATATACTGTTTATCTGCGGTGGAGCATTCCCGGATCTTGATGAGATCATTAAGCAGAGACTTCGTAAGAAGACCTCAATAGGTTACGGGGCCGAGCTTAAGGATAAATTCGACAAGGATAAAGATATATTAAGTCAGGTTACTATAGATGATCTTAAGAAATTCGGAATGATTCCCGAGTTCATAGGAAGATTGCCGATTATATGTTCTCTTAAGGGGCTTACGGAGGAAATGCTTGTAAGGATACTTAAGGAACCTCGTAATGCGATCCTTAAGCAATATGAGAAATTGCTTGAGCTGGACGAAGTTAAATTATGTTTTGATGAGGGCGCGCTTGAAGCAATTGCCGCCAAGGCAATGGAGAAAGACACGGGTGCAAGGGCGTTAAGAGCTATTATTGAGGAACTGATGCTTGATATCATGTATGAGATCCCCAAGGATGATAATATAGGCAGGGTCACGATTACCAGGGAATATATAGAAGGTACGGGAGGCCCTATAATAGATATCAGAAGCAATATGGCATCGCTTGAAGAAAGAGACGAGTTAAAGGAGATTGCCGAGTAATGTTGCATGTATTCATATCGGGTTTATTAACTCTTGCTGACGGCTGCATCAAAAGGCACAGAGAAGACAATGATAACACCTACAGTTATTTGGATGATAAGGTAAAGATAATCACTTATCATAATAAAGGGGCGTTTCTTGGCAAAGGAGCAAATAAGCCCTTTGTTGTAACCGTAATCTCCGTCATGCTTACCGCAATTCTAAGTATTGTATTTGTTATAACACTTACAACCAAGGGATTAAGGGCATTAAGAACGGGGTTAAGTCTGATACTTGGCGGAGCATTCAGTAACACCTATGACAGACTTAAGAAAGGATATGTGGTTGATTACATCGTATTCTCCAAAGCTCCCGGATTTCTCAAAAACGTGGTGTTTAACATATCTGATTTCGCAATTATTATCGGATCGTTAATTACGGTGTTACATTAAATCATATATATTCGAATTACTAAAATGATATATAGATGTTGTGGTACAGAACACGGATGCCACAACATCTTGTTTTGTGTGATTTAATATATCTGTATAATATAAGATACGACGCATAACGCGATGCGTTGCCAGTGGTTTTGCAGGAATTTACAAGATATTGGGGTTGTAAATGCAAGATGGTACAATTAATACCATATATAGGTGGCTATATTGCAAGTAATCTTGCATGATGGGCATAAATCTGTCCGCAACCCTTGTTGATGCCTGATAAACTGGTATAATATATAGACAATAATAAATTTAGATTAAGCGTTTATCCACCAAGTTATTCATTGTTTGTGGATAAGTGTAAAGGATGATTTAATCTTATGAGTAAACTGCTTAGAAGTGTAAGAAAACTGTGGTATCTGTATTTAACGGAACTGCTTTTGTTCATACAGTGCGTTGTATTTCTTGCATACAGGGATAACAGTTATATAGCCGTTCATGACAATCTGGACCTGTTTGTTGCACATTATAGGGTAATGCGACTTAACAACGCGTTCTTTGCACATGGTGTAGACCTTCCGATAGTCGGAGGATTAAGCAGAGACGTATTTGGATCGGAGTTCTCTCTTTACAATATAATGTATTATCTGTTTCCCGGAATAGCGGCGTATTTCATCGGCTATGCCCTCAAGATAGTGATAGGTATATTGTCTTTTACACTCTTGGCAAAGGATGTGTATAAACAGGATTATAAGAGATATCGTCCGTTGGCAATTGTGGTGGGAACCGCATTTGGGATGATTCCGGTATTTCCGGCATATGGAATTGCATTTACATCGGTCCCCTTACTTATATACATATTAAGAAGACTGTATTATACGGAGACATTTAAGGGAAGAATTAAATGGTATGCTGCACTGTTTGTTTATCCGTTATTATCATACTTCTCATACCATGGATTCTTTATATTGGGATATATGGTGTGTGCCGCCATTATCCTGTGGATACGGGATAAGCGTTTTCCGCGTTCTATGGCGGCAGCGGTATGTGTATTAAGCCTTGGATATATGGTATTTGAATACAGACTGTTTAATGCCATGTTATTCTCAGATACCGTTACAATCAGAAATTCGATGGTGATCAGTTCTTTAAGTATTGCCGATGTGCTTAAGCTGGCAGCAGAAGGCTTTATAAACAGCCAGTTTCATTGCCAGGATTCGCATATGTATGTGATACTCCCAATAAGTATAATCTCGATTATATTTATCAATATCAAGTACCTGCACACGAAAGAAGGCTCTAAGATATTTAAGGATCCCATTAATCTGGTATTTTTATGGATAATCGGCAATTCACTTGTCTACGGATTGTATAATTATGCTCCGCTTAGAACGTTTGTTGAGACATTGATACCTAAGCTTAAGGGATTTCAGTTTGACCGAACGTTATTCTTTAATCCGTTCTTATGGTATGCGCTCATATTCTTAATAGGTAAGAGAATGTACGACACCGGCCTTAAGGCATGGGTGGTCATAGCCAATATTGCGGTTACATTTACCGTACTAACCGTAATGTTTGAACCTCAGGTATATAATGACTTCTATTACACATGTTATAACCAGGCGTATAAGCTTATTAAGAATAAAGAAACAAGCACGGTAAATTATAAGGAATTCTATTCGGTGAATCTGTTCAGTATGATCAAAGCCGATATAGATTATGACAAAGAATGGGCCGTGGCATACGGAATGCACCCGGCGGTGCTTGAATATAACGGAATCAGTACTCTTGACGGATATATTGGAATGTATACTCAGGAATATAAGGAGAAATGGCGCGAGGTTATAGCGCCGGCACTTGATAAGTCAGAGGAATTCAGGGTATATTATGACGATTGGGGTCCCAGGGCATATCTATATTCCGGCAACGGAGAGAATACATTTGCCCCCCTTCGTGATATGGAGTTAGAGGATGATAATCTCTATATCAATTCTGACGCGTTAAGAGAACTTGACTGTAAGTATATATTCTCAAGAGTAAGGATCTCAAACGATAAGGAACTTGGAATTAAGCTTAAGGGTGAATATAAAACGGATGACAGCCCTTATACCATATATCTGTATGAACTGTAGAGGCATAAGAGCGCACAAATTTGACACTAAAGCAGAGAGAATGCTAATATACAATCTGTATGAATTCGGTAGGAGGAGAAGATACGGATGTCTGTAAGAATACACAATTTCATGGGTAGATTCGGATGGGAGATGCAGAAGAGATTCCCCATGTTGGCATCAAGTGCATACCTTAAGTTGCAATTTAAGGCAAGAGCCAAGAGCCAGAAGGCCTATATAGATTTCTTTAATAAGGGTAAAGAGGCGCCTCAGCCTCTTATAGTCAATTTGGAGACTATCAACAGATGTAACAGCGATTGTGAATTCTGCGCCGCAAGCAGACAGAATGAATGCAGACCCCTTAAGAAGATGTCTGATGAACTCTTCCACAGTATAATAGATCAGTTAAGTGACTGGGGATTTAAGGGTCATCTTACTCTATACGGCAATAATGAGCCCTGGATTGATGATCGTATAGTTGAATTCCATAAATACTGCAGAGAGAAGCTGCCGGACAGCTTCATATTCATGTCCACAAACGGATTGTTGCTTAACATAGACAAGGTTAAGGCGATTGTTCCGTATATTGATCAGCTTATCATCAACAATTACTGCGATGATATGAAGCTTCATGATAATGTAAAGGAAATATATGAATATGTAAGAACTCATGAAGAAGAATTCGGTGATGTGGAGATTCTTATTCAGATGAGATATATTAAGGCCGTTCTTACCAACAGAGCAGGAAGCGCCCCTAATAAGGCGGCTACCGAGAAAGTGATAACAGAGACCTGTCTTATGCCGTTTACGGATATGTTTATATTCCCTGACGGAAGAATGGGTATATGCTGCTGCGATAATCTTGAGAAGACTACGTTGGCAGATCTTAACAACGAGACGCTTAAGGATGCATGGAACGGTATTAAGTATACACAACTGCGTAAGGCGGTTGCAGGCGGAAGACAGAATTGGCCGTTCTGTAAGAACTGTGATTTCATTGATGCCGGACTTCGTATGGATGCCGTTACGGATGTGCTTAACGGCAGGCCCATGCGTGGAGCAAGGCAGACAATGTTCTCCAAGAATAAGAAGTAAGAAATATAAGTATTCTGTATAAGGATGGGTAAGACGTGAAACCGAAGTGTAAACTGCCCTTTATAAAGGGCGGAATATCGGGAATAGTCATTATTGCGGCAGCAATCACGCTTGTGGCGGAGTTGCTGCTGTTTAATATGAGCACATTTAAGATGCTTGGCACAAGCGCCGTGCCGGTTGCAGAGAATATAAGCATTGACGGAAATGGTGAGTATACTGTCGGCTTAGTCGATGTAAATGACTATGTCAGGAATATATATATAGAAGATATGCATCTTGTTAATGCCGAGTATGCCAAGGTATATGTTACGCTTACGGATGAAGGCGATGAATATGAATATGCGTTGCCGGAGTGTAGAGTTGTTCCGGGCATAAAGGGAAGCGGATATATCAATATATATCCCTACGGTAAGGTTAAGAACATTCAGATTCATATCACATTAAGTGAAGGTGCGGAAGGTAATATTGGAAGAATATGCCTTAATGCAGTTAAACCGTTTAGCGTCAAACCAATACGTATTATTGTTACATGGTTGGTTTTCTTTGTATTAATCTATACATTTAAATCCGGTTTTAATATTATGCTTAAGCGAAAAGACAGAAAGCAGATAACAGGCATTGCAATGCTGTTTGTCCTGCTTGTATTACTTGGCAGGCAGATGTCGGTAAGTAATGATCTTATTGTTTCGTGTCCCTGGCCGCATCATAAGCAATATATGCAATTAGCAGAGGCCCTAAGCGATCATACTGTCATATTAAAAGATATGGAAGTATCCGAGGGGCTCTTAGCCAAAGAGAATCCATATGATACAAGCGCGCTGCTTAAAGAGAATATTCCTTACGGAATGGATTATGCATATTATAAGGGTAATTATTATGTGTATTTCGGCATAGTCCCCGAACTGTTGCTGTATTATCCCTTTTATAAGCTTATGGGCAGACATCTGTCCAATTACAATGCGGATTTAATCCTGTATATGATATTCATAGCGGGTGTTTTGCTAAGCGTAAGAGAACTTATATTCAGATTTGCATCTAGTGAAGATGACCCGGAAACAAGCAGGATACCGTACTTTATGTACATGCTTATGTGCATTTCCGTATGCTTATTCTCAGGAGTGGTATATCTGATATCAAGACCCGATATATACAATATTCCCATAATGGCGGCGAATGCCCTTACCTTTGCCGGAATCGGCTTGTGGTGCAGAACAGATTATGTTAAAGGTATGAAACGTAAGTTATGCATGGCGGTGGGTTCTCTATGTATGGCAATGGTTGCGGGATGTCGTCCGCAAATGCTTCTATACAGCCTCTTTGCCGTATTTATATTTATCATTCCGAATGTTAAAGGCAAATTATCTGTTAAGGAGAGAAAGATATTTACCAAGGAAACCCTTTCGGATACCCTTGCATTTATTCTTCCATATGTTATAATTGCAATTCTTGTATGCACATACAACTATTTAAGATTTGATAACATTCTGGATTTCGGTGCTACTTACAGCCTAACCAGTAATGATATGAACCACAGGGGCTTTAATGCTGACAGACTGTTAAGAGGCATGTACTGCTTCTTATTCCAACCTCCTGTTTTTACCACGGACTTTCCTTATATGCAATCAGCAATTATTGAGTCAGCATATATGGGCAAGAAT
The DNA here is from genome assembly GCA_902778165.1 of uncultured Lachnospiraceae bacterium. Lineage (GTDB taxonomy): Bacteria > Bacillota > Clostridia > Lachnospirales > Lachnospiraceae > Colinaster. The sequence continues at coordinate 35,741 of CACYWQ010000008.1, forward strand.
CTTACGGAATATACTTACGGAGGAGTGTTTGCGACTAATCTTACCCTGCTTGTACTGTTCGCCCCGCTTATTATAAAGGTTAAGGGCTTAAATGGTAATGCAAAGACATCTGTTTTGACATTGGCTGCATCAGCTGTGATCATAGCCGGATTTGACGTTAACGGAGCGGGAATCCTCATAAGATACACCTGCGATATGATGCCCGGGCTTATTATAGCGGCGATAATCGTGTGGATTGTACTGCTTGGCGAAGATTCTGTATGCAATACTGCCGGTCGCATATATGTGGTATTTGTACTTATGGGACTTGCATATTCATTCCTTGTATTTATGGGAACGGAAGGCAGTGTTAATCTTAGGGATAACAGTGTTGTACTGTATGAGAATATAAGGCATTATTTCATGTGGTAATATAAGGATGCTTGCCAAACCTTAATAAATGACAGAGAAATTATTGTGAGAAAAAGAAGAAGAATTTACAGAACATATAATTTAATATCAAGCAATCTTCTTCGTATATGCTTAGGACTGTTGGGTGTATTGGCGCTTGTTATAATGATATCCGCCATAGTCTTACAGAGTAAGACACAATCTCCCAAAGTGCTTCCTCAGATTGAATCCATAAGTGAGGGAGCGCAGGCATACGACCCTGATAACTCACAGGGAATAAAAATAATTACTGACTCAGAGTTCGGTGAAAAAGATGAGGATGCAGAAGAGACGGTTGAAGAACTTACGGTAGATATGACCAAAGTTAAGGCTTTTGACGAGGCCAAGACAATGTATGCCGTAAGTAATGTCAATATCCGTAAGGGTCCGGATACCGCGTTTGAATCTGTTGGTATGATTAAACTCGGGGATTCGGTAGAGATCATCGGTCAGGATGAAGGCGGCTGGTATGAATTCATGTACAGGGATGAGATTGTATTTGCCTGTGATGACTACTTAAGCGATGAGGAACCGGTGATAGCCGATGATGCCGAAGTTGCAGCCAAAGTAGCCGAAGATGAAGAAGCGGCATCAAAGGCAGCGGAAGAGATGGCATCGGCTGTGGAAGAAGCGGAGAAACAACCCGTCGATCCCGCAGATGTTCTGATAATAGGAGATTCAAGGTCTGTTATGATGCGTAATGCAACGGGCGGCGGCGGATGTAATTGGATATGTCAGAATTCCAAGGGATATAAGTGGCTTGTTTCAACAGCCCTACCCGAAGCTGAAGAACTTATCGGAAACGGAACCAAGGTGGTTATAGCGCTTGGCGTTAATGATGTCGGTAATGTCAACAGATATGCGGCTTTGATCAATGAGAAGGCCAAGGAGTGGGCGGATAAAGGTGCGACTACTTACTATGTATCCGTCAATCCGGTTACGGATAACGCAAGAGTATCTGAGGCTTCGGTGCAGTTCTTTAACAGCACCATATCAGGAAACCTTACGGGAGTTAAATGGATCAATACGCATGATTATCTGATGAGTGACGGATTTAATGCAACGGACGGCGTCCATTACGACAATGCTACAAGTAAGAAGATATATCAGGCAATAATGGGAAGTCTGTGATTATAAGATGAGAAATAATAAAAGCGCATCGAACGATGCGCTTTTATTATGCTTAATTGGTGGTTGTATACATGTTGCGGAATTCTGTAGGTGTACAGCCCTTGATTATCTTAAACATTCTGATAAATGCCGATAAGGATGAGAATCCGCAGTTGACCGCCACATCGGTAATTGAATTACGTGGTTCAGTTAGCAGTGCCTCGGCTAAGGCGATTCGCTTCTGGTTGACGTATTTAAGGAAAGTCACCCCCGTGAACTGCTTAAATAACCTTGAGAAATAAAACTTAGAGAAACCGCTCATCTGGGCGACTTCTTCAAGGGTTAAATCTTCGGAACAGTGTTCGGCTATATAGTTACATACGTATATAAATTTCTCTATGTATTCTTCGCGTCTGCCTCTTATATCGGGCATTGTAAGGTCTTTGGAATTGGAATAACCCTTACCTATTAACGATATAATCTCCAAGAAACTTGCATACACTTTGACTTCCGAGAAGGAGTTTCCGCTTAAGTATTCATCTCTTATATCAAGCATGAGCTTGTGTAATGAAGGATGAATATCCGGATACTCTTCGGGAGTTATTACCGTAAGAGGAGACATGATGGTGATAAGTGTCTCAAGATCCGGCATGAAACGAAGTGAAGCCACATCAGGCTGGAAGATTATACGTTGCCCAATCTTGGGTGCATACAGGGTGTGGACACAACCCGGGCATATAAAGGCGATGTCCCCTTCTCTTAAAACAACGGTCTTATCAGGAACTTCTACCGTATATATATTGTCAGTCGGCATAATAATCTCTAATGCTATATGCCAGTGAGCCGGGTAGTCTTCATACTCATCGTTATTATACAGTTTCAGACTTGTTCCCTGTTTGTAGTTGACTGTTTCGAACAGTCCATTCAAAGACTCTATCATACCATTATCCCCGTTTAACAGGTAAAATGCCACTCGTGCACGTGCACCGACAAAATTTCGTAATTATAATACTATAAAAATATGCTTTTTGTCTTCGAATATTTGCTAAAAAAATAACAAAAATTGCCAAGAAATCACTCAATTTAGCAATAATAACCAAATTTAGGTGCAGAATTTAGTGCAAAATAGACAAAAACAGGCCAAAAGAGCAAAAAATAATAGCAAGAATTGATAACCACAAAACAATAATTTGAAAGTAAATTATTGCTCTCTGTGATATCGTTAATGTTGATTTAACAGATTGTGAGATTGGATGTTAAGATGAGCAAAGAGAGAGAACCTTTAGTTACTCATATTTTTACCGCTGATCCGTCGGCACATGTATATAACGGAAGGATATACGTATATCCTTCGCATGATATTCCGCATGACGGTGAAGATAATGACAACGGCGATGAATACCAGATGAGGGATTATCACGTATTGTCAATGGATGATATCGGAGCGGAGTGTATCGATCATGGTTTGGCGCTTTCGGAAGATGATGTTCCGTGGGTATCCGAGCAGATGTGGGCACCTGATGTCGCATATAAGAACGGCACGTATTATCTTTTCTTCCCGGCAAGGGATAAGGAAGGTAATTTCAGAATAGGAATAGCAGAGTCGGATAAGCCGGAAGGACCTTTTAAGCCGCATCCCGAATGCATCAAGGGTAGTTACAGCATAGACCCCGCATCTTTTATTGATGATGACGGCAAGGTATACGTATATAACGGCGGCTTATGGGGCGGTCAGCTTGAGAAGTACAGAACGGGTTCATTTGACCCTAACGGTACCGAACCTGCAGCAGATGAACCTGCGGTAGGTCCTATATGTGCCGTAATGGATGATGATATGCAGGAGTATGTAGCACCTCCTGTAGCAATACAGATATTGGATGAATCCGGAGAACCGATTAAGGCCGGAGATGAGGATAGAAGATATTTCGAAGATCCTTGGATGAACAAGATCGGAGATAAGTATTATTTCTCTTATTCGACAGGTACGACACATTATCTTGTGTACGCGGTCGGTGATAATCCGATGGGTCCTTTTACATACAAAGGAAGGATTCTTGAACCTGTTATAGGATGGACCACCCATCATTCCATAATAGAACATAAGGGCAAGTGGTATCTGTTCTATCATGACTGTGAATTATCCGGAGGAATTAACCACAGACGTACGGTTAAGTACACGGAGCTTAAGTTTGACGATAAGGGTGATATTATCACGATTCATCCGTATGATCATAAATAAGGATTAAAGAACTGAGTAGTTTCTTTTTTATTATGAAGATCGGAGAGTTTAGCCGCTCTCCGATCGCCCCCTCAAAATTCTTTACTAAATGTGATTCATGTTATACACTAAGGAGTAGAGACCTAAAGGGAATAAAGGGGTCATTAGCGGAGGATCCGCTTATGATAGATTAGGCAACGCAGTGTTGCCAATAACCACTTTTTAAGGAGGGTATTATTATGAAAATGAAACGTGTAGTTTCAGTGTTGTTAGCTGGCGTTATGACGCTTGCACTTGTTGCATGTGGTAGCACACCTGCTCCCGCAGAGCAGCCCGCTGCAGACACAGCCGCTACAACAGAAGAAGCAGCTCCCGCTGCAGACACAGCTGCTGAAACAACAGCAGACACAGCAATTAGTGATGAGCCTGTTACTTTGACAATGTGGTGTATCGCTACAGAAGGTGACTCTAACCGTCACGCATATGAGCAGGCTATTGCTGACATGCAGACAAAGTATCCCAATGTAACACTTGAATGGGAAGCAATCGAGAACGAAGCTTACAAGCAGAAGATTAGTGCAGCTATGGCATCAGGCGAAGGTCTTCCGGACATCTTCTTCACATGGTCATGCGCATTCCTTGGCGATTTCGTAGAACAGGACAGAGTATATTGCCTTGATGACGTACTTGCTAAGTATTCTGATGAGCTTCCTGAGAGTATGCTTGGTAACACAACATACGACGGAAAGCACTATGGTGTTCCTACAACAATGAACATCGTTGCTCTCTTTGCTAACATGGACCTTCTTGCTCAGGCAGGTTGGGACAAGGTTCCTGAGAACTACGACGAGCTCATTAAGTGCTGTGATGACCTTGTAGCAGCCGGCATCATTCCTTTCGGATGTGCAGGTGGTGAGACATGGTGTGTTACAGAGTACCTTGAGCCCATCATTGAGAAGAGCATAGGTGCTGACGCTCTTAACGACATCTTCCTTGGAAGAGCAACATACAACAATGCTGATGTAGCAAAGGCTGTTGATACTTTCCAGGAAATGATCGACAAGGGTTACTTCGATCCCGCAGGTGCTTCTCTTCCTAACGACGATGTTAAGGCTAACTTCATCGCAGGCAGAACAGCATTCTACCAGAACGGTACATGGAACTGTGCAGACTTTGCAAACAACGAAGAATTCCTTCCTAAGGTTAAGGTTACTGAGTTCCCTGTAATCGACTCTAGCAAGTCTAAGCTTGGTCAGCTCATCGGTGGACCTTCAGATACTCTTGCAGTAACTGCTTCTTCACCTAACGCTGAGGTAGCAGCTGAGTACGCTGCTGAGCTCGGAAAGCTCATCTGCCACTATGGCTACCTTGATGGTTGTGGACTTCCTGCTTGGACACCTTACGGTGACACAAGCAACATCAACCCTCTTACACAGTCAGTAGCAGAGATTTGTAAGAATGCAGATTCTTACGTTCTGTTCGGTGATACCGCTATGAGCGCTGTTGATAAGGATCCTTATCTTGACGCTGTAGCTAAGGTATACGGTAAGAAACTTGATGGTCAGGGCTTCATAGACGAACTGGCCGGCGCTATCAGATAGTTCCAATAGCAATTATCGATACGTAAATACAAAATAGCGGTCTTTCCCGTTTCTCCCAACGAGGATGGGAGAGGCCGCATTTTTTAAATTCACTGTTTTATAAAACGGAAGGAAAAGATCATGCACAAGAAGAATAAACCAATTATCGTTTTACTGTTTCTGCTTCCGGCTTTGGTTCTGTTCATTGGCATATTGATCTGGCCTATTATTGCATCAGTTCATCACAGTTTATATCAATATCCTACTTTTTCGGACCCTGGCGAATTCGTTGGGTTTAAGAACTACATTGACCTGTTTAACAAACAGTATGATTTTGGAAAGGCCGTTATTAATGCACTTATACTAGCGGCTCTGTCAGTCTTTATCCAGTTGCCCTTAGCTTTAGGTCTGGCGCTGATGCTGGGTAAAGGTATCAAAGGCGAACGTTTCTATCTTTCAGTATACTTTACGCCGGTCCTTATTTCTGCGGTTGTTATAGGTATGCTGTGGGAGAAAATATATAATCCGATTTACGGAATAGTTGTTAAAGGTGCTGCTGCTCTGAATATGAGCGATGTAATCCCACCGGAAGGACTTTTGGGTAATCCCAAGACAGCACTCCTTGCAGTGTTTATTCCTACAATCTGGCAATATGTCGGATATCATATGCTGCTGATGTATGCCGGTATTAAGGGAGTATCTCCGGAACTCAGAGAGGCGGCAATGCTTGATGGTGCTACAGATGGTCAGGTTAACAGATATGTCATCATACCTATCATCAAACCTATAATCAAGATAAGTATTATTTTTGCCATAACGGGATCACTTAAGTCATACGATCTTATTAAGGTATTTGCTAAAGACGCATATGACTGTTCCTACAAAGTACCAAGTTTGTTGCTTGTTCGTTATGCATTTCATAATGCGGGCGGTATAGCCAGTGCCATAGCGGTGATAATGATCATCATGTGCTTCGGCTTTGCTATACTCGTAAACTGGATGTTTAAGGAGAGAGATTTGTATGGCAAAAAGTAATGAGATTTCTTTTGATTCTGAAATGTACAGTGTCAAGAAGACGAATAAATTCGTTTCGGCACTTATATATGTCGGACTTGTAGTTTGGCTTTTGATTGACTTATTCCCGTTATACTATCTTTTCACTTTCTCTTTAAAGAGTACGGAGGAGATCACGGGAACCAATGTCATAGGACTTCCCAAGGAGTGGCTTTGGAGCAATTATTTAAGAGTATTTAAGATAGGAAAGAAAGTGGGTGCTTCTCAGGTAAGACTGTTCTTTGCCAACGGCGGACTGGAGAGAAGTTTTGCCAACAGTATCTTAGTAGCGGGACTCACCATTCTTATCTGTCTTGTTGCGGCTTTAATGGCTACATATGCCATTACAAGAATTGTATGGAAAGGTGCCCAGACTCTTAACAGCATATTTATGCTTGGTATAACAATTCCTATGCATGTTGCTTTGTATCCTATTTATGTATCTTTCAGTAAGATGGGAATACTTAAGAGTTATTGGTCTTTAATCATTCCATATGCCGCGTTCTCACTATCCATGGCGATAATGGTATGTACGGGATTTATGAATGATATCCCCAAAGAACTTGATGAATCTGCTTGTATTGACGGATGCGGAACTTGGGGAACATTTACGAATATCATATGTCCTTTGATGAAGCCTGCACTTGCTACGATGGGTATTTACATTTTCTTACAGTGCTGGAATGAGTTCATGTTTGCGAGTGTATTCAGCGATGAAGCGCACTATACTCTGCCGGTATTCGTATCCAATCTTAAGGGTAGTAACATCACTGACTGGGGTCTTGTAGGAGCAGGACTTGTCCTTGCCACATTCCCTATGCTTCTTGTATATGTATTCATGAGCAGGAAGATTCAGGAGAGCTTCATGGTTGGAGCGGTCAAGGGTTAAGAGAATTGAATTGTTCAATATCTTACACATTATATATCGGAGAACCGTTTGCGGTTCTCCGATTTCTTATTTTCATTGTTAAGACAGTGCATATATGGTACACTTAATAAGGTTATTTAATAATCAGATTGGGGATTATAAATGAAGAAAGCTTTAGTCATTGGTGCAGGTCCTGCGGGACTTACGGCAGCATATGAATTACTGGACAAAAGCAATGAATATGAGGTAGTCGTATTCGAAGAATCCGAGCATATGGGCGGCATATCCAAGACGGTTGAATATAAGGGTAACCGTATGGATATGGGCGGACACAGATTCTTCTCTAAGGTGGACGAAGTCAATGAGTGGTGGGATAAGATGCTGCCGCTTCAGGGAGACAAGGCTTGGGACTATAAGAAACTGGGTGTTGATGTACCTCTGTCCGATAACGGTCCCGATCCTGAGAAGGTTGACCGTACAATGCTTACAAGAAGAAGGGTATCCAGAATCTTCTTTAAGCGTAAGTTCTTTGACTATCCGATTTCACTTAAATTCGAGACTATAGCCAACATGGGATTCTTTACTACGATTGGTGTAGGATTCTCATATATGGCCAGTGTTATACACAAAAGACCTGAGAAATCACTTGAGGATTTCTATATTAACAGATTCGGTAAGAAGCTATACGGAATGTTCTTTGAGCGTTACACCGAGAATCTCTGGGGAAGACATCCCTCCGTAATAGCTCCCGATTGGGGAAGCCAGAGAGTTAAGGGTCTGTCGATTGCAGCAATCGTTAAGGATATATTCGGCAAGATTATGCCCGGAAGAGAAGGCAGAGAGGTTGAGACCTCTTTGATAGAAGAATTTAAGTATCCTAAGCTTGGTCCCGGACAGTTATGGGATGTTACCGCTGATGAGATTGTTAAAAAAGGCGGAACCATCCTTAAGAATCATCACGTGACGGGAATAATCAAAGATGCGAACAATCATATCACGGGGCTTAAAGTTAATACACCGGAGGGTATTAAGGAATTTGACGCAGATATAGTAATATCTTCAATGCCTGTTAAAGATCTTGTGGCAGGAATGAATGATGTTCCCGAAGATATGAGGACAATAGCCAACGGACTTCCGTACAGAGACTATATTACTTTAGGTGTTTTGGTTCCGAGGTTATTGCTTAAGAATCAGACTAAACTTAAGACAATAAGTAATATTATTCCCGATAACTGGGTATATGTTCATGATAAGGGCATAGAGATGGGAAGATTCCAGATATATAATAACTGGTCGCCCTATATGATCAAAGATATCGAGAATACAGTCTGGGTCGGACTTGAATATTTCTGCTACGAAGGTGATAAGTGGTGGAATATGACGGAAGATGAGTTTGCTGAATTTGCAATTAACGACATGATTAATTTAGGACTTATCGCTGATAGGTCTGATGTTATGGATTATCATGAGGAGAAGGTTAAGAAGGCATATCCCGCATACTTTGATACATATGCCAGAATGGATGAACTGGTAGCGTATTTAAGTTCAATTGATAATCTCTATTGTGTAGGCCGTAACGGACAGCACAGATATAATAACCTGGATCATTCGATGTGTACATCGTTTGAGGCTGTAAGCAATATCATATCGGGTAGGACGGATAAGTCGAATATCTGGTCGGTTAATACTGAATCCGGATATCACGAATCCAAGAAATAATTAGAAGCATGACTATCAGGGCGAGCCGAAGGGCTCGCCCGTTTACACAAATATAATGAGCGATAAAAGATATGAGATGGACCTTGTCGGAGGTCCGATACTTAAGAGCATATTGGCATATACATTCCCGCTTATTGCATCGGGTATTCTTCAGCTGCTGTTCAATGCCGCTGATATGGTTGTTGCGGGAAGATTTGCAGGAAGCGTTGCGTTGGCTGCAGTCGGTGCCACAAGTTCGCTTATCAACCTGTTTATAAATATCTTTTTAGGCCTTTCTGTCGGTTCAAATGTTGCAATAGCGCATTTCTATGGTGCAGGAATGAATAAGGAAGTATCGGAGACTGTACATACAACCGTGGCTTTGGCCTTGATCTGTGGCGTGATTTTATGTGGAATCGGATATTATGCCGCATCTCCCATGCTTAAATTGATGGGTACACCTGTAGAAGTTCTGCCTCATTCCGTATCATATATGAAGATATATTTCCTGGGAATTCCGGCACTGTTAATGTATAACTTCGGCGCGGCCATATTGCGTGCAATCGGAGATACGAAGAGGCCTTTGTATTATCTTACGATTGCAGGTGTCATTAATGTAATCCTCAATGTCATATTTGTTGTATTCTTCGGAATGGGAGTTAAGGGTGTTGCCCTTGCAACGATACTATCTGAGACAATTTCAGCGATACTTGTCCTTAATGTGTTAGTCAGAACTGACAGTGTTGTCAGATTGGAAATCGGCAAGATTGCATTGCATAAAGATAAAGCATTAAGAATTGCAAAGGTAGGTCTTCCGGCAGGATTCCAGGGAGCGATATTCTCTATCTCTAATGTACTTATACAATCATCGGTTAACAGTTTCGGAGCCATAGCTGTTGCAGGTAATACAGCAGCAATGAATCTGGAGGGATTCGTATATAATTCAATGAATGCATTCCATCAGACCGCAATAAGTTTCACCGGTCAGAATATGGGAGCAAGGAAATATAACAGGGTTAAGAAGATACTTACATCATGCCTTGGTTGTGTATTCGTAACCGGAGCGGTTATAGGTATACTGTCTTATGTATTCGGCAATCCGCTTCTATCTCTGTATTCATCCGATGCAGAAGTTATTGCATACGGACTCAGAAGAATGCAGGTAATAATGTTAACCTACTACCTATGTGGAATCATGGATGTAATGGTGGGAAGCTTAAGAGGTATGGGATATTCAATCATGCCCATGATAGTGTCATTGTTAGGAGCATGTGCATTCAGAATCATATGGATATTTACGATATTTAAGATGATACATACACCGGAGTGTCTGTATATGTCCTATCCGATATCATGGGGATTAACATTCTCCGTGCATTTGTTATGCTTCATATTCATTGCAAGAAGACGGCTTAAGGAATAGTCTATATCTCGTTACCTCTCTTGACGATATCTCGGCCGAGTCTTCTTCTTAGTTCATCCATTGCCTTGTCGGCACGGATTCGTTTATCTGATATTTCGCTGTCAGTCAAATCGGTCGCTTCTGATGACGGTTCATCATGTATCTCCATATCAAATAAAGACAGTTGTTCGTATCGTTCGTTGCTTACCTTGGTGGTCCTTATTCCAAGCTGTCTTATGGGACGGTCTTCATCCCAGAATGTCGCCAGCAATTCGCGGGAATAATCATATATCTCAGTCGTTGATGAAGTAGGAGTCTCTAAGGTCATCTGCCTGCTCATATGATCGAAATCCGAGTATCTGACAGACACGCTTATGCATGAGGCATAGACCTTATCATTTCTTAGTCTGGCACCGACTCTCTCTGCTAATTTCATAAGTATCTTATCGGCAGTCTGCCAATCTTCCGTATCCGTAGGAGTCGTGGTGCTGTTGCCGTATCCCTTCTGCTCATTATCGTACCATCCTGTAGGGTCAATATCAGTTCCTCTTGCACTCTCCAACATGGATATGCCAAACTTGCCGAGATTGGTAGCAATAACCTCCGGGTCGGCTTCAACAAGGTCTCGGACTGTGATGATACCAAGCTTACGAAGGCCTTCGGTCATGCTCTTGCCGACGTATAGCAGAACATTAACGGGAAGCGGCCAGAGCTTGGTCGGAACTTCTTCTTCAAATAGTGTATGAACCTTATCCGGCTTCTCAAAATCTCCTGCAATCTTGGCCAAGGTAAACTTGGTCGATACACCGATATTGACGGTAAAACCAAGCCTGTCTTTAATCTCATCCTTAAGCTTATATGCAAAGCTTACAATGTCACCGTATATATCATCATATCCGTCAAATACAGCCCATGCTTCATCTATACTGTACTGGTAGACTTCGTCGGTATATTCATGCAAAAGTGAAAGAAATTCACCGGAGTATCTCTTGTAGGTCTTATAATCAGACGGAACGATTCTAAGGCCCGGACACTTACGTCTGGCACTTGCAAGGGGTTCTGCGGTCTCTATACCATATTTCTTGGCAGGGGTAGATTTGGCCAGCACTATTCCGTGTCGGCTTGCTTCATCGCCGCCTACAACCGAGGGTATAAGTCGCAGATCCTCAGTCTCTTTAAGTTCCTTGATTCGATATACAGCAGACCATGCTAAGAAGGCACTGTTGACATCGATGTGGAATACATACCTCATATGGATATTATAGAAAATATGTTCGATTATTTCAAGATATATTTATGAATAAGAAAACCGTCGGGAGATTGTCCCGACGGTTATGATTGTAGTCAGTATTACAATTTAAGTCTTTATGTCTTAGTTTTCTGAAGAACCGTCAACTGCGTCAGCAGCCTTGTCGATTACATTGCCTGATACTTCTTCAACCTTATCTGCAGCATTCTCGATGATGTTTGTTACAGCATCTGTTGCAGCATTGTTGTAATTACCTTCCTGATCAGCACCTTCCTTAATTCTGTGATAGAAGTTGGTGAATGTAAGTGTCATGTAAGGAATTACCCATATACCTGCAATAAAGAATGTAACGCAGACTAAGAGCATCCAAGGAATGAAAGAAAGATATAATACGAAGAGATCCATCTTGCGACCCTTCATGATTCTCTTACTTTCCTTAAGGCACTCCATAGGTGACATATCAGGATTCTCAGCCAAAATGAAGAATGCCTGAGAATAAGCAAATGTCATTATGATACCGGGAATAACCAATAAGAGTGTCCATAACATAATGAAGATCTCAAATAAAAGGAAAAGCGCAACTGACTTGCCATAGCACTTCTTGAAAGGCTCAAATACCGTGCCGACCTGAGGATCCTCACCGTAAGTAACATTGAGGTATACCATAACAAGACCGAGTGATAAAGGTGCTGTTAAAAGTAATGAACCTGCAAGTGATACGATTGTACCTACTGCAACGTTTCCGCTGCTAGTGAGTGCTGAACCGATTCCTGATACTATAGCGGGAATTACTGATGCTACCAATGCACATACGAAAAGGATTCCCACTTTGCCTTTGAGCTGGGCCTTAGCCTGCTCCTTGATTTCTGCTCTTGTAAACATACATACTCTCCTTATCTACGTATATTCTATAAAACCTCTTAACAGACTATATCACTTTTGCACAGAATTATCAATATTGAAAGCATAAGCTCTCTATAACTCTTTTCTGTTGCACAGAATAATAAAAAAGTATAAATTTAAAATGGAATTATATAGAAGTATAAAACGGAGGTTTGGTATGAAACTAACCAGAGCGGAGCTTAAGGCACAGGCCAGAGGGCAGATGAGCGGGAAATTCGGAATGCTGTTTCTGTGTTTTGCAGTGGTATGGGGAATCGAATTCATATGTAAGAAGGGATTCGGCTTTGCAACGATGCCGAGCATATTCGATATATATAAGGGCATGCTTGATCCATTAACATCACTATCACCTGATGCCATAGACGGCATCGTAGAAGATGAGATGACGTCATTAGTGACATATTCGAATCTTGCAAATGCAGTATCGTTGGCATACTGGTTCTTAGTCTATCCGATGATAAGCGTAGGACTTACACAGGTATTGCTTAATCTTACATATGGTGATGTACCGCAGGTAGGCACAATATTTGAACCTTATAAGACTAAATTCGGTAAGTCTATAGGTACGGTATGGCTTAAGAAATTATTTGAGGTATTATGGATAATCCCGTTCTGTATTGTGTGGATTATTTGTGCCGGAGTCATGATAGCGGGTATTGCATCGGACGATAGCCGTATTGAAGCAATAATGGATACCATAAGATCTGCATTGAATTTAGGTCATGATTTTGGAGATGCGCTGATAAGTGTCGTAGGTATGTTACTGTGGTTTTTGTTTATATTCGCCGTAATAGGTGCGGTTATGGTGATTCCCTATTACATCATCATATCCAAGTATGCAATGTCACTCTTTGTGATGAATGAGAATCCTGCCCTTTCATCTACACAATGTATTAATAAGAGTAAGGAGATGATGCAGGGACACATATGGGAGTTCTTTGTACTGAAGTTATCGTTCTTTCCATGGTTCTTATTATGCTGCATCCCCTTTGTGGGATGGATATCGCTGGCATACACGATTCCCTATATGCAGGTGACAGTTACGAACTATTATCACTCTATCAAGCCGGCATCTGTCATAAATGAGTTTCAATACGCCGATGCTTCTGACATTACTGAGGTTGTAGAGACTGTTGCAGACAATATACTGGGCGAAGGCTTTGAATAATAATCTGTAAGCGATATAAAAATGATCCGTCACGTTGTGTGCCGTGACGGATCTTTATTGTTCAAACAGATCAATATCAGTCCGTTTCGTTATAAATACTTAATCCCAGTATCTTCTCCTTGGCTTCGTCCAAAGATGTACAACTGTTAAGTATCATACGAATCAGTTCCATAAATGTCTTAAATTCAGCACTGGTCATATTATCTTCCATACTTAACCTCCGTATCCGAGAAACCTTCTTATACGGTGATTATAGTATTTTCTCCTTTCTTAGGTCAATAGTGTATTGTTACCTTACAAGCACATCTACAAATCGGGTGATGCGTTCGGGCTTTACGATATCTTCAGGGAATGAAATATATATTTCCTCGTCTTTATGAATCATTGCAAATAGCGGATTAAACTTAAATCTAAAGGCTGTGGTAGCGCACTTATCCCATAGGGTTTCCGGGATAGTAAGTGCAAGGCTTCCGTTGTTGGTATGGATAAATCTGTATCCCATAAATGCATACTTCTCATCATCACTGCCTTTTAGCTTATCGCCGGTGCCGTTATATGTGATAACGCATCTGTACCATAGAATAAACAGCAGTATTAATCCCGCCAAAAGAAGAATAAGTCCGAGGATTATAAGGGCCTTAAGCCATATCGGGAGACTATTCCACCAGTCACATAGCCTGTCCCACAGATTCATATCATCACTCACAGGTTCAAGTTCTGCAACCGGTGATTTGGAACCTATTTTGGGATACTGTATATTGACTTCTGTCTCTTTGATAAGACCGCTTCCTGCATCCGGTTCTATGGGTGTTATATCTGTATTAACCGGAAGTATATGAAATCTTACACCTGATACATTAACGCTTGCGGTTGCAGAGTTGCCGGCCTTATCATACCCGGTCACGGTATAGGTTCCGTCCTTGGTTACGACTATACTCTGTCCTGAACCGGACTGTGGTCCGTTCCAACTAAATCTGTTATAATCAGGACCGGATTCACCGTCAGAGCATTCGGCGGTAAGAATTGCGGCTTTATCATTATTAATCAGAACGTAACTTGCCGATATGACCGGACTTATTCTGTCAATATTTGTGACATCAAGGCTATAGTAATTGATATTCTCGTTTCTATCGCGCACTGCCACCTGAACAAAACAGTTATCTTCTACGGTTATACTGTCTTCGTCGGTCCATGTATGTCCGCTGTCATATGAGAAGCAATTATCAGGCAGTCCGATTCCGGGACTGCCGTCTGGATTAATATCCTCTGCTTCAAATTCTACTTCCACGCTTCCGTTAGTCCAATATCCGGGATAGAGACTGTGACGTACTGTCGGAGCATAGTCATCAATATTGGTAATAGCTTCATCCAAAACTGCGATATTACCAAGCTTATCTTTAGCTCTGAACTCTATTGTTGTGTTGTGAGTAACCGTATACTCGGTCTTATCTGTCCACGTCATTCCTCCGTCATAACTGTAGGGAAGGTCATCAAGCCCCACACCATCTCGTCCGTCGGAGAGTATATCATCACATTCAACATGTATCGTCACTTCCGTAAGATTGGGCGTGTGATCATAGTCAAAGACAAGGATCCTCGGCGGTTCGTTATCTATGTTATCTATCGTAAACTCAAGTACAGCCGTGTTTTCCAAATCATCCCGTATAAGTACTTCATAATCTCCGTTATCGGTGTAGAAATGCGTCGGATCATCGGTCCATGTTGCGCCGTTATCATAGCTGTAGGGCAATTCATGTAAGCCGCAGCCCTCACTTCCGTTAGGCTGTATGTCGCGAACATCAATAAGGTTAAGCGTAACTCCTTCTCTTACCCAATCGGTAGGTTCTAAGGAGTAATCGATTACCGTAGGCTCATATCGGTCTATATTGCTTACATCTATTGTGTATGCAGCTCCACCCGTATTTGAATTGGGGTCGGCACCCACATAGAATGTGTATGTACCGTTCTCGGTAAGAGTGAATTCTCCGTCAGCAGAACCGGTTCCGTTTATTACATAAGGTTCATCGGTAAGAGTCATTCCGTAATTGGTTATTTCCATTGTTACATGGACTTCCGTGGCCCAATTTGTTGTATCTCTGGTATATGTTACATAGCCTAAGACTTCTGAAGTGGAGTGACCGCATCCAATCTCGTAATATGTATAACTCTCATATCTTGTCTCAGAATGAGGACAGCTTTCTCCGCCTCTGTCACCGTGGTACGAAGCACCGCATCTGTCACATTCGGAAGTGCCCCAATCATCACCCCAGTAGTATAATGTACCACCGCAAGGTTCTTCGTATGAGCGCGTTCCGGTTCTGGCAATATTATAACAACCGCCTCCGCTGCCGCTGTTGCCTGTATGCATATGATAAATCGGATATGTAACGCTTATGCTCTCGCTATCTTCGGCATGTGCCTTAATATGCGCAAAAGGAGACAGAAACACAGCCTGTATAAGCAAACAGGCAGTCAGCAACATTATAAGAACTGTCTGAAACGCAGGAATTAAAAAAGGTCCCCTACGGGACCTGCCAAATATATCTTTCATAGACATAATTACCCCCTTAGGTCAAAACATAATTGTATTGGCCTATAGCGATAACCGATATATGCATTTGATCAATGATACGCAAAAGGAACAGTATCAGAATTATATATTAAGGGAGAGCGATTGGCAAGTCTTTTTACTTGATTTTTTTGGCAAAATATCTAAAAATATAAGTTAGTGTGAATGCATAAATATAAGTAAGAATGGAGATCAGGATGAGCTGGGAGAATAATGTACGTAAGGTGATTCCGTATGTTCCGGGAGAACAGCCGACAGGAGACGTGATCAAGCTTAATACGAACGAGAATCCGTATCCACCGTCGCCTAGGGTTAAGAAGGTGTTGGCTGAGTTTGATATAGATACACTTCGTAAGTATCCAGATGTTTACGGAGGGACGCTTCAAGCCAAATTGTCTGAAGTCTATGGAATTGACAAAGACAAAGTATTTGTGGGAGTCGGAAGTGATGATGTGCTTGCAACGGCTTTTCTTACATTCTTTAATTCCGACAAACCAATTATATTTCCGGATGTCACATACTCTTTCTATGACGTTTGGGCAGATTTGTATAACATCCCCTATGAAGTGATTCCGCTTAAGGATGATTTCAGAATTGACAGGGAGGATTATATAAGGGATAACGGCGGAATAGTGATTCCCAATCCCAATGCACCGACCGGAGCGCTCAAATCGGTTGAAGATCTTGAGTATATCATCAGTAATAACAGTGACAGCATCGTAATTATTGATGAAGCATACATTGATTTCGGGGGTAAGTCAGTGCTTCCTCTTATAGATAAATATGACAATCTTCTGGTTGTTCAGACATTCTCCAAATCAAGAAGTATGGCCGGAGTAAGAATCGGTATGGCTTTCGGATGCAAGGCCTTAATTAAGTACTTAAATGACGTCAAGTTCTCCATTAATTCATACACGATAAATAAACTTACGGAAGCAGCCGGAACGGCCGCTCTTGAAGATGAGGCATATTTTAAGGAGACCGTAGCCAAGGTGATAGCAACAAGGGAGCGGGTTAAGCCCATACTTAAGCAGCTGGGATTTGACTTTCCCGACAGCGCATCTAATTTCGTGTTTGCTACGCATGATACCGTTCCTGCAGAAGAGATATTCACGTCATTAAAGGAACGGGGAATATATGTAAGATGGTGGAATAAGCCTCGCATAAGCAATCATCTTAGAATAAGCATCGGAGCAGATGAGGAAATGGATGAATTAATTAATGCATTAAAGGAAATAACAACCAGATAAATCATGATTAAATAATCCGAAGGGAGATATGTATGAAGAACAAAAAGGAAGATATCATAAGGATGGTTGAAGAAAGCGACGTAGAGTTCATAAGACTGCAGTTTACTGACTTATACGGCAGATTAAAGAACATGGCCGTTACGTCTTCTCAACTTGAAAAAGCAATAAATAACGGGTGTATGTTTGATGCAGCTGCAATTGAGGATTACGGAAGTGAGAGTGAATCGGATATGTACCTGTATCCGGACCTTTCCACATTTGAAATATTCCCTTGGAGACCGCAACAGGGTAAAGTGGCCAGAATGTTCTGTGATGTATACAACATAGAGCGTAATCCATACGAAGGAGATCCCAGAGGGATCCTTAAGAATGTGACCAATAAAGCGCAGTCTATGGGATATGAATTCAACGTGGGAAGCGAGTGTGAATTCTTCCTGTTTAATACGGATGAGAACGGCATGCCCACTACAGATACAAGAGAGCAGGCGGGATATTTCGACTGTGGTCCGGTGGATTTCGGTGAGAATGCAAGACGAGATATAGTTCTTACATTAGAGCAGATGGGACTGTTCGTCGAATCTTCGCATCATGAGATGGCTCCCGCACAGCATGAAGTAGATTTTAAATATTCGGATGCATTAAATACAGCAGATAATATACAGACTTTCAGACTGGCGGTTAAGACAATAGCCAAGAGACACGGTCTGCATGCAACCTTCATGCCTAAGCCCAAGACTGATTGCAACGGTTCGGGAATGCATCTTAATATGTCACTTACCAAGAAGGGTAAGAATGTATTCTATGACAGCAAGGATAAATACGGATTATCCAAGGAAGCATATTATTTCCTCGGGGGCCTGGCTAAGCATATCAAGGCAATTACCGCAATTACCAATCCTACGGTTAATTCATACAAAAGACTTGCAGGCAGCGACAGAACCCTATTTAGGATTCCGGTGTCTGATGAGAATAAGGCAAGGATCGAATTAAGAAGTCCCGATCCTTCGGCTAATCCTTATCTTGCAATAGCGGTTTGCCTTGCTGCAGGATTAAACGGAATTGAAGAGAAGATTATGCCGGCAGCATCGGTGCTTACAGGATGGAGAGCGGACAATACACTTCCCATGAGCCTTATAGATGCGGTAGGAGAGCTTAAGAAGGATAAACTTATCAGACAGACGCTCGGAGATACACTCTATAAGCGCTATACGGATATTAAACTACGTGAATGGCAGGATTATCAGTCACAGGTAACGCAGTGGGAGATAGACCAGTATCTGGACAGATACTAAGATAAATAAAGACGGGTAAGTAATGCAGATGGAAGCTAATATTATTGTAGCTTTCCCCCGGCCGGATGATGCGAACAACATCAGAAACATCTTAGTCAAAAACGGATTTCCCGTATCAAGCGTAACAACCAGCGGCAGAGGTGCGCTGGCAGCGGCGGACGGTTTGGATGGCGGTATCATTATCACTTCATACAAGCATAAAGACATGCCGTATTTTGAGATATATGAGTGTATGCCCCAAGGGTTTGAATTGCTGTTGATTGCATCCAAGCCCAAACTTGATGAATGTGACGTACCGGACATAGTTAAACTCCCGATGCCCTTCGTGGTGGGAGATTTAACTGACACTGTAGAAATGATGTGTATGTCCATGACGGGCAGGAGACGTTCAAATAATAGAAGACCTGCCAAGAGAACGGCTAAAGAACAGGGAATACTTGATGCAGCCAAGCGTATTCTGATGGAACGCAACAATCTTACGGAGGACGAAGCTCACAAATACATACAGAAGTGCAGTATGGACAGCGGAACCGGGCTTATTGAAAGCGCCGGCATGGTATTGTCCATGTACGGTTCGCTTGGGTATTAGGGGCTTAATACTTAGATGCTATTTAATTCATACATTTTTATATTCCTATTCCTTCCCCTGACATTGTTGGGATGGTACGGACTTAATAAGGTCAGAGCATATAAGGCGGCAGGCTTGTTTCTTACAGGTATGTCGCTTTGGTTCTACGGGTATTTTAATGTATCATATTTAGCACTTATACTCGCCAGTATATTGGCTAATTACTTAATCAGTCTTGCCTTGGAGAAAGGACTGATACACAGATATACGGAAATGGGCCTGGGGGTTTTGGTTAACCTGGGTCTTTTGTTTTATTATAAATACTATGATTTCTTTGTATCAAATATCAATGCCGTATTTAAGACGGACTATAATCTTAAGCACATTCTTCTGCCTCTCGGAATAAGTTTCTTCACATTCCAACAACTCTCATACATGATTGACCGGGGTAGGGGAGAGGCAGATCATTACGGATTGATCGATTATATGGCATACGTTACGTTCTTTCCGCAGTTAATCGCAGGCCCCATTGTGCTTCATACGGAATTCATGTCGCAGTTTAAGGATTATGAATCAAGGGAATTCAATGCCGACATGATGTATGAAGGAGTTATATCTTTTGTGATAGGCCTTGGGAAGAAGGTATTGCTTGCGGATACGCTCGCAATCGTAGTGAATTACGGATTTGACAATTATCTGATGCTTGACACATTTTCTACGGTGGCGGTTATGACGGCTTATCTTATGGAATTGTATTTTGATTTCTCTGGATACTCGGATATGGCCATAGGATTAGGGCTTATGTTCGGAATAAGACTTCCGATCAACTTCGATTCGCCGTATAAATCCGCAACACTTAAGGAACTCTGGACCAGATGGCATATGACGCTTACAAGATTCATGACCAAGTATGTATATATACCCCTTGGAGGAAGCAGGAAGGGCAAGATAAGGACGCTTATCAATGTATTTGTCGTATTCTTATTAAGCGGACTATGGCACGGAGCTGCGTGGACCTATGTTGTATGGGGAATTGCAACGGGAATCATAGTGGTGTGGGATAATATTAATCCGATTAAATTGCCTAAGTATATAGGAATATTGCTTACCGACATTACCTTTACCCTTCTGTTAATTCCGTTCAGAAGCGAGAACCTTATGGTAGCCGGCTGTATTTTTATGGATTTGATCAAGGGTTGGACGGGTAATCTTCCCAAGATGGCCGGAACTGTCATGAATATGCCGGAACTCTATATTCCGGCACAGATTACCGAGAGAATGCTGCCTGAAGGAAGTGCGGTATATATGAATGTGATCTGGCTTATAGTGCTGTTAGCGATAGGTTTATTTGTATTAACACGGGCTAATGCCACATATATAAGAACACAGTGCAGGAACAGAAGATTTATAATTCCGTTTATTGCAATAGTATTTGCATATTCGGTAATAAGTCTGTCTCAGGTAAGCACGTTTATATACTTTAATTTCTAAGGTCAGGTATAGACAAAGTAGACCATAAATTGCGGATAATCAAGTAAAACAGGATATGAACTCTAGCAAGAAGTTAAAACAAATTTTAATATTTTCCATCGTCTTACTGCTGCTACCGGCACTTGCGGTGATAATTATTGATCCGTTCTATCACTATCACAAGCCTATCAGGCCTTTAAAGGCCGTGCTTAATGAGAAGGAGTATCAGTGTATCGGAACCCTTCGCAATTTCACCTACAGCGCCGTTATTGCGGGCTCATCGGTTGCTGAGAATTTCAATAATCGTCAGTTTGACGAAGAATTCGGATGCACATCGGTCAAAGCAATTCGTTCATACGGAGCAACTGCTGATCTGTGCTACATGCTGGATGAGGCATTTGCATCCGGCAATAAGATTGACTATGTATTCTATAATCTGGATCCGTCGGCGTTTATGTCTGAACCCGAGACAACCTTTAAGCAGACGGGATGTCCGATGTATATGTATGATCATAATCTCTTTAATGATGTTAAATATCTGTGGAATAAAGATGTGTTGTTTAAGAAGATTCCGTATATGGTCGCCAAATCATTTGAAGAGGGATTTGATGAAGGACTGTCATATAACTGGGCGCAGTGGAAGGAGTTTAACCTGGCCATGTGCACAGGCATGTATTTAAGACATCCGAATGCAGAACCCATGAAGGATTATGAGGACGGAGCAGAGATTGCCGAGGCCAATATTGACCTTATTGAGAAAGAACTGACAGATCATCCCGAGACGACATTTATTGTATATATGCCCCCGTATTCGATGTTATGGTGGGACAATGCATACAGAGAAGGGGATACAAAGATATATCTGCATGATACCAAATTATGTATGCAGAGGCTGCTTAAGCATGATAACGTCAGATTCTATTATTTCATGGATGATGAGGATATAATCTTAAATATCGAGAATAATTATATGGATACCCTGCATTTCTCGCCGGATATCAACGAATATATATGTATTTGTCTTGCTGATTTAAATGACTCACACAGAGTCTTAAGTGAGGATATTGATGCAAGAGTAGACAATATGGAGAGATTAAGCAAGAAGATAACGGATGAATTGATGGATCCGTATATTCCGCTTATTAAGGAGCAGCCGGAATAATGAAGAATACCAATTCGTTAAGAGATGAAATAGCGCAGGAAAGACGCAAATTATTAGAAGGTAAATCCACCGGATATAAGATTAAGTACTATGCATATTACTACAAGTGGTATGTAATCGGTGCTATTGTTGCGATTCTTGTGATATCTTCACTGGTTAAATCGATTATCACATCTAAAGACTGCGGGCTCGGAATAGCCGTGGCAGGGGGAGATTTCGAAGCTGACTATTTAAGCATGAGTGCGGATCTTAATCTGATTCTTGAGATGGATGATAAGCATGAGGTGCAGATAGACGGAGGATATACTCTCTCTGCGGATGATTTGACCTTAGATATTCAGTCAAGAGAGAAACTCTACGTAACCGTTGCAACACAGCAGACGGATATTATTATTGCAACAGAGAGTGCATTTAGAGATTTGGCAGACAGAGGTTACTTCACCCCCGTTAACGAACTGTTTGAGGACGAAAGCGTTATTGATCAGGATAAGATATTTATCGGAATGGTTCCGGATGATTCAATAGATGCGGTTGATAATCCGGATTCACCCAGGCATGAAGAGAAGTCGGGAATAGAGATTACGGACTGTGACAAGATTAAGGAATACGGCTGGTTTGACGATAGCAATGAATCTGTGTATATAGGAGTTGTACCTGAGGGAAGCAATACCGAAAATGCGGTCAGATTTATCAAGTATTTAATCAATATTGATTAAGTTTTTGGCGTTTCTAAAATATGTATAAAGGTACCTAATTTCTATTGTTTTTTGGGCGAATCTGTAATAGAATTAGCCTAATAATCTTTTGATTTTCTAAATGTGAGGATTAAGATGAACGAGCATGTCGAATTACTGGTTCCGGTTAAGGAGAAGACGGGACTGAATCTGTGTAAGATACTGTTATGGGTGTTGACCGTACTGTGTGCACTTCTCGGCCTTTCGGGCATTCTGGGATTATTACCTCTTATATTAGCGATAGCTTTGGGCGCGGGGGCATATTTTATAGGTCTTCGCGTTAATATTGAGTACGAATACGCACTTACCGACAAGGAAATGGATATCGATGTGATATATGATAAGCAGAAGAGAAAGCATATTACGGAGATAGATTTAACCAAACTTGAGATAATGGCTCCGATAGACAGTCACAGGTTGGACGGTTATGCGGGCAGAAATCTTAAATGTGAGAATTATTCTTCCGGAGATGACAATAACAGGTCCGGAATGTATGTAATGATATATGACGGTGCAAGAAAGCTTATTATCGAGCCTGACGAGCGCCTTTACAAAGCCATATATAACGGTGCACCCCACAAGGTATATAAGGATTGATTCAGGAGGAGAAAAATGGGTCAGATTATTAAGGAAGGCATAACCTTTGACGATGTGTTGTTGGTTCCGGCATATGCAAATGTCGTACCTAACGCTATTGATGTGTCGACATATCTTACCAAGAAGATTAAGTTGAATATTCCGCTTATGAGTGCGGGTATGGATACGGTTACCGAGCACAGGATGGCAATCGCCATGGCCAGACAGGGTGGTATAGGTATAATCCATAAGAACATGACTATAGAAGAACAGGCGGATGAGGTAGATAAGGTTAAGCGTTCCGAGAACGGAGTAATAACCGATCCCTTTTCTTTAAGTCCTGAGAATACACTTAAAGATGCCGATGATCTAATGGGCAAGTTCAGAATATCGGGTGTGCCCATTACGGAAGGCAAGAAGCTTGTCGGCATTATCACGAACAGAGACCTTAAATTCGAGACAGACTTCAGCAAGAAGATCAAGGAGTCAATGACAAGTGAGAACCTTATCACGGCCAAGGAAGGTATTACACTTGATGAGGCTAAGGAGATTCTTGCCAAGGCTCGTAAGGAAAAGTTACCCATTGTTGATGATGATTTCAACTTAAAGGGTCTTATTACAATTAAAGATATTGAGAAGACAATTAAGTATCCCTTATCAGCCAAGGATGAGCAGGGAAGACTATTATGTGGAGCCGCTATAGGAATTACCGCCAATGTGCTTGAGAGAGTTGAGGCGCTTGTCAATTCCAAGGTTGATGTTGTTGTGCTTGATTCGGCTCACGGACATTCGGAGAATGTAATCAACTGCCTTAAGATGATCAAGGAGAAATATCCTGATCTTGCGGTTATTGCAGGTAATGTGGCAACAGGCGAAGGCACAAGAGCACTTATTGAAGCAGGAGCCGATGCTGTTAAGGTAGGTATGGGTCCCGGATCCATTTGTACTACCAGAGTGGTTGCGGGTATCGGTGTACCCCAGATCTCAGCTGTTATGGATTGTTATGAAGTGGCCAATGAGTACGGAGTGCCTATCATAGCAGACGGTGGTATCAAATATTCGGGAGATATTACCAAGGCCATTGCGGCTGGTGCCAATGTATGTATGATGGGAAGCATGTTCGCAGGTTGTGAGGAAAGCCCGGGAGAATTTGAATTATATCAGGGTAGAAAATACAAGGTATACAGAGGAATGGGCTCAATAGCCGGAATGGAGAACGGCAGCAAGGATCGTTATTTCCAGTCAAATGCCAAGAAACTCGTACCTGAAGGCGTAGAAGGAAGAGTAGCTTATAAGGGACTTGTAGAGGATACCGTATTCCAGCTCTTAGGCGGATTAAGAAGTGGTATGGGATATTGCGGAGTACAGAATATAGAGCAGCTTAAGAAGGAAGGTAAGTTCGTTAAGATTACCGCTGCTTCATTAAAGGAATCACATCCTCATGATATTCAGATAACCAAGGAGGCACCGAACTACAGCGTAGATGCATAAGTAGCGCGGTACTGCAACCGATATGACCAAAGAAACATTACTTAAGCCAACTGAACATGACAAAGTATCGGGTTTTTTTGAGAAATTCAGTGATGCTACAAGACTGTATATCTGCAGTTACGATTCGTCGGACAGGATCATAAATGACTTCACGGGAACTGAAGAAGAGAGGCGTATTATAAGAAAATACGCTACCGATGAACAGATTACGGATATGTTTAACAGGCTGGCGCTTAACAGTATTGAAGATCAGATCGTTGAAGATACGTTAAGTCCGTATATAAGACTTGGCGCGGTTGGACTTAAGTTTGAGGGTCATTGTAAGGAAGTCTGGTTCTTTGCGGGCGTGTTATGCGAAAGTGCGGATGAGTTGCCGGATGAACTTAAGGTTATGAGTAAACACTTAAGTTCCAAGGAATTCCTGCGCTCCGTGGATGCGCTTCGAGATATAGGTGATTACAGGATATCGGCAGAGATTGCTCTGGCACAGTACGCGGAGAAAAGCCGAGGCGCGTTATTCTCTGCACAGGAGATGGCCGAGAGCCTTAAGAGAGTGGAATCTCTTACGGAAATACTTAAATATCTGGATTCTGACAGTTCTGTTGAATCCATAATGAGTGAATTCTTACGTATCACATCAGGCTATTTGGGAATAGACAGATCGGATATTTTCAAGATCAAAGAAAGACAGAGTAAAGATACGATGGATATCGTTGCTTCACATGTAGGCAGAGGCGCGGAATCCGTCTATAACGTTACGACTGATATAGAACGCTTTGATTTCCTTGAAGGAAAGAAATCGATAATCTTATCATCCGGAGCAACGCCTCTTAAGGAACCCGGACCGCAGGTAGCGGAAGGAAGTATTAAGGCGCTTATTGCAATGCCTATTACAATCGGTCAGGTGACCAATATGTATGCGGTATTTATAGAGACCAAGAATGACAGGAACTGGCAGATTCATGAACTTCAATTCTTAAGCGATGCCGTAAGAGTGTTACAGAATATACTTGAGAAGCGTGTTCAGAAGAATTCGCTTATCAGTTCATATGCATCTTTGGAGCAGATTCTTGAGCATGTCGGATGCGCGGTTATAGTTAACGATGTGGTTCGTCACGAGACGTTGTTTATTAATAAGCGCATGCAGTCTTTATTCCCTCAGGACAGTATGTCTGAAGAACTTAATTCCATTATTTGGGAGAACAGGGCAGAGATCAACACCCTGCAGGAATACTATGATTACGATCAGGATGCATGGTATGAGATTCATCACAGTGATATCCACTGGGTGGACGGAAGACCGGTTGCATTATATGCGATATATGACGTAACGGATAAGAAGATTTATCAGCGTAAGATAGAGCAGCAGGCATATACGGATTTCTTAACCGGATTGCTTAACAGATTATGCTGTGAGAGAGATCTTGCAAGAATAATAGATGAGACCAAGAAGCATTCCGTTAAGGGTGCGCTTATGTATATGGATTTGGATGATTTCAAGCATATCAATGACGGTCTCGGTCATCAGTACGGAGATATTCTTCTTAAGGACATTTCGGATGCCATTAAGAGTATACCCGGAATAGAAGAGAATTGTTACAGAATGGGCGGAGACGAATTCGTCATGATCATACCGCCGAGAAGCTTTGATCGTTTCGATGAGATAATAGAAGGCATAAAGGGCATTTTTGCCAGACCTTTCTATCTTAAAGACGGTGAATATTACTGTACTATGAGTATGGGTATTGTCATATTCCCTGATGAAGGTGACAGTGTTGAGGAACTTGTCCGTAAGGCGGATATCGCCATGTACAGTGCAAAGAAGACGGGTAAGAACCGAGTTGCCAAATACAACAGTTCGGTTGCGATGTCTGAATCCGGTAAGAGACTGGACATGGAGAAGAACATGCGAGATGCAGCAGGCGGCGGATTTGATGAGTTCTTGGTATATTACCAGCCCATAGTGGATATTCAGAAAGACGGCGGAACATGTACGGGTGCCGAGGCTTTGATAAGATGGAATTCACATGAACTCGGATTTATATCTCCCGCAGATTTCATACCGCTTGCAGAGTACTTGGGACTAATCAATCCAATCGGAGATTATGTGCTTAAGGAAGCATGCAAAGAATGTAAGAAGTGGAATGACAAAGGTCATCCGGAGTACAAAGTCAATGTCAACCTCTCGGTTGTACAGCTTATGCAGGATGATATAGTGGATACTATACGTAAGACCATAGATGAACTTGGCCTTAACCCCCGTAATCTTACCCTTGAGGTTACAGAGAGCCTTGCAATCAACGATATGGAACGAATGAAGAATATCATGGCTGAGATAAGAGAACTCGGAGTGAGAATCGCACTTGATGATTTCGGTACGGGTTATTCTTCACTTAATCATATAAGAGAGATTCCTTTTGATGTGATTAAAGTGGATCAGTCGTTTGTAAGGGAACTGGCAACCGATGAGTATCACAGATCGTTTATCAGAATGATAGGCGAACTTGCTTACGCTCTTGATGTAGATATCTGTGTTGAGGGTATAGAGAGTAAGGAACAGTACGAAGTATTGGAAGGCATGAAGGTAAGAATGGTTCAGGGCTATTATTTCGATAAGCCGATGCCGAAGGATGAATTCGAAGCCAAGTATCTGTGAGTATGCGTTTAAGGCATATGCGGCATTTGACGAAGGAAGTACTTTCGTAATAAAATATAAGTTACGACATCTTAATAGTCAGAAGGTAATTAAATATATATGAGTACAGAGAGCAGAAATTTCATAGAGCAGATGATAGATAAGGATCTTAAGGAAGGAGTGTATGATAAGGTTGTCACACGTTTCCCGCCTGAGCCCAACGGTTATCTGCATATAGGTCATGCCAAGAGCATACTTCTTAACTACGGTTTGGCCAAACAGTATAACGGCGAATTCCACATGAGATTCGACGATACCAATCCCACCAAGGAGAAAACAGAGTTTGTTGACTCGATTAAAGCTGATATTGAGTGGTTGGGAGCAGATTGGAAGGATCATCTGTATTTCGCATCGGATTATTTTGATAAGATGTATGAGGATGCGGTTACTCTTATACGTAAGGGCAAGGCATATGTATCGGATTTAAGTGCCGATGAGATTAAGGAATACAGAGGAACACTTACCGAGCCCGGCAAGGACGATCCTGCAAGAGAACGTTTGCCGGAAGAGAATCTTAAGTTATTCGAAGCAATGAAGAACGGAGAATTCCCTGACGGAAGTAAGGTGCTTAGGGCTAAGATAGATATGGCATCTCCCAATATCAACATGAGAGATCCCATTATTTACAGAGTGGCACATTTGAATCATCATAATACAGGGGATAAGTGGTGCATCTATCCGATGTATGACTTCGCTCATCCGATAGAGGATGCGATCGAGGGAATAACCAATTCAATATGTACGCTTGAATTTGAAGATCACAGACCGTTATATGACTGGGTGTTAATTGAAGTCGGATACAAGGATAAGCCGGAGCAGGCACCCAAGCAGACCGAATTTGCCAAGATGTATTTAAGCAATGTTGTAACGGGTAAGAGATATATTAAGAGACTTGTTGAAGACGGCATTGTGGACGGCTGGGATGATCCGAGACTTGTGACGATAGCTGCTTTAAGAAGAAGAGGCTTTACCCCCGAATCAATAGCCAAATTCATTGAGTTAAGCGGCGTATCCAAGGCTAATTCAACATCGGATTATGCAATGCTTGAGTACTGTATAAGAGAAGATCTTAAGGTAAGCAGACCCAGAATGATGGCGGTACTTGATCCGCTTGAATTGGTTATAGACAATTATCCCGAAGGAGAGACGGAGTTACTTACGGTTCCCAATAATCTTGAGAATGAGTCATTGGGAGACAGGCAGGTTAAGTTCTCCAAGAGATTGTATATAGAGCGGGATGATTTCATGGAGGAGCCGGTACGTAAGTATTTCAGACTTTTCCCGGGAAATGAAGTTCGCCTTATGAATGCATACTTTGTTACATGCACATCATGTGACAAAGATGAATCGGGTAAGATAATAAGAGTACACTGTACTTACGATCCGGAGAGTCGCGGAGGTAACAGTCCGGACGGAAGAAAGGTCAAGGGAACCATTCATTGGGTGGATGCCGAAAGCGCAATCAAGGCAGAGTGCAGGCTCTATGAGAATCTGATAGATGAAGAGAAGGGTGTATACAACGAAGATGGCAGCCTTAATCTTAATCCGAATTCCATAGAGATTAAGAAAGATTGTTATCTTGAAGAAGCGTTAAAGAATGCAGCACCGGAGGACAGATTCCAGTTTGTGCGTAACGGATTCTATTGTGTGGATCTAAGGGATTCGACAGGGGGAGCGCCTGTATTTAACAGGATAGTATCGCTTAAGAGCTCATTCGTTTTGCCCAAAAGCGAGTGATTATTTACAGAAAGAATTGAGGTATAGGAAGAAGATGGATAACGGGATTTTTTCAGGATTGGAAGATTTGGGACTCGGCGGATTAAGCGGAGTAAGCTTGTTTGATAACGGTAAGTCTAAATCGGGTTCGGGTAAAGAGGAACTCAAGGAAGAAGTTAAGACTCCCGAGATGATAGAAGCGGAGATGCTTCTTGATAAGACACATGAGTGTCCTATATGTTCCAATACATTTAAGAATCGTGCGTTACGTACGGGTAAGGCCAAGATGGTAAGCATGGATATGGATTTACGTCAGAGATTTGAGGGAATAGAGCCTCTTAAGTATGATGTAATTTCCTGCCCCAAGTGCGGATTTACTGCAGTTACAAGATATTTCAAGCCTGTAACTCCCGTGCAGCGTAAGACAATACTTGATAAGATATCGGCCAATTATAAGCCACAGCCTGAGCCTCAGGGAATATATTCGTATGATTTGGCACTCGGAAGATATAAGTTAGCCCTTGCCAATGCGGTAGTTAAGAACGCCAAGGCCAGTGAGAAGGCATACATATGTCTGCGTGCAGGCTGGTTATGCAGAAGCTGGGCAGAGGAACTTGAAGCATCGGAAGAGGCTGTAAATGCAGCCATAGAGCAGGCCAGAAGCCTGGAGAAAGAATTCCTAATGAATGCCTATGACGGATTCATTGCAGCCAGACAGAGCGAATCCTTCCCTATGTGCGGAATGGATGAAGCAACTGTTGATTATCTTATCGGCAGCCTTGCAATGCAGCAAGGCCACTTCGAAGTAAGTGCCAAAATGATTGCAGGACTGTTGCAGTCGCCTTCGGCAAGTCCCAGAATCAAGGATAAGGCAAGAGACCTCAAAGAAGAGGTTGTAAGAGCCATGAAAGCCAGAGACGGCAAATAATACACATTAAGTTAAAACAAGCCTTTATGATATCAAAAAGCACCCTGACGGGTGCTTTTTGATATTATATGCTATGGCACTTCCCTGATCTATGCATCGGGAAGTGTAAGCTTGGTATAATGACGCTTCACCGGCTCGTGT
Organism: uncultured Lachnospiraceae bacterium; assembly: GCA_902778165.1. Classification (GTDB taxonomy): domain Bacteria; phylum Bacillota; class Clostridia; order Lachnospirales; family Lachnospiraceae; genus Colinaster. The sequence goes on from CACYWQ010000008.1 coordinate 66,011, forward strand.
CTGATACCGTGTCTTGTCTCCATATCTGTTCCGGATGTATCGTCGGTAGCAAGCAGGAAACGGGTGATGCAATAAGCAGCGCCTGCAACTGCCGTGATAATGGAGAATGTAATAAGCAATTTCTTAATCAATTTTCCCATAACTGGTCTCCTGTTGTAATCCCCAAATGTTTCTATATCGTTATTCTACAGCATTTTATGTCAAAAAACAATATCGGATTGGAACAATTCGTGTACGATTTAAACACAAGATATAGTGCTTAAATCTTAATTTAACTGGAAATATTGTGGTTACGGTATTGACTATGAGAATAAATAAATATACTATATTTAAGAAAAAATCCTATATATCAAGGAGGGAGCAAATGAGTACAAAAGAGAAAAACGCACCTGATGCTGTATTCGATGCCAAGTCCCTTGGAACCCCCAAGGTTATCGTGCTTGGCTTGCAGCATATGTTTGCAATGTTCGGAGCCACGGTACTGGTACCGGTAATAACTGGACTTGACGTATCGACAACACTTCTTTTTGCAGGTCTCGGAACGTTGTTATTCCATTTCTTAAGTAAGGGTAAGGTTCCTGCATTCTTAGGTTCTTCCTTTGCTTTCTTGGCGGGCTATGCCGCTATAGCACCTGCGGGTGAAGCCGATCTGCTTCCCTATGCATGTTTCGGCGTTGCATGTTCGGCATTGTTATATGTAATCTTAGCAGGTTTGTTTAAGGCATTCGGAACCTCAAAGGTTATGAAGTATTTCCCGCCGATAGTTACGGGCCCCATCATTATTGCCATAGGTCTTAACCTTTCCGTATCGGCAATAAGTAATTGCGCAAGCAACTGGTGGATAGCTCTGTTGGCGATTGTAGTTATTATTGTATGTAACATCTGGGGCAAGGGAATGATTAAGATTATCCCCATTATACTTGGTGTTATAGTATCGTATGCTGTAGCAGCAATTGCAGGATTGGTTGATTTTACACCTGTTAAGGAAGCTGCTTGGATAGGTGTTCCGATTCAGTGGAACAGAACAGTGTTCTCTCTGGTAGGTAATGCCGATACATCGCTTCTTATTACGGCAGCGATTACGATCACTCCTATAGCTCTTGCGACAATGGTTGAGCATATCGGAGATATATCGGCTATTTCTTCAACTGTGGGTGTTAACTATATTAAAGATCCCGGACTTCACAGAACGCTTCTCGGAGATGGTCTTGCAACAATGGTTGCATCATTATTCGGTGCTCCGGCTAATACCACTTACGGTGAGAATACGGGCGTGCTTACACTTACAAGAGTATTTGATCCCCTTGTGATCAGACTTGCAGCCATATTTGCCATTGCATTTTCTTTCTGCCCGAAGTTGTCGGCTCTTATAAGTTGTATGCCGGCTGCAACAATGGGCGGTGTATCACTGGTACTTTACGGTATGATATCAGCCGTCGGTGTACGTAATGTGGTAGAGAATAAGGTAGACTTCTCAAAGAGCAGAAATACCATAATAGGTGCCCTTATACTGGTTCTTTCCATAGGAATCAACTATTCAGAGGCAGGAGCTATTGCATTCAGTGTAGGTGAGATTACTATAAGCCTCTCAGGACTTGCAATCGGTTCGCTTGTCGGTATTCTGTTAAATGCCGTTTTACCCGGTAAGGATTATGATTATCAGGAAGATAAGGCTGAGCCTACAGGTGTGAATTTCGAAGTGTAATATAGATCCTAATTATATAAAACAAACGGCACGTGGTAACACGTGCCGTTTTCAGTTTGCGCGCCATGGGCGCGCTCTAACGGGTGCAAGTCCCGAACACGCCCAGATAGTGGGAAGTGTATAGCTGAACAGCAAGGGTGTCCATCG
>CACYWQ010000009.1 GCA_902778165.1 uncultured Lachnospiraceae bacterium
TATGAGATATTTAATGATATTACGGGAGAGCCTACAGATGAGATGATAGGCAAACTTGAAGAGTTCTTTGCGGGTCTGTCCACATTGGAAGAAGATCCCAATTATAAGATATTCTATAAATGCGGAGTCGTACCTATGCAGAGATCCATCTTAAGCGGTAACCGTGTGGCTGACGCGGCCAAGCTTGCGCAGGCGATGGGTACAAGCTCCGGCAAGACCGATATCATTATCTATACCGATAAGATGCATGAAGACATCATGTGGGGCTCTTATATTAAGGCATATCTTGAGACGGCTATAGAGAATGATGAATTTGTGGTATATTTGCAGCCTAAGTTTGATATAGATACTGAGAAGGTTAAGGGAGCGGAGGCGCTTGTCAGATGGAATTATAAGAATACGGGGATTCTAACACCGTACAGATTTGTGCCTTTCTTTGAAAAAGACGGTTCCATTGGCAAGATAGATGACATTGTGCTGCGTAAGGTCTGTGAAGCATTTAGCAGATGGAAGAAAGAGGGCATGCAGTTATATCCGATCTCTGTTAACCTATCAAGAAATCAGTTATATGATTCGGATATAATCACGCATCTTACTGAGATCGTCGATTCATACGACGTTGATCATGAGCTTATTGATTTTGAACTTACCGAGAGTGCTACATATGATAACATGGAGCAAATGATAAGAGTGCTTGGAACACTAAGAGAGCGAGGATTTAAGATATCAATGGATGATTTTGGAACGGGTTATTCATCCTTGTCGCTTCTTACGCAGATGCCTCTTGATACTCTTAAGATAGATAAGAGTTTTGTTGATAAAGTGGGAAGTGATAATGACAGTGAGAAGGACACGGCTGTCATACGACACATCATATCACTTGCCAAGGAACTTGATTTTGTCTGCCTCGCAGAGGGCGCGGAATCAAAGACTCAGGTGGATAAGCTTAGGATACTTGGATGCGAAGTTATCCAGGGATACTATTACAGTAAGCCGATTCCGATGAGTGAATATGAAGAGAAATACCTGTAAGTTGATACAGTAAGAGACAGAGCGGTTTGTTTATAAGGAGATGTGTATGCTTAATTTGAAAAAAGGAGTGAACTTAGGTGGATTTCTCTCACAGTGCAGCGAATATACCACCGAACACTATGCAACTTTCATAACTAAGGCTGATATAGATAATATCGCTTCGATGCAATTTGATCATGTTCGTCTGCCCATTGATTATGAGGTTATAGAGACAGAAGACGGCGCAGAGATTGCCGACAATTATCATTTTATTGACGATACGATTGCGTGGTGCAGGCAGGCCGGTCTTAAGGTCGTTTTGGATGTTCACAAGACCTGGGGTTATTCATTTGATAATGTGGATATAGAGGGACTTAATACGCTTTTTTCAAGTGATGAAGCCAAGGATAGATTCTTAAGACTCTGGGATAAATTATCCGCAAAATATGCTGGATACAGTGACATTGTGGCAATGGAACTTCTTAATGAAGTAGTTAATCCGGAGTATGCCGAGAGTTGGAATGAGCTGATTAAACGTGCGGTAGCCGTTATAAGGAAGAATGCTCCCGAGTCAACAATCATATACGGCGGTGTGGAATGGAACAGTGCGGGAACCCTTAAGTTGCTTGATCCACCCGCAGATGACAATACTATATTAACATTCCATTATTATGAGCCTCTTATATTTACTCATCAGAAGGCTCCCTGGGTACCTACGATCCCTCAGGATCTGTCGGTTCCATATATTGAAGATATGGAATATTACAGGAAACTGTCATCGGGAATCGGTCTTCAGGGCGGACCCTGTGTGACTGCCAAGGCATCCAAGATGGGTGTTGAGTATCATGAGGAGATGATATCTGAAGCCATCAAGGCAGCGACTAAATTCGGAGCCAAATTATATTGCGGCGAATTCGGTGTGATCGACAGGGCGGATCCTAAAGAAGCCGTTAAGTGGTACAGGGATGTCATAAGCTTATTTAAGAAATATGATATCGGATACAGTGTATGGAGTTATAAGGAAATGGACTTCGGAATTATGGGCGATGATTATAAGGAAGTCAGGGATTTCTTAAGCGAGCAGTGAGGTATCCCAGGTAGTATTGTAAATAGCATAATTGGAAAGACGCAGACCGTAGATGATTACCAGCCTGCGTCTTTATCTTTTGTTTTATATTACATATATCGGTGTATGGACTCGTTGTCTTAACCTTTTTTGGAAAAGAAACGGTTTTTGTGCAACGAGCATACTTGATTAATTTAGTAGGAATGGTAAAATATAATAGTAACACTATTAACGCAAAGTGTAAGTGAGGTAAGTCTATGTGGATATCAACTAAGGGTAAGAATGCAGTCAAAGTAATGATAGACTTGGGAATTTATATCGGAAGCGATCCGGTCAAGGTTAAGGATATAGCCAAGAGACAGGATATATCGGAGAAGTACCTTGAACAGATAATTGCCATGCTTAATAAAGCGGGACTTGTGCGAAGCATAAGAGGAGCCAAAGGCGGATATATGTTAAACGATTCGCCTGATAAGTACACTGCAGGAATGATATTAAGCGCAGTGGAAGGCGATATGTCAGTTGTCGACGGAATGGGAGAAGTATCTGAGAATCTGACGGATATTGTTAGCAACAGGTTGTGGGAGAAGCTTGATGAATCGGTTCGTGAGGTGCTTGATAAGGTAACTCTGGCAGATCTTCTGGAGTGGCACGAAGCGATGTTTACCGATCAGTACAGCATCTGATAAATACAACATCTTTGCGATTATTATATGAAAAAATAATCAAAGCCCCCTTGAATTAAAATGCCTTATACACTACAATGATTAAGAGCGAATTGATTCTGACAGGAGGAATACTCTAATGGCGATGAGACTGGTTACACGTTCCGATTTCGACGGATTGGCATGCGGTGCCCTTCTTCTTGAGGCGGGCGTGATAGATCATTGGACTTTTGCGCATCCTAAGGATCTTCAGGATGGACTTGTAGAGATTAACGAGAATGACTGCCTGGCCAATGTTCCTTATGTGGAAGGATGCGGACTGTGGTTTGATCATCATTCCAGTGAGCATGAGAGATTGGAATTAGCCGGTAAGTATAAGGGCGAGAGCAGGATAACCCCTTCTTGCGCGCGTATTATATATGAGTATTACGGTGGCAAGGAGAAGTTCCCCAACTTCGACGATATGATGGTTGCGGTGGATAAGGTTGATTCCGGTAACCTGACAATAGATGAGATAATGAATCCTCAGGGTTGGATATTGGTAGGCTTCCTTATGGATCCCCGTACGGGTCTTGGCAGATGGAGACAGTTCACGGTATCCAATTATCAGTTAATGGAGAAGCTCATGGTAGCTTGTAAGGATAAGACTACTGAAGAGATTCTGCAGATGCCCGATGTGAAGGAACGTATCGAGGTATATAACGAACAGACCGCTAAGTTTAAGGAGATGGTAACGGCCCATACAAGGGTTGAGGGTAATGTGATTATCTCAGATCTTCGTGGCGTGGATCCCATATATACTGGTAACAGATTCTTAATCTACAGCATGTATCCCGAGCAGAATATCTCCGCATGGATAGTAAGCGGAAGAGGCGGACAGGGCTGTTCGGCAGCGGTAGGTTACAGTATTCTTAACAAGACATCCGATGTCAATGTCGGAAGCCTTATGCTTAAGTATAACGGCGGCGGACACAAGAAAGTCGGAACATGTCAGTTCACGGATGAGAATATGGAGACCGAGCTTCCTAAGATGTTGGCTGAGCTGTGTGAGTTGGCTAATGCTTAATAAGCATCAGACGTCGGTTATGATTATATGATATGTATTTAACGGCCCGGAGGATTGACTCCGGGCTGTATTATTATAAGAATGGATACAGGATGGGATTAAGATGAGATTAACCATACCGAATCTGAATTTGCGGCAGATTGCTCTAAGCGGGCAGTGTTTCAGGTGGAAGAGGATCGATACAGATATTGTATGTGACGAAGATGCCGTACACAAGTATGACAACGGTGATAATATATATGACACATATGTCATACCACCTTACGGCCCGAAACAGAGGGAATTTGCCCCTCTTGTTATATCTGCTGTAGGAGAAGGAACGGATGAGTTCGAATTAAGCTGCAATTCTGTTGACTGGTACGGTCATTGGAGCAAATATCTGGATATGGACACCGATTATGATGCCGTGAGGGAGAGAATCATGGCATCGAAAGATGCTCATCTGATTGAAGCCTACAATTACGGAAGCGGAGTCAGAATATTAAGACAGGATACCTGGGAGATGATAATCACTTTCTTAATATCCCAGAATAATAATATTACAAGAATCACAAGATCCGTGGATGAGATATGCAGAAGACATTCTCATCTGACTGTGGACAGTTCGCCCGGAGTGGGTGATGATAAAGGAGTATCAGAATCTTATAATCCTCCGTTTTTTCCAAGGCCTTATGAGTTTGATGTTGATATAATCAGGGATAAGAGCGTGGGCTTAGGTTACAGGGTGCCTTATATTGAGAAGGCCATAGAAGTATTTAATGAGGATGATAAGCTGCTTGCAAGACTTGAAGATATGAGTTATGAAGAAGCCTATGAGACCCTTGTATCCATGACGGGGATTGGGCCGAAGGTAGCTAATTGTATCTGCTTATTCGGACTTCATCATATAGAAGCGTTTCCGATAGATACGCATGTTAAGCAACTGCTTGATAAGTATTATGCGAAGGGATTTCCCTATGAGAGATATGAGGGGATAGCCGGAATAATACAACAGTATCTGTTCTATTATGAACTCAAAGAATCGAACAATAAAAGGCCGACACGATAGTGCCGGCCTTAATGCTATATGAATCTAAATCAGTCGAGCTCTGATATTGCCTTATCAAGCATGGAGTATAACTGCTCTGCGGCAATGGGCTTAAGCAGATATCCGACGGGCTTAACGCTCTGTGAAGCCTCATCGAAAGCGGATGTCGAACTTAAGAAGATAATCTGGCCGTTGGCATCATACTCACGAAGCTTCGCTGCAACTTCCGTACCCTTAAGCTCCGGCATGATAACATCCAGAATATAGATGTCAAATGAAGCTCCGTTCTCAACAGCCGTAAGAAGATCGGTACCTGTAGAGAAAGGAACACCTTCGATGGTTATGCCCTTCTTGGCACTGTATATCTTAAGCCATTCATCGATGGCTTTACGTTGCAAAATGCTGTCATCACAATAAGTAAGTTTAATCATCTTATAGCCCGTTCCTTTCTTAATATATGAATCGCGCCGGATCACCTGATGTGAAGCGACACGATGCGAATAACAATCTGATACATAACTATTTTACCATATAAAATTATCAGACGCTATTGTTTATTACAAATTCTTATGACAGGGGAGTCTTAAAGGCGCAAAACAGTGCTAAAATATGATACATTTTCAGACAAATCTATGTTATACTGATACAAGAAGTTGTGCCGTAATCGCAACATATATACAACAGGTTGAGCAAGGAGGGTTACAGACATATGAAGTTGATGTTCATAGGTGCGGATCATGAGGTCACGGGAAGTTGTCACTATGTAGAATGCGCGGGCAAGCATTTCTTGGTAGACTACGGAATGGAGCAGGGCATCAATGTATTCGAGAATGCGGAGCTGCCTATAGAGCCGCCGCTTATTGATTATGTTCTTCTGACACATGCACACGTGGATCATTCGGGTCTGTTGCCTTTGTTATATGCCAGGGGATTCAGAGGCAAGATATATACCACGGAAGCCAGTGCCGATTTATGCAGCATAATGCTTCGTGACTGTGCACACATTCAGATGCAGGAATCCGAGTGGCAGAGCAGGAAGGCCAAGCGAAGCGCATCTATTCAGGTTGCTGAGCCTTTATACAAAATGGAAGATGCGGACGGAGCCATTAAATGTCTGGTTCCCTGCCCTTATAAACAGACGATTGAACTTGATGAGAATATCAGCATAAGATTCTCGGATGTGGGACATCTGCTGGGTTCGGCTTCTATCGAAGTATGGCTTAAGGAAAACGGGCAGGAACGTAAGATCGTATTCTCCGGAGATATAGGTAATAAGGATCAGCCGCTTATTAAGGACCCTCATTATACAGAGGAAGCCGATTATGTGGTAATGGAATCAACCTACGGTGACAGACTCCATACATCGGAAAGACCCGATTATGTGGCCGAACTTGCCGAGATCATACAGACTACATTTAACAGAGGCGGTAATGTGGTAATTCCATCATTTGCGGTGGGACGTACTCAGGAGATGTTGTATTTCATACGACAGATCAAGGAACGCAAGATGATTCAGGGCTTCCCGGATTTCCCTGTATATGTGGACAGCCCGCTTGCCGTTGAAGCTACGGGAATATTCCATAAGAACGAAGAGAGTTGTTTTGATGAAGAAGCGATGGAACTGGTCAATAAGGGAATCAATCCCATTACTTTCCCGGGACTTAACTTAAGTATCACAAGTGATGAGTCCAAGGCCATCAACTTTGATATGACCCCCAAGGTGATCCTCTCTGCATCGGGCATGTGTGAGGCCGGTCGTATCAGGCATCATCTTAAGCATAACCTCTGGAGACCTGAGTCAACCATATTGTTCGTAGGATATCAGGCTATAGGAACCCTTGGTAGGACGATTATAGACGGAGCCAAGGAAGTAAGGCTGTTCGGTGAGACGATTGAGATAAGGGCTGATATACGTAAGCTTGTGGGTATATCAGGACATGCGGACAGAGAAGGCCTGCTTGAGTGGATTGGAGCATTTAAGAACCGTCCCAAGATGGTATTCGTTGTTCACGGTGAAGATGCGGTTGCCGAAGCATTTGCTCAGACTCTTATAGATGAGTGTGATCTGGATGCATATGCACCCTACAGCGGAACGAAATATGATCTTATATCCGGAACGTTTGATTATGAGGCATCAGGTATACCCATTGTTCCCAAGAAGAAGCCTGTCAGTGACGTATTTGCAAGGCTTCTGGCAGCAGGTCAGAGACTTATGGGAGTTATTAAGAAGAATGAGGGAGTATCCAATAAGGATCTCGCGAAGTTCGCTGACCAGATCAACTCTCTCTCGGATAAATGGGATAGATAATTTGGAGCGTGCCTGCGGTGCATTATATGCACACCGCGCTGAAGAAATACATTATATGTAAGGAGATTTGTATGAGTTACGCAGATAAGGTATTCGTGGATATGTGTCGGGACATACTGGATAACGGCACCGATACAAGGGGAGAGAAAGTTCGCCCGCACTGGCCGGACGGAACGCCCGCATATACCATCAAGAAATTCGGCGTTGTGAACAGATATGATTTGCGTAAGGAGTTTCCACTTATTACGCTTCGTAAGACTGCGCTTAAATCCGCAACAGATGAGATGTTATGGATATGGCAGAAGAAGTCCAATAATATTCATGACTTAAGCGTACATATCTGGGATGAGTGGGCGGATCCCGACGGTTCTATCGGTAAGGCCTACGGATATCAGATGGGCGTTAAGCATAAGTACAAAGAAGGCGATATGGATCAGGTGGACAGAGTGATCTATGACCTTAAGAACAATCCCTTCTCAAGAAGAATACTGACCAATATATATGTACATCAGGATCTTCATGAGATGAATCTCTATCCCTGTGCATATTCGATGACATTTAATGTTACGCAGCGTAAGGGTGAAGATAAGCTGACCCTTAACGGAATACTCAATCAGCGTTCTCAGGATGTACTCGCTGCCAATAACTGGAATGTTGCTCAGTATGCGATGCTTCTGCATATGTTGGCACAGGTATGTGATATGGAGGTCGGTGAGTTTGTTCACGTGATCGCTGATGCACATATTTATGACAGACATGTTTCGATAATCGAAGAACTGATTAAGAGGGAACAGTATCCGGCACCTAAGGTTACGCTTAATCCCGATATACATGATTTCTATCAGTTTACCAAGGACGATGTGACTGTCACCGATTATGTGACGGGAGAACAGATTAAGGATATTCCGATAGCGATTTAAGTGATATGGAGCAAAGAAGGAGAGATATATGAACGCAATAGTAGCGGTAGACAGTAACTGGGCGATAGGCAATAAGGGTCAATTGCTTATAAGGATCCCTGCCGATCAGAAGAGATTCAGAGAGATCACGACGGGTGGAGTTGTGGTATTAGGCCGTAAGACAATGGATACATTCCCCGGCAAGAGACCGCTTCCCAACAGGACCAATATCATCTTATCTACCAATGAAGATTATAAGGTTGATGATGCCATTGTTGTTCACAGCATAGAGCAGCTTATAGAAGAACTTAAGTCATATCCCGATGAGAGTATATACATAATCGGCGGAGATTCGGTGTATAAGCAGATGCTTCCTTATTGTAACAAGGTATATGTGACTAAGATAGACAGAGAATATGAGGCTGACACATATTTCCCCAATCTTAATAAAGACTCGGATTGGCATATCGTTAATACAAGTGAGGAGCAGGTGATCTTTGATACCACATATGCCTATGTGGATTATGAGAGAGTGTGATCGCAGTATCGGGAGATAAGCCATGACCAGAGAAGAGAAGAAGAATTACGTAATAAGAGATGCTTACGGTCCCTTTGATCTAGACCGCGAGCAGGAGAAGATTAAGTTCATGCTTATGCAGGAATTTGTGACAATGCGTAAGCAGATGGGTATTACTCAGGAAGAACTTGCAAGACGTACCGGGATATCCAGGCCGAATATTGCCCGCATGGAGAACGGTTCATATAATCCCACAATAGAGATGATAGTCAGACTTGCAGCGGGCATAGGCAAGAAAGTGGATATCAGATTCAAGGATATGATATGAGAATAATTCATTGTGCGGATCTTCACTTAGATTCCAAGATGACAAGCAATTTGGACGGGGCCAAAGCCAAGGAACGCAAGGCGGAACTACTTGGTACATTTACCCGTATGGTTAACTATGCCAAGATTCACGATGTCACTGCAATACTAATTGCGGGGGATATGTTTGATACAAGCAGTATTTCTGCCCTTACCCGTAATACGGTAAGAGAGACGATAATCCGCAATTCGGATATAGATTTCTATTATCTTAAGGGCAATCATGACAGAGACAGTTTCTTATCATCTCTTGATGAGATCCCTGAGAATCTTATGTTGTTCACGAATAAGTGGACATCATATCCTCTTAATGATGACGGAAGTGTCATATTGACGGCAACCGAACTTGATGCGGATAACAGTGTGACCTGCTTTAATTCTCTTGTACTTAATCCGGAAGCCATCAACATAGTTATGCTTCACGGCCAGGAGACCGAAGGCATAACCAAGGATAAGGCGGAGATAGTTCCCATCAGGGAACTTAAGAATAAGAACATAGATTATCTCGCACTGGGACACATTCACTCATACAAAGAAGAGAGACTCGACGGACGCGGAGTGTATTGCTATCCGGGCTGCCTTGAAGGCAGAGGCTTTGATGAGACGGGAGAGCACGGATTTGTACTTCTTAATATAGATGAGAAGGCAGGCAAGATTGAGCGAACCTTCGTGCCCTTCGCTACAAGAAGATTGTATGAAGAGCAGGTGGATGTCAGTGGATGCTTAAGTACCGGAGATATGATAGATAAGATAACGGAGAGTCTGTCGGATATTGATGCAACGTCATCGGATATGCTTAAGATAGTATTGACGGGTGAAGTTGATGTGGAAGCGGAGAAGGATACGGATTATATCCTTAAGAACTTCTGCGACAATTACTATTATCTTAAGGTCTATGATAAGACAACCCTTCGTGTGGATTATACGGAATATGCGCTGGATGCTTCCCTTAAGGGAGAGTATGTGCGAATGATACAGGAAGCCGAGGATATTCCGGAAGCCGACAAACCCGAGGTCATCAAGATGGGACTTATGGCGCTTGCGAAAGAGACGGTGTAGAGAATGAGAATAATCGGGTGTCATATAGAGAACTTCGGCAAACTTAAGAATTACGACAGAGAGTTTGATGAAGGTTGTAACAGCATAATGGCAAGCAACGGACAGGGCAAATCCACCCTTGCTGCATTTATCCGTGTGATGTTCTATGGTTTTACCGGAGAAGGCAAGCGTAAGACTGTTGAGAATGAGCGTAAGAGATTTGAGCCCTGGCAGGGTGGAGTCTACGGCGGCAGACTGACGTTTGATGACGGCAAGGGCAGGTACACCATTATAAGAACTTTCGGTTCCAAGGCCGGTGAAGATACATTTCAATTGCGTGATGAAGCCACCAATCTTATAAGCAATGCTTATTCAGAGAATGTGGGTGAGCAGTTATTCGGATTAAGTGCCGAGTCGTACATGCGTACCGCATACATAGGCCAGAATGATGTTGTGACCCATACGACCGACGGTATCAATGCCATGATAGGCGGTATAGCCGATAATACCAATGACCTTGACAGTTACGAGAAAGCTACGGCCATGCTTAACGATCTGCTTAATAAGGAATCGCCCACAAGAGCCACGGGCTTGCTTAATAAGCTGGAAGGCGATGTAACTGCGCTTAGGACCAAGGTTAAGGAAGGTTCTGTAATACTTGATTCCATCCACAGACTTGAAGATTCCATGGGCGCAAGACAGGCTAAGCTTACAGACCTTAATACAAGAAGAAATATACTTAAGAAGAAACAGCAGGAATTAAGTGCATATAAAGATAAGCAGGCACTTAAAGATAAATGGGATACGCTTAAGGCTGACCTTAAGGTCAATGAAGAGGAAGAAGCGGTAAGACGCGCTGCGTTTCCCGGTAATATCCCTGACGTAGGTGATTTATCCGATATGCAGGAAGAGGCAGCCAAGTATTCGAATCTTAATGAGAGCGTTAACTATCATAAGCTAAGTGAAGAAGAGTCGGCCGGATTTGAAGAATTATCTGCCGTGTTTGCATCGGGAATGCCGGATATGAATGAGACGACGGCGCTTATACGTAAGCTTCGCGAGCATGATAAGAGCCTTGCAGAGGAGTCAGGCAAAAAAACAGAGCTTATGATGTTAAGAAATAAGCTTGAGTCAGCGCAGACAATGGGGCGAACTCTTGCTGCCACGGCGATTGTCGGAATGGTCATTATCCTGGCAGCCATGATAGGTGCTGTTGCTTCCATACTTGTTCTTCCCTCCAATCACTTACGCTGGTTCGGTGTAGGAATATCGGGATTACTCATGCTTGCAGGTATCATTCTTACTGTATCCGGGCTCAGAAGTCAGAAAGAGAAAGCATCGGAGGCATCCGAAGGTCTTATGGAAGATATAGCGGATGTGGAGAAGGATATAGAGGATAACGAGCAATACAGAAGATCCGTAATGGAAGAGACCAAGAGGTATCTTGACAGATACAGGATGCCGCTTGATCCGATATCGGTAGCGGACGACTTAAGAAGCCTGCATGTTAAGGCGGATAATTATAACAGACTCAAATCCAAGAAGGCTGAATATGAGCGGACACTTAAACTAAGAGATGAGTGCAAAGCAAAGCTTGATGATTATTTAAGAGGCCTTGATATAACCCCCAAAGAGGATTATTCCAAGCTGATCAACAGGTTGACCATGGACTTGCATTCTTATAATGAAGCGGCCAAAAGAACCGGAATATCAAGAAATAAGCTTGAAGATTTTGTTAATAATAATGACACGGAATCTCTTGATAAGCTTGACTTAAGAAGTGATGAAGACAATTTAAGTCTTGAGAATATAAGCGATGAGTTATCAATGCTTGATGAATCGGCAGAAGAGATCTTGGGTCATATAAGGGATGAGAGCAGGCAGCATGATGAGTTGCAGGAGAGACTTGAACTCTGGGAAGAAGATAAGGCGACTCTTAATACCAAGGAAGAAGAACTGATACAGGGCAAGCGTCGTTACAAGAACATCAAGAATGCTTCCAAGTATTTGACTCTTGCCAAGGAGAGCATCACTGCCAAATACATGCAGCCCCTGCTTACGGGATTCTCTAAGTATTACAGTGCGGTGACAGGCGCAACGGCAGAGGAATATCACATTGATGCCAATACCAATATAACGATAGATGAGCTTGGATTACAGAGAGATACTTCGTTATTGAGTACCGGCTATCAGGATCTTATCGGATTCTGTTTAAGACTTGCACTTATTGATGCGATGTATGAGGGTGAGAAGCCCATGCTTATTCTTGATGATCCCTTTGTCAATCTTGATACGGACAGGCTTGCGGGTGCTAAGAGATTAATTGATACTCTGGCAGAGAGTTATCAGATGATATATTTCACATGCAGATAATTGTTTATTAAATAAGAGGAGGATGTAAGGAAAATGAGACAGGAAACTAAGTGTATTCAGGCAGGTTATGAACCGGGAAACGGTGAGCCTCGAATGATTCCCATCGTACAGAGCACGACATTTAAGTATGATTCAAGTGCCGATATGGCAGATCTGTTTGATCTTAAGGCAAGCGGTTATTTCTATACAAGACTTGCCAATCCCACCAACGATTATGTGGCAGCCAAGATAGCTGCACTTGAGGGCGGAACGGCTGCGCTGCTTACATCATCGGGTCAGGCAGCATCCTTCTATTCGGTATTTAATCTTGCCGGAGCGGGAGATCATGTTGTTGCGTCAACAGCCATATACGGCGGAACATATAATCTTTTTAATGTAACTATGAGAAGGATGGGCATAGACTTCACTTTCGTTGACCCCGATTGTTCGGATGAAGAACTTGAGGCAGCATTTAAGCCCAATACCAAGCTCGTATTCGGTGAGACTATAGCCAATCCTGCGTTGATCGTCTTCGATATTGAGAGATTTGCCAATGCCGCTCATGCACACGGAGTACCGCTTATTATTGATAATACATTTGCTACTCCGATTAATTGCAGACCTTTTGAATGGGGTGCTGATATAGTAATGCATTCAACAACCAAGTATATGGACGGACATGACGCTACTGTCGGTGGTGTGATCGTTGATTCCGGCAAATTTGACTGGATGGCACATGCCGATAAGTTCCCCGGTCTTACAACTCCGGATGAGTCTTATCACGGACTTACTTATGCCAAGGATTTCGGCAAGGAAGGCGCATATATTACCAAGGCGACCGCACAGCTTATGAGAGATTTGGGATCGATCCCTTCTCCCATGAACTGCTATATGCTTAACTTAGGCCTTGAATCTCTGGCACTTCGCGTGCAGAGACACTGTGCCAATGCGCAGGCAGTTGCGGAATTCTTAGAGAAGCATCCCAAGGTATCATGGGTTAATTATCCGGGTCTTCCGAATAATAAATATCATGAGAGAGCCAAGAAATATATGCCTGACGGCACATGCGGCGTAATCTCATTCGGTGTTACGGGCGGTCGTGCCGCAGCTGAGGAATTCATGAGTAAGCTTAAGGTTGCGATGATAGCAACACATGTGGCAGATGCTCATTCCTGCGTACTTCATCCCGCTTCATCAACACACAGACAGTTAACGGATGAAGAATTAATAGCAGCAGGCGTATCACCGGATCTTATCAGATTCTCTGTAGGCATAGAGAATGTTGATGACATCATAGAGGACATTAAGCAGGCACTGGAATAGTAAGGATAATCACTGCTACGGACAGTTCGCCCGGTAGGGAGGTAGATATGGCACTTACAGGAAGAGAGAGCGGGATACTTTTTCCCATATTCTCAATACCATCCAAATTCGGTATAGGAAGCTTCTCTAAGGAAGCGTATGAATTCGTGGATTTCTTAAGCGGAGCAGGACAGGGATACTGGCAGATACTTCCCCTTGGTCCTACGGGATACGGCAATTCGCCCTACCAGCCCTTCTCGGCTTTTGCGGGCAATTCATATTTCATATCGCCCGAGAAACTTATAGAGGATAACCTGCTTACGTGGGATGAGTGTAATGCGACGTTTTTCGGTACCGATGAGACCAAGGTTGATTACGGTGCAATGTATGAGAATCGTGATGAGTTGCTTAAGAAGGCTTTTGTAAGATTTAAGGAAGCGGGCAAAGATCATAAAGATGCCAAGGAGTATGCGGCTTTTCTTAAGAAAGAGTCGGGATGGCTTACGGATTATGCTCTGTTTACGGCAATTAAGAGGCATTTACAGGGTGCTTCATGGCTTACATGGGAGGACGGACTTAAGACAAGAAAGCCCGAGGCGCTTAAGAAGATTGCAGCAGAGCTAGCCGAAGATATAGAATTCGTATACTTCAAGCAGTTTGAATTTGACAAGCAATGGAGAGCCTTAAGGGAATATGCCAATAAGAAGAATATTAAGATAATCGGCGATCTGCCCTTCTATGTATCCCTTGATTCAGCGGATGCATGGTCACATCCTGAAGTATTTATGATGGATAAGAATCTTAATCCCAAGGTTGTGGCAGGCTGTGCGCCGGATGCTTTCTCGCGTACCGGACAGTTATGGGGCAATCCCATATATGATTGGAAAGCGCTTGAGAAGAATGATTATGGCTGGTGGGCCGACAGAATAAGACGTAACTATGAATTCTATGATGTGATAAGAATAGATCATTTCCACGGATTCTGCGAATATTATGCGGTTCCTTACGGTGATGAGACGGCTGAGAAGGGTAAGCTTAACAAGGGCCCCGGAATTAAGTTATTTAAGGCACTTGAAGAAAGGCTCGGAACGCTTAATATCATAGCGGAGGATCTTGGCAACAATACACCGGAGAATATGGCACTCCTGGAAGAATCAGGATTCCCGGGAATGAAAGTGCTGCAATACGGATTCACAAGTTGGAACAGCATGTATGTCAATCACAGACATATTAATAACTGTGTTGTATATACAGGCACTCATGACAATACGCCGACCAGAGCATGGGTTGAGGAGATCAATGACGGAGAGAGGGATTTCTGTCGAAGATATATCAATTCGAATAATACCGATTACGGTGCACTGGTATGGGACATCATCAGAGAGGCCTACAGATCGGTAGCGGATCTGTGTATCATACCGCTTCAGGATTATCTGTGCTTCGGCAGAGAAGCCAGGCTTAATACGCCCGGCACATCGGAGGGTAACTGGGAGTGGAGACTTCGCCCCAACTTCTTATCCGAAGATCTTAAGCGAAGCATCAGAGAACTTACGGAATTATACAGCAGGATACCGAAAGTCACTGAGTAAAGGGAGAATATAAGGAGAACATTATGAAGAGATTAAGTTATGTCAGAAAGGCTTTGATCACATTACTTTGTTGCATATTAACGGCCGGATTGTTAACTGCCTGTGGCAAATCGGAGGCGACTGGGGATGAAGAAGTTTCCGAGGATACAGCTTCAGAGGGCGAACCATCTGATGATAATACGAGTGAATTATCGGGGGATGCAGCTTTGTTTGCCGAGACCGGAGTAGATGGCGAGTGGGTGATGATATATTCACTCTATCATTCTGACTACGGCGACGGTGAAGAGTATAACAGTTGCACTATGGCTACCGATGAATACGCACCTACTTCCAAGATTAAGATATATCAGAAGGACGGTAAGTATATCGCGGATTATAAGTATAACGGATACGAGTCGGTTACGAAGTATTACGGCAATGAGATTAAGTATATTGATGAGCCTGCATATGAAGAGTGTGAAGACAGCGATTGGTGTTTTATCTTTGAGGATCCTTTCGGTGATGTGGAGGAGAGTAAGAGATTTACCCTTAAGGATAATGATACTCTGATAGCAGCAAGCGAATATCGCGATGAGGGAGAAGATTATACATATTATGCGGTCTATCAGGATGTATACATAAGAAGTGATGATCCGAGACTGGAGAATGAGGAAGACTTAAGATATTTCGATACCGTAACGGTATCAAGTGCCGAAGAATTGCTTAACAGTCTGCAGGATAACCGTAAGATCATTCTTAAGGCCGGCACATATGATTTGTCCAAGGTTGAAGATGCGAAGATGAACAACGAAAGAGTCAACCTTGAATGGGGTGCATATAAGATATCCAATGTCTACAATATATGTATTGAAGCCGAGGAGGGTGCAGATGTTTTGATATGTGTGGACGATGCTTATTCTCCGGTTATGACATTCTACGGTTGCGGTAATGTTACCTTAAGAGGCATTACGGCGGGGCATAATGTGGAGCCCGGATATTGCAGCGGAAGCGTAATACAACTTGAGCAGACATCCGGAACGGATATTGATAAATGTAAGTTATACGGTTGTGGTACATACGGTGTTGCCGCAAGTAATTGTGACAGACTTAATGTAACCGACAGTGAAATATATGAATGTACATACGGATTGCTTGATCTAAACGGAGTATATGGCGCTGCTTTCACCAACTGTGTATTCAGAGACAGTAAGGATATGTCCATGATCAATCTCTATTCAAGTTCGGATATATCATTTGATAACTGTACGTTTAAGAATAACTTTGTAAGTTCGGAATACTGGCAATGCTATTTCGTTGAACTCTCGGAATACTCCGACGTGACATTCAATAAATGTTCATTTGAGAATAATCAGTATGATGTATTTGCCAACAGTAAGGTTAAGATGAACAACTGTCGTGTAAGCGACAACGGCGATATGACCAACGTTGAGACAGAGGCTGATGCCGATTCTTCGGAATTAAGACGTAAGTACAATGAAACATGTGATGCGCAGAAGCAGATAGACCTTAAGTTTGAAGGCGGCAATATGGATCAGGCAACAATGAACCAGACCGCTTATGAAGAGTACAGCATGTGGGATACGCTGCTTAATGATATCTGGGCTTATCTTAAGGATACTATGGATGAGTATGATATGGAGCAGCTCACGGAAGAAGAGACTTCGTGGATCAAGGAGAAGGAGGCAGCAGTCTTGGCTGCGGGTGCAGAGTTTGAAGGCGGTTCAATGCAACCTACGGCTGAGAGCAGAACGGCAGCTTCCATTACCAGAGAGAGAGTTGAGTATCTGCTTGATAACTATGTGAAGTGAGTCCATACATTTAACACATAACAGATCAGTTGAAGCGATGGCTTATAAATTGCCGTCGCTTCTTCTTATATTTCGCTTAATCTGCTTGACGGAGAGCCATTCAAATGCTATACTTTGATGCATAAAAGCGTCAAAGCGTTGAAGTGACAAAGTAGAATAATCAGGCGTACAGGAGGAAACATGATAGTCAAAGTATTGTTGTTAGTTGTATTCTTCGCAGTGATGTTCGGAGTGGGCATATACTGCAGACAGCATGCAACCGATGTAAGAGGATTCGTATTAGGCGGAAGAAGCGTAGGTCCGTGGATGACCGCTTTCGCATACGGAACATCTTATTTCTCGGCTGTTGTATTCATAGGTTATGCCGGACAGTTCGGATGGAAGTTCGGTATGTCATCAACATGGATCGGTATCGGTAATACGATAATCGGATCACTTCTTGCATGGGTAATCTTAGGAAGACGCACACGTATCATGACCAAGCATCTTCATGCAGGTACGATGCCGCAGTTCTTCTATGAGAGATTTGACAGCAAGGCACTTAAGATTGCATCTTCCGCAATCATATTCATCTTCCTTGTACCTTATACTTCTTCAATATATAACGGATTATCAAGACTGTTCGGTATGGCATTTGATATTCCTTATGTAGTCTGCGTAGTAGCAATGGCTGCAATCACCGGAATATATGTCATCATGGGCGGATATATGGCTACGGCAGTTAACGATTTCATTCAGGGAATTATCATGATCATAGGTATCATCGCCGTTATCGCTGCAGTTCTGATGGGACAGGGCGGTTTCATGCAGGCGGTTACCAATATGGCTCAGATAGAAGGAACCAATTCAATCGGACAGGTTCAGCCCGGTGTGTTCACATCTTTCTTAGGACCCGACCCTGTAGGACTTCTCTCAGTTGTGATTCTTACATCACTCGGTACATGGGGACTTCCTCAGATGGTTCATAAGTTCTATGCGATTAAGTCAGAGGATGATATCGCCAAGGGTACGATTATTTCAACAGTATTCTCTATAATAATCGCAGGCGGTTCTTACTTCTTAGGAGGTTTTGCAAGATTATTCGATACACCCGAGATATATAAGGCAGACGGAAGTATTGCATTTGACTCAATCGTGCCTCAGATGTTATCAACGGTTCCCGATATCTTAATGGGACTTATCGTGGTGCTTGTGCTCTCAGCTTCAATGTCAACGCTTTCATCTCTTGTGTTAACATCATCATCAACACTTACACTTGACTTCGTTAAAGGTAATATCGTTAAGAATATGAAGGAGAAGACATCGCTTACTCTTATGAAGGTGATGGTTGTGGTATTCATTCTTCTCTCTGTATTGCTTGCGATCAAGCCTCCGACATTCATAGCTCAGCTTATGGGTATTTCATGGGGCGCACTTGCGGGTGCATTCCTTGCTCCCTTCTTATACGGACTGTATTGGAAGGGTGTTACCAAGGCAGGCGTATGGGCATGCTTTATAACAGGCGTAGGTCTTACAGTACTTAATATGTTCTTCCACTGGTTCTCATCACCCATCACATCGGGTGCGGCAGCAATGCTTATAGGATTCGTGGTAGTACCTGTTGTAAGCTTAATATCACCTAAGCTTGACGAATCTAAGGTTGTCGGTATCTTCACATGCTATGATAAGCAGGCCGTTGTAACGGTTAAGAAGGTTCTTGTTGATGAGGAAGAGCAGCAGGCAAAATAAACCTAAGCCGGATTGATAATAAGAGATAATAATATGTTTATCAGGGACCATTGAAGTGTGATTTTGATGGTCCTTTTTAATGCGTTTATGCAAAACTTCAAATTTTGTTAAAAAATTTTGAAGACTTTTCTGATACTATTACGTTATATAGAATGTAAGCGCTAAGGAGGTGGGAAATACGGATTCCAAACAAAACTTAATACGTCTTATGGAACAGTATCGGAATCTCGTGTTCTCTGTCTGCTTACGATTAACGGGTGATTATTTTACGGCCGAGGATATCACTCAAGAGACCTTCATAGCAGCATACAGTAACTGGGATTCATTCGACGGAACATCAGAGAAAGCATGGTTATGCAGAATAGCTTCCAATAAATGTATTGATTATAAGAGGGAAGCGGCAAGGCGCATGATAATGACTGCCGATGATGAGATGCCAGAAGAAGCGACGGCTACGGATAATGAGCCGCTTGATACGGCGGTATGCAACGATCTGCTAAGCAGATTAAGCGATAGTTGCAATAAGCTGTCAGAACCTTATAAGGAAGCAGCGGTAGGGTATTTTATAGAAGGCAGAACGGCCAAAGAGATATCCGTAAGAACGGGTACGGAACTTAAGACGGTACAGACAAGGATATACAGGGCCAGAGAGATGCTTAAGAAATTGATCAGAAAGGAGGATTTGCTGGGATGAATGAAGAAAGATATGATTATCTGTCAGATGAAGAATTGAATAGCTTAATAGAAGATACAGAGAATAATGCAATGTTCACGGCGCCTCCGGATCTGATGGCAGATGTGCTTGGCAGGCTTAATATTAAAGATTCCACTGCAGATTCAGATAAGTCCGATATGACCGTGGCGGAATTTAAGCCTGATAATGTTAAGGAGTTCAGAAGCTTCTGTATCAAGGTGATAGCGGCGGTTGCTGCAGCGGTTGTAATAATAGCGGTTGCACCGATCGTTTCTCCTAAGTTAATACCGGATTCTGCTACGGATTACAGTATGGAATATGCGGCAAGAGATGCCGACATCCCGACCAAAGAGGAAGTGCTTGGCGTAGAAGATGTAATTCCCAGTAAGGAAGAAGTACTTACAAGAAACGGAATAACCGAAGGAATCAGGGATTCGCACATCATAAGCGATTTCTACAGTAAGAGAAGTTAATAAGCTAAGCCGGCAAAAGGTTTCTTATTAAGATTACAGTAAGGTTTTTGTAACCATAATGAAATGAATATCGATTAGGGAGGTAAGATTGATATGTTAAAAAATAATAAGAGTAAGGCATTCACATTTATTTGTTCGTTCCTGCCGGGAGCGGCCGAGATGTATCTCGGATTTATGAAAAACGGTTTGACACTTATGCTTGCATTCTTCATAAGTTTCATGTTACCGACGGCATTACGCGCGGGAGATATGTTCATAGCACTGGTATTCGTAGTATGGTTCTACGGATTCTTCCACGCAAGAAATATTGCGACTAGTGACGAGGCTACATTTGCAGCCATGGAAGATAAGTACATATGGGAAGAGTTTATCGGAAGTAAGATCAAACTTGACAGCGTGGTTGCTAACAAGTGGTTTGCCGCAATATTAATCCTTATAGGTGTCTGTGCACTTTGGAATAATGTATTTGATGTAGTATGCAGATATATACCCGAATCAATATGGAATGAAATCTACCCTATTATAAGGACGATTCCCGGAACAGTGTTCTCGATATTGATCATTGTAGCAGGCATAATGCTTATCAAGGGCAAGAAGGAGAGCATCGATGGAGAATAATGTACAGGTAATAGGCGGCGAAGATGCGGAACGCAGACAGATAAGAGTGCACAGAGTGGGCAGCATCACCGCCGGAATCTCACTTATATCATTCGGAATACTCTTCTTGTTAAGTATATTTACGGATGCGGTAAGTTATCAGACGGTATTTAAGTTCTGGCCGGCAATCATAATAGGGATCGGAGTCGAGATACTTGCAGCCATTGCCA
The DNA here is from genome assembly GCA_902778165.1 of uncultured Lachnospiraceae bacterium. Lineage (GTDB taxonomy): Bacteria > Bacillota > Clostridia > Lachnospirales > Lachnospiraceae > Colinaster. The sequence continues at coordinate 20,737 of CACYWQ010000009.1, forward strand.
AAAGAACTGAGATTAAGTACGACAAAGGCGCTGTTTGGCTGATGGCAATAATGATGGTGTTTGCCACGGGAATGGCAATTGCATCGGAAGTAATGATGCACATGCAGTTCGACATAAGATAGTCGTATAAAAAGGGAAGAAGTAACAAGGGAAATGAGGAAGTATTATGGAGGAATTGATCACAATCCGGGATATGAGCAAGATCTATAATCCCGGAGAGAATGAGGTCAGGGCACTTGACCACATTAATCTAAGCATAGCCACGCATGAATTCGTGGCTATCATCGGACAATCCGGTTCCGGCAAGTCCACACTCATGAATATGTTAGGCTGTCTTGATGTACCTACCGAAGGTGAATACATCCTTGAAGGCAGGGATGTCTCGGCTCTAAGTGATGATGAGTTGTCGGATATAAGGAATAAGAAGATCGGATTTATTTTCCAGGGATTTAATCTGATACCGTCGCTAACGGCACTTGAGAATGTTGAACTGCCGCTTATGTACAGAGATGTACCGGGGAAGGAGCGGCTAAGACTAAGTAACGAAGCGCTTGATAAAGTGGGCCTTAATAAGCGTAAAGATCATAGGCCGTCACAGATGTCGGGAGGTCAGCAACAGCGAGTGGCAATCGCAAGAGCCATAGCTCAGGCGCCTCCCATAATTCTTGCTGACGAGCCCACGGGTAACCTTGATAGCGGCTCGACGGCTGAGATAATGAACATACTTAAAGGCCTGTATTACGACGGAAGAACCGTAATACTCATTACACATGATAATGACATCGCAGCCAATGCAGGAAGGATAATCAGGATCAAAGACGGGAAGATTGTGGAGGATAGGATCAATGAAGATTTTAAATAAATTTAAGATGACTAAGAAGAGAGTGATCGCTACAGTATGTTCTTTACTTGCTGTGTTAATTGTAGGCAGCAGGGTGATAGCGGCCAATGCGGCACAGCCTGTACAGACATCTAAGGTCATAAGCGGCGAGATGATCAAGGAACTGGAAGTAAGCGGCAAGATAAGAAGTAATTCCAAGGTCACGGTTTATTCCGATGTAGAGTGCAAAGTCGGCAAGATTAACGTAAGTAACGGAGAGAAGGCGGCAAAGGGCACTCCGGTAATAGAATATGATAAGACGGATATGGAATACAGGCTGCAGAAAGCGCGCCTTAATCAGGTATCGGTAGAGAAGGGATATGATGATAAGAATGCTTCCAACAGTAAGATAGCAGGCTTATATTCACAGGCATGCTCGGATTTAAAGACCCTGGATGAGCAGATACTTCTGTATCAGGCAGCGATCGCACAGCTTAATTATGATATAGAGAATAAAGAAGCAGCTCTTGCAAGTGAGGGAGCAAATCTTCAGATATCACTTATAGAGTGGAGCGATGATCCTGCCTCTGAAGAATATGAGAATCTTCAGAAACTTGTGCAGCGTAACAGTTACGAACAGGGACATAATTCGGAACTTGTACAGATGAAGCAGACAAGGGCATGCTATCAGGATAACCTTGCAGAATGCAAGCAGAAGAAGGCCGAGATGACCAGTCAGAAGAGTTCTTCATATACAAATATGATGACTGCTTCAGGCAAGGAGAAACTTGAAGCGGACAAAGAGTCTGATGAACTTGATTCGGCACTGAAGGTAAGCAATCTTGAGAGTGTCGGTAACGGAGTTGCTCATGATTTTGACGGAATAGTCACCAATGTGGCAGTTAAGGAAGGCAGCACCGTAACAGTCGGCCAGGAGATGTATACCATAGAGTCACTTGATGATATGGTAGTGTATGCAAGAGTCAATAAGTACGATATAGGGGAACTGTCTGTCGGTCAGAGCGCAAGGATTAAGATCAATAATAAAGAATATACAGGTAAGGTGAGCAAGATTGAGCAGGCAGTTACGGAAGATGCCAAGGGTGTACCCGGTGTAGGAGTTGAGATCACACCGGATGATCCGGATGAAGGATTTATAATCGGGCTTGATGCCAAGGCATATGTTCTTACAATGTCGGAAGAAAATGTTCTTCAGATTCCTTCGGCAGCGGTATGCAGCGACTCGGAAGGTGAATTTGTATATGTATATAAAGACGGTAAGGCTGTTAGGACTAACGTGGTCGTAGGAATAAGTAACGGCACGAATATCCGAATACTTGAGGGATTGACGGAAGGCGAAGAAGTTATTGTCAATGAAGATGCCAATATTGAGATAACTGACGGAATGGAAGTTAAGTCAGCCGGCAATGGTGAAACTAAGGAGGATAAGTAAGCAGATGGCCAGATTAATGGAATATATCCGTGTAGCTTGGCGTAATCTTAAGTCCAACAAAGGACGAAGTCTGCTTACGATGCTTGGTATTATTATCGGTATATCATCGGTCATAATGATCATATCGGCGGGTGGCGGTGCCAAATCAACAATTAACGACTCGCTTGATTCGATGTTCTCCGGTATGGTGTACTTCGAGATTAAAGATGTGTCGGCTGCGGGATTTGATATGTTTACTGAAGATGATGTGCAGCTTGTCATGGACCATACGGATGATATTGTTAAAGGATCAACTTATAATTTCACGGTTCCCTGCACGGTCAGAACTATAAGGGGTAAATTCGATGCGACTGCGGACGGAGAGAATTCCATAGGTGAATTCGTATCGACCAATCCCATCATCAAGGGCAGATATTTCACTCAGTCCGAATATGAATCGTCGGCCAATGTGTGTGTACTGTCTGAGAATACGGCCAAGAAGATGTTCGGCACAACGGATGTCATAGGTAAGAACTTCTCGGCTACAATCAATAATACGGATACTGAATTGACAGTTGTTGGTATAAGGAAAGATCCCAAGTCAGCCGGAGCGATGAGCGCTCTTATCGGAGATGACAGCAGCATGAAGCTTGAACTGCCCTTCTCCTATATATCCCGCAACTGCGGATACGGAGATTATTACAGCGGCTATCTTCTTATCATCGCAGATAAGGACCATACATATGATGCAGCTAAGCGAGTTAAGAAGCTTATTGAGCAAAAACACGGAATCACTGATTCTAAGGCGATAGTTACGCAGAACTGGACCGACTATGCCGAACAGTATGATTCAATCTTCAGTACAGTTACATTACTGGTATCAGTAGTTGCAGGCATTGCGCTTTTGGTCGGCGGTATAGGCGTTATGAACATTATGCTTGTATCTGTGACAGAGAGAACAAGGGAAATCGGTATAAGGAAATCGCTCGGTGCCAGAACAAAGGCAATCCTTATGCAGTTTATCGCTGAAGCATCATTAATTACTTTGATAGGCGGTGTGATAGGCATAATCTTCGGATTATTGCTTGCGAGTCTTATATGTGTTGCTCTTGGTACCAAACCTGCAATATCCGTTGGATCGGTATTTATTGCGACAATATTCTCATGCGGAATCGGATTGTTCTTCGGAATATATCCTGCCAAGAAGGCAGCCAAACTTAATCCTATAGAAGCATTAAGACATGAGTAGTGATATAATAATAGATAGTTGGCAAGCACGGCAACGCGTGCAAATATCGGTTATTATGCAACTATGCGAAGAGAAAAGGACCCAATATGCTTCTTACAGACCAAGGAATTAAAGATTTCAAAGATGAATATTTAAATAAAGGTTACAGCCTTCCTCTATATGATAGGGAGGCTGTTATCAATGTCACAAAGACATCGCCTGAGTGGATTCACTTCGGCGCTGGCAATATCTTCAGAGCCTTCCAGGGTAATCTGATGCAGAGGCTTCTTAATGAAGGTCTGACTTCTTCCGGTCTTATTGTCTGCGAAGGCTATGACTATGAGATTATAGATAAGATGTATAAGCCTCATGATAACTTAAGCATCTTAGCAACTCTTAAGGCTGACGGAACCGCAGATAAGTTGGTCGTAGCAAGTATAGTTGAATCTTTGATTCTTAACAGAGACAGTGTAAGCGATTTTGCAAGGCTTAAGGAGATATTCACATCTGATTTACTTAAGATGGTATCCTTCACTATAACTGAGAAAGGATATGTTGTATGTGACAATATGGGCAATCCGCTGCAACCTGTTATGGCAGATATTAAGGCAGGCCCCGATAAGACTATGTCCTATATCGGTAAGATAGCCTCACTTCTGTATGAGAGATACAGATCCGGTGCTAAGCCCATAGCAATGGTATCCATGGATAACTGCTCTCATAACGGCGATAAGCTTAAGGATGCAATCCTGTGTTTTGCTAAGGGCTGGCAGGAAAACGGAGCAGATGACGGCGGCTTCTACAGATATTGTACGGACACATCCAAGGTATCTTTCCCCTGGAGTATGATTGATAAGATAACACCTCGTCCCGATGATATGATTAAGGCTATGCTTGAGGGTGATGGAATTGAAGGCTTAGAGCCTGTGATTACATCAAAGAATACTTATGTGGCTCCTTTTGTAAATGCGGAAGAAGATGAAGGTATGTACCTGTCTTAATCCTCTGCATACAGCGCTTGCGATATTCGGATGTCTGTTAGGATATACGACGATACATGATGAGATGGAAGATGAGGATCTTCGCAGTCTCGTATATAAGCTGGGGCATGAAGAAGGCATGAAGACCGTTGTCGATCCGGGCGTTCTTTCACCTTCTGAATTTCTTGATAACGTGTTAACCAAGCGTCTTCCCAATCCTTTCATGCCGGATACGCCGCAACGTATTGCCTGTGACACATCACAGAAGATTCCGATAAGATTCGGAGAGACTGTTAAAGCATACAGGGCAAGGCAGGATCTTTCAACAGAGGACCTTACACTTATACCGCTTGTACTTGCCGGATACTTAAGGTATCTTAAGGGAATTGATGATGAGGGTAAGGCATTTGAACTAAGTCCCGACCCGATGCTTGATACTCTTAGAGAACTTAAGCCCTCTGAAGTGCTTGCTTATACGGAAGTCTTCGGCAATGATCTGTTTGCGGATTCATTGGGTGAACGTATTCTTAAGATATACGAAGAACTGGATGCAGGTCCCGGTTCTGTTCGCAAAGTACTTCATAAGACAGTCAATGCTTAGTATAAGATCACACTGCTGTCCGTGAGTACATCACCGTCATAACATAATTTAACCGAGAAAAAAGGAGAGTTCTGCAACAGAAGCTTAAGGAAGATCTTATCACCCTCCCAGAGTGCAAGATCCATTAGCTTATCCTTAGGAATCCAGGCAAGCTCTCCTTCGTTGCATTCTGTAAGCTGTCCATGGAACTTATCGGATGTGAACACATAGATATATTCATAAGATCCGTCGGATGGAGAGAATGTGATGATTCCGCGCATCGTATACTCATCAAGACTAAGCCCTGTCTCTTCATAAACTTCACGGCATACGCATTCTTCGGGCGTCTCACCTGCTTCAAGCTTACCGCCGACCCCAAGCCATTTGCCCTCATTAATATCATGCTTTTTCTTATTGCGAAGCATCATCAGATATGAATCACCGTTGTCTATATAGCATATCGTTGTAAGACGCATATTATTTGACTTCTCCTTATATACAGATTACAATATGTGCCGTTAGACGTCAAAGAATTTGCCGTAAAGGAGGTTTTAAATATGTTTTGTAAGAATTGCGGAGCCCAATTGCCTGATGGATCAGAGTTCTGTGCGCAGTGCGGGACCAAACTTGTAACTAAGGCGGATGAACCGGCTAAGGCAGATAAGAAGAGGAAGAATCTTGTAGGTAAGATCCTTTTATTTCTGCTTGCTTTAATATGTGTGGCAGGAGCTTTTTTTGCAGGCCTTATGTATAATGGCGGAGAAGAAAAAGGGTGTTATGAAGGAGAAGGATTTGAATCCGCAGAGGAAGCAATGCAGGCATTTGCCGAAGCATTTGCAGCCAAGGATATAGATGAAATGTATGCGGATTGTGCGATAGAGAGCTATGTAAATGGATATGATTATGCTGCTTATCATAACTGGATACGCGCTTATACCCCTGTAAGTAAATATGTATCGGGTTCGGATGAAGCAAGCGATCGTCTTAATTGCGAGATACGTCGCAATAATCTGACCAATTCATTCTATAACATGTATTTAACCGCATCATCGGATGAGGACTCACGTATACTTAAGGGTTTGACTATTCCAGAAGATGAAGAGGATGTAAATTCAATACTGAAGATGTTAAAAGGACCTGATGCGATTGATGAGATCGAGGTTATAAATATCACTGATGCCGATGAGTATACTAACTTTACGGATTCGATTAATAAGACGATTGATGCATATGAGGATATCTACGGCGGTAAACTTAAGCCCTTGGTTGCTAAACTTACCATTGATGGTGAAGAATGGCTGTTGTTTGCAGATGTAATAGAGTATGACGATCGATGGTATGTGCTTACCCCTCATGGATTAGGTGCTGCTTACCTTGGCATGCCCGTAACATCAGGCGGTATTATTCGTGAAGATACTCTGCACTGATCAACTTAGAATGCGGGCGTCATAAATCTATATTTCTATTGCCTGTTAAGGCTTTATTGTGCTAAAATCGTACTGTCTGTTCGCATAGGAAAATATGCGTCAGACAGTACATTTTTTTAGGTATGTAAGGAGACGGAATTAAATGGCTGAAAGTAAGATGATGCTCGGTAATGAAGCGATAGCCAGAGGTGCCTATGAGGCCGGAGTTAAGGTATCTGCGGCATATCCCGGCACGCCGAGTACTGAGATAAGCGAGAATCTGGTACAGTATGATGAGATCTATGCTGAATGGTCACCTAATGAGAAGGTGGCTGTTGAGGTGGCAAGCGGTGCATCCATAAGCGGTGTACGTTCCATGGCATGTATGAAGCATGTCGGTCTTAACGTGGCAAGCGATCCCCTCTATACAATGTCATATATAGGTGTTAAGGGCGGAATGGTATTGGTTGTTGCCGATGATCCCGGTATGTACAGTTCACAGAATGAACAGGATACCAGAATGATAGGCAGAGCGTCCATGGTGCCCGTCTTAGAGCCTTCGGATTCTACGGAAGCCAAGGAATATATGAAGTATGCTTTTGATTTATCGGAGAAATATGACACTCCGATGATACTTCGTACTACGACTCGTCTTGCGCATTCACAGGGACCTGTTGCGCTTGAAGAGAGAGTTGAGCCTATAGATATACCCTATGAGAGAGATATTGCCAAGCATGTTATGATGCCTGCAATGGCCATCAAGAGACACCTTGTTGTTGAGGACAGACTTAACCGTATGGCTGATGATGCTACCGATATGAAGCTTCCTTCGGGAATTGCGCTTAACAGAGCTGAGTACGGTGATAACAAGATCGGATTTATTACATGCGGTATCGCATATCAGTATATTAAGGAAGTAATGCCCGAGGCAAGCGTTCTTAAGCTTGGTCTTGTGAATCCTCTTCCTCTTAATCTTATTAAGGAGTTTGCAGCTAAGGTTGACAGACTCATCATATTCGAGGAACTTGAGCCCGTTATCGAAGAGCAGGTTAAGGCACTCGGCATTAAGTGTGAAGGTAAGGATCTCTTCACACGTCAGGGTGAGTACTCGGCCAATATGTTAAGAGAGAAGGTCCTCGGACTTAAGCTTGATATCGAGGAAGCCGAGAAGGTTGCGCCCAGACCGCCCATTCTCTGTCCCGGATGTCCTCACAGAAGTGTATATTCGGTACTTAATAAGCTTAAGATACATGCAGCAGGAGATATAGGTTGTTATACACTCGGTGCCGTTGCTCCTTTAAGTGTTGTTGATACAACGATATGTATGGGATCTTCAATCTCATCTTTACACGGTATGGAGAAGGCTAAGGGTAAGGATTACATCAAGAACTGGGTTGCCGTGATCGGTGATTCCACATTCTTACACACGGGTGTTAATTCTCTTATGAACATGGTCTATAACAAGGCAACGGGAACAGTGATCATCCTTGATAACTCAACAACAGGTATGACGGGTCATCAGGATCATGCAGCGACCGGTAAGACCTTAAAGGGAGAGCCCACTTATGCGATCAACCTCTATAATCTCTGTAAGTCAATGGGTATAGAGAACGTATATGAAGTAAATGCATTTGATATAGCAGAACTTGAGAGCGTTATTAAGCGTGAGCAGGAAAGAGACGAAGTATCGGTTATCATCACCAAGAGCCCCTGTGTATTGCTTAAGGGTCAGGTATTCCCCGATAAGTGCGTGCCGATTCCAGAGAAATGTAAGAAGTGCGGTGCCTGCTTAAGACCGGGATGTCCTGCGCTTACACGTAACGAAGACGGAACAATATCAATAGATGATACCATGTGTAATGCTTGCGGACTGTGCATGCAGTTGTGTAAGTTTGAAGCAATTAAGAAGGAGGCAAAATAATGGCAACAACAAATATTATGATCGTCGGAGTGGGCGGTCAGGGAACCCTCCTTACAAGCAGAATCTTAGGTAAGCTTGCACTTGCCGCAGGATATGACGTTAAGATATCAGAAGTACACGGAATGAGCCAGAGAGGCGGTTCCGTAGTAACCTATGTAAGATACGGAGATAAGGTCGCAGAGCCCATAGTCGAAGAGGGTCAGGCCGATGTGCTCATAGCATTTGAGAGACTTGAGGCATTAAGATATCTCCATTTTGTTAAGAAAGACGGCACCGTTATCGTCAATGACCAGCGTATGGATCCCATATCCGTGGTGACAGGTCAGGCCGAGTATCCCGAAGGAATAATAGAGACACTTAAGAGCAGACGTAAGACCATGGTGGTTGATGCCATGAGTATTGCCAAATCCATCGGCTCACCTAAGTCATTTAACGTAGTGGTACTCGGTGCTTCAGCTAAGAGCATGGATTATACCAAAGATCAGTGGATTGAGGTTATTAAGAATACCGTACCTCCCAAGACAATCGATAAGAATCTTGAGGCATTTGAGGCAGGTTATTCATTATAAGATAAGGCAGTCAGGTCCTTAGGGCAGGACCTTGGATAATTAAGAAATGGAGAAAACAATGATCTGGAATGAGACCAAGGAGTGTATGAGCCGCGATGAGATGACGGCGCTGCAGTCCGCAAGATTAGTAAAACAGGTAAACCACGTATATCATAATGTGGAATTCTACCGTAAGAAGATGCAGGAGGCGGGACTTGAACCCGGTGATATCAAGGGACTTGAAGATATAGAGAAGCTTCCCTTTACCACTAAGGCAGATTTACGTGATAACTATCCCTTCGGACTCTTCGCAGTTCCCAAGTCAGAGATAGTCCGTGTGCATGCATCAAGCGGAACCACGGGTAAGGCTACGGTTGTAGGTTATACCAGACGTGATATAGATACATGGGCTGAGAGTGTTGCCAGATGTATAACAATGTCGGGACTTACCAGAGAGGATACCATTCAGGTAGCTTACGGATACGGCCTGTTCACCGGAGGATTGGGTGCTCATTACGGAGCAGAGTGTATCGGTGCAACAGTTGTCCCTCAGTCAACGGGTAATACCAAGAAGCTTGTGACAATGATGTGTGATTTCGGTGTAACGGGTATCATGTGTACTCCGTCTTATCTTCTTCACATTGCAGAAGTGATAAACGAGATGGGCCTTAAGGATCAGATCAAGCTTAAGTCAGCTATATGCGGTGCCGAACCGTGGACTGAGAAGATGCGACTGCAGATAGAAGAAGAACTTGGAATAAGCGCCCACGATATATACGGCTTATCTGAGACAATGGGACCCGGTGTAGCCTGTGACTGTGAATATCACAAGGGCTTACATGTATGGGAGGATTACTATCTTCCGGAGATAGTTGATAAGGATACGTTTAAGCATGTACCTGACGGAGAGACCGGTGAACTTGTAATCACCAACCTTCAGAAGGAAGGCATGCCGCTTATAAGATACAGGACCAAGGACCTTACAAGCATCACGCATGAGAAGTGTGAGTGCGGACGTACCGCTGCAAGGATTTCAAGATTCAAGGGCAGAACCGATGATATGCTTATTATCCGCGGCGTCAATGTATTCCCTTCACAGATTGAGACGGCTTTACTTGAAGCAGGCGGCGTGGCACCTCAGTATCAGATCATCGTAGACAGAGTTAATAATCTTGATACTCTTGAAGTATTGGTTGAGATGGAGGAGAGTTCATTCTCCGATGAGGTTAAGGAGATCGAGGCGCTTAATAAGAGAGTAAGCCATGCGATCCAGCAGATGATAGGACTTGCCGTTAAGGTTAAGCTTGTTGCACCCAAGACAATAGAGAGAAGTATGGGTAAGGCGGTAAGAGTCATTGATAATCGTAAATTTGATTAAGGGGGTTATGGGTTATGGCAGACGGATTTGTTAAACAGTTAACCGTATTTATAGAGAACAGAGTCGGTACACTTGAAGAAGTGGCCAAGGTGCTTAAGGATAACGAGATCAATATCTATTCGATATCACTTGCAGATACAAGCGAGTACGGTCTCTTACGCATGATAGTATCCGATCCCGATAAGGGCAGTAAGGTCCTTAAGGATAACAGTTTCTCCGCCAAGGCAACAGAAGTGGTTGCGGTAAGGCTTGAGAATAAGGTCGGAACACTTGAGAATCTATTTAACACCTTATCGGGTGCAGGTATAGGCATAGAGTATATGTATGCTATGGCTACATCTGCAGAGGGCGCGATGATCCTTAAGACATCGGATGGTAATAAGGCAGTGGAAGTACTTAAGGGTGCGGGCTTCGGCTTACTTGATGAAGCCGGGATGTTCAGTCTCTAAAGTCAGGCATGGTAAAATGAGTGAGATTAAGAATGATTATATAGTCAGAGCTACGGCAGCAGGAGGCGAGATCAGGGCCTTTGCTGCCTATACTCTTAATACGGTGGAAGATGCAAGGGATAAGCATAAGTTAAGTCCCGTAGCGACTGCGGCGTTAGGTCGAACCCTTACCGGAGCTGTTATAATGGGCACAATGCTTAAATCAGATGACGATCTTATCACCATACAGATTAACGGAGACGGTCCCATAGGCAATATAATGGTGACTGCGAACAATAAGGGTGAAGTCAAGGGATTCGTCGGCAATCCTTCGGTGATGTTGCCTCCAAGCCCGGTGGGTAAACTGGATGTGGGAGGAGCCGTAGGAAACGGTGTGATGACGGTTATCAAGGATATGGGTCTTAAGGATCCTTATGCCGGACAGGTAATCTTACAGACCGGTGAGATAGCTGAAGACTTAACCTATTATTTCGCAACATCGGAACAGATTCCTTCAAGTGTGGGTCTCGGAGTGTTGATGAACAGGGATGATGCAACCGTAGCTCAGGCCGGCGGATTCATCGTACAGCTTATGCCCTTTGCATCTGATGAGACGATAGCTAAGCTTGAAGAGAATATAAGAGGTCTTGATTCGGTTACGGGTATGTTATCAAGAGGCTTAAGCCCCGAGCAGATGTTAGAGACATTGCTTAACGGATTTGACGTTGAATTTACGGAGACTGTACCTGTAAGATTTCATTGTAACTGTGACAGACAGAGGATTGAGAAGGCACTTATCAGTATAGGTAAGGATGAACTTAAATCCATGATAGATGACGGTAAGCCAATCACAATGAACTGCCATTTCTGTAATACTGACTATACATTCACTACCGATGAATTAAAGACCCTCTTGGCATCAATAAAGAAGAAATAATGATACCTATCAATATTTACACTCTGACAAGATTGGATGATACGTATAATCAGGAGAGACTTGAGCGACAGTTATCGTCAAGGAGTCGATTTCTTAAGGTTAAGGACTGGGAGATTAAGGGACTTAGGACTTTAAGCGAGCGCCTCTGCGATGTTATGGATAACGCCATATCGCTTAAGTTTTTCTATTCTTTCACCATGCCCAAACTCGGCAAGGAATTCGATCTGTTAAGAATAAGTGATGACGCTGTGGTCAATATAGAACTTAAAAGCGGAATCGTCTCAGATGAGGTTATCAAGAGACAGCTGACCCAGAACAGATATTATCTCTCAACCCTTGACCGTACGATGTATTCATATACATATATAAGTGAAGCGGACAGACTGGTAAGACTTACCGGAGGCGGAAGAATAATCGATTCAACATGGGAAGAACTTGCCGATGTGCTTAATAAGCAGCAGAACTGCTATGAGGGGCATATAGAGGAACTATTCAGGGAAGACAGATATTTGATTTCTCCCCTTACGGATCCGTTAAGATTCTTAAGAGGTGATTATTTCTTAACAGCACAGCAGAGAGATATAAGAAATCAAATACTTAAAGATATAACAGAGAAACCCGGAGTCATAAGAAGGAAGGCTGCGATACACGGATTCACGGGTCTTCCCGGTACAGGCAAGACGATCCTTCTGTACGATATTGCCATGCAGTTATCGGAATCATACAGAGTATGTATCCTGCATTTCGGCTCGCATGAGAAAGAACTGGAGCATCTGGATGAACGGCTTAAGCGGATCGATTTCTATTATTGCGATGCGAACGCTCATATCGATCTGCCCGGTGAATATTCGGCAATCCTTGTGGATGAAGGACACAGGTTAAGCGCCATGAATGTCCATGAGATCATGGAATGGTCGAAACGGGATAATATCCCCGTTGTGATCTCGTATGACAGAGAGGATACCATCGCATATGAGGAGCGCAATCATGACGGCTCAGAACTTATAGAGAAACTTCCGGGCTTTAACGGATATAAGCTTACCAACAGGATAAGACTTAACAGCGAACTGTCGGCATTTATAGCCAAGCTTATGTTTATGGGAAGCAACCACAGAAAAGAATTTCCCTCCGTCTCTGTCGCCTATTCATCGAATGATTCAGAGACCGAGACTTTGGTGTCTGATTATATAAGCCAGGGATATATTTATATTTATGACAATTCGATCAATCATATGGCTGTGACAGGCGAAGGATTCATGGAAGTAAGTGAAGCCACATGCAGAGAATTTGACAGAGTGGTTATGCTTATAGACGGTTCATTTGCATATGATGAAAACGGATATCTAAGAAGCGTATTCGCAGACTGCCCGGTTGTAAGAGATTTATTTCACGGACTCTCAAGAGCCAAGAATAAGATTGCCGTTATAGTACAGAATAATAAGGATGTACTAAACGGGATACTGACCATCCTGCAGGGAGATTATAACAAACAAAAAAGAGGATGACTGATAGTGTTCAGCCATCCTCTTTAATTTGTTATGATTATTCCGTTGCGCCGCTTGTCATGAAGTTGATGAATCTGATTGTGTCATCGGGATCATATACAACAAGCTCCATCTCGGGAATCTTATCGTCTGCAAAAACCTTGGCAAGTGATACATACTGTGAGAGCTTAGACTTAAGATTGAGTCTGTCACCTTCGTCTGTTACAAGTTCTACCTTGCCCTTGCAGTGATCTACTACCTTGAAAAATCCTTCAATGTCTGTTACGTTCTGAATCTTCATATTGTTTACCTCCTCTGTCGCCTCTTCCTGACGACGAATCTTATCTTTCCGTTACGCCTTCATTATATATCCAAATAAATAATATACAAGCCACACCTTATACAAAATGCACAAAAATAGATGTGCAAAATTGTGCAATATTACCAAAGGAGGCAAATTATGAAAAAGATGTTAGACTTATTTAAGCGTTTATTTATCTATATTAAAGGTACTATTGTGGTATACTGATAGTGTGTCTGTAGTTCGTATAGAGAGGGTTGAATTATGAGAGATTTAGTAATAATCGGCGCAGGTCCTGCAGGACTGTCAGCCGGAATATACGGCAAAAGAGCCGGACTAGATACACTTATCATAGAAGAAAGCGGAATAGGCGGTGGCCAGGTGTTAACCACCTATGATGTTGACAATTATCCGGGAATGCCCGGAATAAGCGGCATGGAACTTGGTACCAAGATGCATGAACATGCGATTGCAGAAGGTGTTGAATTCTTGGAGGCTGCCGTTACCGGCATTGAGGTTGCGGGTAATACTAAGCGAATTAAGACTTCGAAAGAAGAGATTGAGGCCAAGGTCGTGATCATAGCGACCGGTGCGGTTCACAACCACTTGGGAATTCCCGGTGAAGAAGAACTTGCGGGTATGGGCGTTTCTTATTGTGCTACCTGTGACGGTGCTTTCTTCAGAAACAGAGTTACTGCGGTCATAGGCGGTGGTGACGTGGCACTTGAAGATGCGATATTCTTAGCAAGAGGTTGTACCAAGGTATATCTCATTCACAGAAGAGATGAATTCAGAGGTGCTAAGAAGCTTGTTGATGTAGTCAAGAATACGGCCAATATCGAGATTTTGTATGATACGATTCCGGATTCCGTTACAGGAAGCGATGCCGTAGAAGCACTTAATGTTCACAATGTCAAAACAAATGAGACTAAGACTCTTGCCGTTGACGGTGTATTCATCGCCGTTGGCACTCATCCAGTGACAGAGTACCTTAAGGGTGTCGTAGATATGGATGAGAAAGGATATATCCGTGCCGGAGAAGACTGTGCCACGAATGTTCCGGGCGTATATGCGGCCGGTGATGTACGCACCAAGGCGTTAAGACAGATAGTAACTGCGGCTTCTGACGGAGCCAATGCCGTTACATCGGCAACGGGATATATTAACAGTCTCTAAGTTATTAAGCGGAGTAGAGTATGAGCAAGACGGTAATGATTACCGGAGCCTCGAGAGGAATAGGAGAGGCTATTGCAAGAAGATTTGCTGCGGCCGGATATGACCTTATACTTACATGCCTTAACAGTACAGACAGGATGGAGGATCTTGCCTTAGAGCTTAGAACCAATCATCAGGTGTCCGTCAGATGTTTTAAGGCAGATATGGGAGATGAAGAGTCAGTTGCGGATATTTTTGCACAGATAGACAGTGTGGATATTCTTATCAATAACGCAGGCATATCTTACGTGGGTCTGCTACAGGATATGAGCAGTGACGAATGGCGAAAAGTTATGTCTACTAACTTAGACAGCGTCTTCTATACCAGCAGACATGCTATTAAGCGCATGATATATAACCACGAGGGAAGAATCATCAATATCTCTTCAATGTGGGGCAATGTCGGGGCATCAACGGAAGTTGCATATTCTGCCTCAAAGGGCGGAGTTAACGCATTTACCAAGGCTTTAGCCAAGGAGCTAAGCCCCAGCAACATACAGGTTAATGCGATAGCCTGCGGGGTTATTGATACGGATATGAATTCTCATTTAAGCGAAGCGGAGAGAGAGGAATTGACGGAGCAGATTCCTGCGGGAAGATACGGAGAACCCGCTGAAGTAGCGGAACTGGCTTATATGTTGGCCACGGCGCCGACATATTTGACAGGTCAGATTGTAACAATGGACGGAGGTATGTTATAGACATACCTCTTTCTTTTTATTTCAGGCTCTTTCGGACCTTTGGGTTAACATAATGCCCAATATACGCATATCGAGTTGACATAATGTACTATATATAGCGGTTGACAATAACTAAAAATAGTGGTATATTTGTTAAGGATTTGTAACAAACTGATTCAATAGGCGTAGAAAAGGTATGAACAGGAACAGAACAGGAATTGCCACTTATGTCGCTATCGGTATAATGGCAACGGGGCTTGCGGTACTGGCACCGGTTATGGATGTACATGCAACGACCCTGTCAAACCAACTTCCTTCAGCAGGTTTTTCGATAGCCGTAGATGAGGGCACATCCGTTAAGGATGTTAAGGAAGAGGTCAAAGGCATTGTTGCAACTCCTTCGGTAAGCGTCGTTGAGACGGAGAGTAAGGAGAATCAGTCTGAAGAGGCTACGGCAACAGAGGAAGCCAACAAGGTGACCGTTGAGAAGACCATAGACTTTGATAAGGAAGTGGTTGATGCGGTTGTAAGGACTCCCGGAGACATGATTGCGGACGATGCAAGAGAAGATTTCAGTAATCTTGTTATTGCGCAGGTCACCAATTACGTCAATGTCAGAGATCTTCCCGATGAGAATGAAGGTAAGGTAGTCGGTAAGCTGTACGACAAGTCGGTGGGTGAGTTCATCGAGGAGAAGGACGGTTGGTACAAAATAGAATCCGGCAGTTGTACGGGTTGGGTCAAAGGTGAATTCTGTGTCACCGGTGACGAAGCCGTGGAACTTGCCAAAGAGGTGGGAACACTTCTTGCAAGAGTCAATACTACGACACTTAAGGTTAGGGAAGAGCCCGGACTTGATACAACGGTTCTCGGACTTGTACCCATAGATGATGAACTTTTGGTTGTTGAAGAACTCGACGGCTGGATCAAGGTGGATATCGAGGAAGGTTTCGGATTTGTCTCTGATGAATATGTAGACCTCCACACCGAATTCGTCAAGGCTGAGTCTAAGGAAGAAGAAGAAATCAGACTTGCGAAAGAGAAAGCAGAGAGAGACAAGGCCAACGCGGCAGCCAGAGCGGCAAGAGCCAACCAGGGCGGTGGCGGCGGTTCTTCATCATACATTCCCGACAATCCGATTACACATGTCAGCGGAAGCGGTTCGGGAGCGGCTGTATGTAATTACGCATTACAGTTCGTCGGCAATCCTTATGTATACGGCGGATCATCGCTTACACACGGTACAGACTGTTCGGGATTCGTAATGAGCGTATACGGCAACTTCGGTGTCGGACTTCCTCATTCATCAGCGGCAGACAGATCGGTTGGATATGATGTCGGCGGAATTGCCAATGCACAGCCCGGTGATATTGTATGTTACTCAGGTCACGTGGCAATCTATATCGGTAACGGTCAGATCGTACATGCATCTACAGCTAAGACCGGTATCATTGTATCGAGTGCAACATATCGTACACCGCTTTGTGTAAGAAGAATATTCTAAGACGAAATAAGATCACGGAGTCATTCAGAAATGAATGGCTCCTTTTTTATATCCGGGAATAACGCATCCGGGATAAAAATCGGCGGAAATGTCAGACTATTTATTTTTCATACATTATTGTTGACAGTAAGGGCATTATTGATTTTGACGAAAACGGCTGATGACTGTGGTAGTCAATCGGTCAATTTAGGGGTCACTTATCCACATACGCAAAAGGAAAATATGCCTTTTATACGACTTATTCGCCTACTTATCCACATTATGCACGGGTGTCAGGTCAAAATAGGTGGATAATTATGGTAAACTATCGAAACTGTGTTTTGGCATAGGTGCACAAAAGAATAAAAATAAAGGCGAATTTATTCAAAATATAAAGACGAAAAATTTTGTTTGAAGAAATAAATTGTCAGAAAATTTATAATTTGTTAAGTAGACACACAAACCTTCCGTATGGTAAAATAAACTAACGTCGGAAGAGGTTATTACATACGTAATTGCGTGTAATCCGATGAATCTGAATAAGAAGGGACTGATCAGTATGAAATTTATCATCAGCGGCAAGAACATTGACGTAACAGACGGATTAAGGAGTGCAGTTCAGGACAAGATAGGGAAGTTAGAGAAGTATTTCACGCCGGAGACGGAAGTACACGTAACACTCAGTGTTGAGAAGGATCGTCAGAAGATAGAGGTGACGATACCGGTTAAGGGAACAGTTATCAGGTCTGAGCAGGTCAGCAACGATATGTATGTATCGATTGACCTTGTAGAGGAGATAATCGAGAGACAGCTTAAGAAGTATAAGAACAAGATAGTCGACAGACATCAGAGCGGTGACTACTTCAAACAGGAATTCATCGAGAAGGATTATGTCGATGAAGAAGAAGTACAGATAGTCAGAAGTAAGAAGTTCGACATCAAGCCCATGTATGCAGAAGATGCATGTGTACAGATGGAGCTCACGGGACACAATTTCTTCGTATTCGTCAATGCCGAGACAGATCAGGTCAATGTCGTATACAAGAGAAAGGGCAATACCTATGGACTCATCGAGCCCGAGTACTAGAACAGGATACAGAATTAAGTTTTATGATGCCCTGCCGCTTATGACGGCAGGGCTTATTCTTGTGCTCTATGCACTGGCATTTCTCGACGCGATGGAGTATGTTTGGCTGATCCTTGCAGGCATTATACTCTGCGCCTTTATTCGCTTCTTATATATATTTAAGGGAAAAAGATCGGCGATTGACATATCAGATGTGGTTTATTCGCTTATTCCGAGGGCGGACACCGCAGTCGCATTTGTTTTTTTCATAGTTATGTGTGTGACGGTGGCTTTGCTTACATCCGGTCATGCGGTTAAATGGTGGGATGATCTTAATTTCTGGGCTACGGATGCCAAGGCTTTATATTATCTTAACGGATTTACGGGCAAATACGGCAATGTAGCTCCGGAATTCGGTGACTATCCGCCTGCGATTCAGATCGCAAAGTGGTGTGCGCTTAAGGTATCCCCGAATGAATACAGAGAAGGTTATGCTTTCGTGGGCTACAGCCTTATGAATATGATATTCCTTCTTCCGCTTATGAAGGTAAGTGATAAGGTTGCTTCTTATATTAATAAGAATAAGATTGTGAATGCATTCATCCACATCATATGGATGACGGTGATAATGCTGATTCCGGGTATTGTTAACGACGTGTGGAGTTACGGTGCCTGTGCCGATGTCACTATGGGTATTGTATACGGCGCCATGCTTATGGCGATATATGAGACTCTTGATAGTGAAGGCGGAAGGATAAATAAGGCTGCGTATTTAAAGATCGCTCTGTACGGTTCGGTCACGGCATTATGTAAGAATACCGGATTTATGTGGGTTACGTTTGCGTTAATCTTATTGATCATGCTTGCGATAAGAACAGGCAAATATACTAAATATGCGGTCTTAACCGCTCTGTCGGTATACCTGGTTCAGGGAAGCTGGTGGGCCAATTGCATCATCAACAGGCGAATTGCCAAACTTACGGGTGCGCTTGCTCGTACCGCAACAGGAGGAATGACTATGCCTGATGATGCTTCGGATAAACTTAGATACTATCTGCTTGGACTTATCAAAGAACCTATGCATACTGCGCATACGGCGGTGATTGATATGTCGGCGTTTGTGATGTTTATTATCCTTATATGTATAAGTGTTGCGGCGATAATGATTGTAAGGACCAACAAGACCGAGAGTCACAGAACTTATATATATAAAGTAATCACAGGCTATACGATCATAACCGGAATAGCCATATATGTGATAGTGCTTCTAAGCCATATGAGCATATTTGCTACAGAGACCCAGTACGGTTCATCTGAGGTAATGGCGATATCCATATCAAGATACGGTGCTCCTTTCACCATAGGAACATTCATGTTGTTAGTGAGTGTCATATTCGGAAGGAAGCTTACTGACAGAAGTGTCATAATATCGTTTGCAGTCGCTGTTTTACTGATTGTTCTGACTACGGACTATCCGGCATATGCATATATGCTTAAGGGGTATGAGGCGGATAAAGAGACAGACCTTGCTGCCAGAGCGGAAATGATTGACCAGGAAGGTCAGCAGTACATAGATTACCTAAATTCACTGTCTGATGAAGAGTATAGCGCCGTCAAAGGACACAGAGTCTTATTCTTAAGAGACGGCAGTCGCATTCACTGGGTCAACGATACCTATATTAATTATGAAGTTGCACCGATTGCAACGGTATATGCAAGTTACGATGAAAGCGTAAGTGAGGATGAGTTAAGAGATATTATTAATACATCGCATGCGGAATATGTATACAGAGACGGTGGTCTTAGTAAGGTAACAAAGTAAGCATGTTTTGCAAACAGTGTTTTGATATGATATATTATGGGTACCGATATGAAGGATGAAGGTAAGAAATACTTTAACAGTGCATTAAGAGATTTTACTTTCGATGTGGCATGCGGAGCTGCAATAAGACATCTGCATGAACTTGGATATACGCCGGAGCAGATTGCGGGGCGTTTGGATTATCCGATATCTGTTGAGAAAGTAAAGAAGTATGTATCCGGATTATCGACAAGAGGGGCGAAGGATTCTGAAGGAGAGTCGTACGAGATTGTACGTGATTACGATGAATACGGCAGAAGCTGTTTCGTACGTGTCAAGAAGAGGTGATTAAGTGTCTAACGAAATGGACAGAGTACTTGATGAGAAGAAATTAAAAGCCTGCCCCGAATGTGGTCATGCCGTGGAATATAAGGGACTTGGTGAGTATTACTGCAGTGCATGCGACAAGATCGTATATGATGACTATGGCAAGGTAAGACATTTCGTGGAAGAATATCCCGGAGCGACTCTGGTGCAGATTGCGCAGGCTACCGGTGTTGATAAAGCTAAGTTGCGCCGAATGGTGGATGAAGGTAAGTTCGTCATAGGCAGCGGCAGATCTTTGATGTAAGCGGTTGCGTGTCGATGGAC
This sequence comes from uncultured Lachnospiraceae bacterium, assembly GCA_902778165.1. GTDB lineage: Bacteria > Bacillota > Clostridia > Lachnospirales > Lachnospiraceae > Colinaster. Next base: position 41,076 of record CACYWQ010000009.1, read on the forward strand.
GGCACACCGCTTATAACATCTTGTATTATTTCCAATACATAGTAACATTCCGTTGCAAAAGCAATTTCCCTGTGTTAGAATAATAGAGCACGACTATGATAAAAAAATAACAATCTAAACCAATCGCCTTAAGACACGGACGTCGCGGGTCTGTTCGCAAGTACAGGATGTACTTGCAGACCTGTTGTTTGGCGTTTTATTCAGATTATTAGGTCAAATCAGTGTAATCATTTTTTTCATCAACGAAAGGAGTCATGAGAATGGCAAAGAAAGTAGTTATCGCAAGCGCTTGTCGTACTGCCATCGGTACAATGGGCGGATCATTAAGCACCACACCGGCAGCAGAACTCGGTGCAATCGTTATCAAGGAAGCAATTAAGAGAGCAGGTATACAGCCTACAGATGTAGAGCATGTATATATGGGATGTGTTATCCAGGCAGGTCTTGGACAGAACGTTGCAAGACAGGCATCAATCAAGGCAGGTCTTCCTATAGAAGTTCCGGCGGTTACAACCAACGTTGTCTGCGGTTCAGGTCTTAACTGTGTTAACCAGGCTGCACAGATGATCATGGCAGGAGATGCTGACGTGGTTGTTGCAGGTGGTATGGAGAACATGTCAATGGCACCTTTCGCACTTCCCAATGCACGTTACGGTTACAGAATGACATGGCCGAGCCAGAGCCAGGGTGCACTCGTTGATACCATGGTTAAGGATGCTCTTTGGGATGCATTCAATGATTATCATATGATCACAACAGCCGATAATGTGGCTAAGCAGTGGAACCTCACAAGAGAAGAGCTTGATGAATTCGCACTTAAGAGCCAGCAGAAGGCTTGCGCAGCTATAGAGAACGGTGCATTCAAGGCAGAGATCGTTCCCGTTGAGATTAAGAAGAAGAAAGAGACAATCGTATTTGATACAGATGAAGGCCCCAGAGCAGGTTCTACAATAGAAGGTCTTGCTAAGCTTAAGCCCCTCAATCCTGACGGAGTCGTTACAGCCGGTAACGCATCAGGCATCAACGACGGTGCTGCAGCACTCGTTATCATGTCTGAAGAGAAGGCTAAGGAACTCGGTGTTAAGCCTATGGCTACATTCGTTGCAGGTGCACTTGCAGGTGTTGCTCCCGAGATTATGGGTATCGGACCTGTTGCAGCTACTAAGAAGGCTATGGCTAAGGCCGGATATCAGATTTCTGATTTCGATATCATCGAGGCTAATGAGGCATTCGCTGCTCAGTCTGTTGCAGTAGGTAAGGACCTCGGTATCGATGTTGATAAGCAGCTTAATCCTAACGGCGGTGCTATAGCACTCGGTCATCCCGTTGGAGCATCAGGCGCTCGTATCCTTGTAACTCTTCTTCATGAGATGGTTGCTAAGGATGCTAAGAAGGGTCTTGCTACTCTTTGTATCGGCGGCGGAATGGGCTGTGCTACAATCGTTGAGAGAGAATAGTATAGGATAATATTGGTATGAGCAGTCGCTTACGCGACTGCTTATACTGCGTTATATAAGAAGGAGAAAAGTATGGAATTTATTAAGTATGAAGAGCAGGGTGAGGTAGGAATCGTTACCATCAGCCGTGAGAAGGCCCTTAATGCACTTAATTCACAGGTACTTGATGAGCTTAATGCCACATTTGATGCAATCGATGTTAATAAGATCAGATGTGTCGTACTTACAGGTGCAGGCGAGAAGTCATTTGTTGCAGGTGCTGACATAGGCGAGATGAGCACACTTACCAAGGCAGAAGGTGAAGCATTCGGTAAGAAGGGTAATGATGTATTCCTTAAGATCGAGAACTTCCCCATCCCTGTTATAGCTGCAGTTAACGGATTCGCACTCGGTGGCGGATGTGAGATATCAATGAGCTGTGATATCAGAATCTGCTCTGACAATGCCGTATTCGGTCAGCCTGAGGTGGGCTTAGGAATCACACCCGGATTTGGCGGAACACAGAGACTTGCTCGTTTGGTAGGTCCCGGAATGGCTAAGCAGATGATTTACACTGCACGTAATATCAAGGCAGACGAAGCACTTCGTATCGGTCTTGTTAATGCGGTATATACACAGGAAGAGTTACTTCCCGCAGCACTTAAGATGGCTTCAGGCATCGCTAAGAACGCACCTATCGCAGTTCGTAACTGCAAGAAGGCAATTAACGACGGCCTTGAGCTTAACATGAAGGATGCCGTAGCACTTGAAGAGAAGTTGTTCGGTGACTGCTTCGAGACAGCAGACCAGAGATACGGCATGGAGTTCTTCCTTGATAAGAACAAGGAGAAGGTTAAGGAGCCTTTCAAGAACTGCTAATTAATTCTTTCGGTAGATAATGTTTTATTACATATATAGGAGGATAGAGTAATGAAAGTTGGAGTAATCGGTGCAGGAACAATGGGTTCCGGAATCGCACAGGCATTTGCTCAGTGTGACAAGGTAGATACAGTCTACTTATGTGATATCAAGCAGGAGTATGCTGACGGCGGTAAGGCTAAGGTTCAGAAGGCTATGGATAAGCTTGTAGCCAAGGAAAAGAAGACTCAGGCTGAGGCTGATGCCATCATGGCTAAGTTCAAGACAGGTCTTAACGATATCTGTGTAGATGCAGATCTTATCGTAGAGGCAGCTCTTGAAGTTATGGATATCAAGAAGGAGTGCTTTAAGAATCTCATGGAGAACATCGTAAAGAATCCTGATTGTGTATTCGCTTCAAATACATCATCTCTTTCTATCACAGAGATAGGTGCAGGCCTTCCTAAGCCCATCGTTGGTATGCATTTCTTCAATCCCGCTCCCGTTATGAAGCTTATTGAGGTTATCGCAGGTGCCAACACACCTAAGGAGATGGTTGAGAGAGTAAACGAGATTTCAAGAGATCTCGGCAAGACACCCGTACAGGTAAATGAGGCTCCCGGATTCGTTGTTAACAGAATCCTTATCCCGCTTATCAATGAGGGTATCACAGTATATGCTGAGGGCGTATCTGATATCGAAGGTATCGATACAGCTATGAAGCTTGGATGTAATCATCCCATGGGTCCCCTTGAGCTTGGTGACTACGTAGGTCTTGATATCGTACTTGCTATCATGGATGTTATCTATAAGGAGACAGGCGATCCCAAGTATCGTGCATGTCCTCTTCTTCGTAAGATGGTTCGTGCTAAGCAGCTTGGCGTCAAGACAGGTATTGGTTTCTACAACTATGCCGACGGCGGCAAGGTACCTACAGATAAATAATTAGGAGGAATAAAGATCATGGATTTTACTTTACCCAAGGAACATGAAATGGCGAGACAGCTTTTCAAGGATTTCGCCGAGAATGAAGTAAAGCCGCTTGCACAGGAGATCGATGAGGAGCATCGTTTCCCCAGAGAGACTGTAGATAAGATGGCTAAGTACGGCTTCATGGGTATCCCGATACCCAAGGAGTACGGCGGACAGGGATGTGACACACTTACATATGCTATGTGTGTTGAGGAATTGTCTAAGGTATGTGGTACGACAGGTGTTATCGTATCTGCACATACATCACTTTGTATCGATCCTATTTACACATTCGGTACTGAAGAGCAGAAGCAGAAGTACGTAGTACCGCTTGCTAAGGGCGAGAAGCTTGGTGCTTTCGGTCTTACAGAGCCCGGTGCAGGTACAGACGCTCAGGGTCAGCAGACCAAGGCTGTTCTTGACGGTGACGAGTGGGTACTTAACGGTTCTAAGTGCTTCATAACAAACGGTAAGGAAGCAGATATATACGTAATCTTCGCTGTTACAGGCAAGATCGAGAAGCGCGGTAAGATGATGAAGGAGATCTCAGCATTTATCGTTGAGAAGGGTACACCCGGATTCACATTCGGTACCAAGGAGAACAAGATGGGTATCTGTGCTTCTTCTACATACGAGCTTATCTTCACAGATTGCCGTATCCCTAAGGAGAATCTCTTAGGCCAGCAGGGTAAGGGCTTCAACATTGCCATGCATACACTTGATGGCGGACGTATCGGTATCGCTTCTCAGGCACTCGGACTTGCAGAGGGTGCTCTTGAGACAACAATCAACTATGTTAAGGAGCGTAAGCAGTTCGGCAGATCGATCGGCGCTTTCCAGAACACACAGTTCCAGCTCGCTGACATGGCTACCAAGGTAGAGGCTGCTAAGCTTCTTGTATACAAGGCAGCAAGAAAGAAGGATGAGTACAAGACCAATCCTAAGGTTTCATATTCATTCGAGGCTGCTCAGGCTAAGTTGTATGCGGCTGAAGTTGCTATGGAAGTAACAACCAAGGCTGTTCAGTTACATGGTGGTTACGGCTACATCAAGGAATACGATGTAGAGAGAATGATGCGTGATGCTAAGATTACAGAGATCTACGAAGGAACCAGCGAGGTTCAGAGAATGGTTATCTCTGCAACACTGTTAAAATAATAAGAAGGAGTGAATGCAATGAAAGTTATTGTTTGTATAAAGCAGGTACCCGATACAAAGGGCGGCGTTAAGTTCAACCCTGACGGTACACTCGACAGAGGCGCCATGCTTGCCATCATGAATCCTGATGACAAGGCAGGTCTTGAGGCGGCTTTAAGACTTAAGGATCAGTATGGTGCAGAAGTAACCGTACTTACAATGGGACTTCCCAAGGCTGCAGATGTATTGCGTGAGGCAATCGCTATGGGTGCAGACAAGGGTGTTCTTGTAACAGACAGAGTGCTCGGTGGAGCAGATACATGGGCTACATCTACTACAATCGCAGGTGCTATCCGTAATCTTGATTATGACCTTATCATCACAGGTCGTCAGGCTATCGACGGAGATACAGCTCAGGTTGGTCCTCAGATAGCTGAGCATTTAGGAATCCCTGTAATCTCTTATGCACAGGAGATTAAGGTAGACGGAGATAAGGTAATAGTTAAGCGTCAGTATGATGACAGATATCATATGCTTGAAGCTAAGATGCCTTGTCTTATAACAGCTCTTTCAGAGCTTAACGATCCCAGATATATGACTCCCGGCGGAATCTTCGATGCTGTTAAGGCTGAGATCACCACATGGGGAAGAGCAGATCTTAAGGACGTTGAAGATTGCAACTTAGGTCTTGCAGGTTCACCCACTAAGATCGCTAAGGCTTCTGATAAGGTTAGAAAGGGTGCAGGCGAGAAGGTTGTTCCCGAGTCTCCCGAAGAAGCAGTTAAGTATATCGTAGGTAAGCTTGCTGAGAAGCATGTTATTTAATAGGAGGATAGAATAATGCAGAATTTAGAAGAATACAAAGGCGTATTCGTCTTCGCTCAGCAGCTTGACGGAGTAGTGAGCGGAATCGCATACGAATTATTGGGCAAAGCTAAGGATCTTGCAGCTCCTCTTAATGCACAGGTTACAGCAGTACTCATCGGTTCAGGTGTAAAGGGTGAGTGCGACAAGTTAGCCGAGTACGGTGCTGACAGAGTCATCCTTGTAGATGATCCCGAACTTAAGGAATACAGAACAGAGCCTTATGCTCATGCTCTTTCATCAGTTATCAATGAATATAAGCCTGAAATCATGTTAGTTGGTGCTACAGCTATAGGTCGTGACCTTGGCCCTACAGTATCAGCAAGAGTTGCTACAGGTCTTACTGCTGACTGTACAGTACTTGAGATCGGTGATTTCCCGCTTCAGCCCATACCGGGTAAGGAGTCAGAGCAGAAGCACAATCAACTTCTTATGACACGTCCTGCATTCGGTGGTAACACAATAGCTACAATCGCATGTCCCAACAACCGTCCTCAGATGGCAACGGTTCGTCCCGGTGTTATGCAGAAGATTGAGCCTGTCAAGGGCGCTAAGGCTGAGATCATTGAGTACAATCCCGGATTTACTCCCAACAATAAGTACGTTGAGATCAAGGAGATCGTTAAGGCAGTATCAGATATCAAGGATATCATGGATGCCAAGATCCTTGTATCAGGCGGTCGTGGAGTAGGTTCTCCCGAGAACTTCAAGATCTTAGAGGATCTTGCAGCAGCAATCGGCGGACAGGTAAGCTGCTCACGTGCAGTTGTTGATTCAGGTTGGAAGCCGAAGGAACTTCAGGTTGGTCAGACAGGTAAGACAGTAAGACCTAACGTATACTTCGCTATCGGTATCTCAGGTGCCATCCAGCACGTAGCAGGTATGGAAGAGTCAGACATCATCGTTGCTATCAACAAGGACGAGGATGCTCCTATCTTCGATGTAGCTGACTACGGTGTAGTAGGCGACCTTAACAAGATCGTTCCTCAGCTCACTGAGGCTATCAAGACAGCGATCGCTAATAAGTAAGATAAAGTCTTTAAAGATATCAAAGAGCCCCTCGATTATTCGGAGGGCTCTTATTTTTTCGGCATTTGCATTGACACACCCACGATACAATAAGTAGAATTAATTGCATAGGATATTACGAGAGGATGGGTATAGCATATGGAGATGACATTCAGGTGGTTCGGTACGGGACATGATACGGTTACGCTTAAGCAGATAAGGCAGATTCCGGGTGTTACCGGAGTGATAACCACATTGTATGATAAGATGCCGGGGCAGCTATGGACCCGTGATGAAATAGCGGCGCTTAAGGCGGAAGTAGAAGAAGCGGGATTACATATAGCAGGTATAGAGAGCGTCAATATCCATGATGATATCAAGACGGGCTCGGGCCGTAGAGATGAATATATAGATAATTATATAATGACACTTGAAACTCTTGGGCAGGAAGGCATACATATGGTGTGCTATAACTTCATGCCCGTATTTGATTGGACAAGGACCGAACTTGCAAGAGTTCGCCCCGATGGGTCCACAGTCATGGCATATAATCAGAAGACAGTTGATGCCATGATTCCGGAGAAAATGTTTGATTCGATATCGGGAGATATGAACGGAGCCGTGATGCCCGGATGGGAACCCGAGAGAATGGCTCATATCAAGGAACTGTTTAAGCAGTATGAGGATGTGACAGAAGAAGATCTGTTTAATAACCTTAAATACTTCTTAGAGAGGATCATGCCTGTCTGTGATAAGTATGACATCAACATGGCGATTCATCCGGATGATCCCGCATGGAGCGTGTTCGGACTTCCGAGAATTGCCGTAAGCCAAGATAATCTTGTAAAGATCACGAAGCTGGTCGACAACGTTCACAACGGAATTACATTCTGTACGGGATCATACGGCTCAAGCAGAGATAACGACCTGGTTAAGACCATATGGGCGCTTAAGGGCAGGATCCATTTCGGACACATAAGGAATCTGAAATTCAATTCGCCGGATGATTTCGAGGAAGCTGCACATTTATCATCAGACGGTGATTTTGATATGTACGCAATAATGAAAGCCCTGTATGATTCGGGCTTTGACGGTCCTATAAGACCGGATCACGGACGTATGATATGGGATGAAGTGGCAATGCCGGGCTACGGATTGTATGACAGAGCTTTGGGCGCTACATATCTAAACGGCCTGTGGGAAGCGATAGATAAAAGCGCGAAGTAAGCACACAGACAAAGGCATGCGGTAAGTGCAGTCCGACGGAGAATAAAGATGGAATTTGTATTAAGCAAAGAGATCATTAAAGAGAATCTTCTGGCAATAATAACAGAACAGGCAGGACATGAGGGTGTAAAGTGTGTATCCGACTGGCTTGTTAGGGATATCGGCAATGTATTCGGCGCCAAACCGGATACGGGTGAGATCGTAGCTGATGAGCTGTTATCGGATTCTGCGTCGGAAGTCGAGGCAAGAAGTAAGATGGTGGATGCCGCGCTTATTGATGTTCTGCCAATAATATGTGCTTCTGCCGACAAAGGGTATCTTGCGCAGAGTCTTGCCGACAGAGGCGTAATCGACCTTAATGATATTAAGGGTAAGCGTGAATCATATATATTCAAAGTCGTCAGATTATCAGACCCCTGTTCGGATAAAGATTCGGGTAAGACAATCCCTGCGCTTGTAATAATTGGTTCGGATAAGCGGGGAACTATATACGGCATGCTGCATTTATCCGAGCTTTTAGGAGTGTCTCCCTTCACCGATTGGCTTGATATCAAGCCAAAGCCTCTGGATTCATTGGTAATCTCTGATAAGGATAACTTAATATCTAAGGAGCCTTCGGTTGTATACAGAGGATTCTTTATCAACGACGAATGGCCGGCTTTCGGTAATTGGTGCAATAAGCGCTTCGGCGGATTCAACGCCGAGTGCTATGCGCATATATTTGAGATGTTGCTTAGACTTAAGGGTAATTACATGTGGCCTGCCATGTGGTCTTCCGTATTCCCTGAAGATGGTCCGGGGCTTGCAAGTGCGGAACTGGCTGATAAGCTTGGCGTGGTTATGGGCATGTCGCATCATGAGCCGTGTCTTAGACAGGGTGAGGAATACAAGCATTTAAGAGGCCCTAAGTCGATATACGGAGATGCATGGGATTTCCGCAAGAACAAGGAAGGAATAACGAGATTCTGGGAGGACGGTCTTAAACGTGGCGGTCATCTTGAGAATGTCATTACCGTGGGCATGCGCGGTGAATTCGATTCCACCGTCCTTGGGAAAGAAGCAACCCTTGGCGATAATATAGAACTTATCCGTGATGTATTAAAGACTCAGAATGAACTTATACGTAAGTATGTGAATGAAGACCTTAGTAAGGTTCCGCGTATGCTTGCGTTATATAAGGAGGTTGAAGCCTTCTATTACGGTGATGAGGATTATAAGGGCCTGCAGGGAGAGCCTGAGCTTGACGGAGTCACCCTTATGTTATGCGATGATAATTTCGGCAATCTAAGGACCGTTCCGCCTGCAGATGAGCGTGACCATAACGGCGGCTGGGGCATGTATTATCACATGGATTATCATGGATGGCCGATATCCCATGAGTGGGTAAACACAAGTTACCTGCCCAAGATCTGGGAACAGATGACTGCGGCATATGAGTTCGGAATAAGGCAGTTATGGATAGTCAATGTAGGCGATATTTTCACCAACGAATATCCCCTCTCATTCTTCCTTGATCTTGCCTATGATTATGAAAAATGGGGAGCGACTAACTTAGAGGCACCATTCATATATACGAGAGATTTCATACGAACACAGTTAGGTGAGTTAAATGACTCATACGCTGATGAGATATACAGACTCATGCTTGGATACTCCCGTATAGCTTCTAACAGGCGTCCCGAGGCAATGAATGTGGGCGTATATGATCCGGTCTGGTTTGATGAGACTAAGAACCTGCTTGATAAGTGTGATAAATATATGGACTTAGCCGAGAGGATATATGATGATACCAAATCATATCCTTTCTATGAACTGGTCTACTATCCGCTTATGGCCAATCTTAACGTACAGAAGCTGTGGTTATGTACCGGACTTAATCATATGTATGCCGGAATCGGAGCCGTTGATAAGGCTGCGGAATATGCCGAGAAGGCCGATGACTGTATGTGCTTTGATCTAAGCCTTACTGACGGATTACATACCATACATGACGGAATGTGGTACGGAATGGGTATGTCCGAGCATATAGGATTTAATTACTGGAATGAAGAGGAGTGTTCTTTCCCTGTTCTTCACAGAGGATACAGACCGAACAAGGCGAGGATCATTACCGTTATTCCAGGAACAGACAGACATACCGAAGGCGGATTCTGGACGAAGTCAAATCTTGTGTTGGATTCATTCTTAAGACCTGACACTAATGTCGGTAAGATTACATTGCTCTCAATAGGCGCAGCCACCGCGGATTATAAGATATCAACTGACACTAATGTCATAAATTTATCTCGAAGCAGAGGCCACCTTGAACCCGGTGAGAGCATAGACATTGAAGTCAGCCTTAACAGATATAACGTGCCTCATGATACGGATTGCGTCACCTATGAGATAACCGTCAGATCAGAGTCCGGCGATTGTCTTATACGTGTTCCGGTCAATACCAAGGACTATGATTCCTATGATAAGAATACCTATGTATGGTGCGGACTTGATAAGGAAGGAATGGACAGTCCGTACTATAAGGTTATAACAAGTGAGAAGTGTCTGCCGCTTAATTATATATCGATAGAGGCTTCACACTATAAGAATGCCGGAAGTGATAGAGAAGGAGAATTTAAGACCTTAAGAGAATACGGCAAGACCTTATCGGGTATGAAGGCCTTCCCGTTAACGGCAAGCTTTACTCCCGGTATGGATGCTCCGTATCTTGAATACGGAATCTATATGGAAGATGACGGTGATTATACGACAGATGTATATATAACACCGGCCAATCCCGTGTATAAGAATAATATGCTTCGCTTCGGCATACAGGTGATTAACGATAATGAGACTTCGGATATAGAACTTATTAATACCGTATCCGAAGCTTATGCCGTGGGCGATGATAATGATGAATGGAAACAGGGAGTGCTTGATAATATTCGCATTGTCTCATGCACGGGTAGATATGCATCGGGTATTAATACACTAAGAATATATGCCTGTGATCCGGGATTTGTATTACAGAAGATAGTTATCTATAAGAAGGGCTTACCGCCCGCACACAGTTATCTGGGTCCTGCAGAGACCTACAGAGTGGAATGATAAGGGAAAGATTAATGAGACTGTCAAGATTGATAAGTGACGGTATGGTCATTCATAAGGATAAGCCTTTTAAGATATGGGGCCGTGCTTTGCCGGGGCTTAGGATAGAGGCGTGCCTTTATAAGGGCTTGGAATGTGTTGCCAAAGGTCAGAGCGTATGCAGTGAAGAAGCTGATTCGCCTTTCGGTGCCGTAAGGGAGAGTGTTCCGGGCGGCAGGTTCGAACTCTTCATAACTCCTCCGCCTGCGGGTGAAGGATATGAACTTAAGGTCACAGGCTATAAAGATAATGACCTTATTGACGAGGTGACTGTTAAGGATGTGGCCGTAGGACTTGTATATATAATGTGCGGTCAGTCAAATGCGGGATTCCCGATGTGCAGGGTAAAAGATACTTATCCCGAAGAGTGGTATAATCCGAATAATGATTATTTAAGGACATTTAAGATTGAAGAGCATTATGAATTCAAGGCTCCTATTAGCGATGTGCTTACCGGAGAGTGGAAGGCGGTGACGTCGGAGACAATTGATCCCTGGTGTGCCGTAGGTTATTTCGCTGCCAAGAGTATATGGCAGAAGACAGGCCTGCACGTCGGAATAATAGATGCGACTCAGGGCGGATCGCCGATTGAATCCTGGATGGACAGACAATGGCTTAAGGATTATCCGGACAGGCTTGTTGTTGCGGATAAGTATAGAGATGATGAGTTTGTGGCAGAGGTTGAGAATAAGAATAATACCGAAGGCATCAAATGGCGTGAGGCACTTAGCTCTGTCGATAAGGGCGTTAAGGGACACTGGGAGCAGACGGATGCTGACGGAGGTGAAGACAGACTGACGGAAGCCGGATGGAAGCCCGTTAAACTTCCCGCTTTCTTATGGGAGACAGAGATTGGTCATACCACAGGCAGCATATGGTTTAAGAAGAAATTTGAAGTCAAATACAGCGAACTTATAAATGTGGACTCTCACTTATGGCTGGGAACCATGACGGATGCCGACATTACCTATGTTAACGGCAGGGAGGTTGGCAGGACCGAATACAGTTATCCTCCAAGAAGATATGTGATTCCCGCAGGTACTCTGCATGAAGGCATTAACGAAGTGACGGTTCGCTTAAGTATAGAGCGCGGTATGGGACGTATAACACCCCATAAGTTGCTCGCGATTTTCTCTGGAGATACTGTCAGATATATAGATGATAATGATGATGAGCATGTTAGATGGAGAGATGAGGCTGCGACGGGCGCAGCAGAATTATCCTCGCATCCGTTCATAGATTTAAGCGGAACATGGTATTACAGAGTCGGTGCGACCTGTGAGGAGATACCGCCGTATGAATTCTTATGCTGGAAGCCGACGGCTTTATATAACGGAGTACTGGCGCCGTGTCTTAATTATCCGATAGGTGCATTTATGTGGTATCAGGGCGAGAGCAATACCGATGAGAGTCGCAAGCAATATTATGATCTGACCATGGCCCAGGCGCGTGGAATAAGGGAGGCTTGCGGTGATAAGAAGCTTCCGTATGTCTATGCAAGACTGCCCCGATTTGATCTTAATTGCTATGAGGGCAGTTATGAAGAACCGCCTGCAGGTATGACAGAGGCCGAATATTATGATATGCGAAGACTCGGATGGTCGGATATGCAGGATGTCCAGATGAAGCTTGCAAGCGAACCTTATATGTATATGGCAGACTCTACAGGACTCGGCGAAGGTTATGATCTTCATCCCCAGGATAAGAAGCCCCTTGGCGAAGCTTATACCGACATATTGCTTAAACTGATATAGAGGGATATGAACTTATAAAATCATGCAGATATACATATTCTGCAACATATATTAACAAAATTTGCCCCGAAATGTTAATCACGGTTGGTAGACCGGTAGCATTTCGGGGTGTATCATTGTGTTAAATTCAGTTGCAAAAGTAGGAATAATTGAATTAATATGAAAGGTGTGAAGAATATGAAAACAGGCAGAAAACTGTATTTAGACAACATCAAATGGATCACCGTAGTAATAGTTGCTATATACCATGTGTTCTATATGTACAACGCGGAAGGTATAGCAGGAGTCGTTGGTAAAATAACGAATCTGGACGTTCAGTATTATGATATCTTCCAGTATTTCGTATATCCGTGGTTTATGTTCTTACTTGTTACGATATCGGGAATGAACTCAAGATTCTATCTGCAGAATCATACGGATAAGGAATTCATAAGAAGCAGGACAAGGAAGTTATTGGTTCCTTCAACAATCGGACTGTTCGTATTCCAGTGGATTCAGGGTTATTACAATACAAGATCAAGCGATGCGGTCAACATGATGAAGACAGTACCTGTATTCGTTGCATTCCTTATTATGGTGGCAAGCGGAATCGGCGTGCTGTGGTACATACAGCTTCTGTGGGTATTATCAATTATATTGGTTCCGATACGTAAGATTGAGAAAGACAGATTGTGGAATCTTGGTGCCAAGACAGGAGTAGTAGCGCTCTTAATCATGACGGCGGTTGTGTTCGGTGCGGCTCAGATACTTAATACTCCGATCATATGTGTATACAGATTCGGATATTACGGCGCAGGCTTCTTTATCGGGTATTTCGTATTCTCTCATGATGAGGTCATAGAGCGTTTAAAGAAATGGTTTGTACCGTTGCTTATTATAGCAATTGGACTCGGCGTAGCGTTCTGCATCCTGTATTTCCCTGAGAATTATGCCGATGCGCCTGTTAACAGATACATATTATTCACATCTTACGGATGGTTTGCAACTCTTGCATTCTTATCGGGCGGTGCGAAGTATCTTGATTATACGAATCCTTTCTTAAGTTGGATGAGCAGTCACAGTTGGGGATTATATGTATTCCATTATCTCGGAATATCATTAATAGCTCATTATATTGCAAGGAATGCATTGCTCCCGGCATGGATTACATATATCTTAACTTTAGTATCTGCGTTTGTTACGGCTTATGCGCTATATGCAATCATATCAAGAATCCCGTTTTTCAGATGGGCGGTTCTTGGAATAAAGAGCGAGAAGAAGATTAAGGATAAAGATAAGGAGATCGCGGTTGTTTAAAGATAATCTTATACAGTTAAGAAAGATTTATAACATGAGTCAGGAAGAACTGGCCGACAAACTCGGCGTTACGAGACAGACCGTCAGCAAATACGAGACCGGTGAGTCGCTTCCCGATATAGAGAAATGCGCAGCTATAGCAGCAGTATTCGGAGTGACAATTGACGATCTTATCAATTATTCCAAAGAAGAGAACATGGGACTTGATGTTCCGCCCAAAGGCAAGCACATATTCGGTATAGTCAAGGTGGGAGATAAGGGACAGATTGTTATTCCTGCCAAGGCCAGGAAGATATTTGAGATAGAACCCGGTGATAATCTGGTGTTGCTTGGAGATGAAGGACAGGGTCTGGCTATCATCAAGGAGAAGGGCATATTGGATCTGCTTAATACAATCAGAAAGACCAAATAAGAAGTATGGGGATTTAATCCGTGAGATCTTTGATTACCTGTGCTATGCAAGATACGGTGTCGCCGGCGATCATGCTGACGGCGCCGTTTTGTTCCTGCGCGGCTTCTCCGGCTCTGCCGTTAATATGCGCACCGGTACAGACGGCAAGCGTAAGGTCGTCGATATATGAGCATGTGGCAGAGAGTATGCCCGAGAGCACATCACCACTTCCGGCGGTAGCCATTCCGGGACAACCTGCGTCGGTTATATATGTATGAGTTCCGTCGGTAATGATCGTTGACGGCCCTTTAAGTAAAAGGACAGTATCTGCGCTTCGCCCCGTTGATATTTCCTTAATATAATTAATCGCAGAATCAATGGGCGCATTTAGTATCTCATCTTTGCTTAAGCCTGTAAGCCTTAAGAATTCTTTGATATGCGGCGTAAGTACGATACCGCATTTGGCGTCTTCAATTATTGACCTGTCAAGAGAAGATAAGATTGTAAGTCCGTCCGCATCTATGATAAGTCTTCCCGTATATGTCTTAAGTAAAAACTTAAGCATCTTAGTCGTATCATCACTTACGCCTATACCCATTCCGAAGGCGACCGTCTTAACATTCTTAGTAAGATTCCTAAGTTCATCTTCGTTGTATACAAATTCTCCGTCGTTATCAGACATCGGGAATATTGTGCTTTCCAATATATGCGGAATAACATCATGCATAAGAGATTTCGGAAGACCGATCTTAACAACGCCCGCACCGCTTCTCATTGCAGCCGATGCCATGGATGCAAGTCTTATTGCACCGCTGAAACGCACCGATCCTCCGATAAGTGCGGTATAACCGTAGGTTCCTTTGTTGGACAGATTGTTCCTAACAGGGATAGAGGCACGTACATCCTCATCAGTTATAAGTCCGTAGAGTCCGTTATCTGTAGCCGGAGTGATGCCGATATCCACATTGACCTTGGACCTAATTACATCCTTGGCCATATTAAGGAAATGTCCGGGTTTATAAGAACCTATCGATACTGTCATGTCGGATATGACACAAGTGTCAGCCATACCATTATCCCCGTTAAGACCGCTGTTGATATCGGCTGATACGACATAAGCACCGCTTTCGTTGATACGGTGTATGACCGTGGCAATATCGTCACGGACCGCACCTTTAAATCCGGTTCCCAATATACAGTCAACGACTGTTGAATACTTACTAAGGTTAGTATCGTCATTCCACATCCGTATATCTATGTCTTTATTGACGCATTCATTCAGATAGAACAGTCCGTCCTCTGAAGTGCGGTCGTTAATACGAATGACAGTCACTCTGTTCCCTGATTTTTGCAATAAAAGGGCAAGGGCGTAGCCGTCACCGGCATTGTTGCCGCTGCCGCATACTATGGCGACCGGATTCTGCCACTTAACTGCGTTGAATATACCCTCGGCAGCCCTCATCATAAGTTCTGTTCCGGGGGTTCCGGAATCAATTGTGTGCGCATCGCTTAAGCGCATATTCTCAACCGATAAAACTTCTTTCATGCTTATAATCCTTACCTGATAATTCTATATCGGATTATACTGCCACGCCCATGGACAGAGCAATACTTTGGTTGCAACTGTTACGGTAATTATCTATAATATAAGAATACTGACATTACACATAAATGCGGTATTATGAGGGTTAATGTGATGCGAGATAAATTACAGGCAGTAATCAAATTATCGTTCTATTTATTTATAGGACTTGCTGCGGCATTCTATATTATAGTCTGTCGAATGGATAGGGTCGGTGTGACCAATATTCCCGATCCGAAATATATAGAGAACTGGACCGTTATAGATTCTGACGGTAACAGGACGGATGTGGGGCGGACATATGTGGATGACAGAGCGTTTACTGAGGACTTCACTATTGTGGGCAGATTGCCTGAGGGAATCAATGACAACAGTGTTCTGTGTTTCCCCACAAGAAGTAATACATTGGTATATATAGACGGACAGCTTCGCAAGTCCTTTGACCGTTCCAGGGATGTGTATGTACCCGGCGGATCGGTCAAATCTTTCTACATGATCGTGCCTCTTAAGGCGGCTGATTCCGGTGCTGAGATCAGAATGTTCAGAGGAAGAACGGACAGGCATCCTGAGATTGTTCCGCTTACGTTCGTTGCGCCTCTAAGCGGTGTATATTCATTCCTTTTAAGTGAATACGGACTGGCTTTCATGTTAGGATTCATGATCATGGTCTTATCTGCGATCGTTGCGCTTGCCGGTGCATCAATGCGAATCATATTTAAACGTCACATAGATATGTTGTATGCGGCGCTTGGTATATTTATCACATCGGGATGGATAGTAAGTAATTCATATATTTATCCGTTTTTAATGGGACACTACCATATAGACGGAACCATGAACTATTTTTGTTCACTGCTTATGCCGATGGGATTCCTGTTCTACCTGGATTCGTTGCAGAAGCGAAGATATACGGTATGTATGACGACTCTGATGGTGATCAATACCATCAATGACATCGTATGGGCCGTCCTGCATTTTGCGCATATATTGCCATTCCCCAAAACGTTGGTTTATATGGACCTTGAACTGGTCGCGATTATGTTGGCTGTGTTCATCACCATATTTATTGACATAAAGAAGGGATATTTCAGAGAATACAAATATACGGCCATTGGATTTATCGGATTCGTTATCATGGGCTGTTGTGAGGTTGTGGTACTTCTTCTTATAGAGACCAAGAATGATGATGTTCCGCTTATAACAGGACTTGCATTCCTTCTTTTAAGCGTCGTTATCCAGCAGGTACACGACCTGCGCCGGGTCAATGAAGAGAAGCAGAGAGCCATGGCGCTGTCGGATGCCAAGACAAGATTCTTAGCCGGCATGTCTCATGAGATTAGAACTCCCATTAATTCGATTCTCGGAATGAATGAAATGATTCTTCGTGAGAATAATGATAAGACAATTGATGAGTATGCAAGGAGCGTCAGAAGTTCCGGAAAGATGCTGCTTACGCTTGTCAATGACGTGCTTGATTTCTCCAAGATCGAAGCCGGCAAGCTGGAGATTACTACGTCGGATTACAGTTTGACCAGACTGCTTAAAGAGATCATGCCGCTTGTCACCGAGAGGATATCGGCCAAGGAACTTGATTATGAGACGATCATAGAAGATGATGTTCCGGATGGGCAGAACGGCGATGAATTCAGGATTAAGCAGATACTTATCAACCTTTTAAGCAATGCCATTAAATACACCGATAAAGGAAGTGTTAAGCTTACCGTCGGCGGTGAATATGCATCCGAAGATTCTTATATCCTTAGATTCGCGGTTAAGGATACGGGCAGAGGAATTAAGGAAGAAGACAGAGTCGGACTCTTTGATGCATTTGCAAGAGTCGATATGAATAAGAACCGCAATATTGAAGGAACGGGGCTCGGTCTGTCCATCGTTAAGAATATTATCGAGGCTATGGGCGGCAGTATAGATCTTGTAAGTGAGTACGGTATAGGTTCGGAATTCATAGTCAAGGTTCCTGTAACCGTGACGGATACAAGGCCTGTTGCCAAGGATTTAAGCGGTGCCGAAATAGAACGGGAAGATGTGCCTGCATGCGATTACCTGGCACCGGATGCCAAGGTGTTGGTTGTGGATGATAATAAGGCTAATCTAACGATTGCCAAGTTGTTCCTTGGGTTTGCCAATATCAAACCCGATCTTGCATCAAGCGGCAAGGAGGCTATTGAGAAATGCAAATCAACTAAGTACGATCTGTTATTGTTAGATCATATGATGCCTTCACCGGACGGTATAGAGACGCTTAAATTCATTAGGGAAGATGCTTCTTCACCCAATAATGCAACGTCTGCTGTTATCCTGACAGCCAATGCGATAGCGGGAAGCAGAGATATTTATCTGAATGCGGGATTTGCGGATTATCTGACTAAGCCGATTGATTCAGTGCTTCTGCTTCAGACCATCAAACGATTTATTCCGGATGATAAGATCCATGACGGCAAGACTGCAGATAAGGTAACGACTGCGGATGAAGTTAAGGCGCAGGCTGTAAGCGAGGTTGCAGCAACAACAGATAATAATCAGGACGATGAACCCGAAGGTAATCTGATTAACAGCGGTAGTGTTAATACTGATTCCGAACTTATGCGTAAGTTAACATCCATAGAGGGATTGGATGTTAAGACTGCGCTAAGATATGCGGGTAATAATGAGAAGTTGTTACAGGGAATAGTTGATGCCATAGCAGGCGAAGGAGAAGCCAAAGCCACTAAGATGCGTGAAGCTCTGGCTGCGTTTGACTATGCCGCATACAGGACGGAAGCACATTCCGTTAAAGGTAATATGGCGACGTTGGGCGTTGAATCCTTAAGAGAGAGAGCCAAGAAGCATGAATATGCCGCAAGGGACGGAGAAGTGGTATTCATAGCGGATGACTCAGAGGATTTCATAAGAGAATACGAAGAACTGTGTAGGAAACTTAAATAGGAATATGGACAAGGATAATAATAACATCTTAAATATTGAAACCGTTGATCTGGATCTTAAGACCGATGAACTAGTGATCATAGATCAGACCCTTCTGCCTAATAAGACAGAGATAATAAGGCTTAGCAAGGCCGAAGATATATGGGAGGCAATCAATCTTCTTAAAGTCCGCGGCGCACCGGCAATAGGTGTGGCAGCAGCCATAGGTATATATGTGCTGTCCGTAAGGATAGAAGTTGATAAGAATGCATCCGATGAATACGAAGTGTTCTATAAGGAATTTGCAAGACTGCGCGATTACCTTGATTCGGCAAGACCTACGGCTGTCAATCTTCACTGGGCACTCAACCGTATGGATAAGCTTGTTAAGTCCATGGAAGGAGAACCGGTAGCTAAGGTACTTGATGCCATGAGGCAGGAAGCATTGGATATCAAAGCCGAGGACATATGGGTATGTAAGCAGATTGGTGAGAACGGTCTTACGCTTATTAAACCCGGATACGGAATCTTAACCCACTGTAACGCGGGCAAACTTGCGGTATGCAAATACGGTACGGCAACGGCTCCCATATACTTGGGACATGAGAGAGGATATAATCTTAAAGTATTTGCGGATGAGACCAGGCCCCTTCTGCAGGGAGCAAGACTTACCGCATATGAACTTATGAGTGCAGGCATAGATGTCACCTTAATATGTGACAATATGTCCGGACTTGTGATGCGCAACGGCTGGGTAGATGCAATATTCGTAGGCTGTGACAGAGTGGCAAGAAACGGCGATGTGGCCAATAAGATAGGCACCAGCATGGTGGCGACTCTTGCCAAGAGATATAACGTGCCGTTCTATGTATGTGCACCCACATCAACGATAGATATGGATACGGCCTGTGGCGATGATATCAAGATAGAACAGCGTCCGGCCGCAGAGGTGACGGATATGTGGTATAATGAGCCAATGGCACCTAAGGGAGTGGGAGTATATAATCCGGCGTTTGACATTACCGACAATGATTTGATCACGGCGATAGTCACCGAGTACGGTATAGCCAGGGCGCCGTATACGGAATCACTTAAGGCGATAATGGATTTAAGCCGCAAGTGATAAGAAGAGGAAGTATGAAGAAATTGCGTTATATAAGAATAATGGTCAGAACACTGGCGACTGCGGCCATGTCGGCTCTGATGTTGTGGTATGCCCCGGGCGAACTGTTGATGTCTGAGGTAAATATGTCTCATACGGATATTTCGTATGTAATGGCAGCGGAAGAGATGAACGCCACCGGAGTTGTCAATAACGATAAGCTTAATGTCAGAAGCGGTCCGAGCACATCAGATGATGTGATAGGTCGGCTTGAAGACGGAGATTCGGTTGATATCACGGGTAAAGACGGCGACTGGTATCGCATTGAATATGACGAGGAAGTCGGATATGTATCGTCCAAATACGTAGAGATACAAACCGGTGATTCAGAGTCTGAAGATGCAGAAGCTGATGATGATAATGATAATGAGTCATCGGATGAAGAGGATGAAGAAGAGGATAAGAAGGGCGGCTTAGCCGGTACGAATGTTACAACCACGGCTATTGTTGCCGGTGTGATCCTGTTACTTGTAATCATAATATTTGCAACAATTAAGAGTATTCGTAATCTTTCGGATGATGACGATGATGATTATTATTATGAGGATGACTACGAAGAAGACGAATACGACGAATACGAAGAAGATTACGAAGACGAGTACGAGGAAGAAGACGACGAGTACGAAGAAGATGATGAATACTATGAGGAAGAGTATGAGGACGATGGGGATGATTATGCAGAAGAACCGGTAAGACGTCCGGTACCTAAGGCTGATCCTTATGAAGATTTGCCGCCGGCACTTAAGGCGGTAAGAGAAGGAGCGGATCCTGCTAAGTATATGAGTGATAATCCAGAGGATTATAAGATAGATATAGATCCCAGTTATTTTGAGAAGACTGCGGCTCTTCCTCCGATTGATGATGAACTTATCGATGATGAAGATGCACCTAAGCCCATAGGCTCTGAACCATCCGCTGAATCGATAGATTTATCCGATCCTAAGATTGATAAGGAAGTCCGTATAGAAGAGGCTTTAAAGAAGATGGAAGAACTTAAGGCCGAAATAGAGAGTATCAAAAATGAGCAGACATAGACTTCAGACGTCTGCTCATTTTAATATATAAGGTCATTCCGTAGAATGCTTAAGCATTCTTAGCCTTGGCCGTTGATTCTCTTATGATTAACTTAGGTCTTAGTAACGACTTGCTTACGGCTATTCCTGATATAAGAGATGTCAGTATAACGAAACCACCCTTGCCAAGCTCTAATCTGTTCTGATTGACGGTGGTAAGCTTAGGTGTTAATTCGCTTGCAATAGGTATGTCATCAAATCCTATAACGCTTATGTCTTCGGGAACACGTAAGCCCTTAAGCTTACATTCTTCCACAACACCGGATGCTATTAAGTCATTACCGCACATGATGGCGGTTGCACCGTTATCAAGGAAGGCCGGGACGTGGTATCTGGCGGAATCGGCCACATAATATCCGTATGCCAATAACTTCTCATCCACCTTAAGGTTATGATTCTTCATTCCCTGTAAGAAGGCTTCCTGACGTTGCTCGGATACCATGGAATGCAGCGAACCGTTAAGAAAAGCTATCCTGGTATGGCCAAGCTTGCTTAAATGCTCTATGGCCTCATCTATTCCTTCGTAATTATCCGTACCCACGTAACAGGTATTGGGATTGTGTTTGATGCTGTTATCGAATAATACAGTGGGCATGGTTGTAGTCTTAAACTGATTCATCCATTCATCCTGAAGAGCAAATCCTACGATAAAGGCTCCACTATAGCCTTTGCTTAACAGATAAGTGTCATACTTATTCTCAAGCTGGAAAGTGGGGGTGACGGGAATCACGTCCACATCCCAATTGTCCTTAAATGCACCCTGCTTAAATCCGAGAACTATATCGTAACCGAAATCGTTCTCAGTCTCGTACTCCATATTCTCAATAAACAGTGCGAGCTTGCGATGCTCCTTCTGACGGGATCGCTTGGTGGAATATCCGAGTTCCACGGCAGTGTCCAATACTAATTGACGTAACTCCTCACTGATGTCACTTGCACCGTTCATACTCTTGGATACCGCACTAACCGAGATCCCCAGTTTGTTTGCTATATCCTTAATAGTTGCCATAACCCCTCCGCTATGCTAGTATATTAAAAGTATATCACGAAAATTTACTAAAATACAGAAAAATTGTGAGATAAATATGAACAGTACTAACGGATTAAAAAGAGGCGCGGGAGTGCTCATGGCAATAAGCAGTCTGCCGTCGGATTACGGTATCGGAACGATGGGCTCTGCAGCAAGGGCATTTATAGATATGCTTGCTGATATTAAGATGAGATATTGGCAGGTTCTTCCCATGGGCCCCACAAGTATCGGCAACAGTCCGTATCAGCCCATATCTGCATTTGCGGGTAATAATTATCTTATAGATCTGGATGAACTGGTATCCGAAGGGTTGCTTGAATCTTCGGAGATTCGTGCCTATGACTGGGGTGTGGATGATGATGAGATTGATTATGCGACAATGTATGACAATCGAATACTGATCCTTAAGCAGGCATTTGCCAGATTTGATCGTAAGAATCCCGAATACATTAAGTTTAATGAAACCAATAAGCATTGGCTTGATGATTATGTGTTGTTTCGCGCAATCAAGGAAGTGCATGACGGAAGAGAGTGGACGGCCTGGGAAGAGGAACTTAAGAACAAGGAACCTAAGGCTGTCAGATCATTTGCATCAACCCATAAGGAGACACTTGAGTATTATCGCTTCTGTCAGTTTGTATTTAATAAACAGTGGAATAATCTTAAATCCTACGCATCCGGTAAGGGAATATCGATAATAGGTGACGTACCCTTGTATCTGGCACATGACAGTGCGGATGTATGGGCCAACAGGGAGATATTTGCCCTTAATGAAGACGGTGAACCTAAGCTTATATCGGCAATGCCTTCGGATGAATTCTCGCCTAAGGGTCAGATATGGGGCAGTCCCGTATATAATTGGGAGAATATGGATGCAGACGGATTTGATTGGTGGAAATCGCGAATTGCCTATGCGGCAGGAATGTATGATGCAATAAGACTTGATCATTTCATAGGAGTAGTTAAATACTATGCCGTAAGTCCCTCATCCGGACGAAGTGAGTCGGGACGCTGGTATAAGGGACCCAGCAGAAGGTTCATGGATGCAATAATGGGAGCGATCGGTGATACGCCGTTGATCGTTGATGATGCAGGACCGCGAACCATAGTTCCCGGAGTGGGCAAGTTAATAGACAAGTGGCATCTTACCAGATCAAGGATATTGGTATTCGGTTGGGATAAGGATTCGGATAACGACAACCTTCCTCATAATTATCAGGATTCCAATATTGCAGTATATACAACCACACATGATACCGAGACACTGGCCGGATATATACGGTCGCATATGGATAAAGGTAAAAAACATGCGATTGACCATATGAGTCAGTATGTATATACCAAACCTTCGGGCGAACTGTCGGATATATCGGATACAGAGGAATTATCGGAAGAGACGATAATGCAGCTTGTATATGAGAATATCAGATTGGCTTACGCAAGTACGGCATCCATAGCCATTATTCCGATTCAGGACATACTAAGACTTGGTAATGAGGCCAGGATGAATGCTCCGGCTACGGTATTCGGTAACTGGCAATGGAGAGTAGGTACTCATACCTTAAATGAAGAATGCAAGGACGTCATAAGACAGTTTGCCTTAACATACAGAAGGTAGACAGGCTTATATAATATAAAAGAATCTAAGTGACTAATTCAGTCAATCATCTGTACGGCAGAATGTCTTCGACATAGGCGCGAAGAATCTCTCCCACACTCCAAGCCTGGTTGTAACATCCGCCGGGGCGGTGCGGAGAATCGCCGTCAAACACTTCTGATATACCACCGATGGCAGCTTCAGATGACATATGTGTCAGTATTGGTTCTAAGATGGATTCAAGCTTGACTGTCACGTCTTTGCTCGGTCCGTAGGCTCTTCTGTAGGCACTTACTAAGGAACCGAGAAGATATGACCATGCAGTTCCCTGATGATATGCCTCATCTCTCTTGGCAAGAGAGCCTCTGTACTGACCGTGGTAGTCATTATTATCATCCGATAAGGATCTTACTCCGGGTCCCACATATAATTTGTTCATACACAGATCGACAACTGATTTCTCCTGAGTCTTACTTAAGATTGAGAATGGTAATGATATTGCGATCAACTGGTTGGGACGTATGGAAAGATCCTTGAATGTATAATCATCCGTTGAAGCGTCATACACGACCACGTCATACAGACAATGTCTTGCATCATTCCAGAATGCCTTAATGAATGAATTCTTGATCTTAGCCGATAATTCCGCGTAACGTGCTCCGTCATATCCGTATATCTTACACAGATATTCCATAATACATACAGCATTATACCATAGAGCATTGATCTCAACGGGACAGCCGTGTCTGGGAGTCATGACCTTATCATCGACTCTTACATCCATCCATGTCACCTGATCAAGGTCGCTTCCGGCATGAATCAATCCGTTATTCTCCATATGGATGGAATAATCGGTTCCCTCTATGTAATGTTCGGTAATGTCTATAAGTCCGGGGAAGATGTCCTTACGAATGAAACTGAGTACATCTCTTAGATAATTCTCGCCAACTTTGGGATCGTCTTTTAAGTATTTGATATATCTGTATACCGCAATGAAGAACCATAGCGAAGCATCGGCCGTATTGTATAAGGGGCCGGATGTATCGTCTGGGAACATATTGGGTATTAATCCGTCTTTGATATAATGGGCGAAGGTAAGCAGAATCTGCCCTGCTTCTTCGTATCTTCTCGTGCATAATGTAAGACCCGTAAATGCGATCATGGTGTCCCTGCCCCAATCGGTAAAATACGGATATCCGGCTAAGATTGTTCCGGTGCCGGTTGAGGTTCTCTTGGATAAGAAATGATCCGCACTTAAGGCAAGCCTTATAAGTGTTTCATCGGGTGTATCAGGCGCTTTGGATGAGAGTGCACCGTTACTCTTATATACACGGTCTGATGCTCTGTCAGCCAATCGCTCGTAATATTTCCTTGATTCTCTGAATATCTTGTGAGCATCTCTGGTCTCTAAGAAATAATCTCCGGCATCCTGTAACAGTGCAAATCCCTGAAGACTCTCAGAACAAACCACATGGCATAATACTGAATAGGATACGGTTGTGCCTGCAGGAATCTTAACTGCCACCTCACAGGGAGTGTAGTGGCTTGTAAGTCCTTCTTCTTCAAGTTCTTTCTGGGTGATCAAAACGGTGCCTGATTCGTATTTGACATTGCGTTCATTGTACTGACCGCCGCTGAATGCGAGGTCTATTCTTACGAACTGGTTGACTCTGGGCACCAAAGATAAGGTATTGCCCGTTCTTAATACGTTAAACTTAGGCACGGCCCTGTATGTAAGTTTGTCATGTTCTCTGAAATTAATAAGCGGGGTTAAATATACCTCGGCCTCTTTGTCCGTATGATTGACTATGTCATAGGCTATGGCCGTGGCGTTGGAATCACGCTTCATTGATATGGTCTTATCTATTGTGACGCTATCTCCGCACTTATACTGAAATAATATGCTGGCATCATCATAGATGACTTTGGTTAGATATACGAATCCGTCATATTCCGTTATATTCCCCTTCTTCTCAATCCTTGAGCAATCCAGGTCGTATTCTTCATCGCCTATAGCCACATACTCTTTGATGCGCTCCAAAGTCACATATCTGTGAGTCGGAGGGTAGAGTGCGGCAACCAGATATCCCTGGTGTGTGCGGTTAAGCGAACCAACTAACGAACCGCTGCAATAACCGCCCAGTCCGTTGGTCAGACACCATTCCATATGCGAGCCGGTCTCATAATCCGGCCAATTGTCGTTAGTGTAAGTATATTCTGTCATAATTGGCTTCCCCAAGCCGTACACAAGGCTTATCGAAGATAATTATATATGTTATAATTACTATATTGCAAGACGGAGGTATTTCCTATGATTGACAGAAGAGTATTTGTGATAGTTATAGACAGCTGCGGATGCGGTTATGCGCCTGATGCGGCAGCATTTGGCGATGAAGGAGCCAATACGCTTAAGACAATAGCCTTAAGCGGCAAGCTTAATGTCCCCGTAATGAAGCAGATGGGATTATTTAACATTGACGGATGTGATTACATTGATGGAACGGATAAGCCAAACGGTTGCTATGCAAGACTTACAGAGCGTTCCATGGGTAAGGATACAACCATAGGTCATTGGGAGATCGCAGGAATAGTATCCGAGAGTCCTCTCCCCACATATCCGGACGGATTCCCGGCTGAAGTAATAGAAGAATTTGAGAAACAGACGGGTCGTAAGGCATTGTGTAACAAGCCTTATTCCGGTACAGAGGTTATTAAGGATTATGGCGATGAGCATATAAAGACCGGAGCACTTATCGTATATACTTCGGCGGACAGCGTATTCCAGATAGCGGCTCATGAGGACATAGTGCCTGTTGAGAAATTATATGAATACTGTGAGATCGCAAGGAAGATACTTGTGGGCAAACACGGAGTAGGCAGAGTGATAGCCCGCCCGTTTATCGGTGAAAGCGGCAATTATACCCGTACACCCAGACGCCACGATTTTTCCCTTGTTCCCCCTCAGGTAACCATGATGGATGCGCTTATTAAGGCGGGATATGATACATACGGAGTCGGCAAGATATATGATATATTCGCAGGCAAGGGTATCAACCATACGGTAAGAACCGAGAATAATGCTGACGGAATGAATAAGACGCTTGAATTCCAGAAGGAAGATTTCAAGGGACTTTGCTTTGTTAATCTTGTGGATACGGATATGATATACGGTCACAGACGTGATATCGAAGGATATGCGAAGGCCGTATCAGAGGTGGATGCAGCGCTTAAGACATTTACCGAGAGAATGAGAGATGATGATATCTTAATGATCACCGCAGATCACGGATGCGATCCGGGATATAAGGGAACGGATCATACAAGAGAGATGGTTCCCTTACTTGTATACGGCAAGAATATTCGAGCAGGAGTAAATCTTGGAACAAGAGGCTCCTATGCCGATATTGCGGCCACAATACTTGATATATTCGGAATTAAGGGTGAGACTGAGGGTGAGAGTTTCTGGGAGGCTGTTAAATGAGTTATTCTGAATTGATTGCCAAGGCAAATGAAGCAAGAAAGGGAGCATATGCGCCGTATTCGGAGTTTACCGTAGGGGCAGCACTTCTATGCAGAAACGGTAAGGTATATACCGGATGTAATATAGAGAATGCATCATACGGTGCAACGATATGCGCGGAGAGAACTGCCATATTTAAGGCCGTGAGTGAAGGTGAAGGTGAATTCGAAGCGATCGCAATAGTCGGCGCGCCACAGGGTAAGGATTATGAATTCTGTCCTCCCTGCGGAATGTGCAGGCAGGTCATGACTGAATTCTGCGACCTTGACAACTTCAAGATCGTATTAAGCAACGGCAACGAAGACAGAGTATATACATTAAGGGAGATGATTCCCTATTCGTTTGATAACCTTAACGATAAGAGATAACAAGGAGACATAAGCATATGAGAATGTATGATCTGATTATGAAGAAGCGCGACGGTCATGTGATGGAAGATGAGGAGATCAAGTACATCGTAGACGGCTTCGTAAGCGGCGAGATACCGGATTATCAGATGAGCGCGTTTCTTATGGCGATATTCTATAAGGGAATGAATGACCATGAGATCCTTACGCTTACAACGGCAATGGCTGAGTCAGGCGATATGGTGGATCTATCTCCCATAGAGGGTATTAAGGTCGATAAGCATTCAACGGGCGGAGTAGGCGATAAGACAACGCTTATCGTGGCGCCGATTGTTGCGGCCAACGGAGTTAAGGTGGCCAAGATGAGTGGCAGAGGCTTGGGACATACCGGCGGAACGGTTGATAAGCTTGAATCGATCCCGGGCTACAGAACAGATCTTAATGAACATGAATTCTTTGACGTTGTCAGAAAGACCGGAATAAGCGTCATCGGACAGTCGGGCAATCTTACGCCCGCGGATAAGAAGATGTATGCACTTAGAGATGTTACGGCAACCGTTGACAGCATTCCGCTTATTGCATCATCGATAATGAGTAAGAAGATTGCTGCAGGCAGTGACTGTATTCTCTTAGATGTTAAGGTAGGCAGCGGAGCTTTCATGAAAGAAGTTGACGACGCTGTTAGATTGGCTGAGGTTATGGTTGCGCTTGGTGAGAACGCAGGCCGTAAGACAAGAGCAATGATAACGGATATGGATACACCCCTTGGTAATGCCATAGGCAACAGTCTTGAAGTTATAGAAGCTGTCAATACTCTTAAGGGTAAGGGCCCCGAAGATCTGACACATGAGTGTATAGGTCTTGCCGCCAATATGATGGTGCTTGCGGGACTTGGTGATGAGAAACACTGCGAGGAATTGGCGCGTAAGGTGATAGATGACGGATCTGCACTGGAGAGACTGATCGCCATGGTGGATGCACAGGGCGGAGATTCTTCGGTGATCAAAGACACGGAGTATTTTACCAAGGCTAAGTACACACATGATGTGATAAGTGATACTGATGGCTATGTGACAGATATGGATGCGGCCGGATGCGGTATAGCTTCATCGATGTTAGGCGCCGGAAGAGAGACCCTTGAGAGTGAGATAGATTATGCGGCAGGCATAATCCTTAAGAAGAAGACAGGGGATGCCGTAAGTAAAGGCGATGTGTTGGCTACGTTATATGCCGATGACGAAGCTTTATTTGCCGCAGCCGAGAGAAGATACAAAGAAGCGGTTAAGATAAGCGGCAGTCGCAAGGAACGTAATCCGCTCATATATGCACTTGTATCTAAAGACGGAGTTAAGAGATTCTGATAACGATGGAGGATAAGATGACCAACAAAGAGATAGCACATTATATAGACCACACGCTTCTTAAGCCGGTGGCAACCTGGGAACAGATCGATGAACTGTGTAAGGAAGCGATTAAGTATGAGACAGCGTCCGTATGTATCCCGCCCAATTACATTGCCCGTGTTAAGGATAAATACGGAGAGACTCTGCCTGTGGCAACCGTAATAGGATTCCCCTTAGGATATGAGTCATCTAAGGCTAAGCTTAATGAATGCAAGGTTGCACTTGAAGATGGTGCGGATGAGATCGACATGGTCATAGATATAACCGCTGTCAAGAATGGTGATTATGATGCGGTTACAGAAGAGATAAGAAGTATGAAGAAGATATGCGGCAAGCATATCCTTAAAGTGATAGTGGAGACCTGTTATCTGACTGAGGATGAGAAGATAGCCATGTGTAAGGCAGTGACGGATGCAGGAGCCGATTATATCAAGACTTCGACAGGATTCGGTACGGCGGGTGCAACATTAGAAGATGTGAAGCTGTTTAAGCAGCATATCGGCCCTGATGTTAAGATCAAGGCAGCAGGCGGTATCAGAACCAAGGAAGATATGGAAAGTTTCATTGCTGCCGGATGCGACAGAATCGGCTGTAGCAGTACGAAAGTGTTGTTCTGATGTCAAAAATGTGTTATATTTAAGGTGTATGGGGTATTGGTACGAAGTATGCAAGGATGCATACGCTTTTCGTAAGAAACGGAGGTAACCATGGCACTCGATATCAATGTAAACAATAATATCAATGTTAATAGTAATATCGCAGCCGCTAAGGCTCCTAACGTAAGTGATAGTAAAGCCAAGGGAGTTACGGATGCGGTCGCCGATGCGGCCAAGAAAGCCGTAGAGGCGATGGGCGATGTAACTGCATCGCCTGCTAAGAAGGAGATTGAGATCTCAGATGAGAAGGCTGCCATAAGCGAGACGTCCGAACAGGGTGATGAACTTAAGGTCACCAAGGAAGGTGCGGATTCTGCCAAGGCAGGCGCAACGGTGATCAATAACAATGAGGACGGATTGGTTGCCAAGC
The DNA here is from genome assembly GCA_902778165.1 of uncultured Lachnospiraceae bacterium. Lineage (GTDB taxonomy): Bacteria > Bacillota > Clostridia > Lachnospirales > Lachnospiraceae > Colinaster. Next base: position 70,804 of record CACYWQ010000009.1, read on the forward strand.
AGAACGAAGCAAGCATCGAAGCCAATGAGGATGCCATGGAATCCATGAGAGCTCAGATTCAGGAGACTAAGGAGAACCAGGCAAGAGCCATGGAGCAGATGAAAGAGACTGCACAGGCCAATGCGGAGCGTGCCAAGGAACGTAATGAACTTCGTGATGCAAGTAATGAAGACGCCCAGGCCAGGAAGGACCTTATCATAGAGGAGGCCACAGGCAAGGGCAATTCGGTTGTTGAGACAGCCAAAGAACAGGTGGATAATCTTACCGGTCTTACTGAAGCACAGGTTGAGAAGTTATACAGAGACGGAAGAATATCCAGATATGAATATCAGCAGAATATGGAAGCAAGGGAGGCTGTTGACAAACAGGCCGATGAGGCTGCCAAGGAGAATTCACAGGTAGTGAAGGAGACTTTGGCCGGTGAAGCGGTAGCTGCGGCAAGTGAGGCACTGGTAACAGCCGTTGATAACGGTAACCAGGCTGTTATGGAGGCGGCACTGGGAATCGGCAAGGAACAGGATCCGGTGGTGCAGGCCATTACCCGTTAAACGACAGACAATCGAAAATAACTACCCTATGTAGTATTAAATACTATATGGAGTAGTTATTTTGTCTTTATTGTTTACAAACATGCAATATATATGTATAATGTCAGAGTGACTGTTTGAAAATGACGTAAATACGAAGTTTTGGAGGATATGATGTTCAAGATTGTAACAGATAACGGCGCGGATCTGCCGGAGAGTTTCCTTAAAGATAAGAATGTAGGGTGCATGTACTTAAGCACCATATTAGACGGGGAAGTTATCAACGGCAAGAATAAGCAGTTGCCTGCTCCGGAGTTTTATAAGATGTTAAGTGAAGGTGCCAAGCCTTCAACATCTCAGATTAACCCTGAGGATGCCAAGGAATATTTCGAAGAGCACATTAATGATGCGGATGAGTTCTTATATATTGGACTCTCATCGGGATTATCCGGAACAGTAGGCAGTGTCAAAATCGGCGCTACTGAGATAAATGAGAAGTATCCGAATAAGAAGATAGAAGTGGTTGACAGCCTGACCGGTTCCCTCGGAACGGGATTACTTGTATGGTATGCCGTTAAGATGCGTGATGAGGGTAAGAGCTTTACCGAGACGGTTAGTTGGTGTCGTGAGAATGCTAAGCATATCCTTCTTGCCATTACGGTTGATAATCTGTTTGACCTTTGGAGAGGCGGAAGAGTCAGCAAGAGCAGTGCCGTACTCGGTACACTTGCTTCGGTTAAGCCTTTCATTATTGTTGATAATGAAGGTAAGCTTCAGGTGACCAAGAAACTTCGAGGACGTAAGAAGTCCCTTGCATACCTTGTTGAATATCTTAAGGACAACGAGGGCTCACGTGCATCCGAGAATGAGGATAACGTGATAATGATCTGTCACGGTAATGTTCCTGAGGATGCTGAATATGTTGAGAGTCTTGTTAAGGAGCAGGGTTATAACAACGTACTTATAAGCAACGCCGGCCCGATGATAGGAACTCACACAGGCGCAAGTCTTGTGATCATAGCCTTCCTTGGGGATGAGAGAAAATAAAGCTTGCCGCGTGGTCGGAAGTTTGGCTTGACAATTCATAAGAATATGTGTAACATAAGTTCGTTGCCATAAAAGGCATATAAATGTGCGTTTAGCTCAGCTGGATAGAGCGTTTGGCTACGGACCAAAAGGTCGGGGGTTCGAATCCTCTAACGCACGTTAAAAGACGGGATATCCCAACGGGATGTCCCGTCTTTTACGTGTGCTATAGTCGCTATAGTCGCGCGAGTCACGTATTCTTCCCTTTTTAGAACCTATATGGTATCATAGTAGTGTTGTGAATCTGAATGATAATCTGCACAGGAACATACGGCTGAATACCTGATTGCCGGGTTCCGGAACGGAGAGGAAATGTACGAGATTATATATACCATCAAGAATCCGAATGAGAGCGAGGAACGTAAGCATACGGATTATTATGATGATGACACAAATATCAATGCGGTTAAGCAATCGCTTAAGGAGCGCGGCGCCAAGAATATTAAGGTATCAACTGTGTCGGAACGAAGATGATCGGATAGGGAGAAACACATCGATGAGTGATAATAAGAGCAATTCTTCTTTCAAAGAATTCTTAATTCGTAAGAACATTATATTCTCAGCCAAGAAGTATTTCATAGATGCCATGAGTGCTATGGCAAACGGCTTGTTTGCATCGCTTTTGATCGGTACGATCATAAGCACTTTGGGTCAAAGACTCGGTGTTGAGATACTTGTTGAGATAGGTAATTATGCCAAAGGTGTAGCGGGTCCTGCCATGGCAGTATCTATAGCATATGCACTTCAGGCCCCTCCGCTTGTTATGTTCAGTATGCTTGCGGTGGGCGCGGCAGCCAATACCCTTGGAGGAGCAGGCGGCCCTCTGGCAGTATTCTTTATAGCGATAATATCTTCTGAACTTGGTAAGCTTGTTTCCAAAGAGACGAAGGTAGATATACTTGTAACACCGCTTGTAACCATTTGTTCCGGTGCGCTTCTGTCTATGGCATGTGCGCCTTATATCGGACAGGCAGCCAGCCTATTCGGCAAACTCATTATGTGGGCAACGGAACTCCATCCTTTCATTATGGGAATAATCGTATCGGTTATTGTGGGCGTGGTACTTACGCTCCCCATCAGTTCTGCGGCAATCTGCGCGGCTTTAGGCCTTACGGGTCTTGCAGGCGGTGCGGCAGTAGCCGGATGTTCGGCACAGATGATAGGCTTCGCTGTTATGAGCTATAGGGAGAATAAGGTCGGCGGTCTTGTATCCCAGGGACTTGGAACCAGTATGCTTCAGATGGGCAATATTGTTAAAAATCCGAGAATCTGGATTCCGCCTACACTCGCAGCTGCTATTACAGGCCCCATAGCGACCTGTGTATTCGGACTTAAGATGAACGGAGAAGCCATTGCTTCCGGCATGGGTACATGTGGACTGGTAGGTCAGATAGGTGTATATTCCGGATGGCTTAATGATATAGCGGAAGGCAGCAAGGCAGCAATTACAGCATTTGACTGGGTCGGACTCATACTTATAAGTTTCGTTCTTCCCGCAATTCTGTCATGGGTATTCTGTCTTATACTTCGTAAGATGGGCTGGATTAAGGAAAACGACCTTAAACTTGAGAACATATAATCACTATAAGGGAAAGTATTACGGTTTAACCGTACAACAAAGATTATGGACGATAAGAAAATCACAGACAAAAACATTCATAAGAATCCTGAACATTCGGGACATAGTGTAAGTTCGGAGCACGGCGCACGTCCTAAGCGCCCGGGACATCCTGAACATCCTGAACATAAGCAGGGAACAGGACATCCTGAGCGTACTATGAAGAAGGGTGTTAAGAGACGCCCCGAGCATCCGACACAGGGACATAATCCCGAGCACCGCGCACATAGTCCGGAACACCAGGCGCATAGTTCGGAGCATCCGGTACATGGACATGGTCCCGAGCACCAGGTACATGGCCCTGAGCATCCGGCAGGCAAGCCTTCTGTAATTGACAGAATTAAGCGTATATGCAGGATGTTGTGGAGAGAGTACAGATTTGAGACAATCGCTGTCGGCGTACTTGTAGTAGCTGTAGCAGTTGCGGTTCCTCTGATTGTTCATACCGTAAGAGGTAACAGAGTGGTGACACCTCAGGCTGCCAATCCCGAAGAGTTTGGCGATGTATTCGCAGGCGGAGACGGTAAGTCTTATACCAATGAAGACGGTGTTAGAGTAAGAGTTGATGAGGCCACTGGTGAAGAGGTAGAAGATCCTACGGTGCTTGCCGAAGTTAAGGGGGGCGTCGGTGATGGATATCTTAATAACTGTATATTCTTGGGTGATTCAAGATATGTCGGACTGGTAAGTTATGCAGTAATATCCGATGAAGATGTGCTTGCGCAGGTAGGTATTGCACATCCTTCAGTAGAGAATTTTACATTCACTCAGAATTCAGGCAAGCAGTATACACTTAAGTCATATCTTACGACTCATGCCAAGAAGGTTATATACATAGGCTACGGTGTCAACGGAATGAAGGGCGCCGATGAAGCTACTTATGAGAAACAGTATAAGACATTAGTAGAGCACATTATGGAGATGGCTCCGGATTCCAAGATCGTTCTTATGTCCATATGGCCCGTTGATGATAACGGTACATACAAGGGCTCCGTTAAGAACGAATGGATAGAGAAGTATAATGAGTTCCTTGTAACTCTTGCCGAGTATGAGGGAATCTATTATTTGGATGTTGCATCCGTGCTTAAGGATAAGAACGGAAGCATTAACAGCCACTATGACGGCGGTGACGGCTTGCATTATAATGCCAAAGGTTACGAGGCTATCAGAAGTTACATATTAAGCCATCCTGTCCCGGGAATTCCGACGGACGGCTCATATACGGTTCATTATGTTCCGCCCACAGGTCAGTTTAAGGATATGGTTAAGGATAAGGTGAATGTTCCGACGCCGGCCGTAACAGAAGAGGTTCAGCCGGAGTCATCAGAAGAACCGACGCCGACACCGACACCAACGCCTGTACCGGAGAAGCAGAGCGAAACACATACACACAGTTATACAGCAAAGACTGAGGTTATAAGAGAAGCAACAACATCTGAGACTGGATTACAAAGAAAGTACTGTTCATGCGGCGAATATATAGAAGAGACTATACCGAAAAAGGATTCGCCGGCTCCGACAACAGAACCAGCTGTGACGCCTGCAATTACTCCTAGTGGTGGCAACTCTGGCAGTGGCAGTGGCGAGTCCGGTGGTAGCAGTGGTGAATCTGGCGGAGAATCAGGCGGCAGTAGTGAGTCCGGCGGAAGCGGTGAGTCCGGTGGTGAATCCGGCGGAAGCGGTGAATCCGGTGGCGAATCAGGTGGTGAGACTGGCGGAGAAAGCGGTGGCGAATCCGGCGGAAGCGGCGGTGGCAGCGAAGGCGGAGGCAACGCTACACCCGATGGAGCAGGTGAATAGAGAATTATTGCATAATATATAACACAATGGACGGAATTCGGTCATAACGGACTCCGTCCTTTGTGCAGAAGACTGCTTATTACAGCGAATGATCAGGTAAGGTTAATTGAGAGATAAGTATAGTAAGAGGGAAGTAAGAAGGAAAGGTCACGGCGTGATCAAAGTTGTATTGTCACTGACGCTTGTGGCAATACTTGCGGTTATTGTGTTAGGTGCCGTATATCTGACAGATCCCAGACACAAACTCATAGGTAAGTGGACAAATGACATTGATGTCACTTCTGAAGTAAGAGAGCATGCATCGGCTTGGATCAAAGCCGCGGCAATGGGAGGAGAAGTGGATACCACAGAGTACATTAAGGATGTACGTATTCCTGAAGTACTCACATTTACATCTGACGGCAATTATACCAAGACCGTAGATGAGGCTGCATATTCACAGTGTCGTGACACGGCATATGAGCAGATGGCAGCGGCATTTACGGAGCTAATAAGAATAAGATTCGAAGCGGCAGGTAAGCAAGTATCAGATACGGATATAGAGGCTCTGATGCAGAACGTTACGGGAATGACGGTTAAGGATTATCTGACACAGTACGGTCCCGATATCATGCCCCCGCTAAGCGACCTTGAAGCCAAATATAACAGAAGCGGAATATACATGGCCGACAGGCAGACCGTGCTGCTTGATAATGAACTGTTAATGGAATATATGGTAAGCAGAAGGATGCTTGCCCTTGATGCCGGAGCGGATTCCGGAGATGATGCAACACAAGATACTGAAGACTTAACCGATAATGTGTTATCCGGCGGAATGATGTACACAAGAGTGGGAAGTCTGGCTAAGGTGTCTTATACTTCCGTATTTGCGCCGATAGATGCAATACACGATCTTAATCACGTATCGGCGGCCAATGCCAGGAATCGAATTCTTGAGAATCTTCCGGTATATGTATCCGGAGCAAAGAGCGGCAAGGTTAAGACCATTCATTATGATTATCTTAATAACAGATTCGTATCATTAAGAGATCTGGCACTTGTTCTTAAAGGAACTTCGGCAGAGTATTCGGTAAGCATATCATCATCAGAGATTAACATAGTTACAGGCGCTTCTTACTCACCTGTAGGTGGTGAAGATATATTATTTGACGTAAGAGATGATGATCGATCTGATAACGAGGCATCAGAAGCCGACGCGGCCGATGCAGATGAACCCGAAGGAACTGATCAGGATGGTGAATCGACAGCTTCCGACGTAAGTTTAACTGATGCCACGGACAGTTCGCCAGAAGGGGATGATGACTCAAGATATATATACGAAACAAGTTCCCTTAAGTTTAACAAGATTACCGTAGACGGGAAGGAAGTTAAATACTGTACTTTAACGGGTACTAACGGCGCGGGTAAAAGCGATGCATTTATAAGTATTACCGATATCGCGATGATCCTTGATGTGGATATGGCGGTAGAAGAAGACGGACTTCATATAGATACGGATAAGCTGTTTAAGGCGGATGTTACGGAACTTAAGAATGCGGGCTTCTATACTGAAGTCAGAAGTGCACTTGTGGGTGATGCAACAACAGGCGAGGTATATGCGTCGTATTGTGATGATGTGGCGGTATCTATTGCCAGTACCACTAAGCTTATGAATCTTCTGTGCGTGATGGATGCGCTTGCAAGCGGTGAGATAAGCATGGATGACAGAGTGGTCACTTCTCTTAAAGCGGAACTGCTTAGCAAAACGGGCGACGGTGTCGTACCCATGAATGAGGGAGACAGCCTCACGGTAGAGGAATTAATATACGGAATGATGCTGCCTTCAAGTAATGAATGTGCGCTTATGCTTGCCGAGCACATAGCGGGAAGCGAAGAGGCATATGTGGAGAGGATGAATAATAAGGCAGTCGATATGGGACTGTCCGATAAGGTAAGATTCTATAATTCCCACGGACTTCCGGTATATTCGGATAATCTGGTTACGACCAAATTACAGAATCAGATGACGGCTTCTGATATGTTTGCGCTTGTATCTTATATGCTTGCCGTATATCCTCAGGTTACGGATATCACTTCGACCAAGGAATACGTGATCGCATCCAAGGATATGAAGATAGTCAATCTTAATCCGATGTTATACAATATGAAGGACTGTATAGGACTTAAGACGGGCACCACGAATATGGCGGGAGCAAGTCTTGTATCCGCGGTTAAGGCTAATGACGGAAGCGGCAATGAACACGTGATTGTATCTGTTGAATTCGGCGCCGAAGATGCTGTTACGCGTAATACTGTCTCGGAACTTATGCTTCGTTACGGAGTAAGTACGCTTGCTGACAGAGGTGTCAGCTTGGATCCTTCGCAGGGTAAGCTTCCAAACGGAGCGGATATTCCCATTACGGCGGAAGGTATGATAAGGTTATTATTAGAGGTAAAATAATGGAGATTGAGTTAAAATTCACGGTTAAGGAATTGCCTGATCTTGATTCATATTCATATCATAAGATAGAACAGGCTTATATCAATCGTAAGCCGACCTTAAGGATCAGGAAGCAGGATGATGAGTATTACTTCACATATAAAGGTGAAGGCTTAATGGCGCGTGAAGAGTATAATCTTCCTCTTAATGAAGAGAGTTATAACCATCTTCGTCAGAAGGCAGACGGTAAGATTATCACCAAGACAAGATATCTGATTCCTTATGATAAATACACTATAGAATTGGATGTATTCGAAGGAGACCTTGCACCGCTTATTATCGCGGAAGTTGAATTTGAATCCGTTAAGGAAGCGGAAGTATTTATACCGCCTGAATGGTTTGATAAAGATGTAACGGCGGATCCGAAATATCAGAATTCCAATTTAAGCAAATAAACAACCCGAGGGTAGCAGTGCCTCGGAACGGAGAATGACATGTTAAAGATTTTCTTGGCAGAAGATGAATATGTGGTGCGTGAAGGCATCAAGAATAATATAGACTGGGCAGGACACGGATATGAATTCGTGGGTGAGGCATCGGACGGTGAACTTGCGCTTCCTATGATTCAGAAACTTAAGCCCGATATTGTTATTACGGATATCAAGATGCCCTTTATGGACGGTCTTGAGTTAAGCCGTCTTATTAAGAAGGAATTTCCTTGGATGGAAGTAATAATTCTGTCCGGCTACGCTGAATTTGATTATGCCAAAGAGGCCATATCCATAGGTGTTGCCCACTATCTGACCAAGCCCATAAGCGGCGATGAACTGATCTCACAGCTTGATGAACTCTCATCCAAGATCGAAGCCAATAAGCAGGAGAGAGAACTTAAGGAACAGTATGCGCGTGAGATGGCGGAGAACTCTTTAAGAGAGTCTGCGGAATTATTCAGACATATGGCACTCGGTGATAAGAGTGCGGGAGAGCTGATGCAGCTTGCGGATAAGCTTAATATGGATATATCCGCGGGTGCATATAATGTTGTGCTATTTAAGGCCGTGTCGACTCATCATGAAGAGAATGAGTATTCGGGAAGCGTCGTTGCGATATATGAGAGACTTAGCGAACTTGCGGATAAGACAGGGGCCCTTGTTTTTGACAGAGATATAGAAGGCAAGGCCATAGTCTTAAGAGCGGATGATGCAGAGGCTATCAAGAAGGCGGAAGATGATGCCCTTGAGGGCATAGATGCGCTTATGTCCGAGTATGAATACGTTAATTACTACGGCGGTATGGGCCAGGCCGTTGTCAGGTTATCGGAACTCCATGATGCTTATGAGAAGGCATCTCACGCTTATGCTCACAGATATATGAGTGATGAGAGCAAGATCTTCAGATATGAAGAGACTCTTAAATATATGGATGATTCAGATCCCGAAGATTTCAACATAAGCAGTATTGCACCCGGTGAGACGGACAGAAGCCGTGTCATGGAGTTCTTACATAAGGGTACGGAATCCGAGACCGTATATTATGTGGATGAGTTCTTCGCGGGTCTTGGTGAGAATGCACTTCATTCCAATATGTTCAGACAGTATGTGGCAACGGAAGTATATTTCGCCGTATCGGCATTCATGGATGAGCGAGGCTATGACCGTAATGAGATAAGAGCCTTTGATATGACATCCGGAGATATAAGCGATGTCGACAGCACAAGAAGATATATTATAGAGATAATCGGCAAGGCAATAGAGATAAGAGACAGCCAGGCCAATAACAGATACAGCGGACTTATCGATGAACTTAAGGCATATATTGATGAGCACTATGCGGATGAGGATCTTTCCCTTAATGTGCTTGCAAGCCATGTAAATTTTTCACCCAATCATTTAAGCATGATATTCAGCGCACAGACAGGTGAGACATTTATCAAATATCTGACGGATTATCGAATGAATAAGGCCAAGGAATTACTTCGCTGCACATCCAAAAGAAGTGTTGAGATAAGTGTGGAAGTCGGCTATAAGGATCCCCACTATTTCTCATATTTATTTAAGAAGACTCAGGGTATGACTCCGACTCAGTACAGAAGCGGCAACATGTCCGTCGAAGAGGAAGATGGTGTATGAGTAAATCGCTAGGCAGGCGGTATCGCAATACTTCGCTTGCGACCAGAATAAGATTCTCATATCTGCTTATCATTCTGCCCATAATCGCGCTTATGGGTGTCGGTCTGTATACCCTTAATATGCAGAATAAGCGATATGATGAGCTTATAGAGGCCGTTGACCTTGCCAGTCAATTCTCGCTGGACTTCAAGAAAGACTTTGACTATGAGACTTATCTTGTAATCGTTGAGAGTAAGACTTTCGAAGAATCCAAGCTTAGAGAGATGCTTAATGACGCATCTTCCGTTGTTGATAATCTTGGTGAATCCGCCAATATCAGCAAAGATAACAGAAGCATGCTTGATGATATCCGTAAGTATCTTCGTAACTTAGGTACATATACCGACCGAATCGAGGCCAATCTTGCCGAAGGTGAGAAATACGAAGAGAACATGGAGATATGGGAAAACGACGTACAGATAGTGACCTATCTTGTACGTGAGACCATTCTTCAGTTTATTTACTACGAACTGCAGGATTTAAGACAATCAAGGGCGGAGATGAATGCCTTCTATACGAGGTTATTCTCATATGGTGCGCTTGCGGCAGCAATCGTGACCCTGCTTGTTATCATTCTTTCATATGTAATATCTCAATCTATCACCAAGCCCGTAAGAGAATTAAGTAAAGTCACTGAGAAGGTGGCAAGAGGTGATTTAAGCGTAAGGGCCGAGCTTGATACCGGTGCAGAGATCGGGGTATTGAGCACCACCCTTAATGATATGATAGACAGGATCAATGCCCTGCTTAATCAGGTGCGTACCGAGCAGGAGAGCCTTAGAACGGCGGAGCTTGAACTGTTACAATCTCAGATTAACCCTCATTTCTTATATAATACCCTTGATACGATCGTATGGTTGGCGGAAGCCGGTGATATGAGCAAGGTTGTGGACATGGTAGGTTCTCTGTCGGATTTCTTCCGTACTTCCCTTGGTCAGGGCAGGGACGTTGTTACCATAGAGGATGAACTTAAGCATGTGATAAGCTACCTTAAGATCCAACAGGTCAGATATCAGGATATTCTTGAATACAGCGTGGATGTACCTCATGAGATCTACACATCCTCTATCCCTAAGATCACGCTGCAGCCTCTTGTTGAGAATGCGCTTTATCACGGCATTAAGAATAAGAGAGGTAAGGGAAGGATCACAGTTACAGGCAAGGTCGAAAGCGGCTGTATTTACCTCTATGTGGAAGATAACGGTATCGGCATGACCGAAGAGCGCCTTAAGGAATTAAGTGATAAACTGGGGACGACTAAGTCTTTCGTCGCTTTGGATTCTGCGACACCATCCGTGGCGAACACCTCTGATAAGGATGCGATGTTCGGATTAAGTAACGTTGATGAGAGAATTAGACTTAAATTCGGCAGCAGGTACGGAATACATATAGATTCCGTATACGGAGAGGGAACAACGGTTACGCTTCTTCTTCCTGTATAGGTTACGGATATGTTGTGAATTCTTACGGAAGGTGGAATAAAATATTCAAACACAATCGTAATTTATTCCACCCATAGATAATCAAAGATAAAAAAACACAACATATAGTGATTTTTATTCATTTAAATATTGTCTTGAGAATAATATGATGGTTTCATCAAAGGAATAGGCCTTTGATGAAACTATCTTTTATTATAGGAGAGAGAATTATGAAGAAGAAAGTTTTGGCAATGGTTCTTGCAACCGCTATGGTTCTTGGACTGACAGCATGTGGTAGCGCAGCAGCACCTGCAGCAGAAGCTCCCGCAGCAGAAGCAGTAGAAGAGGCACCCGCAGCTGACACAGCTGAGGCACCTGCAGCAGAAGCTCCCGCAGCAAGCGGTGAGGCTATCAAGGTTGGTATCATCAACAACGATCCTAACGAGTCTGGTTATCGTACAGCTAACGATAAGGACCTCAAGGCTACATTCTCAGCAGAGAACGGTTATGATGCACAGTTCGCATACAGCCTTAAGAACGATGAGCAGATCGCAGCAGCTCAGAAGTTCATCCAGGATGGTGTAGATTACCTCCTTCTTTCAGCAGCTGATACATCTGGTTGGGATTCAGTTCTTAAGGATGCACAGGATGCAGGTATCCAGGTTATCCTTTTCGACAGAACAATCGATGCAGATCCTAGCCTCTATGCAGCTTCAATCGTATCTGACATGGACAAGGAAGGCCAGACAGCCGTTGATTGGCTCGCAGGCCAGAACCTCGATGAGTACAATGTAATCCATATCCAGGGTGTTATGGGTTCAGCAGCTCAGAAGGGCCGTTCAGGTGCTTTAGATGCTAAGGTAGCAGCAGAAGCTAACTGGAACATTGTTAAGCAGCAGACAGCAGAGTGGAACGCTGAGAACGCTCAGCAGATCGTTCAGTCTGTAATCGACGCTGGTACACCTTTCAACGTAATCTACGCTGAGAACGACGATATGGCTAAGGGTGCCGTTGCAGCACTTGACGCAGCTAATATCTCACACGGTGTTGGCAAGGACGTAATCGTTATGGGCTTTGACTGCAACAAGTGGGCACTTGAAGAGCTCCTTGCTCAGAACTGGAACTATGACGGACAGTGCAATCCTTTCCAGTCATCTTACATCGACACAGTTATCAAGACTCTTCAGTCTGGTGGCACAATAGCTGAGAAGACAATCATCATGGATGAGAAGGGCTTCGATGCTTCAACAATCACACAGGCAGATGTTGACCAGTATGGTATCTAATCTGTAGTGCAGATTACTAATATGTAAATATTTGTGTGAAACACATACGGCATAGGTGTCGGTAAAGTGAATACTATCTGATGCTTATGCCGTATTTCTATGAAGGTATTGGAGGAAGACACGCAATGGATAATAATGCTTTGCTTAGTTTGCGCGGAATATACAAGAGCTTCCCGGGTGTCAAGGCCTTACAGAACGTCGATTTTACATTGAGGAAGGGCGAGATACACGCTCTCATGGGAGAGAACGGCGCAGGTAAGTCCACATTGATCAAAGTCTTGACGGGCGTATACACCAAGGATGAAGGTGAGATAAGCCTTGAAGGAAGCGATGTTATTATCCGCTCGCCTGAAGATGCTCAGCACGCAGGCATAAGTACGGTGTATCAGGAGATTACGTTATGTCCTAATCTCTCTGTAGCCGAGAATATGTACATAGGTCGTTCAGACGACGTAATTCAGAATTGGAAGGCCATGAATGCCGGAGCTGACAAGATGCTTAAGTCACTTGACATACCGGCCAAGGCAACACAGCAGCTCGGAAGCTGTTCCATCGCTGTTCAGCAGATGGTGGCAATAGCCAGAGCAGTGGATATGGACTGTAAAGTTCTTATCTTAGATGAGCCTACATCATCACTTGATGATAATGAGGTTCAGAAACTCTTCGGCCTTATGAGAGAACTTAAGGCAAGAGGAGTAGGCATCATATTCGTAACACATTTCCTTGATCAGGTATATGAAGTGTGCGACAGAATAACAGTGCTTAGAGACGGTAAATTAGTCGGAGAATATGAGATCAAGGATCTGCCCAGAGTACAGCTTGTATCTAAGATGTTAGGTAAGGAACTTGATGATCTGTCGGATATCAAGTCAGAAACTGCAGGAAGCAGCGTAGATACCAGCGGTGAGCCCGTTATCGAAGCAGAGGGCTTATCAAGTACCGAAGGAATACGTCCCTTTGATTTTAATATACATAAGGGTGAGGTTAACGGTTTTACCGGCTTACTTGGTTCAGGACGAAGCGAGTGTGTAAGAGCGATCTTCGGCGCCGACCGTGTTGTATCAGGTACGGTTAAGAAGAACGGTAAGACAATTAAGATAAACAAGCCCATAGATGCAATGAAGAACGGTATAGGTTATCTTCCCGAAGACCGTAAGGTAGACGGAATCATAGGAGACTTATCCGTTAAAGAGAATATAATACTTGCGCTTCAGGTTATGAAGGGATTCTTCAAGCCTTTCACCAAGGCAGAGGCCAATGCTTTTGCAGATGAATACATTAAGGCGTTATCAATTAAGACCGCATCGGCAGATACCCCCATCAAATCACTGTCAGGCGGTAACCAGCAGAAGTGTATTCTTGCAAGATGGCTTCTTACACATCCCGATTATCTTATTCTTGATGAACCTACAAGAGGTATTGACGTAGGTACCAAGGTAGATATCCAGAAGCTTGTACTTAAGCTTGCAAGCGAAGGTATGAGTATCACGTTCATCTCTTCAGAGACGGATGAGATGTTACGTACCTGCTCAAGACTCATAGTCATGAGAGACAGAAGAGTCGTTGGCGAACTTAAGGGTGAAGATCTTACCCAGAACAAGATCATGAGTACTATAGCAGGAGGTGAGGCATAAGATGAGTAAGATATTTAAGAATCAGATATTCATTCCCGTTGCCGCTTTATTGCTGCTTATGTTATTCAATCTTGTGATCGACCCGTCATTCTTTAAGATCTCGATGGGTGTTAACAGCGCCGGCAATCCGGTTCTGTCAGGATATTTAATAACAATCATCAATAACGGTTCGGAGCTTGCAATCCTTGCAATAGGAATGACTCTTGTAACAGCGGCATCAGGCGGACAGGATATTTCCGTAGGTGCGGCAATAGCAATAGCCGGAAGTACAATGCTTAGAGTATTGTGCGGTACCAACACAAGACCCGATACATTAAGTACTCCCATATTTGTTGCATTCATCGTTGGATGTCTTGTAGCAATGGCATTCGGAGCTTTTAACGGAGTATTGGTATCAATATTTAAGATTCAGCCCATGGTAGCGACCCTTATCTTATATACAGCAGGTCGTTCGATAGCAGCTTGGATTAACAATAATGAGCTTCCCATAATAAGTGATCCGAAGTTCGGATACTACGGCGGATTCATCCCCGGTATCCCGATTCCCACACCGTTCTTTATAGCAATGGCGTGCGTGATAATAATCTTCTTGGTACTTAAATTTACCAACCTCGGATTATATACACAGGCAGTAGGTATCAATGAGAGTTCTTCAAGACTTAACGGTATCAACCCTGTATTTATCAAGTGGCTTACATTCGTTATCTTAGGTGCATGTGTAGCAGTAGCCGCACTCATCAAGGTAAGCCGTTTGTCATCAATCAACTATTCGGTTATAGCCAAGGATATAGAGATGGATGCTATCCTTGCGGTAGCTCTTGGCGGTAATGCATTAAGCGGCGGTAAGTTTAACATGGCTGCATCAATAATCGGTGCATTCGTTATTCAGACACTTACGACCACATTGTTTAAGTATAATGTTCCTTCGGATGCACTTCCCGCATACAAGGCTATCGTGGTTATAGCACTTGTTGTATTCAGTGCACCTACATTCAGAGAGGCCGTATCAAAGTTTGTTAAGAACATAAAGGGCGGCAAGAACAAGGAGGTGGCAAATGTCTAAGTTATCTAATAAATTCAAAGATATGACGGACACTAATCTCCTTCTTACCATCACGATAGTGGTATTCTTCTTAATGTACATAGGAGCTATAGTGTTCCAGGGCAAAGGATTCTTAAAGCCCCAGACATTCTTTAACATTCTTAATACCAATGCGGCACTTATTATTCTTGCCTGCGGTATGAGCCTTGTAATGATCACAGGCGGAATCGATATTTCCGTCGGCGGTGTTACGGCACTTGTAAGTATGTGCTGCGCCGTATACCTTGATTACAAGGGAGGAAATGTTGCAGTATCAATGATTATAGCTATTCTTATAGGTCTTGCATACGGACTTGTTCAGGGATTCCTGGTTGCATACCTTGATATTCAGCCGTTTATCGTATCTCTTGCGGGTATGTTCTTTGCCAGAGGTATGACAACGATTGTTAATACCAATCCTTTCAACGTAGTTAACCCTGACTTCGTAGCACTTAAGGATACAAGAATCATAGTTCCCGGAATGGGATCGGTTAATAAGCTTGGCAAGTATGTCAATGCATATGTTGAGATAGGTGTTATCGTAGCACTTGTGATCGTAATAGTAATGTTCTGTATCTTACGCTGGACCAAGCTTGGAAGAAGCTTCTATGCGGTAGGCGGTAATAAGCAGAGCGCACTTATGTTAGGTATCAATGTTAAGCATACCAAGTTCATGTCACACATCATCTGCTCATTACTTGCAGGTATCGGCGGATATGTATACTTCTTACATGTAGGAAGCGGAGCCGTTACACATGCGCAGGGCGCAGAGATGAATGCCATTGCATCATCGATCATCGGCGGTACGATGCTTACCGGTGGTGTCGGTAACATCATAGGAACATTCTTCGGAGTGCTCTCACTTAGTACGATTCAGAATATCGTAGCCAGCGCCGGTCTTGACCAGGCATGGTGGACAGGTATCACGATCGCTGCAATGTTATGTATCTTCTTGGTTGTACAGTCAGTTGTTATGGCCAGAAAGAAGAGAGCTATTAAGAAATAATAATACCCTCATAGTTGGATATAGGTTTCTGCAAGGGGCCACGGATTGAAAGATCCGTGGCCTTTTGACATATTCGGCACTTTATACTAATATAAGAATGTTTTCCATATATGTGTTGTGCGAATTGTTCGAATTTAGTATAATTATTTGGTATGAGGAGAAGGTTGGGCTTTTGGACAATATTAATGTTTTTGTCGGTATTTTCGATGGCCGGATGCACATCTGTAAGCAGTGTGGAGGATATCGAAGAGGTTGCCGATACACAGAACGTTATGGAAGATGATACGGACGAGGGCCTGATAGTTATAGGATTTTCTCAGGTAGGAGCCGAGTCGGACTGGCGTAAAGCCAATACCGAATCCATGGTTAAGACCTTCACAAGAGAGAAGGGATACGATCTGATACTTGAAGATGCGCAGCAGAAGCAGCAGAATCAGATCACAGCCATACGAACCTTCATACAAAGAGAGGTTGATTACATAGTACTTGCTCCCGTTACCGAGGATGGTTGGGATACGGTACTCACGGAAGCCAAGGATGCCGGAATTCCTGTAATAATCGTAGACAGAATGGTGAATGTCTCCGATCCGGAATTATTCAAATGCTGGGTGGGTTCTGATTTCGAACTCGAAGGCAGGAAGGCATGTGAATGGCTTCGCAACTATTGTGAGAATAAGGAGATTGCTCCCGAAGAGGTCAATATAGTTGATATTCAGGGAACGGCAGGAGCTTCTTCTCAGATAGGAAGAACCAAAGGACTTAAGGATGCGGTCAGAGCAAACGGATGGAATCTGCTTGAAGAAGCCGCAGGTGAATATACACAGGCCAAGGGCAGAGAGGCCACATCAAGACTGCTTCGTAAGTACGACAATATCAATGTCGTATATTGTGAGAATGATAATGAGGCATTCGGCGCAATAGAGGCAATCGAATCTGCAGGCCGTAAAGTGGGTAATAATATAACCGCCGGCCAGATTATGGTCATATCATTCGACGGTGTAAGCGACCAGGCTATTGAATATGCCAAGAACGGTAAGATTTCATGTATAGGTGAATGTAATCCCTTACATGGGCCCAGAGTAGAGAAGATAATACAGAATCTGCAACAGGGCGTCACACCGGATAAATACGAATATGTGGACGAAGACATATTCAGCGGGGACTCAACGGTTACAAGCATAGAAGTTGACGACAGCGTATATACGATTAAGATATTAGGGAAATAAGTGTTGATCTGAGGCAATGCTTTAGGGGGTATAATGCAGCTTTTCGATCAGTTCAAGAAGATTATTGATAAGGAGACGGTATATGAGAACGAGTCAAGGAAGATGACCGTTCTTATGAGAATACTGTGCCTTATTATGATGGCGTTTTTTGCAGTTGATACGCTTATTTTTTCCATCATAGCGAATTTGGGCGGTTTTGTCAGCTGTATGTTCATCGGTCTGTTATATTTCTGCGTATTTGCATTATCATATAAGTTACGCAAGATGCCGGTAGTATGGTTGTTTATTGCGGTTACGGGTATGTGGGGAACGGCTATGCTGTTCTTATTCGGCCCGGACTCAGGCTTCCAGACATTCCCGGCATTTCTTATTATCATTTTCTTCTTTGCCAGCAACGACAAGTTCAGGTATAAGATCATATTCACCTTTATGACATTCTTAATATACATGGGACTGGCGAATATTTACGGTGGACGTAAGCCCATTGTTTATCGTGTTTCGTGGGTGACACACAGATATGTCAGAGACAGCTGTATGTTGGTCATTCTCTTATGCACCTGTATAGCCGCATATGTATTCTCCAATGATAGTCAGAATATGGAGAGTAAGCTTGTGGAGTACAATAAGAAGCTTAAGGAGAAGGCTAATACCGATCCCCTTACAGGTCTTAATAACAGAGGAAGTGCCATGGAATATCTGGCTGAATTTGTTAAGAAGGCTGATGATTCGATTTGCAGCGTATGTATATGTGATATAGATCATTTCAAGAGAGTCAATGATACCTATGGTCATGATATAGGTGATCTTGTGCTTAAGTCTGTGGCTAAGGTCCTGATGACTACAGTCGGTGACGACGGATTCGTTGCACGTTGGGGTGGTGAGGAATTCTTTATAGCATTCCCGGATCTTAACGGTGATGATGCCATGGGCATTCTGTATAATGTCCAGAGTGAACTTCGTAAGACTGTTGTCATGTCCGGAGATCAGAAGATTAAGGTGACGCTTACCTACGGTCTTGCAGAATATGATAAGAATCAGGGACTTGATCAGAACATCAAGGAAGCTGACAATAAGCTCTACATGGGCAAAGAGCAGGGCCGAGACAGAGTAGTCTATTAATCTATCATAGAAAATCCAAACAACTTCATTAAAAATTGGCTTTTATAATCGCATTGTATCTAATATTATTTACTGAGAATAATATATTGCGAAGGTATGCCTTCGCGGGGTAATACAGATGTATAGGAGGATACTGCTGTGGATAATAAGGCAATCATAGAACAGGGTAAGAGCTATCTGGGTATAGAGTTCGGCTCAACAAGAATCAAGGCTGTGGTGATCGATGAGAAGGGTACTGTACTTGCAACAGGCGGTCACGGCTGGGAGAACAGATTAAGTAACGGAGTGTGGACATACACTCTTGACGATATCTGGGACGGACTTAAGGATTGTTACTCAGATCTGCTTAAGGACATCAAGGCTAAATATGACACAACTGTCACATCATATGCCGGAATCGGTTTCTCGGCAATGATGCACGGCTATCTTGCGTTTGATAAGTCCGGTGAATTGCTTGTACCTTTCCGTACATGGCGTAACACCATGACAGGTCAGGCAGCTGAAGAACTTACCAAGGAATTCAATTACAATATTCCTCAGAGATGGAGTATTTCACATCTGTATCAGGCTATTCTTAATAATGAAGAGCATGTTCCGAATATTGATTTCTTCACAACACTTGCGGGATATGTGCATTGGAAGTTAACAGGACAGAAGGTACTTGGTGTCGGTGATGCTTCCGGAATGTTCCCCATAGATATGAATACGGGCGACTATGACAAGACCATGATGAATAAGTTTAACGACATTATCTCATCCAAGGGCTATTCATGGAAGCTTGAAGATATAATCCCCAAGGTGCTTAACGCCGGAGAGAATGCAGGTACACTGACAGAAGAAGGCGCTAAGTTACTTGATGCAAGCGGAGCATTACAGGCAGGTATTCCTCTGTGTCCTCCCGAAGGTGATGCTGGTACGGGTATGGTAGCGACTAACAGTGTGGCTAAGCGTACAGGTAACATCTCTGCAGGTACATCAATATTTGCAATGGTCGTACTTGAGAAGCCTTTATCCAAGGTATATCCTGAGATAGACCTTGTTACGACACCCGACGGAGCATTGGTAGGTATGGTACACTGCAACAACTGTACATCAGAGATCAATGCATGGGTTAACATGTTTAAGGAATTCTATGAGCTCATGGGTCAGACTCCTGATATGAATGAGCTGTTCACTAAGTTATATACCGTTGCGGCTAAGGGTGATCCCGATTGCGGCGGATTATTATCATACAACTATGTATCAGGCGAGCCTGTAACTGGATTTACTGACGGTGCTCCTTTATTCGTACGTAAGGCAGATGATAAGTTTACTCTTCCCAATGTGATGAGAATGCATCTGTATTCGGCATTTGCGGCACTTAAGGTAGGACTTGATATCCTGTTTAAGGAAGAGCATGTTGAAGTTGATGAGATGTTAGGACACGGCGGATACTTCAAGACACCTATCGTCGGCCAGAGTTTCGCGGCAGCAGCGATTCATGCTCCCGTATCCGTAATGGAGACTGCAGGCGAAGGCGGTGCATGGGGTATGGCCATCCTTGCGGCTTATATGGCTGCAGATAAGGCCGATGATCTCGGAACATACTTAAATAAGGTCATATTTGCAGATACCAAGGGCAGCAAGTTATCACCCACACAGGCAGATATCGACGGATTCGAGAAGTTTATGGAGAAGTATCGTAACGGACTTAAGATAGAAAGGGCAGCGATAGAATGTTAG